>JAZUDS010000068.1:0-26014 GCA_045639805.1 Alloprevotella sp.
AGGTGTCTGGGGCGGGTGCCGCAGACGAAAGGGGGCATTTATTCCTCCAAAAACTTCTTCGCCTCAATGGCAGCCTTGCAGCCGCTGGCGGCGGCAGTGATAGCCTGGCGGTAGTGGGGGTCAGCCACGTCGCCGGCGGCGAATACGCCGGGCACCTTGGTACAGGGCGTCTGGCCCTCGGTGATGATGTAGCCGGTGGGATCGAGGTCGAGGTAGTCGGCGAAGAGCATGCTGTTGGGGCGATGGCCGATGGCGAGGAAGAAGCCGTCAATCTGGATGTCGTACTTCTCTTCTTCGGGCTTGCCGGCGTGGCGAACGAGGTGGGCACCTTCAACGCCGTCCTCGCCGAAGAGGCCGAGCGTGTTGGTGTTCCAGAGGATTTCAATCTTGGGATTCTCCATCACGCGCTTCTGCATCACCTCGGAGGCACGCAGTTGGTCGCGGCGCACAATCATATAGACCTTGGAGGCGAGACCGGCCAAATAGGAAGCCTCCTCGCAGGCCGTGTCGCCACCGCCCACTACGGCCACGACCTTCTTGCGATAGAAGAAGCCGTCGCAGGTGGCGCAGGCGCTGACACCCATGCCGCGGTATTTCTCCTCGTCGGAGAGGCCGAGGTACTTGGCGCTGGCACCCGTGGCGATGATAAGGGTCTCGGCGAACACTTCGGAGCCGTCGTCGAAGGTGAGATGGAAGGGGCGCTGGGAGAGGTCGGCCTTCGTGCAGATGGCGCTGCGCACCTCGGTGCCAAAGCGCTCGGCCTGCTGGCGGAACTGGTCCATCATCTCGTTGGCATCCACGCCTTCGGGATAGCCGGGGAAGTTTTCTATCTCTGTGGTGGTGGTGAGCTGGCCGCCGGGCTGGAGGCCTTCATAGACTACGGGGGCGAGACCGGCACGACCGGCATAGATACCTGCGGTGTAGCCGGCAGGGCCGGAACCGAGGATAAGCACTTTAATTGTTTCCATATTATATGTTTTATTAGAGAATTAGCAAATGAGAGAATTAGCAAATTTTCAAGACAGCGTCGTGCCCTTATATTCATACGTAAAGTTGGCATCCTTCAGAGCGGGATACTGACTGCGGTGGTCAATGTCGGGGCGACTGCGGAGGTAGTCCACCACTTTCATATGACACTCGCGGGGTGTGTTGGCATATATGAGCACCTCTATGGAGGAGTCCACGTAACTCATCTTATTATTTTCGCCTTCCATGCACACCATACGCTTAAATTTCTTTTCGCAACGGTACCAGCCCTCGCGCATCTCGTCGTACTTCGATTCGCTCACGCCCGCCTGCGGAGCATCGCCGTTGGCGTTCTTACCGTTGGCGTGGAACTCCGCCAGCGTGTCGAGCGGCGTCTTAATCATAATAAAGAAATTACGCGCGTTGGTCTTCATACGCTTCGGATACGTCACGGCACTACCCACATAGTCCGCAATGTCGTCTAGCATCTTAGGCGTCACGTTGATTTCGCCGAGACCTTCCAGGAAATCCTGCACCTCGCTCATGTCGTGGCACAGCGTCTCGTCATCAAAATATCTGATATAAAGATTCATAGGATAAAAAGTGAACAGTAAACAATGAAGAAACAGAGCCCCCTCCCCGCTCCCCCTTTGGGGGAGTGCCCCAGCGTGGGTCTGACGCTGACTGCAAGTCCCCCCAAAGGGGGGATTTAGGGGGGCTAAAAAAAGGGAGCCTCAGGCCAAAGGGCTTGAGGCTCCTGTTTGTGAGCGGAAAACGAGACTCGAACTCGCGACCCCGACCTTGGCAAGGTCGTGCTCTACCAACTGAGCTATTTCCGCGGGATGCGGACCACTTTGGTGCTCCGCAAGTAAGTGAAGAGGAGGAGACTCGAACTCCCACGTCGTAATTGACACTACCCCCTCAAAGTAGCGCGTCTACCAATTCCGCCACCTCTCCATTTTACTTTATGGTGTACAAGAGCAGCCGAAGGCTTCTTTTATTTAGGTGCCCAAAACAGGACTCGAACCTGCACGCCTCGCGGCACACGCACCTGAAACGTGCGCGTCTACCAATTCCGCCACTTGGGCATTGAGGGAAACTTTCGCACTGTTCTTGCTAATTTCAATATGTAAGAGCGGAAAACGAGACTCGAACTCGCGACCCCGACCTTGGCAAGGTCGTGCTCTACCAACTGAGCTATTTCCGCATTCGCTTTAGGCAATTCCGCTGAATTGCGAGTGCAAAAGTACGGCTTTCTTTTCAAACCACCAAACTTTTTACCTACTATTTTCAACAAATCCCCCACCCCGGCCTCCCAACGAGACACTTCTGCCAACTCCAGTTGACAAGAAAAGCACACCGACGGAGCCACCACCTTTGTTCTCGCATAAAAAAAGAAGATTTCTGGCTCTCACTCCTCTTGCGCACCCCCTTGGTACTTTTTGCAAGCCGACGGCAGTTTTTTGCAAGCCGACGGCAGTTTTCTGCCAATAGGGTGGCAAAAAACTGCCAAGGGCATGTCGTGATATTTCTTCGGGGCACGCGCGATAAAAACAGCGCATATAAAGTTCATGTCTGCCTTAGGAGCGGGGATGTAGCAATGTAGCAAATGCGGCAGAAAATGTATTTCGCGCGCGTGTATATATAAATAAGGAGAAGGGGGATTATTATTTTACTTACTTCCTTCCTGTCGGCCAGTTCTGTGTGTGCGTTCTTGTTCACGACGCGGACAGTACAGACATGGCCTTTCCGCACAAATAAGAAGCAGCACCCATCCAAAAGGGGATGAGTGCTGCACAAAGGACAAGTCGTCTTGTCCGAAATAAAGAGGGTGACGAATTACTCGTCGTCCTTCTGTTGGTTCTCTGCGATGAGTTTCTGCTGGATGTCGGCAGGCACGAGTTCGTAGGAGGCGAACTGCATAACGAAGCTGGCGCGGCCACCGGTGAGGGAGCTCAGCGTGGTGCTGTAGGAAGCCATTTCCTTCAGAGGCACCTTAGCCTGCAGCTTTTCGTAGCCATTCTCGGAGCTCATGCCGAGCACCATGCCGCGGCGGCCCTGGATGTCGCTCATCACGTCACCCATCTTGTCGGAGGGCACGAATACTTCTACGTCGTAAATAGGCTCGAGCACCTTGGGACCGGCCTCGCGGAAGGCCTGGCTGAAGGCGTTACGGCCAGCGAGCATGAAGGAGAGTTCGTTGGAAGCAACGGGGTGCATCTTACCATCGTAAACAACGACGCGTACGTCGCGGGCATAGCTGCCGGTGAGCGGGCCTTGCTCCAGACGGGACATAACGCCCTTGAGGATGGCGGGCATGAAACGGGCATCGATGGCACCGCCTACTACGCTGTTGATAAAGACGAGCTTGCCGCCCCACTCCAGGGGTATTTCTTCCTTACCCTTCATGTTGACGCGGATTTCCTGGCCGCCGAAGTTGTAAACGACGGGATCTTCCATGCCTTCGCTGTAGGGCTCTACGATGAGGTGCACTTCACCGAACTGGCCGGAACCGCCGGACTGCTTCTTGTGACGGTAGTCGGCGCGAGCGGACTTCGTGATGGTCTCGCGGTAGGGGATGCGCTGTTCTTCGAAGGTAATCTGAATCTTATCGATGTTCTCCAGGCGCCACTTCAGTGTGCGGAGGTGGAACTCACCCTGTCCGTGTACGAGAATCTGGCGGAGTTCGCGGCTCTGCTCAACCACCCACGTGGGGTCTTCCTGACGCATGCGATTGAGGGCGGCCATCATCTTCTCGGTCTCGGCCTCGTTGACGGCCTTGATGGCACGGATGTACTTAGAGTTGGGATACCGGATGAAGTTGAACTTGTGCTCGCACTCCTTGTTGTTGAGGGTATTGCCGGTGCGCACGTCCTTCAGTTTTACGGTACAGCCGAGGTCGCCAGCCACGAGCTGGTCCACTTTTTCGCGCATGGAACCGGAGCAAACGAAAATCTGGCCGAGGCGTTCCTTGGAGCCACGGTCGGCGTTGGCGAGGTCGTCGCCTTCGTGCACGGTGCCGCTCATCACCTTGAAGTACTGCACTTCACCGATGTGGGGCTCGATGCCGGTCTTATAGAAATAGATGGAGGTGGGGCCTGCGGGATCGAGGGCTACTTCCTCACCGCGGGTGTTGTGTTCGGCGGGCATTTCGTCCACGAAGGGCACGACGTTGCCGAGGAACTCCATCAGGCGGCCTACGCCCATGTTCTTACCTGCGCAAACGCAGAACACGGGGAAGACGCTGCGCGTCACCATACCCTTGCGGAGACCTTCGCGCATTTCATCTTCGGTGAGAGATTCCGTCTCGAAGAACTTCTCCATCAGGCTCTCGTCGTTTTCAGCGGCAGCCTCTACGAGGACGCGGTTCATTTCCGTGGCACGGTCGAGCTGGTCGGCGGGGATATCCTCAGCCTTGTAGTCACCTCCCTCAGCGTCCCACACGAGTTTCTTCATCAGGATAACGTCGATGATTTCGTGGAAGTCGGGGCCGGTGGACACGGGATACTGCACGGGCACAGCCTTGGCACCATAAATGCTCTGAATCTTCTCCAGCACCTGATCGTAGTCGCACTGTTCTGCATCAAGCTGGTTTACGAGGAAGATGACGGGCTTGCGGAGTTTCTCGGCATAGCGGAAATGGTTCTGCGTGGCCACTTCGGGGCCAACGGCACCATTGATAAGGAGCACGGCGGTGTCGGTCACGCCGAGTGCGCTCATAGCGGCACCTACGAAGTCATCACTGCCCGGGCAGTCGATGATGTTGAGCTTCTTGCCCTTCCATTCTACATGAAACGGGGTGCTGAACACGCTGTAGCCATACTCTTGCTCTACAGGATAGTAGTCACTTACGGTGTTTTTCTGAGTAACGCGACCGCGGCGGGTGATTTGGCCTGCATGGAAAAGCAGAGTTTCGGTCAGGGTAGTCTTACCTGACCCGTCACTGCCCAAGAGGGCAATGTTCTTGATTTCTCTTGAGGAATAGACCTTCATAATGATATTTTTATTAAATGGTTAAATTACTTTCGCAGGGCAAAGTTACAAATAATTTTAACCCCACATAGCATTTTTGCATCTTTTTTTTCATAAAATCGCATTTTGCCAACTTTTATGCTCGGAAACGCTTAAAAAAAATAAAAAACCTCATCTTTTTTGCGAACATTATGCTCACGTGTCGCCACGATTTTGTAATTTCGCGGTCGATTTAGCAATTCACATACTCAGCGACTCATCATTTCATCGCCAATTACACATTATATATAATATATGAAGCACAAAATCTTCCTTACCATCGCCGCCTTTGCCATTTCTTTGGCAAGTATGGCTATTGAGCGCGTGGACCTGACCCATGCGGCCGACCAGGCACTCAACTCTGTAGTTTACATTAAGGTCACGGTCAACAGCAAGACGCAGACCGTGGAGTATTTTGACCCCTTCGAGGAGTTCTTCGGCGATCCCTTCGGCGACTTCTTCGGCCGCGGACAGGGCAACAACGGCAAGCGCCAGCGCCAGGTGGAGACACCTAAGAAGCAAGGTTCCGGCTCCGGCGTCATCCTCTCCGAAGACGGCTACATCGTCACCAACAACCACGTTGTGGAAGGCGCCGACGAGATACAGGTGAAGCTCAACGACAACCGCGAGTTCGCCGCCCGCATCATCGGCACCGACAAGAGCACCGACCTCGCCCTCATCAAGGTGGAGGAAAAAGGACTGCCCGCCATCCGCGTGGCCGACAGCAATGCCCTTAAGGTAGGCGAATGGGTGCTGGCCATCGGCAACCCCTACGGCCTTACCTCCACCGTCACCGCCGGCATCGTCAGCGCCAAGGCCCGCTCCCTCGGTGCACGCCAGAACAGCATTGAAAGTTTCATCCAGACCGATGCCGCCATCAATCCCGGCAACTCCGGCGGTGCCCTCGTCAATGCCGACGGCGCCCTCGTAGGCATCAACGCCATGCTCTACAGCCAGACGGGCTCCTTCACCGGCTATGGCTTTGCCATCCCCTCCTCCATGATGAACAAGGTGGTGGCCGACCTCAAGGAATTCGGCATGGTGCAGCGCGCCAAGCTGGGTATCCAGTATCGCGACGTCAGCGCCTACATCGATGAGCAGCACAACAAGGACAAAGAGGTAGATCTCGGCACCGTCACCGGCGCCTACATCGAAGAAGTCGTAGCCGACGGCGCTGCCGAAGAGGCCGGCCTCGAAAAGGGCGACGTCATCATCAGCATCGACGGCAAGGAAATCGTCAAGAGCGGCGACCTGCAGGAAATCATCGCCGTCAAGCAGCCCGGCGACAAGGTGAACGTCACCTACCTCCGCAACAAGAAGAAGCACACCGCCGTCATTACTCTCCTCAACGAGCAGGGTAAGGCTTCCAAGCTGGAAATCATCGACGAAGAAGGCCTCGGCGCTTCCCTCCGCCCCCTCACCGAGCAGGAGAAGAAGGAACTCGCCCTCACCTACGGCCTCGTTGTCCGCACCCTCACCCCCGGCAAGATGAAGCAAGCCGGTCTTGAAAAGGACCACATCATACAGAAGGTCAACGGCAAGGAGATGCGCACCATCGATGACTTCAATGCCGCCGTCAAGGCCGCCAATCTCTCCACCGACCGCGTCCTTGAAATCCGTGCCCTCACCAAGAGCGGCATCAAGAAACTCTTCCTCGTAGAGCTGGAAGACCCCGACAAGAAAGACAACGCCAAGAGCAAGAAATAAGAGCACGCCCCGCCTGCTTTTAGCAAAGTTTATTTCGCACAATATCAGCCTCATTGTTTATTGCTTCTATACCGAAGCTTTAACAATGGGGCTTTTCTTTTTTCCCACGCAGTAGAAGGTCATATTTGTCGCCTTTCCGTTAGTACATTTCATTCTTGTTTACCAGCCAGCAATAAAATGATAAAGTTTATCCCGCATTTAGAGCGAGAGCTCCTCTCATGTTTCGCACGGTATGTAAATGCGGGGGGCACTTTTTTTACCGTTCACTGAAAATATAGAAAAGCCAGATTTATTTTTTGCATAGATTTTTGGCCGTTTTCGAGGCTCGCGACCACCTAAACCCGCATTTAGCCCCAAAACGCCCGTTTCCATAAAATTGAAATCAGTCCAATTTTTTCCAAAAAATCATTCCGTTTTTCCTAATTTCCACTTATTTTGCCCGACACCCTATTTTAGCAAAAACTAAAAGGGACATAGGAAAAACTGAAAGGGCGATAGTTTCAACTAAAAGGGCGATGGTTTCAATTAAAAGGGCGATAGTTTCAATTAAAAGGGCTTTAGGACAGACCCCCTCCCCGCTCCCCCGAGGGGGGAGTGCTGCAAATTGGGACAAAAATGCGATTGGAAATACGGATATAAGGGGGGTGTGGAGATGGTTTTAGGGAGGCGTTTTTATTCACACTTGTGTTAAACGTAAGAGAATCAGTAATATAGGAACTTCTCTGAGAATCGCGCAGAAGTAAACGGAAAAAATATTTTTGAAACTACGGCCTGTTTTTGAGGGAAAAAGGTGAAAATATTTTGACAAAAAGAGAACGGCTCCTTTTTACAAAATAAATCCACCTTAAGGGGTACATGCCGATTTAGCAAGAACTATTCAAGTTTCGCTGAGTGTGCCTGGAAGGCACTACAGCCTCGAAGAGGCGGTCGATAACCGGGCTGGAATTACAAAACAAACCCCGAAGTCCCTTTTTACCGGGCTTCGGGGCGGTGTATGTTGCTGTTATTAATTTTATTTGAAAACTTTATTCAAAGATCAAATCTATTTATTCGGCTAATGTCCGATTTATGTCAAAAAACATACACAGGCGTCAACAAAACGAAGGCGCGCCACTTCTGACACGCCCTCGTTTATTGGTATTATTCAGCAACCATTCGCATTTGGAAATACTGGGGATTAGACCCAGCGGGAGTTAAAATATCAAAGCCTCCCTCAGAACCGAACAGAGCTACTTGTCCATCGGATGTCCAATAATAAGCATGTGCTCCTTCTTCATTAACCTCGTCTTTTGATATGACACGTTTAACAAATCCGTCCATAAAAGCACAGAATCCGAGATGACCGTCTTCAATAAATTCACGGCCCGGTGATGAAAAGCCCTGCTTCGTCAATGTTTCAGAAATAGTCCTATAGTCGCTGGAAGAGGGAAGTTTCCAACCGCTTGGAGCAAATTTAGTGTTAGCCATAATGTCTCGCCCGTAATAAATCTTATTGCCGGACTTGGCATTTACAACCCAAGGAGAAGTAAATACCCACAGAGCGATGTACTCATAGGCTTGTCCTGTACTTGAGACAACTCCCTGATAATCCTCACGGGTCCAAATTTTATCAAAGATCTTAACCAACGGATAATTTGAATTTACCGTATATGCGGTATAGTTGCCATTCCCGCCTGTATCACTGGCAGTGGAGCGTGCTCCAGACATATACACGCCCTCGTTGGTAGTATTAACACTTTCTCCGTAACATTTTCCAGAAATATGACTTCCTCTGATATAGAAGTCTTTCATTTCACCTATAGGCAGGTCATTACACTCCGCTACACTCAAGTTGTTTCCCTGCCAGCAAACTTTTGCCGGTCTGTGAGTGGCATCACCGACAAACATACCCATGTTATATTTAACCTTGTTGGATACTATAGGATAAACCACCTTGACTCTCTCCTTCGCATTGATTACAGGAATAAACTCCTCGCAGACTCTTGCGCATCGCTGACCTGTTGAATAAACGTCTGACACTAACGTCTGTATCGGTTTAACATTGCTACTGCTGATGAAGGAAGGCAATTGAACATGTGCGGTCACTCCGTTTTCGTAATTCATTGAAAGTTGCAACGAAGTGCTTGTGGCCTCCTCTAATGCATTGCTTCCATCAAGGCCCAAGATGTAATCCTTCATGAATTCATATCTTTCCTGTGCACCAGGTGTATTCATGTCAATCAGGTCATAGAGAGGAATCATTCCATTTATAGGATCCAAGCCGATAAGAACAGCATTGTTCATATCATTTATAGTATTCATCCAAGCAGTAGCATTTGCTTTATTTGCTTCTCCGGCCAATTTATCTGCAGCATCAAGAGTTCCGCCGTTTACATCAAGTTCAATCTTGCATGCCGATGAATTATTTTTATAGGAGGCATGCAATGAATCAGCTACACTTCCTGACGCATTTCCAAAAGCACCCTCGTAGCTGCACTTGGCAAATGCATTCAAATCATAACAGCCTTCAACTTTACTTACATCAACAGTCATGCTGTATTTTACACGGCCGCCCATAAGTGACGTTGTGAGAAGATGAGTTCCATAGTCGGAAATCAATTTTTTCATACCGTCAAGAGTATTCGGGTATTGCGTCGGATATGTTCCGCGCTTTCCCACTACAGGAAGGCCATTAATTGCATTATATGCATCATCCGTCATATTATCAATTATGCGATTCCGATCGAGAGTACAATAAATGCGACGAGTTGATTTTTCAACATAGGTAATGGCATATTCATGACTTGTATTTTCAAAATGCGAAGTACCGAATGTAGCACCCACTTCGCCCTTGAAACCTAAATATTTTCCACCGAAATTGGCTTTAGCATTTAATTTATTCATGAGCTCCTCAACATTGCTGCCAGAATATGTGTCCATTTTGATTGTAGCATCCACTCCTCCGGTCTCTATGTTGTCCTTACACTCTTCTATCTTGATTATCGGGCAACGTGACACTGAATTTGTAGATGCATATTCTCCAAGATAATTATAGCCATATCCTACGCCATATATACGATTTCCTTGCGTGATATCGCCAATGCCGAAGTCAGGCTGATCCAAATTACATTTCTGCCCTAATGGTATCTCCTTGTTCCTTCCAGGGTCATTAGGATAAGTGATGTACATAGTTCCTTCACGGCGCACGTCTGTCCAGTTGTCAAGTACGCACAGCTTCACGGTAGCATTTCCCTTACCAGATTTAGGGAGAGCATAACAAATGGATTTTCCGTCTCCTGCAAAGTCAAAATCGATTTCCCACTCCGTATCGCTTTTGATTTCAAGAGGAACAACATAACTGTATTGTTCCAACTGAGTCAAATCGACATCTTTGGGCACTACGATGTCTCCATTAAAGAGATTGTCATCCGTACAGGAAACTACGGAAAGGACTGCTGCTAATACAGCAACAAAGCCACATGTGGCAAATGTTCTTAATCTTTTCATTGTTTTATAATATGGGTTAATTAAAGGGGGATTCTTTGATTTTTTTCTATTTATCGGTAGGGTTTATTCCATATCAATATCTTCTTGCTATGGCTTTGACCGGAGTACCATTACAAACCAAGTGCAAAGATACATATTTATTTTGTTTTATTAAGCAAATTTATGTAAAAACTTCCGATTTTTCAAAAAAAATATAGATTTACCCTTATTTACGTCTTAAAAAAATCAAGATGACTTATTCTATAGCACCAGTGCGCAGCTATAACCAATACGCTATAGAATTTCATTTTTATCGAGTTCCTCCTTATATATATAGACACAAAAGGATGCGTTTTTCATTCACTCAGCAAATCGGCCTTTAAAGAGATATGCAGAAAAAAGAACTACAATTTCAATAATTCATCGCGCAACTGTGCGGCGGTAATGAAATCAAGAGATTCCGCAGCGGCACGCATGGCGGACTCGAGTTTCTTGCGGCGCTCTTCAAGGGGGAGCGTGTTGTAGTGGGCAATCTGCTCGGCCACCAGGCGGGCGGAAGCATCGGCAGGTTGAGCTGCCGTGTAGCCCGTGCGCTGTTCCACACGCTTCTGACCGAGAGAAGCAAGTTCCGTGGCCGCCGTACGACGAATCTGGCGGGGCGTAATGCCGTGGGCCTCGTTGTAAGCCTGCTGCTTCTGCCGGCGGCGGTTGGTCTCGTCGATGGTGAGGCGCATGGAATCGGTGATGGTCTTGCCGTACATGATGACGCGGCCGTTCACATTGCGGGCTGCACGGCCGGCCGTCTGGGTAAGAGAGCGGCGGGAGCGGAGGAAGCCCTCCTTGTCGGCATCAAGAATGGCTACAAGCGCCACTTCCGGCAAGTCAAGGCCCTCGCGAAGGAGATTGACACCCACCAGTACGTCGTATACGCCGGCGCGGAGGTCCTCAAGGATTTTTACGCGCTCAAGCGTATCGACATCGGAATGGATATACGCCGTTGAAATGTCGTAGGAGAGAAGATGCTCGGTAAACTCCTCCGCCATGCGCTTGGTAAGCGTGACGACGAGGACGCGCTCCTTCTTTTCTACGCACTGACGTATCTCCTCAATGAGGTCATCTACAGGAAAATCGGTGTCGCGCACCTCTATGGGCGGGTCAAGCAGGCCCGTGGGACGGATGACCTGGTCAACTATGACGCCCTGGCTCTCGGCAATTTCATAATCGTCGGGCGTGGCACTGACATAGATGGTCTGGGGTGTGAGAGCCTTGAACTCCTCAAACTGCAAGGGGCGGTTATCGAGGGCGGCGGGCAGGCGGAAGCCGTACTCCACAAGGGCGAGTTTACGGCTGCGGTCGCCGCCGTACATAGCACGGATTTGGGGCACGCTGACATGGCTCTCGTCCACGACAAGAAGGAAATCCTTTGGAAAAAAGTCAAGAAGACAGTACGGCCGGGTGCCGGGCGCACGACCGTCAAAATAGCGCGAATAATTCTCTATGCCGGAGCAATGACCCACCTCGCGAATCATTTCAATGTCATACGTTACGCGTTCTTCCAGTCGTTTGGCTTCCAACTCCTTACCACACGAGCGTAAAACCTCTGCTTGAACAACGAGATCGTCCTGTATCTGACGTATGGCGGCCTCCTGCGTCTCCTTGCTGGTGAGGAAGAGATTGGCAGGATAAATCTTGTATTCGGAGAAAACGGCGCGCGACTGTCCGGTGAGGGCGTCGATTTCTTCAATGCCGTCAATCTCATCGCCCCAGAATGTGATGCGAAGAACATCATCGCTATAGGCGAGGAAGACGTCCACAGTGTCGCCTTTCACGCGGAAGTCGCCGCGGGCAGGCGCTACGTCATTGCGATTATAAAGGGAATCCACAAGGCGACGCAGGAAAACACTCTGCGCGCAGACCATACCCACCTGGAGTTCGATGACATTCTCATAGAAAGCCGACGGGTTGCCCATGCCATAGATACAACTGACGGAGGAAACGACCACCACGTCCTTGCGGCCGGAAAGGAGAGCCGAGGTGGCAGCAAGGCGGAGCTTGTCAATGTCCTCGTTGATGGCAAGGTCTTTTTCGATATAAGTGTCGGTCGCCGGAAGATAGGCTTCAGGCTGATAGTAATCATAGTAGCTGACGTAGTACTCCACGGCGTTCTGCGGGAAGAACTGCTTCATCTCGGCGTAGAGTTGGGCCGCCAGCGTCTTGTTGTGGGAGAGAATGAGCGTGGGGCGGCCCACGTTGGCAATAACGTTGGCTACGGTGAAGGTCTTGCCGCTTCCCGTCACGCCAAGAAGGGTCTGCGCGGGGTCGCCGCGGAGCACGCCCTCGGTAAGCTGGCGGATGGCCTCGGGCTGGTCACCCGTGGGCTGATATGATGACTCTAATTTGAAACTTGTCATAACGATTGTGCAAAATTACAAAAAAGAGTTAATACTTTTGGCTATTTCGGCGATTTTTCGTATCTTTGCACGCAAAATTTATAATAATGCGTAAGACATTCCCCCTTATAATAGGCATTTTGGCCCTGATGCTGCACAGTTGTGGCGACTATTCCAAAGTGCTAAAGAGCACTGATGCGAGTTACCGCTATGAGGCAGCCAAGGGCTACTTCGCACTGGGCCACTACAATCGCGCGGCCGAATTGCTCAACGACCTGATTATCCCGACAAAAGGCACCGACAAAGGCGAAGAGTGCCTGTATATGCTGGGCATGGCCAACTACAACGGCCGCAACTACGATGCTGCTGCCAAGACCTTCCAGCGCTACTACCAGAGTTATCCGCGCGGTATGTTTACCGAAGAGGCCTATTTCTATTCCGGCAAGGCGCTCTATGAAAATACGCCCGAACCCCGTCTGGACCAGACAGACACGTACAACGCCGTAACGGAGTTCAGCAACTTCATTGAGGCTTACCCCAACAGCAAATACCGTCAGGAGGCGCAGAAGAGCATTTTCGAACTGCAAGACAAGCTCGTGGAAAAAGAATACCTCAGCGCAAAACTTTACTACGACCTGGGCGGCTACTTTCTCAACTGCACAAACGGCGGCAGCAACTATCAGGCCTGCGTCATCACGGCGCAAAACGCCATTAAGGACTATCCCTACTGCAAGCGTCGCGAGGATCTGAGCATACTCGTGCTGAAAGCCAAATTCGAACTGGCCAAGAACTCCGTTGCCTCCAAGCAGGCCGAACGCTATCAGGACGCCATCGACGAATTCTACGGTTTCCAGACGGAATACCCGGAGTCGGAGTTTATGCCTAAGGCACAGGCTATGTATGAGCACGCCAAGAAATACGAAACACACGAGGACGAATAGGCTTCTCACATTACAGGAATTTTGAAAAATCAATAATATATAAAAATGGACTACAAGAAAAGTAAAGCACCCACCAACACCGTGACTCACGACATTATGAACTTCTGCCAGACCACTGACAACATCTATGAGAGTGTGGCCATTATGGGTAAACGCGCCAATCAGATTAGCAGTGAAATGAAGGAAGACCTCAGCAAGAAGCTGCGCGAGTTTGCCTCCAGCAACGACAGTCTGGAAGAAACATTTGAGAATCGTGAGCAGGTGGAAATCTCCCGCTATTACGAACGTCTGCCGAAAGCCACACTGATGGCAGCTGACGAATTTCTGCACGGTCGCGTGTATCACCGCAACCCCGCCAAGGACAAGGACCTTTTTGACGACGAGCTCTAATCCTGCGACGTTGGCACAACACATATAAAGAATGATACAACGCATACAAACTCTATATCTCCTGATGGCCGGCATCCTGTCGGCCATCTCCGCCTATTTATGCTTTGGAGGCATCGTCAACGGTCAGTTCATACCGGCCCTGACAAGCGAGACGCTCAACATCGTGGGCGGCTTCCTCTGCATCATCGCAGCCCTTGACAGCTTCATCGCCATTTTTCTCTATAAAAACCGCAAGAGCCAAATGGTACTCTGCTGCAGCATTATCCTCACGGCCATCATAGCAGCTCTGTTCTATGTGTGGATTCTTGTGGCCGTACCTTTCGTATATCTGGCTTGGCGCGGCATACGCGCTGACGAACGTCTCATTCGCTCAATAGACCGCATACGATGAATAAAGTAATGCTCATAGGCAACGTCGGCAAGGAGCCGGAAATACGCTATCTGGAAGGTGGCATATGCACGGCACAGGTTCGACTGGCCACATCCACCCCGGGCTACACCCTGCCCAACGGCACCCAGGTACCCGAACGCACAGAATGGCACAACCTCCTCTTCTGGCGCAAAGTTGCAGAAGTAGTGGAGAAATATGTCCATACGGGTGACAAACTCTATGTAGAAGGCGAACTCCGTACCCGTAGTTACACCGACAAGCGCGGCATAGAACGCTATATCACAGAAATATGGGTGAAAGAGATGGAGATGCTCTCGCCAAAGCCACAGAACGGTGGAACGCCTGCGCAGAACGGTGGTAACCAAGCGCAAAACGGCGGAGCGACACAGCCGCAAGCTCCAATGCCTTTCCCATAAGACACGCAATACCCAACTATGCTCAACATCTTCAAGCATAAAGACAACCAGCCTGCCTTTGAAGAGCAGGTGGCACAGGTTGATGCCGACGACCGCGCGCTGATGGAAGGCGTGCTGCGCTTTCGCAGCGAAAATGCCGGCGAGGTGATGACACCCCGCGTTGACATCGTCGGTGTGCAGCAGAACGATTCCTTCCAGCAGGTGCTCAAATGCATCTTCTCCAACAACTATTCGCGCTACCCCGTCTTCACCGATAAGGACTCCGACCAGGTGACGGGCATCCTCTACATCAAGGACCTCCTACCCTACCTCCGCGAGCCGCAGGGCTTCCACTGGCAGCACCTTGTGCGCAAGCCGCTGTTCGTTCCCGAGTCCAAGATGATCGACGACCTGCTGCGCGACTTCCAGAAGAGCCAGGTGCATATCGCCATCGTTGTTGACGAGTTCGGCTCTATGTCCGGCCTCATCACGATGGAGGACATCCTTGAAGAAATCGTGGGCGAAATCAACGATGAGTTTGACGAAGAGGAACGCCTCTTCACCCGCATCAACGACCGCCAGTACATTTTCCAAGGCAAGGTGGAACTGGAGGATTTCTACGAGACGATGCAGCTGGAACCCGACGTCTTTGAGAAGGTAGCCGGCGAGGCCGAAACGCTGGCCGGACTTGTATTGCGCCTCATCGATGAGTTCCCCCGCCTCCATCAGAGCGTAACGTTCGGCGGACTGCGCTTCGAAGTCCTGGCCCTTGATATGCGGCGCATCTCCAAGATAAAGGTGAGTCTCATAAAGTAGTCCTCGCCTGTTTTCTACTCATCATCTACCATCCTAAATGGAAACCTTTCGCGTACATATCCTTGGCTGCAGCAGTGCAATGCCCACGATGAAGCATTACCCAGCCTGCCAAGTGCTGAATGTGCGCGAAAAACTTTTTATGATAGACTGCGGCGAAGGAGCACAGCTTCAACTTCGCCGCATGGGTCTCAACTTCAACCGCATCACGGCCATTTTTCTCAGCCATCTGCACGGGGACCACGTCTTTGGCCTTCCCGGCCTCATCAGCACCTTCAGTATGCTGGGCCGCACGCAGAGCCTTCACGTCTATGCCCCCGACGACCTGGAGCAAGTGCTCCGTCCGTGGCTGGAGTTCTTTTCCCCAGGGCTGGAATTTGAAGTTGTGTGCCACAAAGTCTGCCCCACTCGTGAGGAAGTGATATATGACGACCGCTCTCTCCGCGTGACTACCCTCCCCCTCTCCCATCGCATCCCTTGCTGCGGCTATCGTTTTGACGAGAAGCCGCTATTGCCGCATATCCGCCGTGATATGATAGACTATCTCGGCATCCCCACATATGCCATAGCTTCCATTAAGGAAGGGGCTGGCTGGACCGATGCTGAAGGTAAGGAATGGGCGCACGAGCGCCTCACCACTCCTTCCGCTCCACCTCGCTCCTACGCCTATTGTTCCGACACGGAGTACCTCCCCCACCTTGCCGAACGTGTAAAGGGCGTGGACCTTCTCTATCACGAGGCCACCTTTGCCGAAAGCGAGAAGGTGCGCGCCAAGCAGACCTGCCACTCCTTGGCCGGCCAGGCCGCACAAATCGCCAAGGCTGCTGAGGCCAAGCGTCTGCTCATCGGCCATTTCTCCGCCCGCTACGAGGACGAGAGCGTGCTCCTACGAGAAGCCCAGGCCGTATTCCCCAACACCCTCCTCGCATACGAAGGTCTCCAAATTGACCTGTAAACCATAAACAAAATCTAAAAACTAAAAGAATACTATGAAAGTAATTTGCCTTTCCGACACCAACAACGTCGTCAGCAACTACATGGCTCAGCTTCGCGACACCCAACTCCAGCAGAGCCGCCCTCATTTCCGCCGCAACCTCACCCGCATAGCCCAGTGCATGGCCTACGAACTGAGCAAAACACTGCAATTCAGCGCAAAAGACGTGCAGACGCCCCTGGCTACGGCCCACGTACAGACCTCCGACGACCGCATCGTAGTAGGCACCGTGCTCCGCGCCGGACTGGCCTTCCACGAAGGTTTCCTCCAGATGTTTGACGACGCAGAGGCGGGCTTTGTGGCCGCCTACCGCGTAGAGAACGCCGAGGCCGAAAGCCAGAAGGCCGGCGACGTGGAAATCAAACTGGAATATCTCGCCGCCCCTCGTCTCGACGGTTGCACCTTCCTCCTCGTTGACCCCATGCTGGCCACTGGCAAGAGTTTCGTCACGGCCCACAAGGCCTTCCTCCGCAACGGCTCGCCTGCCCACCTGCATCTCTGCGCCGTCATAGCCAGCCAGCAAGGCATCGACTACCTCCGCGAGCAGTTCCCCTCCGACGACGTCACGCTCTGGGTGGCTGCCATCGACCCCACCCTCAACGCCGCCAGTTATATCGTCCCCGGCCTCGGTGATGCCGGGGACCTCTGCTTCGGCGAAAAGGTTTCGCAAGACTGATTCTTCTCTTTTTCTACAACACGTCCCCAACCTTTAGTGGTATCTTCCCCCTCCTCGCTCGTAGAGCGGACCCTTTCCCCAACAGGGGAGAGGTGGCGGAGCCGGAGAGAGGCCCGGAGGGGTGGCACGGTGCCGAAGGCAACCGTGACGGGGAGAGGCTTCTTTTCTATATATGTCCCACCACAACGCCGAGATGAACCTCGCCTGGCGCTTCATCTCCGAGACCAACACCTCCGTCTTTCTCACCGGTAAGGCCGGCACGGGAAAGACCACCTTCCTGCGCAAACTCCGCGAGCTGACCCCAAAGCGTATGGTCGTGCTCGCCCCGACCGGGGTGGCCGCCATCAATGCCCAGGGCCAGACCATCCACAGTTTCTTCCAGCTCCCCTTCGGCCCCCTCGTGCCCGGCGCCGAATCTGCCGAGCGCAAGAAGCACTTCCGCATGAGCCAGGAAAAGAAGGACCTCATCCGCACCCTCGACCTCCTCATCATCGACGAAATCTCCATGGTGCGCGCCGACCTTCTCGACGCCATCGATGCCGGGCTCCGGAAATACCGCGACCGCTACAAACCCTTCGGCGGCGTGCAACTCCTCCTCATCGGCGACCTCCAGCAGTTGCCGCCCGTCACCAAAGAATCGGAATGGGCACTCCTTGCCCCGCAGTACCAGTCGCCCTGGTTCTATGCCAGCCACGCCCTGCAGCAGTTACAGTACGTCACCATCGAACTCCAACACATCTACCGCCAGCAGGACGCCGCCTTCATAGAAATCCTCGCCAAGATACGCGACAACCGCCTTGACGTCCCCGCCCTCCAGAGCCTCAACGCCCGCTATATTCCCGACTTCACACCGCCCGAAGACGAAGACTGGATACGCCTCACCACCCACAACCGTATGGCGCAGGACTACAACGACCGCCAGCTCGTGGCCCTGCCCTCCGCCCTCCACACCTTCAAGGCCCGCATTGAGCGCACCTTCCCCGAGACCAACTACCCCGCCGACCCGTCCCTCGCCTTGAAAGAGGGCGCGCAGGTCATGTTCATCAAGAACGACCCTTCCGGCGCCCGTGCCTACTACAACGGCAAGATAGGCATCGTGCACGATATCACGGACGAGGGTATCGTGGTCTATAGCAAGGAGGACGACAGCTACATCGGCGTGCAGCCCGTCACGTGGGAGAACACGAAATACACCCTCGACCCCGTAACGCAGGAAATCCGCGAGGAAGTGGAAGGCACCTTCACGCAGTATCCCCTCCGCCTGGCCTGGGCCATCACCATCCACAAGAGCCAGGGCCTCACCTTCCAGCACGCCGTGCTCGACATCAACAGTTCCTTTGCCCACGGCCAGGTGTACGTCGCCCTTTCCCGTTGCCGCACCCTTGAAGGCCTCGTTCTCTCGCGGCCCCTCACCCCCACCAGCGTCATCACCGACCAGAGCATTGCCCACTACATCAACGAGCAGCTCACCGACGTCAGTCCCCTGCTGCAACAGCAACTCCCCCTGCTGGCCCGCAACTATTACGAAAGCCTCCTCGAAGAGCTCTTCGACTTCCAGCCCTTGCTCTTCGCCCTCCAAGACCTCACCCGCGTCGTAGAAGAATACCTCTACGCCCTGCACCCGCTTCTTCTCACGCGCCTCAAGGCCGCCGTGCCCCTTGCCGAGCAGCAACTCGTGGCCGTCAGTCAGCAGTTCCGGGCCTGGCGCCAGCAGATGATGGCCGCCATAGCCCATGACTCATCACCCATGACTCATGCCACCCTCCAGCAGCGTCTGCAAGCCGCCATGGCTTATTTTGCGCCCAAGATGGACGAGATACTCACCCAAGTGATGCCGCTCACGTCCATTGCCATCGACAATAAAGCCGTCAGCACGCGCTACAACAACAGCCTCGCTACCCTCCGCTCTCACTGCGACCTCAAGCGCTTCCTCCTCCAGAAACTCGTCGGCCAGCCCTTCACCGCCGCGCTCTATCTCCAGACAAAGGCGCAAGGTCTTCTCGGCGCTGCCGCCGGCACCTCCTCATCCGCCAAGGCCGGCAGCCGTTCCCGCAAAGAGAAAAGCGCCCCCGCCAAGCCCAAGGAACCCGCCCGCAAGAAGGGCGACTCCCGCCGCAGGACGCTGGAGCTTTTCCAGTCCGGCCTCTCCGCCAAACAAATCTCCAAGGAGCGCGACCTCACCATCCAGACCATAGAAAACCACCTGGCCTTCTACGTGTCCAACGGCGACCTTCCCCTCGAGTCCCTCGTCACGCCCGAGCATCAGCGCCTCATCCGCGAAAAGGCCGCCACCTTCCAGCGCGCCTATGGCCTCGCTGAGCTCCGCGAACTCCTTCCCGCCGAAATCTCCTACCTTGAGATACGCTGCGCACTGGCAGCATCAGAGAGCACATCCGCCGAGCAGCCCCAATGATTATTCCGCCGGACACATTATTTATACACACGCGCGCGAAGTACATTTTCTCCTACATTTCCTACATTGCCACATCATAGTCCCCCCACTTATACCAAAAGCGGATGCCTCCCACACGGGACGCATCCGCTTCTTTTATGTTATACGAGGACTACCAGGCGTCGCCGTAGCCTTCGTTGTCGGAATACTCGTTTTCCCCTGGCGATACGCCTTCATCAAGGTTTATTGTCAAGCCGTCAAGGCTGCCGCAGAGCATCTGCGCAGGACGCGCTGCGACAGTGTCGGCAAGGGGACTGATATAGGTCTTCTTCATAATATGTTATTTCTAATTTCCGAATTTGCTAATTCGCTAATTCCCAAATTTGCTAATTCCCGAATTTACCTGATGACTTTCCTCCCGTTCTTAATCACGATGCCCTTATAGCTATCGTTCACGCGCATACCTTTCAAGTCATAGGTTGCGGGATTCTCCCTCTTGGGGGAGCTGGAGGGGGCTTTAATTCCCGTCGGGCCGGGTTCATCATTGAAGCGGAACTGCAAGGCTTTCACGCCAAGTGCTTCGTCAAGAGTGAGGTATGCCTTGTTGGCACCGATGGTCTTTCCGTCCCACAGGTAGAAGCCCACACCGTGCTGTCCGAGGGAGAGGGCGTATTGGTCGGCACCGAGGGTGATAGCGTCGTCCGTGCCTTCCAGTATGTTGCTGGCCAAGGGGGTGAGGTCCTTGCAGGAAGGCATCAGCATGATGTCCTTCTGGCTACCGCGCACGATGACGGCCTCGCCGCACGGGATGACACGTTCCACGGCGCTGAGGGCGAGGATGCCGATGCCTTCCTCCTCGCCGTCCTCAATAGTGCCGGTGTAGGCCTTTGCCGTCTCTGGCACTTTGTACGCTCCCTTGCCGGTGTAGAAGGTAGAGTAGTAGCGGTCGGGGTGGTCGGGGTCTTGGTTGGCCTTGAGCTTGAAGGCATTCTTGAACTCTGCCGTCAAGGTGTTTGTTTCGCCAAGTGCAAACTCCGTCTTTTCCACACCGTCGAGGCAGATGCATGCCTCGCCCTCCTTATTGAACACGACCGAAACTTTTTCCGTCAGCAAATAGCTGTCGTCCAGCTCCGTGCCGGAAAACAACACGGCTCTTTCCTTTGTCTGTGCGCTTGCCGTGCTGCATACCGTAAGCACCAAGGCAAAAAGCAAAAATAGTCTTTTCATTACTTTTTTATTTGTTTCAAAGGATGTCTTACTCAGCGGCAAAGCCTAATTCTGCTTATTTTCGTTCAGCACAGCGCGGACACCGTAGCCGTAGCTGCGTCTGTCATAACTAACTTTCGGAATTCTGGAATTGAAATACATTATCTTCGCATTATAATTCTCTTCGCACGGCGCAGAAGTCCAGTAGTTGCCGGTTCTGCCCTGACCTCCCTGATAATCGTTGACATAGAATCCGTTAGCTGGAAAGAATATGCTGTTGTTCTTGTAATCACCTTTACCGGTGAACATATATCCTGTTACGCCATCAACAGTAGTCCATCCCGAATCGCAGTTATCGGGATTCACAAGTGCCTCCAATTCTTCTTCTGTCGGCATACGCCAGTTGTTGCCCCAGAGCTTGGTGGCGGTGTCGGTATCGCCAGCGAGAGGTTCACTGCCTTCGTTGTATATTTGTGTGCGTTTGGAATTTTCATCGTTGCTTTTACCCCAGCAGTAGTAACCGCCATATTCTGTGGCGGATGTGGCGCCTACGTTATACACCGCAAACTTGGGACCACCCTTCCAGAGCTGAATCCATCTTACTTTACCGATACCGTTAGCTTCAGCCTTGCCTTGCCCAAAGAGGGTTATCTCAATGAATTCCACCTTATCGACGTTGAACAGTATAATGGTTTCGCCATCATTTCCCGTTACCCTAATCGCCGGGCCTTCTTTTCTTGTGCCGAGGGTGCCAAGAGCTTCTTGTGCCTTTGTCTCAAATGCTTTCTGCCGGTCGATAAGGTCTAAAGCGGCGTAATAGGCGGTTGCAGCTTCATCATACGTCGTAGCACTTTCTATCGTGCCGATGTAACCCGCAATGGCGCCCTTGTCTGTTTCCGAAAGTGTGTTGACAGTCTTCATAGCGGCATTGATTTGGGCTATCGTGTATTCCTGCCAATCACTGAATGGTTCCACCTCGACCTTATTATAGCGTTTGAAATGTTTTTTGTATAACTCGTATAATTCTGCAGGCACAATAATCACAGCACCTTCATTGAAAATAAGAGAGTAGCTACCCGATAAATCCTCCGAACTCATATAGACTTTAGTCAGTGAGCAACCGCTGAAAGCATTCCCCTCAATAGTTGTTACCGAAGCAGGTAGGGTAAGTTCTCCTGAAATGAGTGTACCATTGAAGGCATCACCCCCTATCGTTTTCAATTGCGAGCCTTCAGCAAAGGTCAATTTCGTTAAGCTGCTGCAACCGTTGAAAGCAGCCTCTCCTATGGTTTTCAGCGAAGCAGGCAGGGTAAGTTCTCCTGTAATGCCTGTACCACTGAAGGCATCCCCCCCTATCGTTTCCAATTGCGAGCCTTCTGCAAAGGTCAATGTCTTCAAACCACTGCAATCGTTAAAGGCATAGCTTCCAATACTTTTCAGCGAAGCAGGTATGGTTACTGCGGTAAGCATTGTTGCATAGAAGGCATACCCTCCAATGGTATTCAGCGAGGCGGGAAGGGTTAGTTCTCCTGAAATTGTTGTTCCACTGAAGGCATCATTTCCAATTGTTTCCAATTGCGAGCCTTCGGTAAAGGTCAATGATGATAATTTGCTACATCCGTTGAAGGCAAACCCTCCAATGCTTGTTACCGAAGCAGGAATGGTTACTGAGGTAATCTGTGTTTCATTGAAGGCAGACTCTCCAATGTATTTCAGCGAAGCAGGAAAAGTTACTGAGGTCAATGTGCTTTTACCGTTGAAGGCATAATTACCTATTCTTGTCAATTCTCCGTCGAAAATGATTACACCCTGGCCATTGTCGTAAGTGTTGCTTACGATGCTGACATTAAAGGGATCAACTTCGTTAGGCGTTACCACATTGCCGTCCGACGAGGTGTAGGACAAGCACTGGTTCTTCGTAGGCAACTTATGGAACGGACGGATGACAAGGTTGCTTCCGTTGTGCCCTTCCGACATTGATATGCTCCGAGTGCCAAAGCCTTCGCCCTTATTATATGCATAAGCAATATACAGGTAAGCATAATCAGTATATGTGCCACTTACGCTGGTGGTTGACGTGATGTAATCTCCGTAGTATGACTGCCCGGATTTTCTAAGAGGGAACTGCAAGTCGCTATAGTTTTTGTAATAGACGGCAGAATTATCGCTTTTCCATGCGAGAAGGCTTTTCAGGGCTGTCAGCTCATCCTTAGAAGGCACGTACCATCCGCCTTCCAGTTTGTACGTCTCAGGGTCATATAAATTCATTGCATCGGCAACGGTAGAGAACAGCGTTCCGTAAGGATCCGCATCCGTCGCTCCCACGTTCTTCGTGGCGATTGCCACCTTGCCGATGCTGCCGCCAAGGTCAACGACCATCGCCTCCCTGCCATTGAGGGTGCCGATTGCACCTACTGCTGATTCACTTGTCAAAAGCTCAGCTTTCGCCGTGCCGCATATCGTCAGCATCAGAGCGAAAAATAAAAGATTTTTTTTCATTTCATTATTTGATATTATTTTCTTTTCGTAAAAATATATCCTTTCCTTCAACATACGTTGATAAATTTTTGTAAAGGTACGACTTTTTATTGATTTTCTCATTCTTTTTCTATGAAAAAGTGGTTGTATGCCCCGATCCCCCTCGCAGATTGGTACATACGGGTATCAATTTACACGAATCAAGCCCCCAATGGGCAAAAATCTCCTACGTCGATGCAACCGGCTACTGAGGTGCTGGCTTCAGCCAGAACAGAGCTTGCGAAAATTGAGTGAAAACAAGACTTACCCCCGACTTGAATAAATCAAATCGGGGGCTCATCATATTATTACTCCTAATTTCCCCTTGGGGGGGGGGTAGATGGGGGGGGGGGCTCTTACAGTTCTTCGTTCGGCGTAACCAACTTGTAGCCCTTGCCGTGGATATTGATGATTTCCACTTCGGGGTCTTCGCTGAGGAGCTTGCGGAGCTTGGTGATGTAAACGTCCATGGAGCGAGCGTTGAAGTAGTTATCTTCCACCCAGATGGTGCGCAGGGCGTAGTCGCGCTGCATCACTTCGTTGGCGTGCTGGCAGAAAAGGGCGAGCAGGTCGTTCTCCTTCGTGGTGAGTTTCTGCGACTCAAGATCGTTGCCCTCTTCATCTTTGAGCGTAAGGGTTTGCTTGAGTTTGTCGAACTCGTAGTGGCCAAGGGTATAGACGTTCTTGTTTCGGTTCTTGGAGCCAGCCACGCGGCGCAGCACGGCCTCAATGCGGAAGGTGAGTTCTTCCATGCTGAAGGGCTTGGTGATGTAGTCGTCGGCGCCTATCTTGAAACCTTCGAGCACGTCTTCCTTGAGCGTCTTGGCGGTGAGGAAGATGATGGGGGTCTCAGGGTCGAGCTTGTGTATCTCACGGGCGAGAGTGAAGCCGTCCATACGGGGCATCATGACGTCAAGCACACAAAGGTCGGCCTTGTTTTTTTGATAGGCATCGAGTCCTTCTACGCCGTCGGGGCAGAGTTCGGTGTCGTAACCTTTGGCCTGCAGGTATTCGCGGAGGAGCATACCCAGGTTCTCGTCGTCCTCGCAGAGGAGCAGTCTTTTTCTTTCGTTCATAGCTATCGGGAATTTTGAATTATGAATTATGAATTAATAATTATGACTTATGAATTAATGTTTCCTCGCTCAGCGGCAGGCGAATGACGAACGACGTGCCTTTTCCCTGTTGGCTTTCGGCGTGGATGGTGCCGCCGAGTGTCTTGATGACGCTGCGCACGTAGGCGAGGCCGAGGCCGAAGCCTTTCACGTCGTGGCGGTTGCCGGTGCTGACGCGGTAGAATTTTTCAAAGATGCGCTTGAGATTGTCGGAAGCGATGCCTATACCGTTGTCGGCGATGGTAATGGTGAGGTGGCGGGCATCGCTGACGGTCTTTACGGTTAACTTGAGGGCACGCTCGGGGTCGCGGTATTTAACGGCGTTGTCCAGAAGGTTGAACACCACGTTGGTGAGGTGCAGCTCGTCGGCCATGACGACGGGATTGGCGGCCTGGAGGTCGGCAGTGAGGCTGCCGCCGTTTTTCTCGACCTTGATGCGGAAGGTGCTGACGACGTCCGTGATGAGTTCGTGGAGGTCTATTTCCTTCAACTTGAATGACGTCTTGCGGCCTTGGTCAAAGAGGCTCATCTGGAGCACTTTGTCCACGAGGAAGCGCAGGCGTTTCGTCTCGTCCACCACTACGCCGGAGAGGTGCTCCAGCGAGGCCTCGGTCTTGGGCATGGACTTGTCGGCCAACATCTGTGCGGCGAGGGAGATGGTGCTGATGGGCGTCTTCAGCTCGTGCGTCATATTGTTGATGAAGTCGTTCTTTTCCTCGGCCAGGCGGCGCTGACGCATCGACTCGGAGAAGATAAAGATGAAGAGCACGACCACTATGAGAAACAGCACCACTACCGGCACCATGTAGTGCACACTCTCAAGAATAAACTTCCTTCTTTCGGGAAAATGGACATAAAGCATGGCCATCTGCGCTTTGGGACTTTCCCTGAAGAGTTGCTGCGGGTATTCTTTGGCGCGTCCGGCGGGTTCGTAGTCGCTGCAGGCATAAATCTGGCGGCCGTCAGCGGAAACGATACGGAAATGATAAGGGATGTCCACGCCGTTTTCATCCAAGAGTGTGCGCAGGCGGTTGTCAATGTTGCGGCCGTTGATGCGCTCCTCTATGGTGAGTTCTTCATAGCCGGGCAGGGCCTTCAGAGCCTGATTGGTCTCGCGTGCCACACGATGGAGCGAGCGCTGAGTCTGAATGTCAAACTGCTCCGTGCAAATATCCAGCACTTCATTGAAATAAAGTGTCTGCAAGCACAGCAGAGCGACGAGCGCAATGCCCATCACAATAGCTGAGGAAAGTATCGTGCGCTTTTTCATACTGCAAAGGTAGGGCATTTTGGGCTACCCTACCTTTGCTACGCTTACAAAATTAAGTCTTAAAAGACTTTTTAACACTTAAGGCCTTTTTAACTTAATATTTTACACAATTTACTGTGCAGGGGTCTCTTTAATTTTGGTGATAATATACAACTTGACACAAACCTATCTGTCTTCTATTTTTATCAAGAATTAAAGAATTTAAGAATTACTTCGTTAGCCTTCTTGCTTAGAATTCTTTTGAATTAGCTGCTTGATGCAGCAGAATTCCTGCGGACAACAATTCAGCAGTGCTCCAGCACTGCGTAATTCTTAAAAAATCATTATCAGAACTCTGCGAAAAAATTCCTTAATTCTTTAATTCTTGATAAAAAA
>JAZUDS010000069.1:0-56614 GCA_045639805.1 Alloprevotella sp.
TTGAAAGTCCTGAAAGGACGACATAACGGAGGGTGGGGCGCAAGCCCTACCGCACTCGTTGCCATTTGTTCCGGGAGCGCTGTAAGTGCGACACAATTCAAGTAAAGTGGTAATTATGTCGCACTTACAGCGCTCCCATAAAGGGTCATACACAAAAGATAGGGCTCGCGCCCTACCCTCCAATCTGTCGCCCCTTCGGGGCTCTGCCGTCGCTTCTTAAAGGTAAGCCCCCCCCTCTTTACAACCTTCCATTTTTCCTGCATTTACAAGCAATGCGAAAGATTACTTTCTTTTTCCCCGGACAGCAATAAAAAAAAATATAGTGGTGATTTGTAGGTGGGGGCTCAATTCAGCAAAGAGGCCTCGGCATCGTCATCGGCGGGAGTGGGGAGTTCGCGGCCGGCCTTTGAGGCCTTGGGCTTCTGGGCTCCGTACTTGATGAGCTGATGGGCGGAGGTGATGATGCTGGGACCGGTGGGGGCAATGGTGGTTGAGAGGTCGGAGAAGGCGCGCTGGGTCTTGGTGAGCTGTTCCTGCACACTGAGGAAGCGCTCGTAGAAACGCTGCACGCGCTCCACGATGGTGGCGGCGGCCTTCATGATGTTTTCCTGGTTCTGCACCTGCCGCTGCTGGCGCCAACTGATTTCTATCATTCGGAGAAGGGCGTAGAGGTTCTGCGTGGAGGTGATCATAACGCCCTGGGAGAAGGCCTGACTGTAGAGCGAGGGGTCGGCCTGCAGGGCGAGGAGGAAGGCGCTCTCGTAGGGGATGTACATGATGACGTAGTCGAGGCGCACGCGGCCGGTGTGGATGTAGGCGCTGTAGTTCTTACCGGCGAGTTCCCTGACGTGCTGGCGCACGCTGGCCAGGTGGCGCTGCAGGGCAGCATCACGTGCGGCGTCGTCTGTGGCGTTTTGGTAATCTACGTAGGCGGTGAGGGATACCTTGGCGTCGATTACTACGTCGCGCTCGTCGGGGAAATGGAGTATGACGTCGGGCTGCATGCGCTGGCCGGTGTCCGCGTTGTGGAGGGTGCGGCCGTCGTCGTCGCGGAGGGTGGCCTGCTCGGTGAACTGCACGCCGGGCTCAAGGCCCATCTGCTCGAGGAGCTGGCGGAGCTGGAGTTCGCCGAAGTTGCCCTGCGACTTGTTTTCGGCGGTGAGGGCGTTGGTGAGGCGGTCGGCACGCTCGCCGATGCGCTGGGCCTGCTCCATGCCGAGCTTGAAGCTCTGGTCGAGGCGGGCGAGGCCTTCGGTGTGGGCCTGCTGGCTCTTCTCCACGGCCTCCTGCATCTGGCGTATGCCGCTCTGGAGGGGGTTGAGGACTTTGGCGAGTTGCTCGCTGTTGGCGGCGGAGAGTTCCTGACTGCGCTCCTTGAGCACGGCCTCGGTGGAGGACTTGAGCTGCTCCTTGATGAGGGCGATGTGCTGCTCCATCTCCTGGCGGTGCTGCTGCTGGAGCTCGGCGAGGCGGGCGGTGTATTGGTGTTGGAGCTCGGCGATACGCTTGTCGGCCTGCTCCTCTTCGTGTTCAACCTGCTGACGGAGCTCGGCAAGATGCTGGGCATATTGCTGCTCTTGATGCTGAAGGTTTTCAGTGTGCTGGCGCTTGAGCTCGCCCACTTGGTGATGAGCGAGGAAATAGCCTACGATGAGGCCGACGAGAAGGGTAAGGAGAGGAATAAGCATAGTAAA
Organism: Alloprevotella sp.; assembly: GCA_045639805.1. Lineage (GTDB taxonomy): Bacteria > Bacteroidota > Bacteroidia > Bacteroidales > Bacteroidaceae > Alloprevotella. Next base: position 1,695 of record JAZUDS010000069.1, read on the forward strand.
AGGAAAGCCCGGGCTTTAAATCAATGGTATCCCTTCTTCCGCGCACTTCTTTCGCATGGCGTCGGGCCAGATGCTGGCCTGGATTTCGCCGATGTGGACCTTATGGAGGAGCACCATGCAGAGACGGCTCTGGCCTATACCGCCACCAATGCAGAGGGGCAGTTCGCCGGCCACGAGGCGACGGTGGAAATAGAGCGAGAGGCGCTCTTCCTTGCCTTCGAGGGCGAGCTGGCGGAGAAGGGCTTCCTTATCTACGCGGATGCCCATGGAGGAGAGCTCTATGCTGCGGCCGAGGGGCGGATACCAGATAAGGATATCGCCATTGAGGCCGGGGAGGCCGTCGTCGCCGGGGGTGGACCAGTCATCGTAGTCGGGGGAGCGGCCGTCGTGCTTCTCGCCGTTGGAGAGGCGGCCGCCGATGCCGGTGATGAACACGGCGCCGTACTCGCGGCAGATGGCGTCCTCGCGCTCCTTGGGAGCGAGATGGGGATAGCGCTGGAGGAGTTCCTCGCTATGGATGAAGAAGATGTCGTCGGGGAGGAAGGGAAGGATTTGCGGGTAGTGCTCGCAGGTGAGATATTCGGTGCGGCGTATGGCAGCGTAGATGCGGCGCACGACGTCGTGGAGGAAGGCCGTGGTGCGCTGGGCGGGGGTGATGACGGCCTCCCAGTCCCACTGGTCAACGTAGAGGGAGTGGAGGGCGTCAAGGTCCTCGTCGGCGCGTATGGCGTTCATGTCGGTGTAGATGCCGTGGCCGGGCTGCACGCTGTGCTCGGCAAGGGAGAGACGCTTCCACTTGGCAAGGGAATGAACCACCTCGGCAGGGCTGTCGCCGAGAGCTTTGACGGGGAAGGTGACGGGACGTTCGGTGCCGCTGAGGTCGTCGTTGATGCCCAGGCCTTTCATAACGAAAAGAGGGGCCGTGACGCGGCGCAGATGGAGCTCCGTGGAGAGGTTCATCTGGAAGAAATCCTTGATGCGCTTGATGCCTTGCTCTGTCTGCCAGACATCGAGGAGAGGAGTGTAGGGGGACATTTATTTTAGTTGATAGTTGATAGTTTTATAGTTTGGCACGGAGGGTGCGGGGCCACTTGAGCCAGAGATAGAGGGTGCGGACGATGAGGTGGGCGAGGTAGGCGGCATAGACGGCGTGTATGCCGCAGGGAAGGCGGAGGGCCACGTAGGTCAGTACGAAGGCGAGGGCCGCGAGGAACATACAGTCGCGCACCTGGCGGCCGGCAGTGGCACCGATATAGATGCCGTCCCACATAAAGGCGGCGCTGCTGACGAGGGGCATAGCGACGAGCCAGAGGAGAAGGGGGTGGGCATCGGCGCGCACGGCGGTGTCGGTGGTGAAGAGGTTGACCATGCCCTGCCCGCAGAAGGCGTAGAGAAGCGTGAAGACGAGTCCCACGGCAAGGCACCAGGCCATGAGTTGGCGCACGGCACGCTGCGTCTGAAGGCGGTCGCCGGCACCGATGAAGCGGCCCACGAGAGCCTCGCCGGCATAGGCGAAACCGTCCACGAAGTAACTGAAGAGCATAAAAAGCTGCATCATCACGGCGCCCACAGCCAGGGCGGCATCGCCATAGGCAGAGGTGAGGGCCGTAAAGCCTACATAGACCACCATGAAGCCCAGCGAGCGGAGCATCAAGTTGCCGCCGAAGCGGAGCATACGGCGCAGGCGCTGCCAACGCAGGTTGCCGCGCAGATGAACATGGGGGAAGACGTCGCGATAATAGTGGGCGGCAAGGAGGATGAGGGCCACCAGGAACCCCGTCCACTGGGCGATGAGGGTGCCATAGGCCACGCCGAGAGGGCCGAGGGGCGTATGGACGGCGAGATAGTAACTGGCGAACATATTAACTACGTTCACCACTATATCGACGGCCATGGGGCTCACCGTGTTCTGCGAGCCGATGAACCAGCCCTTGAGGGCCATAAGGGAGAGCGTGGCGGGCGCCGCCCAGATACGTATATGATAATAGTCGCGGGCGAAGGCGGCCACAGTGGGTGTGCAGGGCACGATGGCGAGCGTGATTTCCACGACGAGCCATCCCGCAAGGATAAGCAGGAGGGCGCTGGCGAGGGAAAGGAAAAGGCTCTGGGTGAGCAGGGCGGCACGGTCGGCCGTATCGCCGCGGCCATAGGCCTGAGCCGTGAGGCCTCCGGTACCGACACGTAGGAAGCCGAAGTTCCAGTAGAGCAACGAGAAGAGCATCGCCCCTATGGCAATGCCGCCCATAGCGGAGGCATCGGCAATGTGGCCGGCGATGGCGATATCCACCATGCCGACAAGGGGCACGGTGATGTTGGCCAGGATACTGGGGACGGCCAGGCGGAGGATAGGGAGACGGATACCCCCTCGTTCCCCCTTAAAGGGGGATGTCTTAATGGAGGACAATTAGCGGATGAGTTTGTGGCCGTTGTGGATGAGAATGCCGCGAAGACCCCCTCGCTCGCCCTTAAAGGGGGAAATCTTGAGGGCACGGCCTTGCAAGTCATACATATTTCCTTGCTGGAAGCCATCTATAAGGGAGGTGGGGGTCTCTATTCCCTCGGGGTTGCCCTGGAGAACGGGGTTCTGGAGGTACTCGGAGAAGAGGCCGGTATCTCTGAACTTGCCCTGCGAGATGAGGATACCGCTCTGGCCAGTGTAGGTGTCGGTGACAGGGTTGTAGTCAAAGATGAGGTCTTCAAGGAGTACGTCTTCATCGCCCATATAGTAGGTGGCGCCGTAGAGATACATGTCGTTGGAGCCGCCGTAGTTGACGATGAAATGCTCCTTGGGGAAGATGAGGCGCGAGCCGTCGCGGTGGCCCTTCACACAGGTGTTGGTCTGAATGGCTACGGAGCAGAAGCCGTCCATATACACGTCGTTGCCGTCGAAGCCGAGGCGGGCGGGATGGGTGAGAGGCCCGGTGCGGAAACTGTTGGCCGAGAGCGTGTAGGGCTTGAACACTACACCAGCCGGCACAACGACGGGCTCCTTGGGACCATCAGGCACGATGGGCTCGTCGGCGGGGTCGGCAGGCTCCCAGGGCGAGGAGGGTGTGATGGTGATGGAAGCATAGCGTGTGTAGGGCACATACTTCGTGGAGGACGTGGAGAGGTCATCGTAGTAGTACTCGCCGTAGCCGTAGCCCTCTGCCGTGGAGAGCACACCGGTGGAGGGGTTGCGCTGCAGGGTGAGGTCGCAACGCTTGGCAGCTTCACCGCGGTAGCCGAAGAAATAGATGTCGAGTATGCCGAAGTCCAGGCCGAGGTACTGCTCCTGGGCGAAGGTGATGGCAGTCTTTTCCTTATTGGACTTGCCCTTCACCCAGGAATCGGGGAAGGTCTCGCTGAGGCCCTGGATATAGACGTAGCCCTCGGCGTTGCCTACGGCGAGGGTGACGGTGCTTTCCTGTTGGCCACCGTAGAAGTCAACGGTGACTATCTTCGCCGTCATCTTTGTGGTCTTGATGGAGGCGGGCGGGGTGACGAGGGTTTGTGCCTCAACGCCGACAACGGCGCAGAGAGCCAGGATGATTATTGAGAAAGAGATACGGAGGTGCTTCATTTCCAACTATTAACTTTTAACTATTAACTTTTAACTAAAGAAGACATATGCCCACCCATAGCCAGTGGGCCACGATTCCGGCCACGATACCGCCGACGGTGTGGGCGCCGATGGCTTTGGAGGTGAGCTGGCGGTAGCCGAGGGAGTCGAGCATGGCGGTGTGGGTGCTGAGGTAGCCGCTCCAGCACATACCTATGGCGGTGAACACGGCAATGGCGTTATCGTTTATCCATCCCTGCTCGGCAAAGTTGGGCACGAGGCCGAGGGCGGCACCCACGGCGCCGAGAGCGGTGATGGGGAAGGCTATCTGATGCGGGTCGTTGAAGCCGAAGAGCCACTCGAAGACCACCGAGCACTTGTCGGCGAGCCAGGGGAGGAGTTCCACGCCCTGATAAGCGGCACCGGTGAACTCGCCCGTGGCCTTGTCGGCGCCGAAGGTGAGAATCATTACGGTGGTGCTGATGACGAGCACGCCGGGGATGATGGCCATGCCGATTTCCACGCCGGCCTTGCCGCCGTCGAGGATGGCGTCGAGGATACGCATGAAGAGCGACTTGGTCTCGGGGTTCTTCGCGGCGGCCTGCTGTTCCTCGGTCCACACCTCCACGGCCATCTCCTCCTTAAATTCAGGGTAGGCCTTGCAGGTGAAGCGCTGCATGAGGCGTGTGCTGACGATGCAGCCGCAGAAGGCACCGAAGAGGCCCACGAAAGGCGCGGTGGTGTAGCCCTGGCCTACCATGAAGACGATGACGAGCAAGCCCATGCCGAAGGCGGTGCCGAAGTTTGTCAGCGAGATGAGTTGGTACTTGCGGAAGAAGCGTGCGAACTTCTTGTCGTGGGCCAGCGTGATGATGGCGGGGTTGTCGCTGAGGAAGGTGAGTACGGCGCCGAGGGAGGCTGTGCCGGGCAGGTTGAAGAGGGGCTTCATCAGCGGGCGCAAGATTTTCTCAAAGAGAGCCACCACGCCGAACTTGCTGAAAATCTTACCCAGCGCTCCCGTGATGACGCAGATGGCCATGAGGAAGAAGCAAGTGTTGATGAGCAAGTCGAAGGCGGTCTTCATGATTGTGTTCATCATGTTGGCCACGCCCATGACATGGCCGAGGTAACCGAAGATGAGAAAGATGATAATGAGGCAAGGGACGCCTTCAAAATATTTCTTTTTCATATTTATATGTTTAGGCTGGTTGGTTTTTTTACTATTTTCCCGTAAACTGTTTCTTCAAGTGCAGCAGGTCGGCGCGGAAGGTGAGGCCTATGTTGAGGGTGCTCTCCTTGTCCTGCAGCACACCGGCAGGGTTGGTGTTCTCTCCCCACGTGTGGAAATAGGAGGCGTGGAGGCGCAGGTCGCGGCGGCCCTTGAGGGGGAAGTATTCCACGCCGCCGCCCAGGTGGTGCTGTTCCGTGCCGGCGAAGACGCAGTAGTCGCTGCCGTTTTCTTTGTTGCGGTCCCAGCCATACTTGATGAAGGCGTTGAGTTCCCTGATGGGCTGCACGTGAAGTTCCGTCGTGAGCGTGAAGTCGCCGAAGAAATTGGCGTCGTAGCCGCCGGCGTAGCGGTTTGTCCAGTCCACGATGAAGTGGCCGTGGCTGAAATCAAAACGGTTGCCTAAGGCGATGTAGTTTATCCAGTGGCCGGGCGTGGCCTCAAAGAGATTAGCGGAGTAGAGGGCGGTGAAGGGTCCGTGCTTGCCGTCCCACTTCACGCCGAAGCCGTACATATCGTCGGCGTTGGCCCTAAACGGACTCTGCGTGGCCTGCACCTGCAACCGGTCATTGGGCGTGAGGTTGTACGCCACGCTGGCACCAAACTGATAACAGCCTATGTTGTTGCAGTATTCCGAGTACTGGTACACATCAATGGGCGCGTAGTCATACTCAAAGCCGCCGACACCCACCACTTGCTTACCGGCCGACATTTCCCACTTCTTAATATTATAAGTAAGGTATAGCCAGTCGGTGGCATTGAAGAAGCCGCTCTTTAATTCCTTACTGAAGCGCTGGCGATAGGCATAACTCCAGTGCTTGCCGAGTTCTCCTTTCAGGATGAAGTTGAGATACTGTCCGCGGAAACCGCTCTCCTCGGCGCGCTTCGTGCCGTCCAGCCAGTCGCGCTGCCAATCTACGCGGGCCTCCAGCTGAGCAGTGGTCACCCAGTTGCCCAGGGGCTTGTCGGTGCCGGTACTGTCGGCCTCCTGACCGAAGGCCGGCGCAGCGAGGACTATGAAAAGGAAAAGAGAGAGAAACTTTCTGTTCATTGAGGTTATAATTGATTTTTCGATGATTCGATATTTCGATATTTCGAGGTAACTTTATCCTCCCCCTACGGGGGAGTTAGAGGGGGTCTTTTCTATTCCAACTTCCTATACCGCAGTCTCTTCGGCTCCTCCAGCCCCAGGCGCTTGGCCTTGTGTATCTCGTAGTCGGAGTAGGAGCCCTCGAAGTAATACACCTCGCCGTCGCCCTCGAAGGCCAGGATATGGGTGCAGATACGGTCGAGGAACCAGCGGTCGTGGCTGATTACTACGGCACAGCCGGCGAAGCCTTCTAGGCCTTCCTCCAGGGCGCGCAGCGTGTTCACGTCAATGTCGTTGGTGGGCTCGTCGAGCAGCAGCACGTTACCCTCCTGCTTCAGTGCGATGGCCAGGTGCAGGCGATTGCGCTCACCGCCGGAGAGCACGCCGCACTTCTTCTCCTGGTCGGCGCCGTTGAAGTTGAAGCGCGAGAGGTAGGCGCGCACATTGATGTCGCGGCCTCCCATGCGGATGGTCTCGTTTCCCTGGCTCACCACCTCATACACCGATTTCTCCGGCAGTATGTCCTTATGTTGCTGGTCCACATAGGAGAGTTTCACGGTCTCTCCCACCTCGAAACTGCCGCCGTCGGGCGTTTCCAGTCCCATGATGAGGCGGAAAAGCGTGGTCTTGCCGGCGCCGTTGGGACCTATCACGCCCACGATGCCGTTGGGCGGCAACATGAAGTTCAAGTCCTTGAACAGCACCTTCTCGCCGAAGGCCTTGGCCAGGTGGTCGGCTTCGATGACCTTCTGGCCCAGGCGCGGACCGTTGGGAATGAAAATCTCCAACTTCTCCTCCTTCTGCTTCTGCTCCTCGTTGAGCATGCGCTCGTAGGAACCCAGACGCGCCTTGCCCTTGGCCTGGCGGGCCTTCGGGGCCATGCGCACCCATTCCAGCTCACGCTCCAGCGTCTTCCGGCGCTTCGAGGCCACCTTCTCCTCCTGCGCCATGCGCTGACTCTTCTGTTCCAGCCACGAGGAGTAGTTGCCCTTCCAGGGAATACCCTCGCCGCGGTCCAGTTCGAGAATCCATTCCGACACGTCGTCAAGGAAATAGCGGTCGTGCGTCACGGCTATCACCGTGCCCTCATACTGCTGCAGGTGCTGTTCCAGCCAGTCGATGCTCTCGGCGTCCAGATGGTTGGTGGGCTCGTCGAGCAGCAGCACGTCGGGCTTCTGCAGCAACAGGCGGCAGAGTGCCACGCGGCGGCGCTCACCGCCCGAGAGATGCTCCACGTTCCAGTCGGCCGGCGGGCAGCGCAAGGCATCCATCGCGCGCTCCAGGCGGGAGTCTATGTTCCACGCGTCGGTGGCGTCGATAATGTCCTGAATCTCGGCCAGGCGGTCGAAGCATTTCTGCATCTTGTCGGCGTCCTCGTAGTACTCCGGGAGGGCCAGATTCTCGTTTATCGTGTTATATTCGGCCAGCGCGTCATACACGTGCTGCACGCCTTCCATCACGCACTCTTTCACCGTCTTCTGCGGGTCGAGTTTCGGGTCCTGTGGCAGATAGCCCACGGTGTAACCCGGGCTCCACACCACCTCGCCCTGCGACGGCTGTTCCAGTCCGGCGATGATTTTCATCAGCGTGGACTTACCGGCGCCGTTAAGGCCTATGATGCCAATCTTGGCGCCATAGAAGAAGGACAGATAGATGTTTTTGAGTACTTGTTTCTGATTTTGCGTGATAGTCTTGCTCACGCCCACCATCGAGAAGATGATTTTCTTGTCGTCAACTGTTGCCATATTTAATAGGTGGTCCCTCTAAATCCCCCCTTGGGGGGACTTGCAATTAGGGAATTTCAAGTTAAATGCGCATTATTGCGCAGCAAATTTACGAAAAAAGGCCTACGTGGCCAAGTTTTTGGAGGGAAAACGAAAGAAAGAGCCCCAAAGGGCTCTCACTCCGCAATAAAAGCAAACGTCTTCTGCAAGTTTACTTTAATAAACGGCACGTAACTTCACTCCTCGTCCCGCCGTGAAACAATAAAATATTTTGACAACTAAAAAAAACGGGAAAATGGTCGCTGAACGTCAACTTTGTAAGGCGAATGATGCAAAAAAATGGCCGATTTCAGACTCGTTTTATCCGCTTTTAGGCTCATTTTTTACTAAAGCCCTTTTAGTCGCGCCGATGCCCCTTTTAGTTCGTCCGATAGCCCTTTTAATTTTTCCGATGTCCCTTTTAATTTTTCCGATGTCCCTTTTAGTTGCGCGTAAAAGGGCTATCGGGAAAACGGAAAGAGGGTGTGCGAACGACGGATTTTACGCATCGCGCCGCCGGAAATCACGGTTTTTCGCGCGCAGAAGGGGGATTAGGCGGGAAAAAAGGGAAGGCAGGCGCAATGATAGCGAACTAACGTGCGATAATTCAGCGAATTGCAAACTCTCGCCAGAATCGCGTGTAGTGAATCAAAGTCAAGGTTGGTGACTTTCACGGCCGCCACGGACCCGTGAAACACATCGAAATTGTAAAAAATCGTTACAAAACGACCCACCTCGTTACGGGCCGTTATCATCCTGACAAACGGGTGAGAATTTATTTGGTTTTCCACTGCCGGAGGTCGGCGTGGGACTCTATGTCGTTTTCTACTTTGTCGGGGAGGGTGGAGAAAAAGTCAAGGCCGGTGATGCGCTCCACTTCATCGACTGTGACGACGTGGGAGAGCATTTTGTCGTTGTCTATAGGGGTGACATTCTGATATATGAAGCCTATGGCCTGAGGGTTGGCGCCCGCGCGCATCACTACTTTGAAGAAGGCGTCGGGCACGGCGAGACGGCGCCGCGTGCCACCGCGTTTATACGGCTTGGAATAGTAGATGGGGCCGCACACGATATGGATGTCGCCATACTTCTTGGCCCACTGGCGGCAGGTGGACTCAAGATGCTCCCACGGGCCCTGGTTGAGGGCACTGTTCTGCACGCACATGTTGGAGAGGAAGAAGGTCTGACGCATGGCCTCAAGGCTCCATTTGTTGTCGCCGGAGGGACACATGTGGCCGTGGTCATAGCCGCTGATGCCCTGCCAGTCATTGAGGTACTGGCGACCTTTCACGGAGGGTTCGTCCTCCAGGTAGTTGCCGTCGATATTGAGTTGCTTGCGCTTGTAGGGGCCGTCGGCGTGGGAGGCCGTGAGATGCCAGGCCGACCAGTTGGGCTGGCGCGTATCGGGATTATAGGATACGATGTAGCTCTTGCGCTTAATGATTTGCTCCTTGTGGCTTGTGACGTTCTTGGGCAGGATGATGTCATTGTTGAAGTCGGGAGCGTTGTCGGGCCTTACCCTGTCGTGGCGGCCGTCGCGCTGCGTACCGCTGTAACTCTCGTAGTCGGAGATGCGGATGCCCGGCTTACTGGGCTTAGGTAACAATTTGCCAAGCTTAAGGCGGTCGAAGACTTTCTGCCCACAAGCGTCAGAAGCCGAGAGAACACAGAGCAAGCCGCACAGGATGGCGACCTTGCCAAAAGAAACCGCAACCCCGCGTGCCGCGGTACGTACCACGGCAGCGAGGTTGCGGATGGGGGTGATTTTCACAAGAAAAAAAATTTCTCCTATTTGTTAAGGAAGGAGATCATTACTTTTTTGGGACTGGCAATGAGGTACTTCTTCACGGGAGCATTCTGCACACCGAGTTCCAAGACGAAGTCGCCTGTATTGGAGTCGAGGTGCTTGGAACTGGTTATGGCGAAGGGATAGCGCTCACCATTGTTATCCATCTTTGAAGCCTCCATCTCATATTTGCAGAGGAAGTCGGCCTTGAGGTCGTCAGCAATGGCATCGACGTCTATGCCGCTCTTCAGCGTGGCAGTGACGATGCAGCCATACTGCACGTTGGGCACGTCCTTGATGGGGACCTGATACTCTACGTTGAGAGGTGCCTTGTCACTGACGGTCGTGGTAATGGTATCGCCGTCGAGGTTCACGTATTTGGCAGTGAAATCGTAATAAGTGGAGAAGTCGGCGCTGGGCTCAAACCAATAGTGGAGATAGTACTTCGTCTTCTGATAAGGATCGGGAATATCCCCCTCCTCATCGCCGCAAGAGATGAGCGTCAGGGCAAAAAGTGGAAGAAGAAAAAGGAACAGACTCCCTCTTATCCCCCTAAAGAGGGAAGATAGATTGAAAAGTGTCATAATTGTTGATGGTTAAAATTGTTGTTTTACCTTGAGCTGCCGCTTAAGGCACGGAACCGGCTGAGCACAGAACCTGTTTTAGTTATCGCTTGCTGGTATCCTCCCCCTCCCTAACAGGGGAGGGGTGGCAGGGTGCCGTAGGCAGCCCTGACGGGGAGAGGCTGTAGGGTGATAGGTTCTTACATCATGCCGCCCATGCCACCCATACCGGGAGCGCCGGCGGGGAGAGCGGCTTCGGGAGCGGGCTTGTCGCAGATGACACACTCGGTGGTGAGGAACATACCGGCCACGGAGGCAGCGTTCTCGAGGGCTACACGGGTAACCTTGGCGGGATCAACTACGCCGGCAGCGCGGAGGTCGCAGAACTCACCGGTCTTGGCGTTATAGCCGCCGTTGCCCTGCATCTCGCGTACCTTATTGACGATGACGGCGCCTTCCTCGCCGGCGTTGAGACAAATCTGGCGGAGGGGCTCCTCAATGGCGCGACGGATGATGGCGATGCCGGTGTTTTCGTCGGCGTTCTGTCCGGTGAGGCCGGCGAGGGCCTGCTGGGCGCGGATGTAAGCCACACCACCACCGGTAACGATGCCTTCCTCAATGGCGGCACGGGTGGCGCAGAGGGCGTCGTCGCAGCGGTCTTTCTTTTCCTTCTGCTCGGTCTCGGAGGCAGCACCCACCTGGAGGACGCATACGCCGCCGGCAAGTTTGGCAAGGCGCTCCTGGAGCTTTTCCTTGTCGTAGGAAGAGGTGGAGGCGGCAATCTCGCTCTTTATCTGGGCGATGCGCTCGTCGATGAGTTCCTTCTGGCCGGCGCCATCGACGATGGTGGTGTTCTCCTTGCTGACGGTGACCTTCTGGGCCTGGCCGAGCATAGCGAGAGTGGCCTGCTCGAGGGTGAGACCTTTCTCCTCGCTGATGACAACGCCGCCGGTGAGGGTGGCAATATCCTCAAGCATAGCCTTGCGGCGGTCGCCGAAGCCGGGAGCCTTGACGGCGCATATCTTGAGGCGCGTCTGGAGACGGTTGACGACGAGGGTGGTGAGGGCTTCGGAGTCAACGTCCTCAGCGATGACGAGCAAGGGGCGGCCGGTCTGTACGGCGGGCTCGAGGATGGGGAGGAAGTCCTTGAGGTTGGAGATTTTCTTGTCGTAGATAAGGATGTAGGCGTTCTCCATCTCGCACTGCATCTTCTCGGTGTTGGTGACGAAGTAGGGAGAGAGGTAGCCGCGGTCGAACTGCATACCTTCTACGGTCTTGAGGACGGTGTCGCGGCCCTTGGCGTCCTCGATGGTGATGACGCCGTTGATGCTTACGGCACGCATGCCGTCGGCAATGAGTTTGCCGATTTCGGGGTCGTTGTTGGCAGAGATGGTAGCCACCTGCTCAATCTTGGCGTAGTCGTCGCTCACCTCTTCGCTCTGGGCCTTGATGTCCTTCACGACAGTGCTGACGGCGAGGTCGATGCCGCGCTTGATGTCGAGAGGGTTGGCACCTGCTGCCACGTTCTTCATGCCTTCGGCAAGGATGGCCTGGGCGAGGACGGTGGCGGTGGTGGTGCCGTCGCCGGCATCGTCGCCGGTCTTGGAGGCTACGCTTTTGACGAGCTGGGCACCGGCGTTCTCAAAGGGATCTTCCAGTTCGATTTCCTTGGCCACGCTGACGCCGTCCTTGGTGATGCGGGGTGCGCCGAACTTCTTATCGATTACTACGTTGCGGCCCTTGGGACCGAGGGTTACCTTTACGGCGTCGGCCAGTTGGTCGGCACCGGAGCGCAGCTGTTCGCGGGCATCTGCGCTGTATTTGATGTCTTTTGCCATTTTTTTTGTTGTTTAGTTGAAAAGTTGATGGCTAATAATTTAAGTATCAACTTTTTTACTCTTCTACTCTTTTACTTTTTTACTCTTATTCAAGAATGCCGAGCACGTCGCTCTGGCGCATGATGAGGAGTTTTTTGCCTTCAAGGTCAACTTCGGTGCCGGCGTACTTGCCGTAGAGCACCTGGTTGCCGGGGGCGAGAATCATGGCCTCGTCTTTCGTGCCGGTGCCTACGGCGATGACGGTGCCTTTGAGGGGTTTTTCCTTGGCGGTGTCGGGGATGATGATGCCGCCTACTGTCTTGGTTTCGGCAGGTGCGGGCTCAATGAGCACGCGGTCTGCAAGAGGTTTGAGTGTCATATTTTAAAAGTTTATAGTTTATAGTTTACAGTTGATAGTTGCAGCAAAAAGTGTGCCTAAAGGGGCTTTACGGGCATAATTATGTCGGCAGCACCGGCGTGGGAGGAGATATAAGTGCCGGCAGAATGGCCTGCGGAGAGGCGATAGGCCTCATCGGTGAGGAGGTGCGTGAGAGTGTCGTTGAAGGAGGCCTCATCGTCCACCTGGAGGGCTCCGCCGCAGGCAAGGAGGTCAACAGCCTCCTGGAACTTCTTGTTACGGGGCCCGATGATGACGGGGATACCATAGACGGCGGCCTCGGGAACGTTGTGGATGCCTACGCCAAAGCCTCCGCCCACGTAAGCCACATGGCCGTAGCGGTAGATGCTGGAGAGGAGTCCGTAACTGTCAACGAGGAGGGCTTCAGGCAGCGGAGGCATGGCGAGTGACTGCTCTTGAGCCGTGCGGCACTGTTGCACATACTGCGACAGACGCACGACGGGACGCTCCATCTGGCGCTCAATTTTGAGGAGATGCTCCTCGCTCACGACGTGGGGAGCCATGATGAGGCGCAAGTCGGGATGGGTGTTGAAATAAGGGATGATGAGACTCTCATCGGGCGGCCAAGTGCTGCCGCACACGAGAATATGGTCCTCACGCTCATGGGCCCACTGCTCCACGATGGGGAGCGGACGGGCCTGCTGCTGGATATCCACTACGCGGTCGAAACGCGTGTCGCCAGCCACGGTGATGCGGTCATCGGTAATGCCTATGCCGGTGAGAAGGTCCCGGCTCTCCTCGTTCTGCACGTAGAAATGAGTGATGAAGGAAAGACACTTCCTGTAGCCAAAATGAAAACGGCGGAAGAATATCTGGCCGGGGCGGAAGATGCTGCTGACACTATAGACGGGCACCTGCTTCTTGTGGAGGCTGTGGAGATAGTTGTACCAGAACTCGTACTTGATGAAATAGGCGGCTTCGGGCTTGACGATGTGTACGAAACTGTAGGCGTTGACACGGGTGTCGAAGGGAAGATAGCACACGAGGTCGGCACCCTTGTAATTCTTGCGCACCTCGTAGCCTGAAGGGCTGAAGAAGGTGAGGAGTATGCGCACGTCGGGCTGCTGACGACGCAGGCGCTCCATAAGCGGGCGGCCTTGCTCAAACTCGCCGAGACTGGCGGCATGGAACCACACGATGCGGTCGCCCTCATGGATGTTCTTCTTTAGGTAATGCCATGCGCGCAGTTGGCCTTTCAGCATCGTGCGCACTTTTTTGGAAAAGAGGCTGGCAATATGGGCTCCGAGGGTGTAGAAGAACAGAGCTACTTGATACATTAACAAGTTAATAGCTAAAAGTTGACAGTTAATAGTTATCCCAGTGTCTCAACGGCGAAACGCATACGGCGCACGGTCTCTTCCTTACCGAGGAAGGCGGCAAGGGCATACATATCGGGACCCTGGCCCTTGCCCACGAGGCAGATGCGCCAGGCGTTCCAGGGCTTGAGGGCGTTGGCCTCCACCCAGGGATCGATGGCAGCCTTCTGGGCCTCGGCGGAGAAGTCGGTGAGAGCCTCCAACTGGTCGGCGAGGGCGGCCATATCGGCGGCAGAGGTTTCGGTCCAGTTCTTACGGATGAACTTGTCCTCGCGGTCGAAGGCGGCAGGAGCCTGGAAGAAGAAGTCGCAGAGGGGCCAGAGGTCGCGCACGAAACTGATGTTGCGCTTCTTCATGGCGGCGGGGTTCTGCGGGTCGGGATATTCTATGACCTTGGTCTTCATGAGGCTGATGACCTGTGCGGCCTGCTCGGCGGTGGCGGTGATACCTTGCTCGGCGAGAATGTCGAGGAAGGCGGGGGCAAGGGCCTCATCAGACTGCTGGAGAAGGTACTCGCGGTTGAACCACCAGCCCTTCACATAGTCGAACTTGGCGCCGTTCTTGGAGCACTTGTCGAGGCGGAACTGGTCGATGAGCTCCTGCATGGTGAGGATTTCCTGGTCGGTGCCGGGGTTCCAGCCGAGGAGGGCGAGGAAGTTGACCACGGCCTGGGGCAGATAGCCGTCCTCACGATAGCCGCGGGAAATATTGCCGGTGGCGGGGTCCTTCCAGAGAAGCGGGAAAACGGGGAAACCGAACTTGTCGCCGTCGCGCTTGGAGAGCTTGCCTTTACCGTCGGGCTTGAGGAGGAGGGGCAGATGGGCGAAGCGCGGCATGGTGTCGGCCCAGCCGAAAGCACGGTAGAGGAGCACGTGGAGGGGTGCGGAGGGCAGCCATTCCTCGCCGCGGATGACGTGGGTCACTTCCATGAGGTGGTCGTCCACGATGTTGGCGAGATGATAGGTGGGGAGGTCATCGGCACTCTTATATAGCACCTTGTCATCAAGGATGGAGGAATTGATGACCACGTCGCCACGGATGATGTCGTCCACGTGGACGTCCTCGCCGGGCTCTATCTTGAAGCGCACGGTGTACTGCGTTCCCTCGGCAATGAGGCGCTGCACTTCGTCGGCGGGCAGCGAGAGGCTGTTGCGCATCTCGAGGCGCGTGGAAGCATCATACTGGAAATTCTGCACGGCCTCGCGCTTGGCGTTGAGTTCCTCGGGAGTGTCGAAGGCGTAATAAGCCTTGCCGGCATCGAGGAGCTGCTGCACGTAGTGGCGGTAGATGTCACGGCGCTCGCTCTGGCGATAGGGACCGTGGTCGCCGCCGAAACTTACGCCTTCGTCAAACTCTATGCCGAGCCAGCGGAAGGATTCGAGAATGTAGTCCTCGGCACCGGGCACGAAGCGTTGGGTGTCGGTGTCCTCAATGCGGAAGATGAGTTTGCCGCCGTGCTGACGGGCAAAGAGATAGTTGTAGAGGGCGGTGCGCACGCCGCCGATGTGGAGCGGACCCGTGGGACTCGGTGCGAAACGCACGCAAACGGGACGCTGATTGTTGGAAGTTGTCATTATGATTGAGATTTTATGTTTTCTTTCTTTTACTCCTGAAAATATGGAAATCTTGGACTACAGCCCATAGTTTTCTTTCAGCAGCGGGCTCTCCCAGTGGCGGAAGGTGCGGCCGAAGTGCTGTTCGTCTTCATAGGGAAACTCGCGCGGCATATTGGGAGCGGCCACGAGAAGTTCCTCGGGCAGACGCTGACCCTCGGCGTCGAGAGCATCGGCGATGCCCTGCTCAGCCCAGGCCTCGTCCCACAGGTCGCGCTCTATGAAGCTCTGCAACACCTGTGCGCCGCCTTCCACAAGGAGACTCTGCTGCCCTTCGCGATGCATGTTCTCCAGGAGGTCGTCAATGTGGGCGAAAGCCTGCCAGCCGTGGGGCAGTTCTTCCTCGCCCACACGGCCGAGGATATATACGCCGGGCATTTCTCCGCCGCGGTGGTTGGCGCTGGCCCAATGGCGGACGTCAAGGCGCGGAGCATCCTGCAGCAGCGTGTTATGGCCCACCACTATGGCCTGGTGTGAGGCCCGCAGCCGATGGCCGAACATACGGCTCTCCGTCGTGCTGATTATCAGGCGGCGGTCGGTGGATCCGATATATCCGTCGCGCGTCTGGGCCCATTTCAGCGTGATGAACGGGCGGCCTAGGCTATGCTGGCAGATGAAGCGCTTATTGAGCCGCAGGCATTGCCGGCGCAGGTGTTCCGGAGCGAAGTCAACCTCTACCCCACCCTGTCGCAGCATCTCCACACCTCGGCCGCTCACACGGCTGAAGGGGTCGATGCAGCCCACGACGCAGCGCTTCAGCCTGCGCTTCACGATGAGCGCGGCACACGGCGGCGTCTTCCCGTAATGGGCACAGGGCTCCAGACTGACGTATATCGTGCTCTCCGGCAGCAGCGACCAGTCCTCTTTCTTCACGGCGTTCAGGGCGTTCACCTCCGCGTGGCCTTCACCGGCACGGATGTGATAGCCTTCGCCCAGTATGCGGCCGTCGGGGCCCACCACCACGGCACCCACCATGGGATTGGGGGCACACGACAGCAGACCCTGCGAAGCGAGTTGCAAAGCGCGTTCTATGTATTGTTCGTCAGTCATTCTGTTCTTTCGTAAGGCGGTGTACGGGATACCACGTGGCCAGATAGCCTATCACCGTGGCTGTAATGAGTATGAAGACAAGGTCGAGGGCATGGACACTCACCGGATAGGCCTGCACAAGGAAGTTCTCGCCCGTGCCCAATTGTATTATGCCGAAATATTCCTGCACAAGGCACAATGCCGCGCCTATCACGAGGCCGGCAAACGTACCTATGAACGTTATTATCAGGCCCTCCAGCATAAAGACATGGCGCAAGCGTCCTGCCGGCATGCCCAGATGTGAAAGCGTCTGAATATCTTTTTTCTTTTCCAGAAGTAGCATGCTCACTGAGGAGATTATATTAAAGCATGCCACAAACATAATGAAACTCAGGAATACGAAGGCCAGCAACTTCTCTATCTCCATGATGCCGAAGATATCTTCTTGCTGCTCCATCCTGTTCTTCACCGTGCCATACTTGCCGGCATATTTCTTTACCGTCTCCTCCTTCCCGGCCTTCGTCTTTATTTCTATGGCGGAGCACTGCCCTTCTTTCTCAAACAGCCGCTGAGCAAAACCATACGACACGAGAACGTAGTGATCGTCATATTTCCGCTGACTCACACTGAACATCAGTCCCGTGTTGCTCACTTCCTCCACCGAAAGGCTCTCCAGAGGATCTACCATGTTTATTCGCTCGCCGCCACGAGGGGCACAAATCTGCAGATTAGGAAATTCAGGCCCGCCCATCATCTGGCCTATGCCCACGCCGGGTATGGCATATTCCGTGTCTGCCCTGTGCAACTGGTACGTGCCGTTGCCATAAAGAATATGACTGACGTTGCTCACACGCGGAAAATTGTCGTCAACACCTTTCACGGTGATGACCTGCGGATGACCGCGGAAGAGTATCAAGGCCTCGGCCTCTATCACGCGGCTCACGGCCTCCACCTCGCCCCGTTGCGTCAGTGCGGTATATACGCTGTCCGTCATCTCCTCACTGAAATATTTTCCCTCGCGCGGAGTGAGCTTCAACTGAGGATCAAACTCATTATACAAACTCTCAAGAAAGTCGTGGAAACCATTAAACACGCTCAGCACCACCACCATGGCTATTGTAGCCACAGTAATGCCACCCACGGCTATGCCACTGATGATATTCACCACGTTGTGGCTCTTCTTGCCGAAGAGATAGCGCCTTGCTATTTTCAGTTCCAGGCCTGTCTTCATGGAATAGTAAAAATTAATTTTCGTTTTCCTTATGGGACTGGGTAGGGGCGAGCAACCTATCTATATTTTCCAGATAATCCAGCGAATCATCCTGGAAAAACTTCAGTTCAGGAATGATGCGCAACTGATGGCGCACGCGCTGACCCAGTTCATATCGCAGTTGGGTGGTCTGCTGATTGATGTTGGTGATGATTTCGGCGGCGCGCTCTGAGGGGAACACGCTCAGATAGCCCCTCATCACCGAGAGGTCGGGGCTAATTCTCACTGCGCTCACGCTCACCAGCACACCGTGCATCTGAGCCGTCTGGCGCTGAAAAATGTCGGCCAGCTCCTTTTGGAGCAGGCGTTGTATTTTTTGTTGTCTTGTCGTTTCCATTTATTGTTTTCTTATTAGTGTCAGTCCGTCGCGAAGCGGCAGGAGCAGTGTCTCCACATCCTCGCGCTCCGCAATATAATCATTAAATTCTCTTATCGCCACCGTCTGCGGGTCGTGGCGCTCCATTTCTTCCAGATGGCCGTCCCACAGCGTGTTGTCGCACACCAGCAGGCCACCCTTGCGCATTCGCGGCAGCAACATTTCGAAGTATTGCCGGTAATGCCGCTTATTCGCATCGATAAAGCAGAGGTCAATGTCCGTCAGGTCCTTGCGCTCGGGAATTATCTCCAGCGCGTCGCCTATGACGAGTTCTACCCTGTCGCTCCACGGTGAACCTTCTATCCACGGCCGCGTGAAGTCCTCCTGCTCATCGTTGATTTCAAACGTCGTCAGCCGTCCTTCCGTCATACCGCTGGCCATCGCCAACGCCGAATAGCCCGAGTACGTGCCAATCTCCACGATGCGGCGCGCACCCGTCATCTCCACCAGCATCTTCAGCAGCAGACCCTGCATGTGGCCCGAAGCCATCCGGGGCCGCAGCAGAGTGGTCTGTGTGGCCCGGTAGAGTGCAGCCAGATAGGGATGCTCAGCCGATGAATGTGTACTACAGTAAGGCTCTAACGGCAAGTTCATAGCTCCGCAGACCAAAACCCGAAATCGTGCCCTGACACACGGGGGCCAGGAAACTCTTATGCCGCACCTCCTCGCGGGCGGCCACATTGCTGATGTGCACCTCTATCACCGGAACGCTGATGGAGCGCACGCAGTCCTGCAGGGCTAGGCTCGTGTGGGTATAAGCACCGGCGTTGAGCACCACTCCGGCAATGCCTTCTGTCCTGTCGGCTTCCTCAAGATAGTCAATGAGTGTGCCTTCGCAGTTGCTCTGCCGCAATTCAAACTCCACGGTAGGAAACTGGCACTGGAGGTCATCCATATAGTCCTCCATCGTGCGATGCCCATAGATTTCCGGTTCGCGTTGACCCAGACGGCCCAGATTAGGCCCATTGATAATGAGTATTTTCATATAATATATAATATGCGGGCACAAAATTACAAATTACATAGCACAATTCAAAGCATACAAGCGCTTTTCTTTTCTTTTCCGCATGAGAGCGAGTAAAAACGGAGTTCGGAGTTCGTAAATTTAGCATATTTCACTCCTCATTGCTCATTAAACTCATACAAAAATATCTCCCTTTTAATTCGTTCAATCCCCCTTTTAATTTCACCGATGTCCCTTTTAGTTGCGCGTAAAAGGGACATCGGTGAAAATAAAAGGGCTATCGGAAAAAATAAAAGGGACAAAAGACTGTCCCATTCGTTTATACCCAATATTTATATGTAAAGACCTTCGTTATGCTGTTTACTATAATCCATATTTATCAATTTGTTCGCGCAGGAAGGTGCGGTCGATATGGGTGTAGAGCTGAGTGGTGCCGAGTTTTTCGTGGCCGAGCATCTGCTGGATGGCGCGCAGGTTGGCACCGCCTTCAAGAAGATGGGTGGCAAAGGTGTGGCGAAAGGTGTGGGGGGAGATATTTTTCTCTATTCCAGCACGCAGGGCATAGAGTTTCAGATTGTGGAACACGGTGATGCGACTCACGCGCTTGCCCCTCTGATGACTGACGAAGAGCATGTCTTCCTCGCCGTTTTTTATTTTGATTTCGTTGCGCTCCTGCAGCCACAATTTTATTTCTTTCACGGCACGGTGGGCCAGCGGCACGAGGCGCTGCTTGTTGCCCTTACCCACCACGCGGATGAAGCCTTCATCGAGATAAAGGTCAGAGATTTTCAGGTTGCACAGTTCGCTTATGCGCAGACCTGAGGTGTAGAGAAGTTCCAGTATGCAGTGGTCGCGGCGCTCCTGTGGCAGGGAAAAGTCAAGGCAAGCGAGAATGCGCTCCACTTCTTCGCGGGAAAGCACCGTGGGGAGATGCTTCGGCACGCGGGGATTGTCGAGAAGTTCGGTGGGGTCTTGCTTGATATAGCCGTCGAGCAGCAGAAAACCATAAAAAGAGCGAATGGCTGCCAAATTGCGGGCGATGCTGCGAGGCAGAATGCCGAAGTCAAGGAGTTCCCAGGAATAGCGGTGCAGGTCGTCGAGCTTCACGTCAACGGCATTGAGTTCTTGTCCGGCGCACCACTCAAGAAAGCGCTCCACGTCGTGGGCATAGGCCTCGCGGGAGTTTTTTGACAGGCCGCGCTCCAGATTGATATAGACTTTATACTTGTTGAACATAAGCCGTAACTGATTTAATTGAAATTTGTGAATAACTCGGTTAATAACTTGGAAAAAACGGCGTAATAACTTCGGGAAAATTGGGGCGAAAATTTATTAACTTTTTTCACGGATTTATTCACGTTTTTCTTTTGTTTATACACTGTTATTCACCATCGGAGGTCGCTTTTTTCACTTTTCTATTAATACTCGTAAAATTTTGTATATAAATAATTTGTAACGAATATCGTAAGAGTTATTCACATTTTCCACCGGCTATTATAACCATCATAAGTAATTTCTTTATTTATATAAACAGGTACTATTTAATAAAAAAGAAATAAATGTATAATAATTATATTTGTGTGAATAAAAACGGCCCCCTCCTGGTCGATAGGAAGGGGCCGCTGAGGAGGGATATATTATTTAATGATTTTCTTGCCGTTCTGGATGAGGATACCCTTCTGGGCTACCTTGCCGTCGATGCCGAAGCATAGAGAGCCGCTGAGGGCCTTCTGAATGGCTTGCTGGATGCCTTCCGTGAAAGTCTTGCCAAACTCAACGTTGATGATCTGGCCGATGGACTCCTGCATGTCGATGTCGATGACGAAGTGGAGCTTGCCGTTTTCAAAGTCAAACTCGCCCTTGAGGTCGAGGGGCACAGCACCGAGAAGGGGCCCCATCCACGTTTCAACACCCTCGAGGTCGCCTTCTTCGATGAGGAGGTCGCCTTTGTAGCTGAAGGTGAAGATGTCGGATTCTTCGCTGATGGGATAGAGTTTTATGTCGTTCACGTGGATGGTGCCGACATACATAGCGTCGTCGCCCTGCTGGAGCTTGAGGTTGGGCAGGGAGAAATCGATGACGATGCATTCTTCCTCTTCGTCAAAGCCGGCAATGCCGAGGAATACGGAGATGGGCTGTGAGGCGCTCTGTCCGTTGACGGTGACTTTAAGGTCGTCGGTGAACATCATCTTACAGTCTTCGCTGTCAAATTTCACATTGATAATCTGACCGAGGGTCTGGAAATCAATGTCAATGTTTACGTTGAGCTGCATATTCTCGGCATCGTATTTGCCTTCCAGCACCACGGGTATCTCGCCGAGCATCGGACCGAGCCATTCGGCATCTTTAGGTTCGGTGCCGGGCTGAATGGTAATGTTCTTGGAGCACTTTAAAGTTATTAAGTCGCTTTCGGGATCTTCTTCTTCAGCGTTCACGCCTTCAATGACAATGTTGCCGATATACATATCGTTGGCGCCGTCGCTGAGGCGGAAGTTATTGATGGAAAGGTTTACGTGATTCTCATCCTGACCATTTGTCAATAAAACTTCGGCAGGCATGCTGCCACCCTTACCGTCAACTGTGACTTCAAGATTTCCGGTAAATAACAATTCCTGTGCGTTGGCCGTGAAGGCTATCAGAGCGCAGAGAGCAGAGAGTAAAAGTTTTTTCATAAATTATATAATTATTATAGGTTATTTCTATTTAGAAAATACTATAGGCTACGCCGAAGTTGGCGTAGATGCTGTACATGGGAAAGGCCACGGTCTCAAAATTTGACTTGAACACGTCGGTCATGCCCCAGTCCAGGTTGCCGTAGAGGCTCCAGTGCGGAGCGGCTTTCCAGTCAAAATTGAAGGTGAGACCATAGTCCACGTCGCGCATGTCTTTCGAAAAATCGTAGGTGGCGGCGTTTTCCTTCGTAATGTCAATCTTCTGACCTACGGGAGTGTTTTCGCGGATATAGCCGTCGTACACGCAGCCTTCAAACTCGCGCTTCTTGAAGAGCTGGAGGAAGGGGCCGGCCTCAATGGTCCAGCGGTGGTTGGCACGCCACACGGCCTTGAAAGGAAGGGTGATGCCCACGAGGCGCACGTTGGTCTCGTCGGTGCCGGTGAAGTAGCCGGCCATCTCGTCTTGATCCATGACGATGGCCATTTTGTAGCCTTTCACGTCGGCACCCGTCTTCATGCCGTGAAGAAAAGCATGGACACCCGTGCTGATGCCCCAGCGCTTGGCATCGCCGAACATCTTGGAGGCCTCTACGCCTACGTTCACGCCGCCGTAGGGCTTGAACTTTCCAATCTTGCGTATTTCGGCAGGCAGGGGAATAGGACTCGTGCCGCCTATGGCATAGCCGGCGTTGACGCGCAGTTGCACGGCATTTTTATTCTTGGTGCCCCAGTAGGCGTATTTCTCGGCTTTGCTGGCGTAGTTCTTCTCTGCATACACGCTGCAGGCAGCCAGAGAGGCGGCGAGTAAAAGTATGATGGACTTTTTCATATTTTCTTAAGAGATATGTTTACTTTTTGTTATCGCAGATGACCTCGAGTTTGTCTATCCACATCTTTGAGCCTACGGCACCCTGGAAGTAGGCGCCCTGCCATGAGGAAGCGAAGGACACGACGAAGGAGTAGCCGTTGTTGGCAAGGATTTCGGGGTCGAGTTCTTCCTTGTATTCCATTTGCAGCGTGAACTTCTGCCATTCGCCGGTTACGCCGTGGATGGGCGTATTACCGATTTTGTCGCTGCCATCGGCATTGTAGTTGTGGGGCAGGCGGGCAATGCCTACGATGGCAGGCGAAGTGAGCACGTCGTTGCCGTCGATAATGATGCGGTTGCCGTCAGCGTCGGTGTTGCGGTACATTACGGCGTAGAAGTCGGGCTCGTCAATGACGCCCTCCACGGCAACACCCTTCTTGTCCTGGAACTTCTCGCCCGGCTCATACTTGATGTAGGCGCTTACGGTGAGAGGTTTATATTTGAACGGCGACGAGAACTGCGTGGCCTTCAGGGCGTCCTTCAGGGCGTTGCTCACGTCGAACACGCCGTTGAAGAGCGAGCCGGAGGCTATGCGCATGTTCACCATAGCACCGAAGGAACCGGTGTCTCTCGTTTCAAGTTTGATGCAGTCGGAGCCATTGGGGCCGCCGCCCTCTACGGGCACGCCGGGATAGTCCATAGGTTTGGCGGACGACTTACTGAGTTTGAAGCCCGGGTTGCCGTTCTTCCACACGCCGTCGGTGAAGAAGTCCTTGGCGGCGCCTTCAGCCTGCCAAATATAGTATTTGCCGCTCTCGTCAAGGGCATAGTCCTCAAAGTCGGCGGTGAAATTGCCGGGAGAATCCTCGCCTTCTTCCTCTTCCTGCGTCTTTTCGTTGACGACGAAGATGCGATACAGTCGTTCCCACATCTTATCTTCGCTCACTACGCGGAAGAAGTGCGTCTGATTATTGGAAAAGTCAACGGGCGTACCATTGACGAAAGGCTTTTCGGAGTCTTTCTCATAAGCCGTGGCGCCCTCGGTGAGTTTGAGCGAGAGAGGAATCGTGCCGATTTCCACTTTCGGGCGGGCCAGGAAGCGTACGGAGTCGCTCACCGACGTCACCACCTCAACGGTGTCGTAGTCGTGATAAAACATCTCCATGGGATTTTCCATTTTCAGAGAGGCCTGCAGAATGTCACATTCCATGTTGAGGGGCTCTTCCGAGATGCAGGAAGAGAGAGCCATACTGCCAGCCAAGGGCAGAAGCAACAGAATTTTTTTCATATTAAGCGTAACTATGCAATAATGCGTGGCAAAGATACTAAAAATATCTTAAAATCACCTATTATTTTTCTGAAAAGAGCGATAAGTAATTTATGCAGTCAGTAAATTAGCAATTTTGTTTTGCAAGAGTGAGTGCCTTTCAGCCTTGAAACTTAAAGAAATAACTAATGCTCTTTCAGTAAAAACTAAGTCGGCTTTAGTTTGAATTAAGTCGGCTTTAGTTTGAACTAAGTCGGCAGTAGTTTAGCCCTAATAGTTTCAGGTTTTCCGAAAAAGGAATATAATAAAAAAATACGCCGTCAACGAGTGGCGGCGTATCTTTCAATATAAGGGAGTGTTATTATTCTTCGCTTTCAGTCCAGTCCCCTGAATTCCAACCGTACTGTTGGGTAAGAGCTTCGCTATCGTCGGCCTCTCCGCCGTTAATAATGGAGAGGGCAATCATCTGTTCGGGAAGTGTGGCAGTAATATCTGTGAGCGGTGTGATGTATTTCTTCATTTCTATATATTATATATAATGTGTTAGCGATATTAACGAATTACTTTTTTACCATTCACGATATTCACACCCTTCAGCACGTTGTTGATGCGCTGGCCCTGAAGGTTGAAGATGGTCTGCTGTCTGTTTTCAATAGTCTGTCCGTTGATGCCTTCGGTCTCATCGGTGCGGATTATGAATGCCTTCACGCTGGAATCGGGAGCAACGAGCCAGCAACGGTTGGCATATACGGTGTGAGTAGTGCTGACGTGATAGAAACCTACCTTGCCGCTCTGATTCTGCAGAATGTAGGAACCTGCGGGGGCGTCGGTATCTTCATAAGTACCAACGAGCATACCGGCCGTGGGAGTGCCCTTGCTGTAGATACCTTCAACGTTCATTGTTGCAGAAATGGGGCACTGGATGATGACGGGTGTGTGGGCAGGGATGATGCCGCTGATGTTGTTGAGCGTGAGAACACCTTCTTCGTCGGCAGCTGTCACGGTGCTGGCAGTAACGCCAGAGGGAATGGCCACCTTGAAGGGAGCGCAGAAGGTGCTGACGAGGGCACTGCTGATGGAGACAGTGGCAGTGGCGAGGTCGCCGACTTCAACGTCTATCATCTGTTTGAGATCAGTACCGGTCATATCAATGCCGATGGTTACATAGAAGTAGTCGTCCTTAATGGTGCCCTGGAGATTGAGGGGTATATTGCCGAGAAGCGGACCCAGCCAAGAGTCGATGCCTTCCTTGTCGCCAGCGGTGATATTGAGGTCGCCAGTATAGCTGAATGTGCCGTTGGTGGTGCTGTATGCAAGACCAGGAAGTGTGATATTGCCCACACCGATTTCACCGAGACAGAAGTTTTCAAGGTTGAAGTCAATGTTATTGTCTTCGTAATAGGTCACTTCAATGGAAGCGGCAACGGGGGTAGTCATAACGCCATCAACGACTACGCCTACATATTTGTTGTAAGTTTCTGTAGTGCCCGTCTTCGGTGTGAATTGGATAGTGTATTCGTGGTAGTTGCTGGCATCTTCGCTGATGTTGTCGCCCTTTACGGTGATGGTGAGCACGCCAGTGGTGTTGTCATAGCTCTTCTCAATGCTGGCACCCTTGCCGTTGCTGGTTAGGATGAGATTGCTGTCAGTGTAGACATCATCAATGGTGGCGCTGTTTCCGGTCAGGGTAATGGTGGCATCATTGTAGGTGACGCTCTCCAATTCGGAGTTATAAATCATACGCACATCGTCAATCCACATTTTATCATTTATATTACCCTTACCAGGATCGGCGCAGGTGGAGAAAGTGGTGAGTATCTGCGTGGGAATGTCTTCGGTGTAGTATTCAAAAGGAATGGTAATCTCATTCCAAGTGCCGGTACTTGCAATAGTGCCATTCTTGGCGTGAGCAATCTTGGTAGCTTCGGTCTTACCGCTCTGCTTATAATAAGGATCTTGATAGAAACCGTCGGTAAGCAGAAGAATGCTGGCATTTCCGTAGTCTTTATCACCGCTAAACTTACACCATAACTTTACAGCGTCAGGACGGCCGCTGAATTTCATATTTTGGTCGGTGCGAGTGTTGGCGGGATCACCTACATAATTGTAGTTACCTGAAGCATCAGAAGCACTCATAGAGCCTGCATTGATACATCCGTTGGTTAGATTACCTTGTGCTATAGTTACAGTGACATCACGACTATAAATATAAGCGGAGTACTTACCATTTATTGCATCCGTAGATTTTTCTATTTGCCTGCCTTGAGCCATAGAAGCCCAACTGCCCGTATTATCATAGAATGAACTCCACTGCAGAGGCTCTTCGCTTTTGCTTACTGTTTCCCAACTTTCAAAGTTGGCGTTGCGCATCTGATACTTGCTGGGCTCTACGAACTTGGCGTAAAGATTAATAGTGGTGGGTTTACTGCTGTCGGTAGAGAGATTTGTAGCTTCATACATATAATCTCTTGAATAGGATACGAGCTGGGTGCACTCTGCGTCAGAATACCAACCGCCAAAGTCTAAATCAAGGTCTCCCACGGTGGCATACAAATAATAGTAGTGTGTATCTTTCGTATTGTTAATGTTAGCACTTTTCTCACTGCTGTATGTGGGCTTTGTATTTTTGTCAGTTGTCACAGACACTGTGCAATTCTCACTGGCTGAATGTACAATGAGAGTTGAATATGTGGGAGGCATAACCTTACTGAACTTGGCATAATAAGTGGCAGAAGTCGGATTGCTTTGCTCTTCTGAAGTAGCAGTAATACTAGTACTAAAAGGGTTATCAGTAGAAGCTAACTCTGTGCAGTTTTCATCTGAATACCATCCGTCAAATTGATAGCCACTGTCTGATTTTGAGTACAGATAATATTTGTGAGTTGGTGCACTATACCCATTACTTGTATTTGTTTTATTAGATTCAGTGTCATATGTAGCATCAGAGTCACTATTTGTTGTATTTACATACACTTTGCCATTGCCTGATGACACTGCAGTAATCTTGGAATAATAGCTGTTAGCCGAAACATTGCTGGCTACACCAAACAAGACGCCTAACAAGGCTAATTTGATTGTTTTTCTTAAATTCATTTGTTTTATAAAACTAATATTGTTTATAGGATTTTTCAGTTTATGGATTTATGCAAAATTATGACATTTTTATTAGTTTTGACAATAAAAACTATTATTTGGTCTATATTAGTCGTTTATTTTTGTTTATGTGTCGTATTTTGCATTTGCAGTTGTTAATACATGCCTCAACGCACTACTTTCTTGCCGTTCTTGATGAAGAGACCGCTATTCTTGCTGTTTGCACTTATGGTGCGGCCCTGCAAGTCATATGCAGTTGAGAGTTGCGAGCGGAGAGTTGACAGCTGTTCAACGGCATCGGGAGCGAGGACGCGGAGGGTGATATCGGTGATGTAGCCGCCATTCTTGATGATGCCCTGGATGTCGTCGCCGGCGGGGTCGAGGCTATTCCAGTCCACCTTGACGCGCATACGGTAGTCGCCGGGCGTTTTGGGCAAGGTGAAGGCGGGGCACTGCAGGTTGGCGCGGTCGTCGCCGGTGTAGTAGTTGTCCTCGCTGTCCCAGCCTTCGCTGTCGTAGGTGGGGTCGAAGGAATAGAAGGAATAGGATACGATGTCGCCGATCACGGCTAAGGCTACGTTGTCTTCCTCTACGTTGAACTGGCCGTCGTTGTCCTTGTCGATATAGACGTATGAGTTCATCCATATTCTGTTTTCATAGGCCTCGCTGTCGGTGTAGTCCACGATAACGTTGACGGTACTGCCCGGCTGTGCCTCATAGACGTCGGCGGTGAGGTCGTTATAGACGAAGGTGGGGTCAACGGCGAAGTATTGTTCGCCGGCCTCCTCCTGTACAATCTTTATACCACCCAACTGGCGGTTTGCGTTCGTCACCTTCTGGTCGGCGGGGAAGTTGAGGGCGTAGTCGGTGGAGGGGTGCTCTTCATCGGAAATGTGGAGCGTGAGGTCGGTGATGTAGCCGCCGTTCTTGATGATGCCCTGAACGATATCGCCGGCGGGGTCGATGCTGTTCCAGTCTATCTTGACGCGCATACGGTAAGTGCCGGGCTTGTCAGGCAGGGTGAAGGCGGGACATTGCAGGTTGGTGCGCTGGTCGCCGGTGTAGCTGTTGCCGTTGGAGTCCCAGCCTTCGCTGTCGTCGTCGGGGTTGAAGGAATAGAAGGAATAGGCCTGCAGGTCGCCGCCGGCAGTATATTCGTACTGGTCCACGTCAAACTGACCGTCGTTGTCCAAGTCGATGTACACGTAGCTGTGCATCCATATCATATCGTGCACGGCCTCCGTGTCGGTGTAGTCGATGTGCATACTTACCTCGCTACCGGCCTTGGCGCTCAGCTCTTGGCCGGTGAGGTCGTTGTAGGCGTGGTCTTCATCCACATCGAAGTGCTTCGTGTTCTCGCCGAAGGTGAAGTCGAAGCCGTGTAGGCGGCGTGCGGCGTTGGTCACCTCCTGGTCGGCCGGGAAGCTGATGGGATATTCCACTACGGGCTCTTCCCCACCCTGATACTTGATGGTATAAACGTGCTGGTTAGTGGGGTCTTCGCTGACATTGTCACCCTTCACGGTGATGGTGAGGGTAGCCGTGGCTTCGTCGTAGGCTGTGCTGATGGTGGCAGCCACGCCGTCGGCCTTCAGCTGCAGGGCTTCGGCGTCGTAGGTGCCGGCATATTCGGCATGGCCGTCGGTATCAAACTGAATATAATTGCCGTTGATGACAGCCGACTTCAACGAAGAGCCATAAATCATCTGGATGTCGTCCACAATCATGTAGTCCGTCTTCTTGCCGCCGCCGGGAGTGGAGCTGGTGGCGAAGCTTACGAGGGCGTATGCCGGCTTTTCGTCGGCGCTGTAGGTGAAAGGCACTTCAAAGCTCTGCCACTGGCCGCCCGTGCTGCCCGGAGTGGAGGCAGCCTGACCGATGAGCTTGCAGAGTTTGCTGGTGTTGGCCTCGGGGTCCTGATAATAGCCGTCGGCATGGAGCAGGGCACTGATTTTCATAGTGCCGGCCGTCTCGCTCTTAATCCACACGCGGATGGCGTCGGGGCGCCCGGTGAAGTGCATAGCCTGTCCGGGCTGTTCGGTGCGCGTATAGTTGTAGTTGCCGGAGGCATCGGTGGCCTTCATCGAACCGCCGTTGATGCAGCCCGTGGTGAGGTTGCCCTGGGCAATGATGCCGAAGAGCACGTCGCGGGCATTGATACGTGCGGCCAGGGAGCCGTCGTGGGCATCGTCGGTGCGCGTGAGCTGCACGGCCTTCACGGTGCCGGCCAAACTGCCGGTGGCGGTGAGGAACGAGCTCCATTCCACGGGCTCTTCGCCGCCGTCAACGTTCTCCCAGTTTTCAAAGGAGGCGTTTTTCAGTTGATAACTCTGTGCGAAAGCAGCGCCGGACACGACCAGTGCACCAAGCGCGAGGGTAATAATACGTTTCATATTATTGTGTGAAGTTTGGTGTAAATATTCATTTTATTTTTTAGGCATAAAGCACAGCGCCCACCCAATGCCCAATATGAGATGTGCCGGACACAGCACGAAATGCGGCCAGAACAGCATCGCCACGGCCCATACGCACGTATATATGAAATAGGTCTTGCCCCACGTTCCGCGCCATTTCCACAGGAGGAGCGGCAGGGGATTGAAGACCAGTATGAGCCAGTTCCACTCATTGTTGGGCAAGGACGAGAAGAACATCAGGTAGGTCACAAACAGCGTCAGCAGCGTGCCTACTATCATTGTCGGCAGGCTCCACCACCATTCTTTCCGCCACCACCCTATCAGTGCGAGCAGAAGCAGTGTCACGGCCCACAGCGTGGGTGCCGTGGGGAGGCATTTCGCTGCCACCTTCAAAGGACTCAGCGTGGGTGTCCATTTCTCATCGAAATTGGCAGGGAGGGATGCCTTGATGGAATCAGCGTCTGCCAATAGCGTCTGCCCGTTATATGTGGCGCGTGCCAGAATCTGGGGAAGCATACGCGGTGTCAGCACCTTTTCGTAAGGTTGTAGGTCGGTGTCGCCGGCCACTCCGGCAGTGAAGGTGCACAGAATATGCCGCATCCACGGATTCTGCACGCTGTCGCACCCCATCTCGGCGCGCGTGCGCTGCATAGCGCTCGGCCATTCGCCGAACTGCAGGCTGTCGGGGTCGGCTGCGTTGATGATCCACTGCAGCGTGCTCACCGCACATCCGCGTTCCACATAGTCGTACGGCACGTCGTACTCGTCCACGTGCTCGTCCATCATCATCCACAGACGCTGCTTCACGTGGATGGGCAGCAATAGTTCGTACTGGTGCACCTTGCGCCCCTCTTTGCTATACTGTGCCACGTATTCGTCCGTAGGCACGCCGCGCACGCCCATCTTCAACTTGCCGGCGAAGAACTGCCCCAACTGGTGCGGCACGTCCTCGCCCTCATAGCTGAACACGTAGTCCATCCCGTGCGTCTCACACACGAGGCGCAGACAGGCGTGGCCCAGGGCGGAGTATATCTCCTTGCCCGGGTCGGCCACCATGACGTAGGCCCTGACGAAGTTCTCGTCGGGGTGTTCCGGCACTCCGTTTTCCTGTGCTCCGGCCGGCATAATGCCCAGCGCGATGAGGCCACAGAGAATGTAGAAGCGAATAAAGCGCATACGCTGCAAAGTTACGCATATTTATCTGATTGATTAAACTCTTTTGGCCAAAATAGTTTCCTTATAGCCCTTTCCTCCTCACCTTTTGCCAATTGCGCGTATCAAATAGTAATCATTCGCGCTCATTTTCATGCAGGCTTACGGCTGTGCCTCTTACTAAATGTTTCTACACCCACCTTAAATTTTTCCGATAGCCGACTTACGAAAAACTGAAAGGGCTATCGGAAAAATTAAAAGGGACATCGGAAAAATTAAAAGGGGGATAGGAAAAATTGAAAGGGCGATAGACAAAAAAGAAAGCCCGCCGGCAGACGTGCTGTCGGCGGACTTTGGATGTGTGTGGAGCAGTCCCTATATTAGGACTTTTCCCGAGAGAATTTATTTGCGGATAAGCTTCTTACCGTTCACGATGTTGATGCCGCGAACGTCCTTGGCGATGCGCTGACCCTGAACGTTGAAGCGCAGGGCGTTGTCGGCGGGAGCGATAACGGTACCTATGCCAACGATTTCACCGAACTGGTTGGGATCAACCTCTTCGAAGGTGTACCAGGAGCTGTAGGTGGAGTTGTTTACCCAGTTCCAGCTGTCGCCGTGGTTCATGGAGCCACTGTAAACCTCGATGGTGAGGAACTTGTAGTGGTTGGAACCGTCGTAGGCCTGCATGGACATAGCGCCATACTGGGGAGAGTTCTTACCGGAAATCTGCCAGTAGGTATTGCCTGCCTTGGCATTGTCGGTAACGCCCTTCCAGCAGAGATACTGATCCTGATGTGCGAGGTTGGTGAAGCGAACGCGGTCGCCGAGGCTCTCGACTTCGAGGTCGGAGTTGACGATCTTGTACTCTTCAAGACCCTTGCAGGTCCAGGCGTATTCAGCGGTGAGGTTGTCCTTGACTTCGGTCCACTTGTTGAGGGCGAGGGCGCCTTCGCTGTAGTGGAATGCCCAGCTGTAGTCGTTGGGAGCGAGACGGATGATGTAGGTCTTGTCCTTCTCGGGGAGTACCCAACCGGCGTTGTTGTAGGCAGCGATGAGGTCAACGAGTTCGGCGGTGTACATGCGGATGCTCTCACCCTGCTCGTTGAGCAGTGCTTCGAGACCTTCTGCAGTGCCTCCGGCGAGGTTGATGAGGTATTCGATAACGGCGATGTCTTCAGCAACGTTGAATACTTCGTCGTAAGTCTTGTAGCCTACCTGACCGGCAACGGTGGAGGTAAGTTCATACTCGTAGGTAGTCTCGTTGATAGCACCTTCAACCTTGTTGAGTTCGTTGATGGCACGAGCCTGTTCGAGAGCGGCGTTGAGGTCGGCGAACATTTCGGCAGCGGTCTGAGGAACGTAGTTCTTCACGGCGTTGGCAGCGTGTTCGAGGATGCCGCGGGCTTCGTCGTAGTCAGCATCGGTGGCGGCAGCGTCGTTGAGGACGCCTTCAGCCATTTCGATGGCGTTGTTCAGTTCAGCAACGAGGTCTTCGGGAACGTCGGTGGTGCTGAGAGCCTTGGCTTCTGCGATAGCAGCGGCGAGCTTGTCCTTGGCGGTGAGCTCGGCAGTGCCGTAGGCGGTAATCTCGAAGATACCGTGGTTAGCGGAGTAGCTCTTGTCGCGGTAAGCGGCAGCGCCTTCGTTATCGATATTGTCGAAGCCGAGGTACTTGCCGGCATCGGCGGTGCGGAGAGCATAGCCGCCTTCTACCTCTTCAACAACCCAAGTCTGGGCGTTCAGAGAGGACATGTTCCAGGTGTTAGCGGGAGATGCACCTACATAGAGGCCGTCTTCAGTTGCGATGGTGTAGCCACCTTCAACAGCGGTGAAGTAGAGAGCCTGAGCGGTCTTCTTCAGGATGACGTCCTTCTTGTTGTCGGGAGAATCGGGAATAACATTGAGGAACATACCGCTGTCCTTCTCCTTGAACTGATAAGCCTTGCCTTCAGCGGGGAAGACGTCAAGCTCAAATTCGAAGATACCGTGGTTGGTAGCGTAGTTCTTGTCGCGGTATGCAGCAGCGCCTTCGTTTTCGATGTTGTCGAAGCCGAGGTACTTGCCAGCGTCGGCGGTGCGGAGAGCATAGCCACCTTCTACCTCTTCAACAACCCAAGTCTGGGCTACCTTGGAGGACATGTTCCAGCCATTGCTGAAGCCACCTACATAGAGGCCGTCGGCGGTCGTGATGGTGTAGCCACCTTCAACGGCGGTGAAGTAGAGATCTTGACCCTTCTTCTTCAGCACGACGTCCTTCTTGTTGTCCTCGGAGTCGGGGATAACGTTGAGGTACATGCCGCTGTCCTTCTCCTTGAGGAGATAGGGCTGACCGGTGAGGGGGAACGTAGGACCAACGGGCTCTTCGCCGATGGTTGCTTCATAGAAGTACCATGCTACGTCTTCGTCCCAAGGCTCCATAGCGAGGTCGGAACCCTGCTGGCCTAACTTGAAGTAGAAGTCGCCGCCTTCGCCGTCAGGTACAACGCGGTTGAGAGCGAGGATGTAACCTTCAGAGCCTGCGCCAGCCGTACGCCAAGTAGCGTCGGAACCGGCTGCGAGGATGGTAACTTCCATAGCCTCGGCCTTGGTGTTGGTCCAGTAAGCGTTGGTGCCACTGTAGTTGTGGATGTCATAACCGTCGAGGCCAGGATTGCCCTCGAAGTCATCATTCTTCCAGTAAGCCTTTTCAGCCTTATTGTAGAGGTAGTAGGTAGGAGCACCGTCCACAGTGTTGCCTGTGGTTTCGATAGTCCAAACAGCGTCACTGACATGACCGTCGAATGAATTCAGAACACCATGGTTGGAAGCATAGTTGTTTTTGCTTACATTCTTCAGAGCATAGGTCTTACCTGCAACGGGAGCGGAAGCCTCGGAAGCGAGAACCCAGAAACCTTCTTCGGGATCTTCGCTACTGATAGAGGCGTTGTAAACGCTGAGAGCATTGGTAAGAGCGTCGATGTCTTCCTGAGTGGCGTTCTCAACAGCCTTGGCAGCTGCGATAGCTTCCTGAAGACCAGCGGATACAGTAGGATTAGCTGCATTCTTGCTGGGCTGAACAGCTGCAAAGAGCTGGAGCTCGGCAGCGTGCCAGTAACCGAGGTTGGCCTGGTTGCCAGCGGTCTCGTCAGCATAGAGACGCAGGTACTTGGTAGCCTGGGGAAGGACGAATGCGTTGGAAACGACTTCACCGCCTTCTGCGAAGGGCAGGTAAATCTGACCTGCGGGAGCGTAGGTCTCGCCATCGGCGCTGGCATCAATGCTCATCAGAGTGATGTGGTTGCCGAGGACGTTGCGACGGGTCATCTGCAGGAGCAGTTCGCCCTGAATCTCTTCGTTGAGTTCCACCTGGAGGTAGTGAGTGTGCATGGGCACCTGACCACCTTCCCAAGAGGAGTGCCAGTAGGTGTTGGCGTCGTTGTCGAGGAGGTAAGGATAAACCTCGTCAGCGCTGGAGCACTGGCCGTCGGTGGTGGTGTTGGGGCTGGAGAACTGAGTGGGCTCGGTGATGAGACCCTCGGAGGATACTTCAGCAGGAATGTTGTTCTCTGCATAGGCAACCTGTGCTTGAGCAATAGCCTCGGCCAGTGCGTCGTTGAGCTTCTGCTGCTCAACTACGGCAGCAATAGCTTCGGCGAGAGCGGTCTGGTCGAAGTCGGAAGCTACTTCAATGATGAAGCTGTTGCCGGCATCCTTAGAGTTCCAACCGTCGCAGAGGTACTGCTTACCGCCACCCAGGTTGAAGTTGTGAGAGGCGTCGAAGAGCAGACGTACGGTGGTGTCGTCAGCGTCGGCGAACTGGATAGCGTTGACAGGCTGCTCGGTGAGGCCAGAGATGCTGACGTACTTTTTAGCGCCTACGTTGTAGAGGTAGTATGTGCCTTCGTAGCCTACGAAAGCGAACTGCTGGAGGACGTTGGTCTTGTCAGCATTGGTCTGACCTACGCCACTCTGCATGGTGCCGGAGAGCGTGGTAGCCTCCTCGGAAGCAACGGTGAGACCACCGCGGGCAGTGGTGTAGATGATATAGGCCTTCTTGGCGCTGATATCTTCAGGACCGAGAACGAACTGCTTGGGTTCGGGTTCATCGATAGCGGTGTCGGTGAGGGTCCAGAGAGCCTTGGCGGGCGTGATGGTGCCGTTGGAGCTGCTCAGGGTAGCATCGATGGTGAGGCTGGTGGGCAGTTCGGTGCCGAGGCTGATAACGTCACCGCGGTCGGTCTTACCGTTGGCCAGGCCGCTGTAGATAGCGTAGTAGCCAGGATAGCCGGAGGTGATGTTATGGATAACCATAGCGTAGGTCTTGCCGAGTTCGGGCTGTTCTACGAGGGTGCACTCGCCGGTGGTGGCGTTGGTGAGCTCATAGAAGTATACGGAACGGGCGTTGTAGTCCTCGCTCTTGGAGAGATAGCCGTTGGAGCCGGTGTTGACGAAACGCTTAACGGCGTCAATGCTGGTGTTCTCGAGGGTGTAAGCCTTCTCTTCAGTCTTGACGGGAGCGATGGTCCAGGTCTGGCCTTCGTCGAGGATGTCGATGTCAGTGGCGCCGATGCCGAAGAACTTGCCTTCGCCGTTCTTCAAGTAAACGCCGTCGAGGGCTTCGCGGGTGTCGGTGTTGACATAGTGTTCGAAGGTCCACTTGCAAGCGCCGAAGACGGTGCTGATGGTATTGTCGGTGATGGTAACGGCTATGCCAGCAGTGCGGAGGTCAGCACCGGTCTTGCCGTTGGTGCCGTTGCTGAGAGCGTAGTCAGTACCGCCCTTGTTACCTACGATGAGGTATTCAGCGCCTTCTTCGATGGTGGTGGCCTTCACTGCGGAGGAGCCGTTCACCTTGAAGAGCTGGAGAGCGTTGGCGGCCTTGTTGTTGGAGAAGCCACCGTTGCTGCCGCAGCTTACATAGTTGAAGCCGAAGAGCTGGATGTTAAAGGTGCCTTCCTCGGGCTGCGTTACGGTGCAGACGAGCTTGTCAGCCTCTTCCACGGGACCGAAGTTACCGTCGGAGGTGCTGGTGCCTATGAAACCGAAGTATTTGCCACTGGCCTCGTTCTTCACGTAGAAGTCGCCTTCGGTGTAAGATACGGGTTCTTCTTCTTCAGCAATTTCGTCGAACTTGAACTGATAGCTGTAGCCATCGGTGCGGATGCCGGTACCCTGCCAGCCGCCCCAGCCGATGTTGGTGTTGTCGTCCTTCACGGCGAGGTAGAGGAAGCGGGTGTCGGTAGCCTTGTCGGGCCAGTAGTTCAGGTTGTCCTGTACGTTGTAGAAGTTGTCAGCGTCAACGTCGTCCTGGGTGAGCATCACGGCGTGCTTAGCCTCAGTGGTGGTGGCCATGAAGGCGAAGTACTTACCGTTGTTGACGAAGCTAACGTTGACACCGCCGTTGGCGCCAACGGATACGCTCTCGGCAGTCCAGTACTTATCCTCTGTGGGATATTCAGTGCTGCGAGCCAGCTTGGTGTTGGTGCCGTCGTTGGTGAGGTAGTAAACAGCGTCGTTGGCGTGAGCCACGCTGCTGATTACATACTTCTTACCAGCGGTGATGGGGAGTTTCTTGAAGGTGATGGTAACCACGCCGGCGGTGATGTCGATGCTGTAGCTGTAGCCTTCAGCCACGACAGCGATGTCGGCAGTGTTGAGACGGTTCTCAGTGCTGAACTCAGCGCCGTCAGCGCGGGCTTCGCCACCGATGGTTACGGTAGCACCAGCGGGAGCGTCCACGAGGGCGAGGGTGTAGTCGTAGTGGTCGGGGATTTCCTCGAACTGTACCACGCCTGCGCCGCCGTCAGTGGAAAGGCCGTAGTCGGCTACGTTGTACATCGTAACCAGGTGAGAGTTGTGGCTGGTGTGAGCCAGATAGTATGTGGTCTG
Organism: Alloprevotella sp.; assembly: GCA_045639805.1. Lineage (GTDB taxonomy): Bacteria > Bacteroidota > Bacteroidia > Bacteroidales > Bacteroidaceae > Alloprevotella. Next base: position 37,743 of record JAZUDS010000069.1, read on the forward strand.
ACCGTGGATGTAGAAGCGGTAGTAGCCGTTGTCCATCTTCACAACGTCGAAGCCGGTAGCCTCACTGTCGCTCAGCAAGAAGGCTGCGCCTCCAGAGAGAGTAGCGGGAGCGAGGATGTGCTTGCCGGTGGCAACATTGGTGAAGGTGTAGCCGTTGGCAGCGTCGCCGCCAATGGTCCAGTAAGCCGTGTTGGTGTAGGTTTCCAGTTCGTCGCGGCTGTTGATTTCCTGGCCATTGCCGGCGTTGGCGCGTACTTCGTTGGCCACGCCGTCTCTGTCTTCCCAGAAGTAAAGCTTCTCGACATTGTTGAACCAAACGACATACTTCTTACCTACGGTGAAGGGGAGGTCGGCGGTGGGTTCTTCTTCAGGTTCCACATAGTTATAAACATAGTTGAAGCTCCATGCACCGGTGCCGCCGCGTACGCCGCCGACGGCAGTAGCGCCTTGGCAGTTCATGTACTGGCCGCTGGTGATAAAGCGAACCATGTAGTCGTTGTACGAGCCTGCAATGTCTGTGTACAGGTCGTTCCAGTTGTTGACGTCGGCGCCATAATTGCTTTCGCCGGGACCGGCAATGGTCCAAACGCTTGCGCTGGCTTTAGCAACAACGGAGAAGTTTCCACCGGCTGAGCAGGCGAGGTAGCCCTGGCCTTCTTCAGCGGCGTGCTGACGGAGATAGTAACCGCCGTCGGCAGGAAGTACTTCTAATACTTCGCTTGCCTGGGGAGCGCGAACGGCAGCCAGAGTACCATCGGCAGAGACGTCGGCAGTCGTTGCCACGCCGTTGAGGTACCTGTTGCCACTTGTTGTCGGGCTGAAGATACCGATAAGGGCACTGCCATTGTCGGCAACAGCCTGACGCAGAGCTGTAGCTGTATAATACTCAGCAGCTGCGCTGGCCGTTCCACTCACGGCAAACAGCACTGTCAGAAGCAGTGTTGAAAGCCATGTGAAAGTTTTGTTGGAACTTTTCATGTGTTTTGGTTTTTGGGTTAATAATAAAGGTGAATTGTAAAAGTGTGTGTTGATTCTAACGTATTTATACACGTTGTGCGTAATATAAATGCGGTGCAAATATACTTAAATTTATCAAAACAGCAAATTTTTTCGTTTTTTTTTAGCACTACACTTTGCAAAATGCAATTTTAACACGTGCAAAACGTCTTTTTTTAGTTAATAGATATTAATGCCTCTCCACTTCATAACGTTTTTTTCCGAAGTATAAAAAATAGTGACAAAACGAAAAAAAGAGAAATCGCGGCGCTTTGAAACCTGAACGTGCATTAAGGCGAAATACGCGTTCCAGCCCGTCATTTTTTACGCCGTCACTCCCTTTCATTTTTCCCGATAGCCCTTTTACGCAAAATTAAAAGGGACATCGGAAAAATTAAAAGGGAGATAGTTTCAATTAAAAGGGACGTCGGGCAAAATAAAAGGGGGATAGTTTCAATTAAAAGGGGGATAATTTTCGCTTTTGCCCGCTGTTTTCCGAAAAAATCGCAAAAAACAACATCGCGCGACGGCCTTTTTTCGCGCTTAAAAGCGGGTGTGGCGTGCCCGAAGGAATCAGCGCGAAAATCCTTGCGGAGTTAAGTATCTATAAATTAGCCGTGTAACGGCGTCTTAAAAATGGCGTTTTTTCCGTCCGAATCTCCGCGCGCTGGCCTACACGGCCAAATTTTGCCAAAAAAACGCACGAAAAGTGTAAAAAATCGTTACACTTTTTTAGAAGTTACGCCCGTTTAGTTAAAGTAAAAATAGAATAGCGCAACCCATCGTGGCAGGCTGCGCTATTCTCTGAGGTTTTTATCCTTGTTAGGGTTGCGGGCTTACTTGATGACCTTGCGGCCGTTCTGAATGAAGAGGCCGTGGAGACCCCCTCTCTCCCCCTTAAAGGGGGAAGCCTTGAGGGTGCGGCCCTGGAGGTCGTAGAGACCCTCTGTATCTCCCTTAAAGGGAGACTTTCCTTCGTTGTCTGTGGTCACTTCGCTGATACCTTCGGGCTCTTCCACGTGGCAGCGGGCGGCGTTGGCCACGTGGCCGTCGCCGTCCAGCACGAGGACGGTGACGAAGAGGAGATTCTTCTTCACGGCGCTCATCAGCGTGCTGCTGGTGGGAAGGGTGAGGGTGTAGGAGTGGGTGAGGGTCTTGCCGGCGGCAATGGTGGAGGTGAGCTTCGTGGCCTGGTTGGTGCCACTGGTGCTCCAGGAGGAGGTGAGGGCCACGTCGTTGTAGGTGAGGAGGACTTTGCTCTGACCCCACTCGCCGCCGTTGCAGAAGAGGGCGAAGAGGGGCATCATGGGTGAGGCTCCGGCTTCGGCCGTGGTCTTGGAGGCGTAGTAGTTGTCCTGACGCCAGGCGGAGGTGGTGCCGCGCAGGGAGTCGGCCGTGAGGACGTAGGCCACGGTGTAGTTCTTGGCGGCGCCGAGGAACTCAAGGTCGGTGGTGGCCTTCACTTTTGTCTTATTCTCATCTGTGAAGGAGGCGCTGACGTTGAGGTCCACGCGGGGAGCCACGGCAAGGTATTCATCCACGGTGGCACCGATGCCGTAGCCCGAGCCGAAATAGGGGTCGGTGGTGAGCTGACGGTCCACGCAGCAGGTGGGGGCACCGGCCCAGCCGGGGTTGTTGTAGCGGGCGCAGTACATGGGATCGGCCTGTGCGTAGTTGTGGACGGCAATGACGTAGGCGCGGCCGTCGTAAGCTTCCTTGAGGTACTCCATGCCGGCGTAGCCGCGGGGACAGTTGCCGCAGGTAGTGCCGGTAAACTCTTCCACTACGGTGTGGCGCGTGGCCATACGGGTGAAGACGTCCTGCGTGAAGGTGATGGGTGCGGAAGTGATGGCTTCACCGCCTGCCTTGGTGACCTGGAAGGTGGCCTTGTAGGCGTCTGCCTTCTCGGGAATAGGCACGGCCACTTCGAGGCCGAACTTCTGGTCAATGCCGGCGGGCACGGGCTCGGAGAAGGTGCGGTGGGTGGAGTAGGTCTTGCTGTTGATGGTGATGTCGTAGTCGATGTCGGCTACTTCCTTCTGGCTGTTGCTCTGGAGGTAAACGACGGCGCGTCCCTCGGTGCCCACGGCGGCGGGCGTGCTCTCCACGTCGGTGGCATTCACCTCATAGTCGGGGAGTTCGGCCTCCACGACGAGCTGTATGCACACGGCACCGGCCTGATTGCTGGCGTTGAGCCACGTGTACTGGTTGCGGTCGGAGTTGAAGGCATAGACATAGAAGCCGCCGGGGGCCATATCGGGCCAGTTGCAGATGCCGTAGTTGCTGGCGTTCTGCACGTAGGTGTAGGCTATCAGGCAGCCCTCGGGGTCGATGGTCTGGGGCTCGTCGAAGGGTATGTAGTTCCAGCCTTTGCTGCACGGCGTTTTGGGCCGCTGGACGTACTGGCTCTCAATATCGCTGTTGAAGAGCGTCACGCCCTTGATGGTGACTGTCTGGGGGATGCAGAAGCGTATGCCGAGGGCCTTGACGTTCTTGAGTTTCTCATAGGAGTCCTTATAGATGATGGAACCTATGAGAACGTCGCCCATATAAGGGCAAGAGCCGTAATTGTAGTACTCGTCGCTCTGCGAGTTGCCGATAAGATACTGACCGGGCTGCAGGGTGATGCCTTCGTGCTCGGGAGCCTTCAGGCTGTTTGAGGCTTTGAGGGCAGCGGGCTTGGAGGTAATGAGGTAGTTATCGGCGTCGGGACTCTGAGCGAGGTCGATAAGTTTCTGTGCCATACCGGCTGTGGCGGTCAGCAGGATAGCGGCAAGTAAGAGAATCTTTTTCATACATCTAATAATTTGCTAATTTTCGAATTTCCTCATTTGCTAATTTGCTAATTTGCTAATTTCCTATAATTTCCATGTGGCTCCGTCCTTGGTGTCCTTTATTTCAAAGCCGAGGGCGGCGAGCTGGTCGCGTATCTGGTCGGAGGTGGCCCAGTCCTTGGCTTCCTTGGCCTTGGCGCGCATCTGGAGGAGGAGTTCTACGGCACCGCCGAAGGCCTTCTCACGCTCGGCGCTGCCGGCGGCGGCCTCGAGTTGCAGGCCGAGGATATCTACGGCCCATGTGCGGAAGAGGTTGAGGAGAGCGGCGGCTACCTCGGGGGTGATGCTGGCCTTGCGGTCGGCCAGGGTGTTGATGGTCTTGCAGGCGTCGAAGAGATGGGAGATGACGATGGGGGAGTTGAGGTCGTCGTCCATAGCCTCCCGGCACTTGGCGGCGAGGTCCTCCACGTAGGACATCTCCACCTGTGGCTGGCCCTTCACCTTCTGACCGTCGGCAAGGCGGGAGAGAGCCTTCCAGGCTTCGCGCAGACGCTCCAGTCCCTTCTCGCTGGCCTGCAGGGCCTCGTTGCTGAAATCGATGGTGCTGCGGTAGTGGGCCTGAAGGATGAAGAAGCGGATGACCATGGGGGCATAGGCCTGCTCGAGGAGGGGATGGTCGCCGGAGAAGAACTGGGAGAGCGTGATGAAGTTGTTGTAGGACTTGCCCATCTTCTTGCCGGCGATGGTAATCATATTGTTGTGCATCCAGTAGTGCACCATCGGTTTGCCCTGTGAGGCCACGGCCTGTGCAATCTCGCACTCGTGATGGGGGAAGACGAGGTCCATGCCTCCGCCGTGGATGTCGAACTCCTCGCCGAGGTATTTGCGGCCCATGGCGGTGCACTCGCAGTGCCAGCCGGGGAAGCCGTCGCTCCAGGGTGAGGGCCAGCGCATGATGTGTTCGGGCTGGGCCTTCTTCCAGAGGGCGAAGTCGGCCTGGCGGCGCTTCTCCCCTACCCCGTCGAGCTCGCGGCTGGCGTCCTTGATGTTCTCAAGGGAGCGGCCGGAGAGTACGCCGTAGCGGAGCGGCGTGCCGGCGTGGTCGTGGTCGTATTTTTCCACGTCGAAATACACGCTGCCGTTGCTCTCGTAGGCATAGCCGTGGTCCATAATCTGGCGCACGAGTTCTATCTGCTCGATGATGTGACCGGTGGCGTGGGGCTCGATGCTGGGAGGCAGTACGCCGAGGGCCTCCATGGCCTTGTTGAAGCGGTTGGTGTAGTACTGTGCCACCTCCATCGGCTCGAGCTGTTCGAGGCGGGCCTTTTTGGCGATTTTGTCCTCGCCTTCGTCGGCGTCGTGCTCAAGGTGGCCTACGTCGGTGATGTTGCGGACGTAGCGCACCTTATAGCCCTGATGCTGGAGATAGCGGAAGAGGAGGTCGAAGGTGATGGCGGGACGGGCGTGGCCCAGATGGGCGTCGCCATAGACGGTGGGGCCGCAGACATACATGCCGACGCGGCCTTCGTGAAGGGGCTTGAAGAGTTCCTTCTGGCGTGTGAGAGTGTTGTAGATAAACATAGGAGAGCCACCCACGGCCCCTCCCTATGATGGAGGGGAGTCTTTACTCGGGTGGGGAGAGTATAATTATTAATAATATTTTCCTGAGGTGATATCTTTAATGGAGAGGGCTTGATAGTCCATCTGGTAGCCGTTGTCGGCCTTGGACTCCTCCTCCCAGTAGAAGCCTATGCGGCCGTCGTGCTGGAGGGTGAGGGTGCTGTAGCCGCTGTTGTGGTGAGACACTTGCAGGCCGCGCGTCCAGCCCGTGGCGATGTCGTGTGCAGAGAGCGCCGTACGGGCAGGGACTTCCTTATAGAAGAGCCCCACGTTGGCACGGCCTGGTCCGAAAGGCACGCTTTGCAGCAGGAGCCACACCTTTTTATTATCAGAGGCGCGTCGCACGCGAAGGAGTTGTATCTCGCCGTTGCAGGCATTCTCTTTGGCGATGACGCCGTCGGGCTGCTGACCGCTGTTGGCCCATTTGTCCCACGAGCCTTCGGCGGGAGCCTTGCGGGAAGGTTTCTTGGCGTAGTGGAACACATTGAAATGCCTTCCGCCCCACGCGCGACTTGAAAGAACGACGGAGCCGTCGGGGAGTTCCTCGCACTTGGGCTCGTCGCCTTTGGGAGCCGGAGAAGTGTGGATGTCGCCGAGGGCGTGCCAGGTTTGTCCGAGGTCGTCGGAATAGATGACGCGGTTGCCACCAGGACGGGCGCAGAGGGCGGCATAGATACGGTAGTGGCTACCCACCTTGACGATACGGCTCTGGCAGATGCGGCCGCTGCCGAAGAAGAGGCTTTGAACGGGACCGAGTTCGCTCTGGTCGAAGAGGCCGTATATCTGCTCCGTGATTTCCTCGGGAGTCTGCCATGTGCGGCCATCGTCGTAGGAATACATTCGGGCCACGCGGTTGGGGTTCTGGCGTGTGGTGGTGGCGTGGCCATAGACGGTGTTGCCGGTGACGCAGATGAGGAGCATGGTGTGGCTCTTGGCGTCTGCTACGAGTGCGGCATCGCCATAGCCGCAGCGTACGGAGCCTTTTATGCCGTCGCCTTCCACGAGGGTGAGTTCCTTGCCCCATGTGGCGCCGTTGTCGGCGGAGAGGCGGTAGTGGAGGTCTACACGGCCAAAACCGATGTCAGCGCCGCAGTGGCGATAGTCGCTCACGGCGATGAGGTGGCCGTCCTTGGCAGTGGTGATGGCGGGAATGCGATAGGGCACAGGGCTGCCTTCGGTACTGAAAAGCGTTGTCTGGGCAAATGATATGGGACAACAGAAAACAGACAGTAGACAACAGACGATGGTTAGAACCTTTTTCATAGTAAGTGTATTAGATATTACTTTCAATCAGTGCAATAAGATGTTCCACGGCATCTTCTTCGGGAATGTTTTTCTCTACGCAGGTCTTGCCCTTGTAGAGGCTCACCTTGCCGCGTGCTGCACCCACATAGCCGAAGTCGGCATCGGCCATCTCGCCGGGGCCATTGACGATGCAGCCCATGATGCCGATTTTCAGTGTGCGGTAGCGCGGGTCTGTGGCGGCACGCTCAGCGATGGCGGCCTTGATGTGGCGGATGGTGTCTTGAAGGTCGTAGAGCGTGCGGCCACAGCCGGGGCAAGAGATGAACTCCGTCTTGGTGACGCGGGCCCGGGCGGCCTGAAGGATGCTGGCAGCCACGGGAATTTCACATTCTGGCTCTTCAGAGAGGCTCACGCGAATGGTGTCGCCGATGCCGTCGATGAGGAGGGCGCCGATGCCAATGGCGCTCTTCAAACGACCATCTTCGCCTTCACCGGCCTCGGTCACGCCGAGATGTAGCGGATAGTCCATACCCTCGGACTCCATAGCCTTGCAGAGCAGGCGTACGGACTCTACCATAACCACAGTGTTACTGGCCTTGATGCTCACCACCACATCGCTGAACTTCTCTCGCTCTGCTATGCGCAGGAACTCCATACAGGACTCCACGATGCCGGCCGGCGTGTCGCCATAGCGCGACATGATGCGGTCGCTCAATGAGCCGTGGTTCACGCCGATACGGATGGCTGTGCCGTGCTCGCGGCAGATGGCGAGGAAACGGCAGAAGCGTTCATCGAGGCGCTGGAGTTCTGCGGCATATTCTTCGTCGGTATAGTCCAGTTGCTTGAAGGTGCGGGCGGGATCTACGTAGTTTCCGGGGTTAATGCGCACCTTCTCCACGATGGTGGCGGCCACGTCGGCCACATTGGGGTTGAAGTGCACGTCGGCGCAGAGGGGCACGTGGCCGTAGCCGCGGCGACTCAGTTCCGCGCGGATATTGCGCAGGTTCTCAGCCTCGCGGACGCCCTGCGTGGTGAGGCGCACGAGTTCGCCGCCCGCCTCAATGATGCGGATGCTCTGCTCCACGCAGCCCTCCGTGTCCATCGTGGAGCACGTCGTCATGCTCTGGATGGCGATGGGGTGATTGCCGCCGATGGTGAGGTGCGGGCCGATGTGCACCTCGTGGCTAATTCGTCTTGTACTCATATTTTATGTCGGATAATTCAGCGTTAGCCTTCACTATCTTCTCTTTCAGGCCGGCCTTTTGCGCTTTCAGGCGTGCGGCCAGGGCTTCGTCGCCCTGCGCCAGTATCTGCACGGCCAGCAGGGCGGCATTCTGTGCGCCGTTGACGCCTACCGTGGCCACGGGAATGCCGGGAGGCATCTGCACGATGGACAGCAGGGCGTCCAGGCCGTCCAGCATACCCTTGATAGGCACGCCGATAACGGGCAGAGTGGTCTGTGCGGCTATCACGCCGGGCAGGGCGGCAGCCATACCGGCGGCGGCGATAATCACGCGCACTCCCCTACCCTCTGCCTCGCGGGCAAAGCGTTCCACCTCCTCGGGTGTGCGGTGCGCGCTCAGCGCCAGCACCTCGAAGGGCACCTCAAGGTCGTTCAATTGCTTACAGGCTTTTTCCATAACGGGCAGGTCGCTCGTGCTGCCCATGATGATGCTTACTTTAGGACTCATATATATTTTTTATTAAAGGAATAGCACTACACACCACCCGCATAGCAGCCCGATAAGCGTGCCGAGGCCCACTTCTCCCAGCGTGTGTTGGCGCAATATCATGCGCGAGGAGCACACGGCGCCGCATATCAGCACGCTGAGGCAGAGCCACCCTGTAGCGTTGAAGCCATAGACCAGCGAGAACGCCATCAGCGCACCCGTAAAGCCGGCCGCCCCTGCGGCATGCGTGCTCACTTTTATCCAGATATTCGTGATGGAACAAACTATCTGCAATATCAGCGCACACAGTATGATGCCTTGTGAAAACAGCGGGGTGTGATATATTTTGTTTAGCACGAAAAGCAGTGCACAGTAGCATATTATATTAAAGAAATAGGGCATTATGCGATATTCCCTGCGCGATATTTTCTGTCCTTTCAGGCCGTTGGCGCGCGCATAGATGCTTATGCACAGATGGGGCAGGAACATCGTGAAGAAATACACCGTGAGCAGCAAGATAACGATTACCTGCCACGGCAGGCCGTTCATGTAGGAAAAGAGGAGCAGCAGGGTATAGCCCAGCAGCGCCAGATTCCATGGCGCAAAGATGGAGCTTATGGCTTTTGCTGAGAAGATGATGTATTTATTCATTGAAAAGAGAAAATCTCACGAGTTGAAATCTATTCTGATAATGAAATTGTTACGGCGATGTCGGGAGGGCGCTTTCCGATGTCCCTTTCAGTTTTTCCGATGTCCCTTTTAATTTTTCCTAAGTCCCTTTTATTTTTTTCTATGTCCCTTTTAGTTTTAACTAAGTCGGCTTTAGGAAAAATTAAAAGGGGACATCGGGAAATCTTTTTGGGGGTGTAGCGGAAAGGCAGTAAGAGGTGGGTGGCCGTCAATCTCTTTTTGCCGTGCCTGAATCTATTTTCGGCGTTTGTGGGCGGGCAGTATGCCCATGTTGATGCGATATTTTGCCACGGTGCGGCGGGCTATCTTGTAGCCTTTCTCCTGCATGAGGATGGCAAGTTGCTCGTCGCTGTAGGGATTTGCAGTGTCCTCGCCCTCAATGATTTCGCGGAGGGTGAGTTTCAGTTGTGTGTTGCTCACCATCTGGCCGTCTTTCTCCATGGCCTGCGCGTTGAAGAAGTAGCGGAGCGGGTAGATGCCGTAGAGCGTCTGCACGTATTTGGAGTTGGCGGCGCGGCTCACGGTACTGATGTTTACGCCGAGGCGGTCGGCCACGTCCTGCAGGCGCATGGGCTGGAGGAGCGCTTCGTCGTCCTCATGGGTGAAGAAGTCGTGCTGGCGGCGGGCTATCTCGCGCATCGTGCCCAGGAGCATCTGCTGCCGGCGCTGAAGGTTGTCGATATAGGCCGTGGCGCGGTCCACTTTTTCCTTGGCATAGACGTAGGCTTCGTGTTCGGTGCGCGAGGGATTGGTCAGGAGGGGGTATCGTTCCACGATGTCGAGGAATTCGTGGCGCACCTTGAGGTGCGTTTCGTGCTGCTGGGCCAGAGTGATATCCACCTGCCCATAGTCATCCACGGCAAGGAGGAAATCGGGGCGTACGGTGGGCGTTTCGTGCTGCGTGGATGCCGTGAGCGAGAGTCCCGGACGCGGGTTGCATTTGCGTATTTGAGCCTCGGCGTCATCAAGTGCGGCACGGGTGATTTTCAGACTGTTGGCCACGCGGTCGAGCCGGCGGTCGGCGTAGTCAGTCCAGGCGTTGCGCACGAGGCGAAGGGCTGTCTGGAGCGCTGCAGCGGAGGAGGTGTCCTTTGCAGCAGCGAGGCGCCGGGCAAGTTGCAGGGCGAGGCATTCTTGCAGGGAGTGGGCCCCGATGCCGGAGGGGTCAAGCGTTTGGAAGAGCCCCACGAGGCGGTGTACTTCCTCAGGACTGACGTCGAGATAGAGGCCAAAGGCCAACTCGTCAGCCAGCGTCTGGTCGTCTTTCTCCAGGAAACCGTTATCGTTGAGCGAGCCGGCGATGTAGTCCATTACCTTGTGCTCGGTGGGCGTGAGGTTGAGGAGCGCTATTTGCTGAGTGAGGGCGTCGGCATCGGTCTCGGTGGAGGCCAGATACTCGTCGGGAGAGGCTTCAGAAGCGTCGTTGCTGCGGCGCACACGCCCGAAGTCGGGCATTTGCGGCAGGAGGTCGGCGGAAGAGAGGAAAGAGGCGTCGCGTTCGTCATCGGACTCGTTGCGCTCCAGGGCCGGATTTTCCTCCAGGGCCTTGCGCATTTCGTCCTCCATGCCTTCAGCAGGAAGTTCCAGCAAGTGCGAGAGTTGCACCTGCTGCTGCGTCACGGTCTGCTGCGTTTGCTGCGTACTGACGGTCTGCTGTATGACTTGCTTCTGCATGAAAGGAAAATCGTGCGGCTCACGCCCCACCCCACTCTCAACTTTTTATTTTTAATTTTTCACTTCTCATTTTTCACTTCTCACTTAATCAGTGCGCCTCCAACCAATTCTGGCCCTCGCCGTCGTCGGCGATGAGGGGCACCGACATTTCGTAGGCGCCGGCCATCTCAGTGAGGACGAGGGCCTTGAGGCGCTCCAGTTCGTCGGGCGGACAGGAGAAGTTGAGTTCGTCGTGCACCTGCAGAATCATCTTGGCGTGGAGGCCTTCTTCCTTCAGGCGGGCGGCAATACGAATCATGGCCACCTTGATGATGTCGGCGGCCGTGCCCTGGATGGGGGCGTTCACGGCATTGCGCTCGGCAAAGGCGCGCACGGTGCCGTTCTTGGAGTTGATGTCTTTCAGGTAGCGGCGGCGGCCGAAGGCTGTGAGGGCATAGCCGTTTTCACGGGCGCGGGCCACGGCGGAATCTATGTAGGAACGCACGCCTGGGTACGTCTCGAAGTAGTTCTCAATGAGCTCTTTGGCTTCCTGGCGACTCACCTCCATACGCTCCGACAGGCCGAAGGCGGAGATGCCGTAGATGATGCCGAAATTGGCCGTCTTGGCCTTGCGGCGCATGTCGCGCGTCACCTCGTCGGGGGCGACCTTGAATACGCGGGCGGCAGTGGCGGAGTGGACGTCGTGGCCGGCGCGGAAGTCTTCTATCATGGCGGTATCCTGGCTCAGGTGGGCCATGATGCGCAGTTCTATCTGAGAATAGTCGGCGGAGTAGAACACCTCGCCGGGCTCGGGGACGAAGCAGCGGCGTATCTCTTTGCCGTCTTCTCCGCGCACGGGGATGTTTTGGAGGTTGGGGTTGCTGGATGACAGGCGCCCCGTGGCCGTGACGGCCTGATTGAAGGAGGTGTGGATGCGGCCCGTCCGGGGATTGATGAGTTTAGGCAGCGCATCTACGTAGGTGTTTTGTAGTTTCTTCAGGGCGCGGTGCTGGAGGATGAGGCCCACGATGGGGTGCTTAGTCTTCAGCGCTTCGAGCACTTCCTCGGAGGTGGAGTATTGGCCGTTTTTGGTTTTCTTGGCTTTCTCGCTGAGTTGGAGTTCGTCGAAGAGGACGTCGCCCACCTGGCGCGGCGAGGTGAGCAGAAACTCGTGGCCAGCCTGGGCATAAATCTCTTTCTCCAGTTCGTCGAGGCGCTTGCGAAACGACTGCCCTACTTCGGCGAGGGCCTTGGAGTCGAGCCGCACGCCGTGGCTCTCCATCTCGGCCAGCACGGGCAGCAGCGGCATTTCTATGTGGCGGAACACGTCAAAGACGCCCGCCATTTTCATCTGCTCCTCCAGTTCGGGTTTCAGCGCGAGGCATTCGGCGGCGAGCGTAGCGGGGCTCTCACCCACCCTGTCCTTGAGTGCATAGTGCTGCTCGGGGTCGATGACGTAGTAGGCCAGTTGCACGTCCCACAGGCTGCACTTCATCTCTACGCCAAACCTCTTCATGATTGCCACAAGCGGCTTGAGGTTGTAGCCCACGAGGGTCGCTTTTTCATTTTCGAGCAGCGGTCGGATGGCCTTAACAATTTTTAACGAGTTGTCGGCATCTTCTTCGGAGGAAGCGAAGAGGGCGCCGAAATCCTCGGCGTCGGATTTTTCTTCAGCGAGACTGACGAGCCAGTTTTCTATGGTGTCGCCCTCCGCAGAATCGGCAGCGAGGCCTACACTTCTTATTTTGACATCTCCAGTGCTCAATTCGTCGAGTGCAAGCGCTAAACCGACAAAATCTCTTGCAAAAATTTTTGCCGTTTTTGCGAGGATATCTTCTTCGTTATCAAGGGAAACGGTTTCGGAAATAGGCTTTAAAGTGCCCGAAATTTGGCCATAATTTTGAGCGGCTGGCCCGTCGGTCGGTTTTACGGCCGTCTCGGCGCCGCAAATTCGGCGACTCAATTTTGCAAATTCGTGCTCGGCGAAAATTTGGAGGAGGGTAGGGGTGTCGGGGTCGCGACGGAGGAGGAGGTCGAGGTCGAGGGTGATGGGGACATCGGTGCGGATGGTGGCGAGGAAGTGACTCGTCTTGATATCCTCGACGTGGTCTTCCACTTTCTTGCGGAGCGCACCTTTTATCTCGTCGGTGCGGGCGAGCATCTCGTCAATGGAGCCGAACTGCTGGAGAAGGGCGGTGGCCGTCTTGGGACCCACGCCGGGACATCCGGGGAAATTGTCGGCCGAATCGCCCATCAAGGCCAGGAGGTCGAGGACCTGTGTGGTGTGGGTCAGGCCGTATTTCTCGCACACCTCTTTAGGGCCGAGGCGGTCGAAGCCACCGCGGAAGCCGGGCCGGAGCATAGTGATGTGGTCCTCCACGAGTTGGCCGTAGTCCTTGTCGGGCGTCACCATATACACCTCCAGACCCGCGGCAGCCCCTTGTTTGGCCAGCGTACCGATGACGTCGTCGGCCTCAAACCCAGCCACTTCCAGCAGAGGGATGTTCATGGCCGCGAGAATCTCCTTAATGACGGGCACGGCCCATTTTATATCTTCCGGCGTGCTCTCTCGCTGCGCTTTATAGGGCTCGTAGGCCTCGTGGCGGAAGGTAGGGCCGGCGGGATCGAAGGCCACGCCGAGATAGTCGGGTTTCTCTTTCTGAATAATGTCCCACAGCGTGCTCACAAAGCCATGTACGGCACTCACGTTCTGCCCCTTGGTGTTCACCAGCGGGCTATTGATAAGGCCGTAGTAGGCGCGGTAAATCAGCGCGTAGGCATCAAGCAGATAGAGGCTTTTCATAATAGGTTTTCTTATGGGGAAAGGGTAGGGTAGAGGGGCTAATGGTTAGACCAGAGCGATTAAGGAGTAGGTCTGAGGGCCTAAAGGTTTGGCCAGAGCGATTATGGAGTAGGTCTAAGAGCCTAATGGTTAGCCCAGATCTATTAATAAATATGTTAGAGGGCCTATTTCGTGCGGTTAATGACGAAATCTATGTACTTTTCTAGCGAGGATTTTACCTCGGCGTTGTGGAAGGTAGCCACAAACTCCAGGGCTTCTTGCTTAAGGCGCTGCATCTCATTTTCGGCGTATTCTATGCCGCCGTGGGCCTTGGTAAAGGCTATGAGAGCGTCGATTTCTTCGGGTGAGGCCTTGTGCTGTCTCACGCGCAGCGCCACCTGTCGCATCGCCTCGTCTTGGGTGGCGAGCAGAGCGTGGATTACGGGCAGCGTGAGCTTGCCTTCTGCCATGTCGTTGCCGCGCGGTTTGCCGATGGCGGCATCATCGAAATAGTCAAAGATATCGTCGCGAATCTGGAAGATAATTCCGATGATTTCGCCCAGTCGTGAGAAGCGCTCCAAGGCTTCGGCATCGTGCTCAATCCCGTTCGTAGCCAGGTATCCCAGCTGTGTACAGGCGCGGAAGAGGGCCGCCGTTTTGTATTTAATAATATGGTAGTAATTTTCCTCGGAAATGTCTTCCCGCTGCGTATTGCTGAGTTGGAAAATCTCTCCTTCGGCTAAATTACCGCCGAGGGCGGAGATAATTTGCACGATTTTCAGTTTGCCGGTCTCCCCTGCGGCATGCAGAGAACTGGCCAGCAAGAAGTCGCCCAACAGTACGGCCATCTTGTTGTCATACACGCTGTTGACACTCTGCTGTCCGCGTCGCTCACTGCTCTCATCCACCACGTCGTCGTGGACAAGAGAGGCCGTATGGAGGAGTTCCAGCGTCACGGCGCTCATCAGTGCGCAGTCATCCACTTTGCCGCATTCTTTAGCGGTGAGCAGCACGAGGATGGGGCGCATCATCTTGCCTTTTCTGCCGCGTATGTATTCCAGCGCCTTGTTTAGGAAGGGGTCGGAGTGGGTGAGGGCCGTGTCGAAAAGGCGTTGATAGGCCGTAAGTTCGGCCTCAATAGGTTTTCTTATGTCTTCTAATGTGGTCATGCGAGGATAGCGTCCACCAGTTTCTTATAAAGTGATGAGGTACCGATACGGAAGAGGCCCAAATCGATGAATTCCTGACCCAGAACTTCGCGTACAATCGTGTAGAAGTCAACGGCTTCTGCGGGAGTCTTAATGCCGCCAGCGGCCTTGAAACCTACCCATTTGCCAGTCTCTGTGTGGTAAGCCTTAATGGCCTTACACATCACGTAAGCGGCCTCGGGAGTGGCGGCAACGGCCACCTTGCCCGTGCTGGTCTTGATAAAGTCGGCACCACTGTACATTGCGAGGATGGAAGCCTTCATAATGGCCTCTGCTGTCTTCAGTTCGCCTGTCTCGAGGATGACTTTCAGCGGGGCATCGCCGCACACGTCTTTCAGTTCGCTGATTTCGTCGGCACAGGTCTCGTAATCGCCGTCCTGGAAAGCCCCGACGCTCAACACCATATCTATCTCGTCAGCACCGTCCTTTAGGGCTAGCGCGGTCTCTATCGTCTTTACTTCCAGGAAGGTCTGACTGGCGGGGAATCCACCGCTTACGCAGGCAATTTTCACGCCCTCTGTCTGCAGTGCAGCCTTTACGGCGGCGGCGAAACGGGGATATACGCAAATGGTAGCGATAGGCTTGAGTTCGGGGTGCTCATCGAAGAAGTCGTTCACGCCCTCTGTCATCTTTATTACGAACTTGTCGTTATCGGTGCAGGTGAGTGTGGTGAGTTCTACGGTGGTTAAGAGGTACTTAAGGGTGTCAGCGTTGTCGTATTTCGCACGATTTTCGCTGATTAGGGCGCCTACGGCATTGTGTACCTGCTCGTCGTTGAGCGCAGTCTCATACTTGGCAAAAGCCTGTTCGTATTTGTTTGTCATATAGCGTAATGTTTAATATTTTGTCTATGATAGATATCACATAGTTTCCGGTTATTGAAATGGGGATCCTGATGGCTGCTCCTTGCATAGAAACAAGGGTAGGGTAGTCCTCTTTCGGGGACGGCTCACACTACAGGCGGTGCAAAGTTACAAATAAGCGAGCGAATTTCAAAGCAAAGTAAAACTTTTCTTTGTTTTCTTAGCAAAAGTAACCAGGGATATGGCCCAAAGTTACAACTTATTATTGGTTTTCGTGTAACGAAAAGTACAAATTCTGTCCCTTTTGCGGACCAAGAAGGGCACGTAATTCTTCAAGGGTTGCTTCTTTGGTGCGCTTAACGCTTCCAAAGTGTTTGATGAGCAGGTTTTTAGTCTTTGGGCCAACCCCTGCAATGCCGTCTAATGCAGATGCCACCTGGCGGCGAGAACGCTTCTGCCTGTGGAACTGTATGGCAAAGCGGTGCACCTCGTCTTGCATCCGCGTGAGAACCTTAAAGAGTTGGCTTTCAAGAGGAAGACCAACCTTTTGTGGTGGAAAACCATAAAGGAGCTCGTGAGTATGGTGGCGGCCGTCTTTTGCGAGGCCGGCGATGGGTATGCTGAGTCCCAAATCGTCCTCCACGGCGCGGCGGATTACCTCCATCTGTCCCGCTCCGCCGTCAGCGATTATCAGGTCAGGGAGAGTCTCTCCTTCCTCTTTCAGTCGTGCATATCGGCGCAGCACAACCTCGTGCATGCTGGCGTAATCATCGGGGCCCGTAACGGTCTTTATATTGAACGTTCGGTAAAGTTTTTTGGCCGGTTTCAGACGCTCGAAAACCACACAGGCGGCCACGGCATCCTCGCCCGAGATATTGGAGTTGTCGAAGAGCTCTATGCGCAGCGGAAGATGGTGCATTCCCAGGTGATTCTGAATCTCTTTCATCAGTCTCACTTGCTTCTGTTCAGGGTTCAGTTTATCGGCCTGTTTGAGGCGGTCCAGGCGATATTGCTTGACGTTCTGGAGGCTCAATTCCAGCAGTTTTCGCTTGTCGCCGCGCTCTGGGATAGTCTGTAGGGCGTAGCCTTCCGGCAAATCAACGGGGAAAGGCACCACAATCTCCTTATTCGTGCTCTGCCAGCGCTCTCGCATCTCCACGATGCCTAGTGCGAGGAGCTCTTCGTCGCTCTCGTCCAGGCGACGCTGATAAGTGAAGGTAAAAGCCTGATTTACGCAGCCGTTTACGAGGTGTAGGTAATTGATATAAGCGGTTTTTTCTTCGCTTACGATATTAAAAACGTCCGCATTGTAAAGAACGCCGCTCACCACCTCACTCTTGGCTTGGAAACCCTTCAGAAATTCCAATTTCTTCTTACATTCCTGCGCCTCTTCAAAGCGTAAATCAGCCGAAAATTGGAGCATTTCAGCCTTCAGTTGCTTCTCTACGACCGACGTATTACCGCGCAAAATTTCTTTGCATTGTTCTATCTGGCGGAGGTAATCTTCTCGCGATTGACGCCCCACACAGGGCGCTTTGCAAAGATGCATGTGATAGTTTAGACATATCTTATAACGACCGCCCTCAACCCCTTCCTGCGACATCGGCGTGCGGCATGGACGGGGCTGGTAAAGGTGTTTGCAGAGGTCTAATAAGGCTCTCATCGTCGGCACGTGGCTGTAAGGACCATAGTACGTGGCGCCGCGGGCCTTCCTGTTGCGTGTGGCGAATATGCGGGGTAGATATTCGTGGGTGAGGGCTATGGAGGGGTAAGTCTTATCGTCTTTCAAGAGGACGTTATAGCGCGGTTTGTAACGCTTGATGAGGTTATTTTCCAGGAGGAGAGCATCCGTCTCAGTGTTGACCACAATATATTTAATGTCCCTTATCTTGCTTACAAGAATCCTCGTCTTCGCACTTGCCTGGTCAGGGCGGAAATAACTGCTCACACGGCGTTTCAGGTTCTTGGCTTTGCCCACATATATAATCACACCCTTCTCGTCCAGATACTGATAACAGCCTGGACTTTCCGGAAGATTATTAACGATAGCGCGTAATGTTTCTTTTAGAGTCATTAGAGCAAAGACTTTTGGATAACTTCGTTATATATGCCGTACGATATAGCAGACAACTTCTCGAAAAACAATATCTAAAAGTTGTTCAAAATGTGCAGTTTATGATTTAGATGTTTCACGTGGAACACTTGCAAGTACCATTAGTGCGGCGATGTCGCTCTGGCTCACGCCGGGTATGCGGGAGGCTTGTCCGAGGGTTTCGGGATCAATATTTTGGAGCTTCTGGCGCGCCTCGGTGGAAATCGCGTTGAGAGTGGAATAATCGAACTTCCCACGTATCTTTATCGTCTCCAGTGTGTGCATTTTTTCTGCGAGTATGCGTTCGCGCTGGATGTAGCCGTCGTATTTTATAAGGATTTCTGCGCGTTCGATTATCTCGGTGGTTTCGGATATATCGGAGAGGAGAAGATGCTTTTCTTCCGATAAATCCGTTTTATTGAGGATGTAGGGGATGAGATTGGCGAGGTGTATTTCGGGGCGGGCAATGAGTGTGAAGAGCTTCTCGCCGCGCTCAAGCGGTTTGCTTTCTATGCTGGTGAGGAAATCATTTACTTCTGAGGGACGGAGGGAGGTGGTTTTGCAGAGCTCTACGAGCGTGGTGATTTTCTCCTGGCGCTCGTGGAAAGTCCGTGACTGTTCTTCCGAAATTAGTCCGATGGATTCGGCAATCGGTGTGAGACGCGCGTCGGCGTTATCTTGGCGTAGAAGGATGCGGAATTCGGCGCGCGAAGTGAACATGCGATAGGGCTCATCGACACCCTTTGTGACCAAATCGTCGATTAGTACGCCGATGTAGGCCTGGTCGCGACGCAAAATGAGAGATTCTTCGTTGTTTACGTACCTTGCAGCATTGATTCCTGCGATGAGTCCTTGACCGGCGGCTTCTTCGTAGCCCGTAGTGCCGTTTACCTGTCCGGCGAAGAAGAGGCCGGGAGCTTTTTTCGATTCTAGGGAGTGACGGAGCTGCGTTGGGGGGAAGAAATCGTATTCTATGGCGTAGCCGGGGCGGAATGCTATAACATCGCGGAAGCAGGGGATAGTTTTGAGGGCGCGGAGTTGGATGTCGAGGGGGAGAGAGCTGGAAAAACCGTTAAGATAGAGTTCATTCGTGTCGTTGCCTTCCGGCTCGAGGAAGAGGGGGTGGGAGTCGCGCTCGGGGAACGTGTGGAGCTTCGTCTCTATGCTTGGGCAATAGCGCGGCCCTATCGACTGGATTTGACCATTATAGAGCGGACTGTCGGGAAGACCTTCGCGGAGTACGGCGTGGGTAGCGGCGTTGGTGGAGGTGAGCCAGCATACGAGGCGATTGGTTGCGGCGGAGGGGGGATTGGAGGCGGCGGGCTCGGCGCTGGGAGAG
>JAZUDS010000070.1:0-43476 GCA_045639805.1 Alloprevotella sp.
GGCAGCCCAAGCCGCTGTGGAAGAATAAGCCACACCACATTAGACTTTCAATATGTCGCGCCCGCCTCGAACAGAGACGGGCGCGAACTTTTTTATTCGTTGTTTGTTTATTCGTAAACGGGAAGGGGGCTCAGTTTTGTCCCTTAGGACTGCAATCCTTAGGGGGAGGACTGCAATCCTTAGGGGGAGGACTGGAGTCCTAAGGGGGAGGATTGGAGCCCTAAGGGAGAGGATTTGAGCCCAAAGGCGAGAAAATGTATTTTAGTTTTCCCTTCGGTGAAGACCTGGGGCTTGAGATGTTGGAAGGATAAGACTATTCCTTCTCAATAGAGCGCATGGAGAACTCACACCCGCAATACTGCTGATTATAAAAGGCGTATTCGCGAAGGAGTTGGTTGCGGCGCTCTTGAAGGCCGCCCTTGCGCCAGTTACGAGTGTTGAAGGTAATGGGCGAAGCACCTTCGGGAAGGCTGGCGTTCACTTCGGCGGCAGCCCAGAGGCCGGCCTCGTTGATTTGGTCGAGCGACTTCCAACGGGAAGAGGCGAGCGTGGTGGTAAATTCGGGAAGGCCGAGCTTCTGGGTCATGCGGGCAGCACGAAGAAGGCGATACTTGAAGCACTGGAGGCAACGGCCGCCACGCTCCGGTTCGTTCTCAAGACCCTTGACGGCTGCGAGCCATGCGGCATGGTCGTAATCGTCGTCAATGATGCGCAGACCGAGGCGCTGAGCATGGCGGGTGAGTTCGTCCTTGCGAATGAGGTACTCCTCGTAGGGGTAGATGTTGGGGTTGCAGAAGTACAGCACGGGCCTCACACCGTTATTGAGCATCCATTCAAGGATGGCTGAAGAACAGGGGGCACAGCAGCAGTGGAGGAGCATGGTTTCAGGCGCTGAGGCCATATATGCGCCCTCAGTACTTTTCTGCTCCGGCTTCTCCCCGTCGGTGCTGGTGGAGAGACTGGGAATATTGGGACTTTTATTCTCGGCACCGCATCTGGGGCATGTGCCTATATTTCTGAGGGGGGCACCGCAGCGACCACAACGATAGCGATGGGGTTCGATGATGTACTTGTCGAACATGGCGAGGATAACGATGAGTAAGGCCCAGAAGAAGATAACAACGCATGCCATGGGCCAAGGAAGAAGGAAGGGGTTTGCCGTGGGGTGGAAATAGAAGTTGAGCCACGCATCGGAGTAGTCACCACCAGGCACGTCTGCCATGGGTCCGAAGAAAGAGAGGAGGCGCGCCACGAAGTGCGTGGGGCGAGCCGCATGGAGGAGGTCGGTCTCGCTTGTCCAGCCCTGACTGAGGCACGTATCGGAAAGCAGCACCATCTTGAGCCAGATGCTGTCGGGCGAATCAGTAGGCACGCGGACGATATCGGCCACCACACACTCACTCTTGGGAGCTATCTGCAACGTGTCGGGGAGCCAGCGGCCCGTGGGCACGGAAGAGAGAAGGCTGAGGGTGTCGGCGGTGTGGAAGCGGTAGCCTTTCCAATAGTGATGGTGAGTGCTGAACGAGAGAGAATCGACTGGCAGCATACCAGTATATACCACATCGTCGCCCTCCACCACTACGGGCTCCTCGTCAGAGCAGGCCACGAAGCACGCCACAGCGCAAAGAAGGGATATCAGGAGGGTAATACTAGCATTTCGCATCGTTTACAATCAAATTTGAGAGGGAAACTTCTTCCGTCGGGAAGGCGAAGGCTGAGAGGCTCGCGCCAAGTTGGGGCATGGCCTGTCTCCCTCGGACATTGGCCTAGAGCGTGGCGCAGACAATAGCGGCAACGCATGAGCGGCTCATCGTTGGCTCCCACCTCACAGGCAGTAGGCATGGAGAGACCAAGCGCGCTGGCCACTTCGCGGGCAAGGCTGTTGGCCAGGCCTCCACCCATTTCAAGCCCATCACCAAGCCTCATCCCCAGCCTCTCCCCGTCAGGGCTGCCTGCGGCACCCTGCCACCCCTCCCCGGTTAGGGAGGGGGATAATACATTGGAGCGATGTCTCTCCTCTATGGCAAGAGTATCTTCCCCCTCCCTAACCGGGGAGGGGTGGCAAAGTTCCGAAGGAAGCTTTGACGGGGAGAGGCTGGGGGTAGGGCTGTGAGTCTGGCTGTGAGTCTGGCTGAGCGTCGGGCTTACTATCTTGCGCTTCAGCGCGGCCAAATGGCTGCTGGGGATGAACCAGTTTTGGGAGAAACGAATATCAAGGGAGCGAAGATAATAAGGCGTATCGCCCAGACGGGACATCTGGCGGCGGATGTTTTCCTCTTGCGGGGTGCGAGCGAAGTCGTAGGGCTGCTCAAGGAGGTCGTCTGTGAGGACAATGTCGAGAGGCAGGCGGCGCTCTGCGCTGGGCTTGGCGAGGCGAGCATCGAGGGCTGCGTCTTGATTGCGGAAGAGAAGCGCACCGGGGGCAAGGCCGGCAGGGACGGAGCCGTTGAGAAACACGCGGGAACCTTCGGCACGATTGACGCGGAAGCCTTGCAGGCGATGGTCGGCATCGAAGAAGCAGAGGCCGTCGCCATTGGCAAGGGAGACGCCTGTCTGCAGACAGATGTCAACCCATCCAGGGCCAGCCTTCTGCACTTTACCGACCAGCTCACCTACAGCCTTGGGCGTGAAGATGCAATGCTCGTCGCCCTGGCGACCATGGAGGAAATATTCGGTGAAACGGCGGTTGAAAGAACGCTCGGGGTTGGGCGAGAACTGGAAGGTGTGCTCACCCTGCGAACTGCGCTGGAGGTCGGGACGGCGGGCGAGTATCTTGTCAAGTTCACGGCGATAGTATGCCGTGACGTTCTTGACGTAGGCCACGTCCTTGAGGCGGCCCTCTATCTTGAAACTGCTCACACCGGCGTCTATCATCTCCTCGAGCGAGGCGGAGCGGTTCATATCGCGCAGAGAGAGGAGGTGGCGGTCGTGCTCCAGGATACGTCCGTCGGCATCAACGAGGTCGAAGGCGAGGCGGCAGAACTGCGCACATTGGCCGCGGTTGGCAGAACGCTGGAAACAATACTGCGAGGCCTGACAACGGCCGCTGTAACTGACGCAGAGGGCTCCGTGGACAAAGGCCTCGAGGGTAATATCGGGGGCTGCGGTGTGGATGGCGCGTATCTCATCAAGGGAGAGTTCGCGGGCCAGCACCATCTGCTCGTAGCCGAGTCGCTGCAAGAGGCGGGCCTTCTCGGGAGAGCGGTTGTCCATCTGCGTGCTGGCATGGAGCGGCAACGGGCAGTCGAGGCGCAACAGCGCGAGGTCCTGCACGATGAGGGCACTCACGCCACACTGATACAAAGACTGCGTGAGGCTCTCCACCTCACGCAGTTCATCTTCGTAAATAAGCGTATTGACCGTCACATAGATGCGTACGCCGTAGGGCTTTGCAAACTCGCAAAGTGCAGCAATGTCCTCGAGGGAGTTTCCGGCTGCCTGACGTGCTCCGAACCCTGGGCCGCCGATATACACGGCGTCTGCTCCGTGAAGGATGGCCTGGCGCCCCGTTTCGAGGTCGCGGGCAGGAGCAAGGAGTTCTATGCGACGCATAAGATATTAGGTTGGCTTCCTATTAGAATTTCACGCCGAGAGTGAAAAGGGCGCTATGACGCAAGATGTCAACGCTGAGGGGCTGGTGCTCAACCTCATCAAACATATAGGCATCGGCGGACTGGTTCTGAAGGATATAAGCAGCGTCGAAATAGAGGTTCTTACCATGCCAGCCAAGGCCTAAGGACAGGCGGTTGGTATTGCCCAAGTTGATGTAGTCGGTAGAGGTGGCATTATACGTAGAGTTTGTCACTTCGGTATGATTGCCAGAGGACTCTGCAGGGGGAAGATTCAGGAAGGCTTCCTTCTTGAAGGGAGAGCTCACGAAGTTATAGCCGATACGTCCGTAGAAGTTATTAGCAAAGCGAGCCTCAGCACCGAGGCGTACGGTGTGCTGGGGACGCAGGCAGTAGCCTACTTCTTTGTCAACGAACTGATCAAGATCGCTGTCAATAAGCGAAGGTCCATCATAATTGTAATGGTTCGGATACTTCACTGCCGTTGATTTATAGTTTGCCAGTTCGTACTCAGCATCAAGGGCCAGCCAGTCGCTCACTGTAGTGGCGGCACTAAACTGAAGATGCCAAGGGGTGCGGATGTTGTAGTCGTAGGAACCCGTTTTCACTTCTTTGCATACGGCATGCTCTGCATCAAAGATTGGCGTATCTGTATCAAACAGACCACTCTTGCTCTGCGTCAGAGACAGTATGCGGGGCGTATGGAAGGCAATACCGAAGCGGAAAGGATTTTCTTCAATGGGGCGCACCACAAGACCAAACTTCATGTCGAAGCCTGTGCCGTGCATACGGGTGTCTTCTGCCAGGCCATAGCTATAGCTGGGGTTGCTTCCGGCACCGCTCTGCAGCATTTCTTCATAATAGAGGCAGGAGCCCATATCCACCTCGTAGATACCTGTCGTTACACCGAAGTAAACACGATCCTTAACGTTGAATGAAAGGTTGATATCGTAGGTGTTCACATGGCCCCAGTTGGCACGAGCATAGCGATAAGCTTCGGAGGAATTGGGAGATATTATATTGTTAATAACATTACTCTTAATA
Source organism: Alloprevotella sp. (assembly GCA_045639805.1). GTDB lineage: Bacteria > Bacteroidota > Bacteroidia > Bacteroidales > Bacteroidaceae > Alloprevotella. The sequence goes on from JAZUDS010000070.1 coordinate 4,614, forward strand.
ATATTACCATCATTGTCTTTAATATCTCCGATTGTATAGTCTAATAGACCTGCATCATAGGCGGCATTAGAAATGAGAGAATTATAATGCGACCATTCATGTGCACCATTCTTATCAAATATATCCTCAAATCCATATGCAGCACCAGCCAACTGGTCGCCGAGGCGCCACAACTGCGAGGGACCGCCGAGGGCCACCCAGCCGTCAGAGCCTACATACTGCTTGAGGTTACGAGACTTCTGGTAATTGAAACCGAAGTTAAAGAACTTAACCTTATCGCCATTGGTGCGGAAGGCATACACCATACCTGCCTGGTCGAAGGAGCCGCGCGTCTTGCTCTGATGGCCGAAGCTCTCAGCACCACGCTGCACCTGTGCCGAAACAGAGAGGGCGAAGTCGCTACGGCGATACATACCTATAGCGGCGGGGTTGCCGCTCATCGTGCTGAGGTCGGCACCGAGGGCGTTCATGGCGCCGCCCATACCCACGAAGCGGGCCGTACCATTGAGGTCAACACTGCTGACGCGCTCAATTTCATATACATTCTGGGCCTGCAGTCCCGCTGCAGCCACAAAAGCAATAGCTAAAAAGAATTTTCTCATTACTATAATATATATTAGTCAAACTTAGGTCTATATCTTTTCTTATGGAGTGCGTGCGTTGCTTATCTTCTACCGCCGCGGCTACCGCCGCCACCGCTGAAACTGCCGCTGGAGCGCGAACCGCCACTGCTGAAGCTACCGCTGCTGGAGCGCGAGCCGCCAGTATAGCCGCTGCTCACGCGTGAGCCGCCGCTGTAGCTGCTGGAGGCACTGCGCGTGGAGGAGCTGGTGCTGATGCTACTGCTGCTGCGCGGTGAAGAGGTCACACCCGAGGTGGCAGAAGTGCGCGAAGTGCTGCGTGCAGTCGAGGTGACGCCGCTTGTAGTCGTGCTGCGTGAACCAGCGCGTGACGTGGTGCCTGCAGATGAACGGTTGCCGCCCACATAACCACCGCGCTGAACAGGACTGCTTACGCCCGATGCGCCCAGTCGACTGCCATTCACGCCGGCATTGCGGCCCGTGCCACCGCGAGATGCTGTGGAACGCGTGCCGCCGCGATAACCGCCGCGGTTCTGATAGCCGCGAGAGCCGTCGGGATTCACACGCACGTAATTGTGGTGGTAGCCATGCCAGCCCCAATTGTTCCATCCCCAATAATTGTGATAATAGTAGGGGCGGCCCCAATAGCCGTAGTAGCCATAGTACGGACGTGCCCAACTGTAGGAATAGTACCAGCCATGGCGGCCCCAAGCACCGTAGTACCAAGGATCATAATACCAGTCCCAAGGAGTGCCGTAGCCATAGGTCCATGCCAGATCGCTGTAGTACCAAGGATCATAGTAGCCATGGAAGCGCACCAAGAGGTCGGTGGGAGCAGGCTCATAGACGTCCTCCACGACGGGCTGACGGTTGGAATAATACCTGGTCGTATCCACCGCCGTGGAATCGTACATATCGGTGCGCAGGTTGTAGGCATCCACATCCACATCGCCGTTGCGACCCACATACCAGTCCTCTCCTTCCAGAGAAGTGTCGGAAGCGTATGCGCCAGCGTCGTATGTGCTGGTGTACTGGTTCGTGCGAGCGACCTCAGTTGTCGTTTTCTTTTTCTTCGGAACGAAATAAACATCGTCCTGTGCCGTCATGGGGGCAGCAAGCAGTGCTAACACTGACAGTGTGGTCAATAATCTTTTCATATCTCTATTTTTTATTCGTTTATATTTCGTGTATGATAGATTTTGCATGCAAAAGTACACATTATTTATAATATAAACAACAAAAATATGCCCTTTTAACTATTTTTACGGCGCTTTTCACACTTGTTATCATTATATTTTGCTAATTTTGCGCTCGCAATGAAAATCCTACTCCTCACTATCGCCTTTGTGGCCCTTGCTATAATCATCCTCATGGCGTATGCTTTCAGCCACAACGGACGGGTGGGCCAGCATGTCAGCGCCAACAAAGAATTGCGGCGGCGCGGTGTGGGGTGCGTCCAAAGTCAGGACCGCGAAGCAAGGCTCAAGCCTGCCGCTACGACAAAAAGCATAAAAAAAACATAAAATACACATCACATCAAAAGCATTATGAAAAAAACGCTCCTGTTCCTCATGGCCGCCCTCGCCTTGGCCGCCTGCTCAAAGAAGGAAAACACGAACTCCCGCACCGCCGGTCTCGAAAAAGCCCCCACTACCGAAGCCAAGGGCCTCATCGCCTACGTGGAAATCGACTCCATCATGTCACAATATGAGTTCTGCAAGGAAAACCGCACCCTTCTCGAACAGCACTACAAAAACTATCAGCAGCAACTAGCCGCCAAGGAAAGTGCCCTCGAGAATGCCGCCGCCTCTTTCCAGAAAAAGCTCCAGGCCGGCCAGTACACCTCGCAGGAAGCTGCCCAAGCCGAACAAAATAGACTCATGGGCGAGCAGCAAAAGCTTGAAAAGCTCTCTGCAGAGCTCACTGAAAAATATGCCAAGGAGGAAGAAGCTGCCGGTAAGGCCCTGCGCGACAGCGTGCAAAGATTCCTCAAAGACTACAACAAGGACGGCCGCTACAGTTTCATCCTCTCCAAGAGCGGAGACAACATCCTCTACGCTGAGCCCCAGCGCGACATCACGAACGACGTCATCAGCGGACTTAACAAGCGCTACAAGAGCGCCGCAAAGAAGTAGCCTCTACCACCCCACCCCCTCATAAATCAGCCAGGCCCGCCACAACGGGCAGAGAACTCCACACATGAAGAAACTACTCTACATCATCGCCCTTGCTGCCACAGTACTCACGGCCTGCGACGACGACCCCACATACGCCGAGCTCCGTGAGCGCGAGAAAAGCCAGATAGAATCTTTCATAAAGAACGGATGCACCGTGCGCGACAAGCAGAACGGCGACACCATCCTCTATGTGGCCCCCATCACCACCATCACCGAGGAACAATACAACGCTGCCGGCCACGTATGCGACCTCAAGCGCAACGAATACATCTACCTCGCCGACCATGAGGTTTATCTCCAGGTCGTGCGTCGCGGCACAGGCGACATGGGACGCACAACTACCGACGCGAACGGCAACATCATTCCTCTGCGCGGCGACACGATTGCCCCCGGCACCACACGCCGCATCTTCGTGCGCTTCATTGAATACAACATCGGTGGCGACAGCATACAGACCTCCAATGTGCTCACCCCCCAATTTGCACAGATGCCCGACATTATGAGCGTCACCAACAACTCCGGCACCCTTACCGGTACCTTCGTCAGCGGCGTCCTCAGCCAGTACTACGGCAGCACCGCCGTACCCAACGGCTGGCTCTACCCGCTCTACTATGTTTGCCTCGGACGCTACGTCTATCCCGACAGCGAGATAGCTAAGGTGCGCGTCATCGTGCCCAGCACCGAAGGACAGTCCGACGCCAACACCAACACCTACCCCTGTTTCTACGAAATCACCTACGAGTCAGACAGGTAAACGGTTCGTCCCTCCCTTTCCGCCGCACAAGAAATCAACAAGTGCACTACCCCCCCCAAGCCCCGTCACCCAACGTGCCGGGGCTTATTTTTGTATATTAGTGTCCGATAAAAAAGAATGTAATCTTTCGTATCGCTTGTAAATGCAGGAGGCATGGAAGGTTGTCAAGAGGAGGAGTTTACCTTTTATAAGCGACGGCAGAGCCCCGAAGGGGAGACTGATTGGAGGATAGGGCGAGAGCCCTATCTTTTGTGCATGACCCTTTCTGGGAGCGCTGTAAGTGCGACATAATTAACACCTTACTTGATAATTGCGTCGCACTTACAGCGCTCCCAGAACAAAAGATCACAAGTGCGGCAGGGCTCGCGCCCCACCCTACATTATGTCGTCCTTTCAGGACTATAAACTTTCCTCGGACACTAATGATTTTTTACTTATTATCCCGCTTTTAGATTAAATTTTCTCGCACTGTTTCTCATCGTTTGTAAATGCGGCTTTCGCTTTTTTTTCTGTTCACTGAAAATGACGAAAACCCAGATTTAATTTGGCACATATATACAATGTGGCACATGCCATACTAATAAAATCTCAGACTACTATCATGTAATCTGAGATTTTTGTTGTACCTTTGCACCGCCCAAGCAAACTTCGGTATAAGTTTCAACATAAGTTGTGTAAAACATCTTATGTTTAATAGAATGTTTGAGGGTGGAAAGGAGGTGTCACTATGGAAAGAATTAACATTCCTTCTAAAGAAAGGTTTGACTATCTTTGCAATTGCAAGATTGGAGAAACTATTCATTAGGAACACAGCCTTTGTTGATTAAAACTACCATAGTTTCTGCCCACATTACTTACCACAGTAGTGTGGGTTCTTTTATAAATATATAGAACCATTCAAAAAAAGTAAACACTATTTAACATCCTCTATTTGTTTTTCCAGATATTTTCTTATATGTTTGCATATATTGACAGATGTCAACAAAATGCAAACTAGAGCTAGCAGTCCTGATGGTGACGACATAAAGCCCTGTATATTAATAGGTTATTATTTGCACAATTCAATAAAAAGTGCTAACTTTGTATCAGAAAACAAGAAACCATCAGATACAATGTTAGACTTCAGCCATTTTAATTCTCTTCTCTCAGTTGTAAACTACTTTACCTCCAAGGAGGTGTGTCGCAAGTTCCTTAAAGAACAGCGTTGGGGTGATACCATTGTATGCCCTTATTGTGGCAGCACTCATTGCTATGAGCGCAAGGATGGACGTTTCATCTGCAAGGGCTGCAACAAGTCATTTTCTGTAACTGTTGGTACAATTTTCCATGCTAGCAATATTTCACTTAAGCAATGGTTCATTGCCATGTATCTTGTATCCTCACACAAGAAGGGCATTTCCTCTTGTCAGCTGGCAAGAGACCTTTCTGTCACACAGAAGACAGCTTGGTATATGCTTTCCAAGATTAGGACTCTCTTTGGTCAGCCTTCCACTCAACTTGAAGGTGAGGTGGAAATGGATGAAATGTACCTTGGGGGAAGGGAGAAGTGGAAGCACGCATCAAAGCACGTTGAGGGAACTCAAGGTCGTTCCACAAAGACCAAGCAGCCCATCTTTGGTATGGTTCAGCGTGATGGCGCAATCAAGGCAATGATGGTGGATGACACCAAGGCTGCTACTCTTATGCCCATCATCAAGGACTATGTGAAGGCTCACAGTGAGCTTTTTACTGACGAGTTGGTATCTTATAACCCTCTCTCAAAGATGGGCTATGAGCACGCCATTGTGTATCATAAGGCAAACGAGTATGCTAATGGTAAAGCTTCAACAAACTGTGTTGAGGGCTTTTGGTCACATTTTAGAAGATGTATCTTTGGTATTTATCACCATGTGAGTGTTAAGCATCTCCAGAAGTACATTGATGAAATGGTGCTCAGATGGAATACAAGAAAGGCTACGGAGGGTGACAGGTTCTCTATCATGCTCTCTCGTAGCCTTGGTGTTGTATCTTTTAAAGATATTAGAGGTTGTGTGGGTCAATTACCCACGAATGAATTCGTGGGCTTGAGCAAAGACTGAAAGTCTTTGACAAGGCACATTGACAAGTGCTCTTACATCATCTGTGGTTAATACATTTGATTTACGTTCTTTGAAATACTTTTTTAAAATGTTGATACTACCATTTATGTCAGCATTTAATACACTACCATCAGCAGATTGATACAATCCTCTGTGGATTCTTTTTCCTGAAAAATGTTTTTCAGAATTAGATTCTCCATATGTGGGAATAAAATCATTATCAAGCGAACTTGCTTTTGACGTATAACTTTCCTCTTGTGGACAATAGTTAATTCCATACAATTCACATTGATATTGAAGTTTTTGACGTAACTTATACAGAGGAATCATTACGATGTTTTGATTGTTCACTTTGCCAATGTTAATTTCTTGCTTTTGCTCCTTATTATAACCTATAACCAATGTGGTTACGTTATTGTCAAGGCACTTGTCAATGATTAACTTAACGGCTTTGTTAAAATAATCATTAATACGATTGATTCTCCCATTCATAAGACGAAGCATTCGAGGTGTGTTATCAGATAATATGCATTTGTTTTTAGAATATTCGGACTTGAGCATTGCTACTTTCTTATTGTAATAGTGATTGATGTTTTTTAGTTTTCGCCCGTCAATTAAGAATTGTTGGGTGTCACCATTAGAAAAGATTGTACATGCAACAAGGTTGTCTACTCCTAAATCAATAGACATATATCCTCCCCCTTGTGCTTGTTTAAGTTCTTTGTTTGATTCGTATATGAACTCGATGGAGAATTGCTTCCCGTTATACTGTGGAATTATCCTAACCTCCTTGAATTCAGTTACATTGGAAATGTTTTTTGGAATCGTGAAAAGAATTCTGCGTTCAGAGATATTATATTTCTCGCGAAATTCTTTTGTTAAGCCGATTGCAAGTTTCCCATTCTTTTGAATACGGCAACTGCGCCCCTGAATTGTGCAAATTGATAAATCTTCAGCTCCTTTATATCGCGGAAGTTTGACTTGCGCCGAATACTTACCTGATTTTTTTAAGGTCAGTAACTTAAAAAACGACTGCATATCCCTATCCACAAGACGAAGAATCTGTTGTGAACAGTCCGATAAGAGAATCTTATAGTTTTCATTATTTTTGCATTCGTTATAATTAGAGTAATAGGAAAGATAGGATTGTGTATTAAAATAGTGTTGACGAACAGAATACAACCCGACATTGTAGAGTCGTGCAGAATGATAGCAAAGACGGTTTAGGATTGATAAATCAACCTCATGTTTTTGCTTTGTCTGTAGTATTTTTGTTGTCAGGTACATTTTCTGCTTCGTTTATATATAAATACTTCGATTTTTTAAAAAAGTTCATAATATATTATATTTTTTCCAAAAAATTGTATATTTGTAAAAATAAGTTTAACCAAAAAGGGAATCAACCGCAATTCCTCCCACAACTAAAGTAGTGGGTTTCCTTGCGGTACTTATCATGAATGTTGTTTTGCACCATTGTCCCCATTATGGGCAACAAAATTACTTTCTCTCAGCACCTTTTTTACACTTTCCTTAATTACTCTGTGTAACTGTGCCTCTGTGAGTCTAATTCTATTCTTATTCATATTTCTATTACAATTTATATTTTCTTGATTATTAGTGTTTGGTTGTGGTGAAACATTAGGTAATGCCACACCCGTTTTATCTTCATAATTCCCAGTGGTAAGATATTCAATAAGTCCTTCTGCAATTTTACTTAATGGACTTTCGACTTTTTGTAAATTATTACCATAATAGACAAATTCGTCAAGTACCACATTATCATTAGGCTTAAAAGTGTTCTTTCTTACTTTTCGTCTTATAACAATACTTAGATTATATTCGCAGTTTGCATTATGCTTGATATATGTGTCAGCATTTGCTTGATGATTCGTTATTCTAAGTGAAACAACCAATTCTGTTCCATCTTCTTTTGGTATTGTTATTACACCATATTTACTAGCCCCTTTAGAGTCTGGTATCCCCAATGCATTGCGTAAATCAGTTAAAAAACCACGTGGGTCATTGATATTTTTGTATTTATTTGCAAGATTTTTTAGTTCTTGTATTGCAGATTCAGAATTTATTTGTATTTTTGCATTGCCAATTGTCTGAGAAGGAATGTGAGATTGTCTCCCCTTAAGAAAGTTCGGACGATTGGCATTTCTGTTTTTATACCTATTCTTCCCTTCGTCTATATACATTGATTCTGATTTTTATAATAAATATCACAATCAAAAAAAAAATACTGCCAATACTGACAGTATTTCAAATTATTTTGTTACTAAAAAGTATATCATTACCAAAGTATTTACTTTTTTTGAATGGTTCTATATATTTATAAAAGAACCCCATCTACTCTGGAATAGATGAGGTAGAACATTAAAAAAGTTCATTTTGGCGTGAAACTACTTGAGTTTACTTTTGTAGTAAAATAAGGATTTTAAATATTTTATGTATTCTTTGTTACTACGAAAATTTCTTCTCGTCATAATGACACTCCTTTCTGCCATTAGTTTGTTTCTTGGGATACCATGTTATTATATCACACTGTGATAAACCACATCACAGAGAGGTTTCCCTCAAATGACAGTGCAAAGGTACACAAAAAATCTCAGACTACCATTGTGTAATCTGAGATTTTTTTAGTATGGCAGGTGCCACATTGTATATATGTACCTTTAATTTTTGCATAGATTTTTGTCCGTTTTCAAGGCTCGCAACGGCGTAATCCCGCTTTCAGCCCAAAAATGTCCGTTTTCAGAAAAGCGAAATTTATTCCCGTTTGGGCAAAATTCCATCAATTTTTCCCGAAATCCCATTTATTGTTCCCGACACCCTATTTGAGCAAAAATTAAAAGGGACATCGGCGAAATTAAAAGGGACATATTTTCAACTGAAAGGGCTATCGGAAAAATTAAAAGGGACATCGGTTTTGCCCAAAGGACTATTCTTGAGCGGAAATATCTAAATTTTTATACAAAATCACGCTTTGAAATTCGCCGAAAAGAGGGATTAGGAGGGCTTTTGGCGAGACGGTGCCATCGCTGCAAATGTTAATTGCGAGAGAACCAAACATATAGCAACTTTCACGAGAATCGCGTAGAAGTAAATGCAATTTTTTGAGTTGAAAATACGGCCCATTTTTGAGGGAAAAAGGTGAAAATATTTTGACAAAAAGTGAACGGCTTTTTTTACAAAATAAATTAGGCTTTAAGGGAGAGACGCGGTCGGACGCGCAAGGCTTGATGCTTTGCTGAACTGAAAGGTCGCAAGTGCGACAACCAAAATTATAAAAGAATTTTTTTCAGGAATTTATTTTTAAGACCACGAATAGCACAAATCTTACGAATACGTTTTGTGTAATAAACAAATGGAGACCCTTCCCACCCTTCCCTTAAAGGGCAGGAGGTCGCTCTCCAAGCGAAGATGCAGCACGAATCTGACTAATGCCTGCCGCTCGCATTAGTGTAATTCGTGCTGCATCGTGCAGCCATTCGTAAGTTTGCAAGATTCGTGAGATTCGTGTAATTCGTGGTAAAAGTAAAGAAATAGAAGGGGCTGCAGATGGCAAAAAGAGGGGATAGCACGCTTTTTTAATGAAGTTTTTAACAAAAGTTTGCTTTATTATTAAGTTTTTTTGTATCTTTGCACGTCTTCGCATGTGCATGAGCGCACGCCGGCGTACGTTTAATAATAAGGAGAGCGTACGAAGTCTGATTGCCAAGACCACATAGGATACTTCAAAATACAAACTAATAATAACAAATAAACAGGTAGAACTATGAACTTTACCCTTTTTGTCACAGCATTGTTGACAGGACTGGGCTTTGTGGGCTTAGTGACCATCCTGGCTTGGCTGCTGGGACCGCGAAGCTACAACGCTCAGAAGGAAGAGCCGTATGAGTGCGGTATTCCCTCGCGTGGACGCACATGGATGCAGTTCCGCGTGGGCTACTACCTCTTCGCCATCCTCTTCCTTATGTTCGACGTTGAAACGATGTTCCTCTTCCCCTGGGCCGTCGTGATGCGTTCGCTCGGGCCTGCTGGTCTCGTCAGCGTACTCTTCTTCTTGTTCATCTTAGTTCTGGGCCTCGCTTACGCCTGGAGGAAAGGAGCACTGAAATGGGAGTAAAGAAAAACATCATTGGCTACACACCAGCCATCAACAACATTCCTCACGAGGAATTTAAGGACAACGCCACGCTTGAAAAGCTCATTGAAGAGCTGAACGAAGGCGGCGTGAACGTCATCGTGGCCCCTCTGGACCGCCTCATCAACCTCGGCCGCAGCCACAGCATGTGGCCCCTGACGTTTGCCACGAGCTGCTGCGGCATTGAGTTCATGGCCGTGGCCGCTGCCCGCTACGACATGGCGCGCTTCGGCTTTGAGATTACGCGCAACAGTCCCCGTCAGGCCGACGTCATCCTCGTCAACGGCACCATCACCACGAAGATGGCCCCCGTGCTCAAGCGTCTGTACGACCAGATGGCCGACCCGAAGTACGTCATCGCGATCGGCGGCTGCGCCATCAGCGGCGGTCCCTTCACGAAGAGTTACCATGTGGTGAAGGGCGTGGACAAAATCCTGCCCGTGGACGTTTACTGCCCCGGATGCCCGCCCCGCCCCGAATCCTTCCTCTATGCGATGATGCAGTTGCAGAGAAAGGTGCGCGTGGAGCATTTCTTCGGTCGCGTGAACAAGCACCAGAAGGACCCCTATGGCGAGCAGATGAAACGCCTGAACGACGAACTCCTCAACCTGCAGGAGAAGGCTTAAAGTAAAAGCCTCACCCCGTCAAAGCTGCCTGCGGCACTTTGGCACCCCTCCCCGGGAAGGGAGGGAGAGATTACCGCTAAAGATTAATCACACAGAGGCAAAGAAGTATTTAAGACATGAATAATCAAATCAATCCCCAAATAGTGGCGGCAGCTGAACTGCACGCCACACTGGCCAACCTCAAAGCCGAGGGCTACGACTTCCTGGAAGTGCTCACTGGCGTGGACTGGGGTGAGGAAGGACTTGGCGTGGTGTACAGTCTGACGAAGACCGCCACCGGCGAGATGACGCACGTGAAGAGCGTGTGCGCCGACAAGGAAAATCCCTACCTCGACAGCGTCTGCGACCTCTGGACCGTGGCCGGCATCTATGAGCGCGAGGCCTACGACTTCTACGGCATCAAGTTCCTGAACAACCCCGACTGCCGCCGCGTGTTCCTGCGCGAGGACTGGATAGGCTATCCCTTCCGCAAGGACTACGACGAGAGCCTGAACCCCGACATCATCCTTGAATCGGAGCCCATCAGCGACAAAGCCGTATGCTACACGCTGGACGAAGACGGCAAGGTGAAGAAGACCGAGACGCCTATCTTCGAAGAGAACGACTACGTGGTGAACATCGGCCCGCAGCACCCCTCTACCCACGGCGTGCTGCACTTCCGTACCAGCCTCGACGGCGAGACGGTGAAGCATATCGACGCCCACATGGGCTACATCCATCGCGGCATAGAGAAACTCTCCGAGGGCTACACCTATCCCCAGTGCCTCGGCCTGACAGACCGCATGGACTATCTCGGTGCCATGCAGACGCGCCACGCCCTGTGCATGTGCGTGGAGCAGGCCATGGGCATAGAGGTGAGCGACCGCGTACAGGTCATCCGCACCATTATGGATGAGCTGCAACGTATCGACAGCCATCTGCTCTTCTTCAGCTGTCTGGCCCAGGACCTCGGCGCCACCACCGCCTTCCTCTACGGCTTCCGCGACCGCGAAGAAATCCTGAAGATTTTTGAAAAGACTTGTGGCGGACGCCTCATCATCAACTACAACATGATTGGCGGCGTGGCCCACGATCTGCACCCCGACTTCGTGAAGGACGTACACCGCCTCATTGACGAGGTCATCCCCCACGGTCTGAAGGAATACCACGAGATATTCACCGGCAACGTCATCTTCCAGACCCGCGCCAAGGGTGTGGGCGTGCTAAGCAAGGAGGACGTCATCAGCTACGGCTGTACCGGCGGTACGGGCCGTGCTGCTGGCTGGCACTGCGACCTGCGCAAGCTTCGTCCCTATGCCGCCTACGACCGCGTGAAGTTTAATGAGATTACCTTCGAGAACGGCGACTCCCTGGACCGCTACATGGTACGTCTGAAGGAAATCGAAGAGAGCTGCGACATCATCCGCCAGCTCATCGACAACATTCCCGAAGGCTCCATCCAGGAAAAGATGAAGCCCATCATCAAGGTGCCCGAAGGCACTTACTACAGCGCCGTGGAAGGCAGCCGTGGTATCTTGGGCGTCTATCTGGAGTCGAAGGGCGACAAGAGCCCCTATCGTCTGCACTACCGCAGCACGGGCCTGCCCCTCGTGAACGTCATGGACAAGGCCTGCCACGGCCATCTGCTGGCCGACCTCATCACCATCGGCGGCACGATAGACTACATCATTCCTGATGTAGACAGGTAGACTGTATTTGAAAATTAATGATTAATAATTAATAGTTTAGACACTCATATGTTTGACTTTAATATAGTAACGCAATGGCTTGACACGCTGCTGATGAGCTTCCTGCCCGCTTGGGCCACCGTGCTCATTGAGTGTGTGCTGGTGGCATTGGCTATCATCACGCTCTACGCCGTGTTTGCCATCGTCATGATTTACATGGAACGTAAGGTGTGCGCCTGGTTCCAGTGTCGCCTCGGCCCCGACCGCGTAGGTCCCTGGGGCTTGCTGCAGGTGTTCTGCGACGTGCTGAAGATGATGACGAAAGAAATCGTCAACTTCCGCAACACTGACCAACTGCTCCACCACGTGGCACCCTTCCTCGTCATCACCGCCTCGATGACCACCTTCTCATGCCTGCCCTGGAACAAAGGCGCGCAGATAATCGACTTCAACGTCGGCGTGTTCTTCTTCCTGGCCATCAGCAGTATCGGCGTGGTGGGCATCCTGCTCGCCGGATGGTCGGCAAACAACAAGTATTCGCTCATCGGCGCCATGCGCTCCGGTGCCCAGATTATCAGCTACGAGCTCTCCATCGGCATGATAATGCTCGCCATGATTTGCCTCACCGGCACCATGAGCTTTAGCGAAATCTGCCAGCAACAGGAGAACCTCGGCTGGAACATCATCCGTGGCCACGTGCCTGCCGTGCTGTGCTTCATCCTCTACCTGATAGCCGGCAACGCCGAGTGTAACCGCGGTCCGTTCGACATGCCCGAGGCCGAGAGCGAGCTCACCGCTGGCTACCACACCGAATACTCCGGCATGGACTTCGGCTACTACTACCTGGCCGAATACATGAACCTCTTCATCTGCGCCGGCATTGCCGCCACGATATTCCTCGGAGGTTGGGCCGCGCCGCTCGTTCCCGGTTGGGAACAGTGGAATACCATCATGCTCTATGTGCCCGGTGCCGTATGGTTCATCATTAAGGTATTCTTCGTACTGATGCTCCTGCTTTGGGAACGCTGGACCTTCCCTCGTCTGCGTATTGACCAACTGCTTACACTGGAATGGAAGTACATGCTCCCCATGACGATGACGTTGCTCGTCGTAATGGCCCTGTGCGTAAGCTTCGGTTTTATTTGGAATTAAGAAGTCACTAAACATACACATTATATATAATATATAGAAACATGGAAAACAAATCCTATTTCAGCGGTCTGTTTAGTGGTATCAAGAGCCTTTGCACCGGTCTGAAAGTGACTGGCCGCGAACTCTTCACTAAGAAGGTGACCGAGCGTTACCCTGAAAACCGCAAGACCAATGAGCTCCCCGAACGCTTCCGTGGCGTTCTGGTGATGCCCCATAACGAAAATAACGAACACAAGTGCGTAGGCTGCGGCATCTGCGAGATGCAGTGTCCCAACGGCACCATCAAGGTGGAAAGCGAGATGGTGGAAGTGGACGGCAAAAAGAAGAAGCAACTCGTGCGTTACATCTATGACCACGGTTGCTGCATGTACTGCATGCTCTGCACCCGCGCTTGCCCTCATGGCGCCATCACCTTCGCTCCCGAATACGAGTGCGCCGTCTTCTCACGCGAAGCCCTCATCATGCAACTCAACCAGCCCGGTTCGAAGTGTGAAGAGAAGCCCGCTCCCGCAAGACCTGCCGTGGCTCCGAAGCCCGCTGCTCCCGCCGCAGAAGGTCAGCCCGCTGCCGGCACTGACACTCCCGCTGCAGCACCTGCCGTGGACGAGAAGTTGGCTAAGTTAATCGCTGCCTCAAAGAAGGCTGCCGACAATGCTGCCGCAGCAAAGGTTGCCGCAGAAGAAGCCGCCGAAAAAGCTGCAGCCGCTCCCGAAGACGCCGAACTGAAGGCTGCCGCCGAAGAGGCCGCAGCAAAGGCCGCAAAACTGGCTACCGCTGCTGAGAACTTTGCTAAAAAAGTTGCCGAAGCACAGCAATAAAGACAATAAGATAATAAGATAATGAGATATAAGACTATAAGTTTCTCAACGAGCGTTTGTAACTGATAATCTCATAATCCCATAATCGTATAATCCCATAAATCAAAACAATGGAATCCTTTGAAATAATGTTCATCGTACTGACAGCCATGATAGCCCTCGGCTCTCTCGCCACGGTCTTCACCAAGAGCATCGTGCGTGCTGTCGCATACTTGCTGCTTGTCCTCTTGGGCACCGCAGGCTTGTACTTCCTGATGGGCTACACCTTCCTGGGCTCCGTGCAGACTATGGTCTATGCCGGAGGCGTCATCGTACTCTTCGTATTCGCCGTGCTGCTGACCTCCGCAAAGGAAGACAAGCTCTCAGAGAACACACTTCTCAAAAACATCGGCTCCGCCGTCATCACCCTGGTGGGACTTGGCATCTTTATCACGATCTTGTGTCTCCACGGCTTTGATGTGGCATCACTGACACGCCCTGACGAAACTATCATGCCCATGACAAGCATTGGCAAGAGCATGCTTAGCACCGGCAGCGAAGGCTACCTCCTACCCTTTGAGGCCGTCAGCGTCCTGTTGCTTGCCTGCATCGTAGGCGGCCTCGTCATCGCCCGTAAAAGATAACCAATAAACATTAAACATTCAACGCTAAACATTACCATTATGATACATATTGAATGCCTCCTCGGCCTCTCGGCCATTATGATGTTTGCTGGTATCTACGGTTTCCTGACACGCCGCTCCACGCTGGCCATCCTGCTCTCCATAGAGCTGATGCTCAACGCAGCCGACATCAATTTCGCCGTCTTCAACCGCATGCTCTTCCCCGATGGTCACGAAGGCTATTTCTTCGCCCTCTTCACCATTGCCATAGCCGCGGCTGAAAGCGCCATTGCCATAGCCATTATGATTAACATCTACCGTCAGCTCACACACCTCGGTGTGGATAAGCTCACGAAACTGAAATTCTAAACTTCTATGAGCTATACATTATTTATATTATTATTGCCGCTCTTCAGTTTCCTCCTTATCGGCATCGTCGATATGGACATCCTGAAGAATGGCAAGGTGTGGAGCCACAAGGCTGCCGGCCTTATCGGTACTTGTTCCCTGGGCATCGTCACCGTGCTGTCGTACATGACGGCTTGGCAGTATTTCTTCCAGACGGAACGCCTTGCTGACGGATCCCTCCCCACCCTGGTGCCTTTCAACACCACATGGCTGCCCTTGGGCAACCTGCACTTCGACCTCGGCATCCTCCTCGATCCCATCTCGGTAATGATGCTCGTGGTCATCAGCACCGTATCCCTAATGGTGCATATCTACTCTTTCGGCTACATGCACGGAGAACGCGGCTTCCAGCGCTACTATGCTTTCCTGTCGCTCTTCTCCATGTCGATGATTGGTCTGGTACTTGCCACCAACATTTTCCAGATGTACCTCTTCTGGGAACTCGTAGGCGTAAGTTCCTACCTCCTCATCGGCTTCTACTACACCACGGCGCCCGCCATCGCCGCCTCCAAGAAGGCCTTCATTGTCACCCGCTTTGCTGATATGTTCTTCCTCGTGGGTATCCTCATCTTCGGCTACTACACGCAGAGTTTCAACTTCAGCTTTGCCGGCAGCGAAGTACAGATGGCCGACGGCGCTGCAGCCTTTATCCCCTGCGACCCACAGACAGCCCTTGTGAAGAACGCGGCCTATGCCGTGCTGCCTATCAGCCTCGTGCTGATGTTCATCGGCGGTGCCGGTAAGAGTGCCATGTTCCCCCTGCACATCTGGCTGCCCGACGCCATGGAAGGCCCGACGCCTGTCAGCGCTCTCATCCACGCTGCAACAATGGTCGTGGCCGGTGTATTCCAGATTGCCCGTATGTTCCCCATCTGGATTGAATACGCTCCGCAGACTCTCTCCGTTGTCGTATGGGTAGGAGCCTTCACCGCCTTCTATGCCGCCGCCGTGGCCTGCGCCCAGAGCGACATCAAGCGCGTGCTGGCCTTCTCCACCATCTCGCAGATTGCCTTTATGATGGTGGCCCTCGGCGTATGCCTCCCCGGTGAGGGCGAACACCTCAACCACGCCAGTCTCGGCTATATGGCCAGCATGTTCCATCTCTTCACCCACGCTATGTTCAAGGCTTGCCTCTTCCTCGGCGCCGGCTGCATCATCCACGCCGTCCACAGCAACGAGATGAGTGCCATGGGCGGTCTGCGCAAGTATATGCCTGTCACCCGCTGGACTTTCCTCATCTCCTGCCTCGCCATTGCCGGCATACCTTTCTTCAGCGGATTTAGCTCGAAGGACGAAATCATCAGCGCTTGCTTCCAGTACAATAGCATTTGCGGTTGGTGGATGACGGCTGTGGCCGCCATGACGGCCTTCTATATGTTCCGTCTCTACTATGGTATCTTCTGGGGCACCGAGAACAAGGAGCTCCACGCCGAGCACACACCTCACGAGGCTCCCTGGACAATGACGCTGCCCCTCGTCGTGCTGAGCGTCATCACAGTCGGCGTTGGTGCCGTCACCACGCTCGCCGGCTTCGGCATCCTGCCCGAGACATGGAACTTCGGTTCCTTCGTCACCGCCAGTGGCGCCGTCTATGGCGTTCACTTCGACACTCAGGTGGCCCTTACCAGTACCTGTATCGCCCTCGTCAGCATCGGCCTCGCTACATGGATATTCAAGGGCGAGACTCAGCCTATCGCCGACAAGATGTACGCTGCCGCCCCGCACCTCCACCGCTGGGCCTACAAGCGCTTCTACCTTGACGAGGTCTATCAGTTTGTCACCCATAAGATAATCTTCGCCCGCATCAGCACCCCCATCGCCTGGTTCGACCGCCACGTCATCGACGGTTTCTTCAACTTCCTCGCCTGGGGCACGCACAAGCTCTCCGCCCTCATCAAGGGCTTCCAGAGCGGCAATGTTCAGCAGTATGCCATCTGGTTCTTCCTCGGTGTACTCGCCGTGCTGGGCATAATGGTATTTGTTCTTTAATGCTTACTACTAATCACTATACGCTATGAATTTTCTTTCTATATTCGTACTGATTCCCCTGCTGATGCTCTTCGGCTTGTGGATAGCCCGCAACCTCAATCAGGTGCGCGGCGTGATGGTGGCAGGTAGTACCGCACTTCTGGCCCTTGCCATCTATCTCACTTACACCTTCATCGGCGACCGCGCAGCCATGCCCGCCGATGAGTTCCCCATGCTCTACACCGCCAGCTTCGACTGGTTCCCCGCACTCAACATCAAGTATTCCGTAGGCGTTGACGGCATCAGCGTGGCCATGCTTCTGCTCTCCTCCATCATCGTCTTCACCGGCACCTTCGCCTCCTGGCAGCTCAAGCCCCTGACGAAGGAATACTTCCTCTGGTTCACCCTCCTCTCCATGGGTGTATTCGGCTTCTTCATCTCCGTGGATATGTTCACCATGTTCATGTTCTACGAGATAGCCCTCATCCCCATGTACCTCCTCATCGGCGTGTGGGGTTCCGGCAAGAAGGAATACTCGGCCATGAAACTCACCCTCATGCTTATGGGTGGCTCGGCCTTCCTTATGTGCGGCATCTTCGGCATCTACTTCGGTGCCGGCGCCACCACGATGGACGTCACTGAGATTGCTGCCCGCCAGGGTGCAGTCGTGGCCGTACCTCTCTCGCTCCAGCGTTTCTGGTTCCCCATGACCTTTGCCGGTTTCGGTGTGCTCGGTGCCATGTTCCCGTTCCACACATGGTCTCCCGACGGCCACGCCTCCGCGCCTACCGCCGTCTCCATGCTCCATGCCGGCGTGCTGATGAAACTCGGTGGCTACGGATGCTTCCGCATCGCCATGTACCTCATGCCTGAGGCTGCCAACGAAATGGGCTGGATATTCCTTATCCTCACCGCCATCTCCGTGGTATACGGTGCCTTCAGCGCATGCGTGCAGACCGACCTCAAGTACATCAACGCCTACTCCTCCGTTTCCCACTGCGGTCTCGTGCTCTTCGCCATCCTCATGATGAACCACGTAGCCGCCACGGGTGCCATACTCCAGATGCTCTCCCACGGTTTGATGACGGCCCTCTTCTTCGCCCTCATCGGTATGATTTATGGCCGCACCCACACCCGCGACGTCCGCGAGCTGGCCGGCCTTATGAAGATTATGCCCTTCCTCGCCGTATGCTATGTCATCGCCGGTCTGGCCAACCTCGGCCTTCCCGGTCTCTCTGGCTTCGTGGCAGAAATGACCATCTTCGTAGGTGCCTTCGGTAATACTGGCGCGTTCTACACCACCCTCACCATCATCGCCTGCACCTCCATCGTCATCACCGCCGTCTATATTCTGCGCCTCGTGGGCAAGATTCTCTATGGTGTCTGCACCAACGAGCATCACCTCCTGCTCACCGATGCCACATGGGACGAGCGCTTCTCGGTTGTCTGCCTCATCCTCTCCGTGGCCGGCCTCGGCCTCGCTCCTTGGTGGGTAAGCGATATGATTGGCACTGGCGTAGGCCCCATCATCGACGTACTCGATGGCGCCAAGCAATTCCTTAACGTTCCTTTCTAACCCTTTAACTGCATTACAACTATGGATTATAGTCAATTTCTTTATATGACTGCAGAACTCAGCCTGCTGGCTGTCATCTGCCTGGTGTTTATCGCCGACCTATTCCTTTGCGGACGCAGCGAGAAGGGCTTCGACTGTTCTGAAGTTTGCGGCGGCAAGAAAGCCTTCTGCGTATGCCGCATGAAGCGCACCCTGCCCCTCATCCTCTTCACGATTCACACGATACTTACCGCCTGCCCCTGCTGCCCCGGAGTTGCAGAAGCCTTTGGCGGCATGTATCAGGCCACACCTATGGCCTCCATTATGAAGACCGTCCTCAACATCGGTGTCATCGTTGTCTTCCTCATGAGCAATAAGTGGCTCCGCCGCGAAGAGAACTGGATAAAGCAAGGAGAGTTCTATGAGCTCGTGCTCTTCACACTCTTCGGTATGTATCTCATGATATCCAGCGGCCACTTCCTCATATTCTTCATCGGCCTTGAGCTCGCTTCCATCCCCATGGCAGCCCTCGTGGCTTTCGACAAGAAGCGCTACGAAAGTGCAGAAGCCGGCGCGAAGTTCATCCTCCTCGCCCTCTTCTCCAGCGCCCTGCTGCTCTACGGCATCAGCCTCATCTATGGTGCCACCGGCACGCTCTACTTCAACGACATCAACGGCATCCTCGGAGCCACCGACTGGGCCGTTAACTCCAAGCTCTTCGCCATTCTCGGCCTCACGCTCTTCATCACCGGCATGGGCTTCAAGATTTCCCTCGTCCCCTTCCATCTCTGGACGGCCGACACCTATCAGGGCGCTCCCACCGTCGTCACCGGTTACCTCAGCGTGATTTCCAAGGGCTCCGCAGCCTTCGTGCTCCTCACCGTGCTCCAGAAGGTCTTCTGCCTGTTCGTCACCGAGTGGAACTGGGCCTTCTTCTGGATCATCATCGCCTCCATCACCGTGGCCAACCTCTTCGCCATCCGTCAGAAGAACCTCAAGCGATTCATGGCCTTCTCCGCCATCTCGCAAGCAGGCTACCTCGTGCTCGGCATCATGGACGGCACGGCACAGGGCATGACTGCTCTGGTATTCTACCTCCTCGTTTATCTTGCCGCCAACCTCGGTGCCTTCGCCGTGCTCACCACGGTTGAGGAAAACACCGGTAAGATTGGCATCGACGACTACGCAGGCCTCTACCAGACCAACCCGCGCCTCTCCCTCCTCATGACACTCTGCCTCTTCTCCCTGGCAGGCATCCCGCCCTTCGCAGGCTTCTTCTCGAAGTTCTTCATCTTCATGGCAGCCTTCCAGACCATGGGCGGCTGGGGCCACTGGCTCGTACTGATAGCCCTTATCAATACCGTCATCTCCCTCTACTACTATCTGCTTATCGTCAAGGCCATGTACATTACGCCCAACGACAAGCCCCTCCCCGCTTTCCGTGTAGACTGCCCCACCCGCTGGGCCCTCGCCATCTGCATCGCCGGCGTACTCCTCCTCGGCATCTGCGGCATAGCCTACAACTGGATTGACACCTTCTCCTATGGTCTCGACAAAGTCTTCGCCGGATGCGCCGGCACCTGCTGCGGAGCCTGCTAATTCATAATTCATAATTCATAATTACCCTTGACCTACTTCAACGAGTATCACCGCATCACTACTGAAAGATGCCAACAAATCATTGCAGCCTCCAAGAGTTTGCAACTCGACTCCGCAGTCGAAGTGCAACGTATGAAACAGATGCATCGCGAGATAGCCGAACGCTATCCCAACGAAGCAAGATAACCGCGGAGTAATCTTCGTTGTTGATGCTTTATTGAACCACTCGCAAGTAGTTATTCCTTCCACAACGCGCCAGTCTTATCAAAAAATAAGGCTGGCGCGATATTTTTTTGCAACTTTTTTGCTTAATGTTTTGAAGATTAAAAATAAGTTCGTACTTTTGCAATGTCGTAGCCTACGCTTGTACATTTTAGGATGTACGGCTGGGCGGGACACTACATAATGTAAAAGCGTCATCGATGCTTTGTTCAAAGGCTTCTTGAAACTTCCACATTCATAAGCAGGTCTAGAACATTGTCAGAAGTGAATGCTACGGGTATGCTTTAAATGTATCCCGGAGTGTGCATGAGAGGATATTTGTATCCTCACAGCACACTTTTCTGGATTTTCATTTTACATACGGGCGTAGGCTATCACTCTACTTCGTTCACCTGCTAGGCTGTGGAAGGCCTCAAGAAGCGGACGAGTAGAGATGGAAGCCTGCGTTTTTTGTTTTGTAGTCAATCAAGTTCAAATTTATTTCGCCTTATCGGGTTTCTATGGGCATGTCGCATTATTATGGTTAAAATGAGCAAAACTGAACTTAGCGACTACATTACGCTAGGTCGTGATTTAGATGAATTGTTTGCGAACGATTCATCGGTAATGATTGACGGGGCTGTGTATAACAATCCCAAAGAACTTGAAGATTCATTGAATCGCTTAAGCCATGGAGGTTTACATTGTACCCCCGCCAAAGAATAACAGTATGTATGAAGAAGCGATTATAAATAGGACATTAAACCGTTATCACACTACTGCTGAAACCCTCTCAGAGACAAGGAAATATGGAATTGTCCACATTTTCGCAGATGCTAATGGTTATACACATGAAGTTATTCTCAAGGATAAATTTAATTCAATGCAGGAGGCTGAGTTATTTGCTAAAAAATTAAATGACCAAAATTCATAAATGAATGTGGTTGTATAGAAAGAATTTTACCAGACAGAATAATAAAAAATAACAAAATCAACAACATTAAAAAATTTAATAACTCAAAATTATGAAAAAGTTTATTACATTATTTCTTTTGTCCTTAGTTACATTGACTGCATTTCCTCTAAGTATACAGAAAAGGACTTTCAAGGCCGTGAAGTATTGCGTACTAGACAATGGTAAATGGGGTGATTGGAAGGACACAGAATATAAAGTTATCATTGAGAAGAAAATTTGGTCTGACAACGATTATAGCGAATATATTACGATTCGTGGTACCAAATATATAGCAAAGCCACAAGGTACAGATAAATGGATTTGCTATCTCAATGAACAACCTGTGTTAAATGCACATCTTGATCAGAGAGATAATGGAAGTTACGTATTGTATTTGCGAGATGCAAACGGTGCAACATGTTTATATTTAAAGCTTGATGACAGTAACAGTCCTGCTGCACGAGCAAAATTGAGTCTTGATGAATGGCTTATCGGCTCATGGGAAGGTGGGGATGATGGATATAGCTATATACACATATATAAAGATTATATCAACATGAAAATCCATAGATATGAGGCTGTATATACTAACATAAATGATATCTCATACTATGTAGATGAAGATCAGATTATAACAGATCTTGAAAATATTACAATCAACATAGATCGCAGTAATGAATGTTTATATTTTAGGGGAGAAAAATACAAATTCAAATCTTCTATACCAAGATGACAAGTTGAATTTTTAAACTTTCAACTGTCGCATGTGTTCAAGTCTCAGGTTTTGAGATTTGATTACCAAAGATAAAACAAAAGTAACATTAATCTATAACCTATCAAGGTGAAACTTGAGCTAGTAATGCTTCTCTTCTTCTCAATGAACATAAAATAATCGTTGAGTCTTCTCCTACGGTCTCGACAAAGTCTTCACCGGATGCGCCGGCACCTGCTGCGGAGCCTGATAATTCATAACGACCAAAACCACAACGCGCCAGCCTCGGGTAGAGACTGGCGCGTTGCTATTTACGAAAGAAGTCATTCCTCCCTGTATTCCAGTATATCCCCAGGCTGACAATCAAGGATCCGGCAGATGGCCTCAAGTGTGGAAAAGCGCACGGCGCGGGCTTTTCCCGTTTTGAGGATAGAGAGATTGGCGGGCGTGATGCCTATCTTCTCGGCCAGTTCCTGCGAAGACATCTTGCGCTTGGCCATCATCACATCGACGTTTACTATAATACTCATGGCGGCAAATTATATAGTAAGACTGTTTTCCTCCGATTCTACCACCGCTATCCTATAGAGCATGGCCACGATGAGCGTGACAAGGCTGCTTGTGAAAGGCGTTGAGCCGATGTAGAGTTGGCGCGACCCGAAGATAATGGTCAGATTGTCATCAAAAAGTATTTGGAAGAAGACGACGGGCACGAGCATCATCAAGATATGGGCATTGCGGGCCGTAAAGATTTTGCCGGACACCAGTCCCCTGCGCGTCATCAGTATCAAACGGAGACTGAGGCAGAGCAGGCAGAAGGTAGTGACGACATAACCTATGAGTTCTACCCATTGTACTGTCACGAACTCTGGGTCATCATCGCACCAAGCTATCGGCGCAATGTCAAAACCGCAATAGATGTTGAAACTGATGAGGCCACAATAGCGCAGCAAGCGCAATACATACACCAGTGCAAAGAGGCTCCAAAGCACGAGAGCCAATGAGCAGGCCCATTGGGTGGATTTAATTACTCTTTTTTCCATAGTTAAATTAGTTTTT
The DNA here is from genome assembly GCA_045639805.1 of Alloprevotella sp. Lineage (GTDB taxonomy): Bacteria > Bacteroidota > Bacteroidia > Bacteroidales > Bacteroidaceae > Alloprevotella. The sequence goes on from JAZUDS010000070.1 coordinate 27,676, forward strand.
ATTGTTTAACGATAATTATTTTCGGTGCAAAAATAAGAACTTCTGAAACAACAACCAAATAATCTAACGAGAAAATTATCGAAAAACAATAATTTTGTATTTTCTCGCTTCCCAAAAGGCCTCTAAAAGGACAATTTTGCATTTCGTCCCATTTACGGCCAGTCCTCCCCCTTAGGATTGCAGTCCTCCCCCTTAGGACTCGAGTCCTCGCCCTTAGGATTGCAGTCCTAAGGGAGAGGATTACTAATTTCTCCCTTTGTATTTCAGTTTACCCCTGTAAGGACTGGAATCCTTATAGGGGAAAACAACAGTCCCTATAGGGGAAAACTACAATCCTTATAGGGGAGGACTCAAATTAGGAGCACTATCGCTCTTCACAATTCTCACGTGCAATTGCAAAAAGCCTTATAAAACCCACGCTTAAAGGCCTCTTTGTCATAAAAATAATTAAAAACGCTACCGGGCATAAAACAAATGCCACTTTTTCCCGTTATAGGGGCAAACAATGCTACAAAAATCCGAATAATAACCCCTCAAAAAAACATTTCTACAATGAAAACACGCTTACTCTCTCTCCTCCTTCTCGTGGCAGCCGGTTGCATGACGGCTTATGCCCAGACTGATGTGTACGAAAAGTACAGAGACCACAAGGATGTGACCGTACTGGGCATTTCCAAGTTCATGCTGCGCCTCCTCCCCTCCGGCAATGTCAACGGCATCGACCTTGATATGCTCAAGGAGAAGATGGATGCCGTGAAAGTCATCACTGCCAACAAGAAAAAGGTGGGCAAGGCTCTCACCGAGGACGTCAAGAAGGCGCTCGCCAAGGGTGGCTATCAGGAACTGGCCACTATCACCGAAGGAAACAGGACAGCCACGGTCAACGCGCTGGTAACCGATGGCGTTATCAACGAGTTTTCTCTCCTCATCAAGCCCAAGGACGGCGACGATGCCACCCTCGTCATCATTCAGGGACAATTCACAATGGATGACGTGGAGAAACTGGCACGCATGCGGAAATAAGCCCCCCTAAATCCCCCCTTTGGGGGGACTTGCAGCGAACGTCAGACCCACGCTGAGGCTCTCCTCCAAAGGGGGAGCGAGGAGGGGGCTTATAACGGCGGAATGTGGCCGATGTCGCTGTTGTCGGGGCTCTCGCAAGTGCGGCCGAAGGATGAATCGGTGACTTCAAATCCCGACACTAACTTCTCGTAGCGATGGTGGGCGATGCTGCCTATCACGCAATAGGCCGACTTGTAGTTCAAGCCGTCCAGCTGCTGACTACCATCTACGTTGAAACCGATGAGATCTACGACAGGCTCCTCGCTATAAATGCCATGATGGAAGGAAAACTCCAGTTTCCACTTCTTGGTGGCGAAATCCCTTGAGAGATTGACGTTGTATTCGTCGGCATGGAAGACGCCGTGAATGGCGATGCTCTTTATCTCGCGCTTCAGGATGAGTTTGTCCTCCTCCTGGTGCTTCTGGCCGATGGCGAGGTTGTTCTGTGCGATGATGGCCCGACAAAGTTCGGTCTGCATGAACTCATCGGCGAGCTTCATCTGCACGTCTTTGCTCACCTGATACGCAGCGGCGGGTTCCATCACGCCTTGATCGTTGGCCATCGCGGGCCATTTGTCCTTCATGGCCGTCACTTCGTTCACACACAGGCGATAGTACGTCTCCGAGTCCTGAGCCGTGGCCGCAAGCGTCAGCCACGCCATAACAAAGGTAACAAGAATTTTTTTCATACGGCTAAATATTATATATAATGTGTAATTCGTGCGGCAAAATTACGAATAAAAACGAAAAGAGCAAGCCTAAGTGAAGAAAAATCGGCCATTTGGCGTCTCTTTATAGCAGAAAAGAAAGAAAAAGGTGCCTTCTTCGCGTAAAAAAGAGAAAAAAGAGGAGAAAAGTTTGGCCATTTCGTAGGAAAGAAGTACTTTTGCCACGCTTTTGCGCGTAGCCGCTGGCGGAGAATGAGATAACCGCGAATGCTGCGCTGCAGACGATAACAATTTAACTTAACAATCAGTCATCATGGCAGATTTACTGAAAATTGCTGAAGAAGCATTTGCTACCGGTAAGCAGTTCCCCACCTTCAAGGCTGGCGACACCATCACCGTAGCTTACAAAATCGTCGAGGGTAACAAGGAGCGCGTACAGCTGTACCGCGGCGTTGTTATCAAGATTTCCGGTCACGGAGACAAGAAGCGTTTCACCGTTCGCAAGATGAGCGGCACCGTGGGTGTAGAGCGTATCTTCCCCATTGAAAGCCCCGCCATCGAGAGCATTGAGGTGAACAAGGTTGGTAAGGTGCGCCGCGCCAAGCTCTACTACCTGCGCAAGCTCACAGGTAAGAAGGCCCGCATCAAGGAAAAGCGCTCCGGCGCTCGCCCCGTTGCCGAATAAGGCCACGCCAATCACCCTCCCAAGACACAACTCAGCCGCACTGCCCCAGGGCAGCACGGCTGATTTGTTTTTATAGTCCTAAAAGGAAGCACAAAAACGCACAAACTGGCATTTTTAGAGGAAAAATCGCCACGAAAACTCACAGAAACACTTAAAATGTGAACTTTATAGCAAAAAAGTGCGTCTATCCTATATTTTTTTTGTATCTTTGCCGCGGATAAATATTATAAAGAATGGCTCAGAAGATTCTTTTCATCAACCAGGAGACCGCTCCCTACGTGCCCGACAGCACTATGAGCACCCTGGGGCGCAAACTCCCCACCTCCGTCATTCAGAGCGATGTGGAAGTGCGCACATTCATGCCTAAATGGGGCATTGTCAATGAACGTCGCAACCAGTTGCATGAAGTCATCCGCCTCTCCGGCATGAACATCAGCATCAACGACACTGACCACCCGCTACTGATCAAAGTTGCCACCATTCCCACCGCAAGGGTGCAAGTGTACTTCATCGACAATTCCGACTATTTCAAAGGGCGTCAGATGCGCACTGACGAACACGGCAAGGAGTACACCGACAATGTGGAGCGCTCCATTTTCTATGCCCGCGGCGTGCTGGAGACGGTGAAGAAGTTGCGCTGGTATCCCGACTACGTGGTATGTCAGGGGTGGATAAGCCATATCATCCCGTTCTACATCCGCACGGCCTTCAAGGACGAGCCCGCCTTTGCCAATTGCAAAATCGTAAGCTTCTTCTTCCGCGAGCAACTTGACGGTCAGCTTCCTGCTAACCTGCCCCAGCTCATCGGTTTCCGCGAGGGCAGTGCAGAACGGCTCATTGAGACGGGCATTGACTTCACCAAAAACGACGCTCTCGTACGCCTCGCTGCAGCCTATAGCGACGGCGTGGCCAACGTAGCCGCTTCGCCCGACGTAGCAGAGGCCATAACCGTTTGCAAAGGCGAGTGCCTCAAAGTGAAGGGCCTCGACAACCTCAGCGAACAGCTCACGCAGTTCCTCGCCCGCCTCTAAGCCATTCCCACACCCACTTTTTATGACCGTACTCTTAGGGCACGGCCACGTCTTTTCCCCTGCGAACAAAACAACTATGCTCAAAAAATATCTCTCCGCCTTCAGCCTCACAGCCCTTCTGGCTCTTTCTCTTACGGGCTGCGACGAAGGCACCGGCATCATAGGCAGCGAAATTATGCCGCCCCATGATGAAATCACTACGGCCGACAGCGTATTCCGCATCAACACACAAACGCTCGCCGCCAACCCCGACTCCATCGTAGCCAACACGAACGACTGCTACCTTGGCAGCCTTATTGATCCCGAAACCAACACCCGCACCACCTGCGACTTCCTCGCACAATTCCACGTGACGGAGAATTTCTCTTTGCCCCCCATCCAGAAGATGATTAAGGGCGAAGACGGCAAGGTGCACGCCGACAGCGTGAACCTCACCCTCTATTTCGACACCTTCACCGGCGATTCGCTCACCACGATGATGCTCACCGTGCACGAACTCGACAAGAACAACGTCCTTCGTGAGGATGCCACGTACTCCACCAACATCAATCCTGCAGACTTCGTGAGTGCTGACAGTCAGAACACGACCAGCGTGAACTACGCCATCAACGACCTCAGTTCACACCTCAGCACCACCACCTTCTACCGCACCATCAACCTGCAGCTCCCCCGCACTTTTGGCGACCGCCTGCTCCAGAGCTACTACGACGACCCCAGCAACTTCAGCAACCCCTACAAGTTCGTCCGCAACGTATGCCCCGGCTTCTACTTCGAGCATAGCGGCGGCACAGGCGCCATGCTGAAAGCCTACGTCAGCGCCATCCACCTTTACTTCAGTTATCAGGAGAACGACTCCATCATCAACGGCGTGAAGCGTATGGCTTCCACCGGCGAAGTCATCCAGTCCACGCGCGCCGACAACTCCCCGCTCGACAAACTCCTGAACCAGGGCGACTGCACCTACCTTCGCTCTCCCGCCGGCCTCTTCACCGAGGTGGAAATCCCCGTGGGCGACATCGTAGCCGGCCGTCACTACACCGATAGTATCAACAACGCGCGTATAAGCTTCCGCCGCCTCAACGCCACGACGACCTCCAAGTTCGCTCTCCAGCAACCCGCCAACGTACTTCTGCTCCCCAAGAGCCAAATGTACCAATTCTTCCGTGACAAGCGTCTTCCCGACAACCGCACGGCCTTCCTCACGCCCTACAACAGCGCCAATAACGCCTACACCTTCAGCGACATTTCCAACCTCATCACCTGGATGAAGGAGCAACGCAACATCGGTGCCGGCATAACGGAGGCCGACGACGAGCAGACGCGACAGCAGAAATGGGAATCGTGGGAGGCCAGCCACCCAGACTGGAATAAGGCCGTTCTCATGCCTGTAAGCACCGAGCAGCAGACCTCCACCAGCACCTACGGCACAGCCACCACGACCATCTACGGCGTCAATAATATGTATGGCCTCTCCAGCGTGCGCCTTGAAGGCGGTGCCGGATTTGCCCCCGGCTCCGGCCCCGTGGAACTCGGCATCATCTATAGCCACTACTCCAAATAGCGAGCCGGAGGGAGGCTTCTTCTCCTGCCACTCGCCGAATATCCCCCAACAACCTAGCACTCATGCGCACCATCATACTGGCAGCCGGGCTCGGAACCCGGCTGCGTCCTTTGACAGACACCCTCCCGAAGGCTCTTGTCCCCGTGGGCGGCAAGACACTCCTGCAGCACACCCTTGAAAGCCTCATCCGCCAAGGCACAAGCGAGGCCGTGGTGAACGTGCATCACTTCGGGCAGCAAATCATTGACTTCCTGCGTGAGCATCCCGCCGACATCCCCGTCCACATCAGCGACGAGCGCGCCCTTCTCCTCAACACCGGCGGCGGCATACGGCAGGCCATCACCCGCTTCGCCGACAAGAGCGACCGCTCGCCCGTGCTCATCCACAATGTCGACATCTTCAGCAACGCCGACCTGCAAGGCTTCTACGAGCGAAACCTTCAGCACGAAGCCACCCTCCTTGTGAGCCGCCGGCCCAGCACCCGCCAACTTTTTATTCGCGACGGCCACCTCGTGGGCTGGACAAACCTCACCACGGGCGAGGTGCGCGGTTCTGCCGACGGCGAGCAGTATGCCTTCAGCGGCATACACCTCATCTCCCCCACCCTTGTAGAAAACACGATGCAGTCCTGGCCCGAAGCCTTCAGCATCATGGACTATTACCTTGACATCTGCGCCACCCATGAGGTGCACGCCGAAGTGTGCTCCGACCTCCGCCTCCTCGACGTGGGCAAGATGGACACGCTGGCCGAGGCCGAGCAGCGCCTGGCCGACTTCTCCTAATTTGCTAATTTGCTAATTTCCTCATTTGCTAATTTCCTCATTTGCTAATTTGCTAATTCCCCCATTTGCTAATTTGCTAATTTCCCCATGAAAGCACGCGTCATCGCCTATTATCTTCCGCAGTTCCACCCTATCCCCGAAAACGATGCCGTCTGGGGTCCCGGCTTTACCGAGTGGACCAACGTAGCCAAGGCTCGCCCAAAGTTCCGCGGCCACTATCAGCCGCGCATACCCGCCGACCTCGGTTTCTACGACCTTCGCCTGCCCGAGACCCGCGAGCAGCAGGCCACATTGGCCCGCGAGGCTGGCATTGAGGGGTTCTGCTATTGGCACTACTGGTTCGGCGGCGGCCGTCGCCTGCTGGAGCGGCCCTTCAACGAGGTACTGGAAAGCGGAAAGCCCGACTTCCCCTTCTGCCTCTGCTGGGCCAACCACGACTGGACCACGAAGACCTGGACGAAGGGCTCCTCGCGCAGCGATAAGACGATGATTGCCGAGCAAACCTACCCTGGCGAGGCCGACTACCGCGCCCACTTTGATTTCTGCCTCCGCGCCTTCAAGGACCATCGCTATATCACCGTGGACGGTAAGCCTCTCTTCGCCATTTTCGACCCCTACAAGTTCGCCGACGTGCAGCAGTTTATGGCCCTCTGGCGTCAGTGGGCCCAAGAGGAAGGCCTTGCCGGCATACACTTTGTGGCGCTCTGCAACTCCACGAGCACACTACGCCGTAATGCCGAAGGTAAAATGGAGCGCGTGATACCCAATCTCCAGAGCAGCGCCGAGGTATATGCCGATTTCTTCCACCTGGGTTTCGATGCCGTACAGTCGTTCGGCAAGCGCCGCGCCGAGCTCATTTGCGAGGGAAAATACCTTAATATCATCCGCAAGGCCGTGACGAAGGTCCTCCCCTTCCTCCCCGTTCCGAAAATTGATTATCCCAAGGCCGTCAAGCACTTTTTCGCCCCCGAAGACGTGCAGGAAAACGTGTATCCCTCGCTCCTGCCGCAGTGGGACCGCACGCCGCGTGCCAACAATGACGAAGGCATCTACGTCAACGCCACGCCTGACGCCTTCCGCCGCCACGTGGAGGACGCCGTAAGCCTCGTCGCCGCCAAAGAGCCCGAGCACCGCCTCCTCTTCCTTCGCTCCTGGAACGAATGGGGCGAGGGCAACTACGTAGAGCCCGACACCAAATACGGCCACGGCTGGCTCGACGCCATCGCAGCCGCCGTGAAATAACAACTATTCCCGACACGGCTTACGCACCAAGCTATTTTATGGCAAGATATACTTCTATGCGCGATTATTATAGTACGTTCAGTAACGGAGGGAGCCGATAGAGCATTGGCTGGAAGCCAATACAGCGAACGCAGTGAGCGGTAAGGATTCGCTTGCGCCTGAGGCTTTAGCCGAAGAACCCGGACGGGTACTTTGCACTCTTTGGTCTGGCTGGAAGCCAGTACCTTGAGAGAACGACTTGCGGTGCCCAGTCAGGAGGTACTGGCCTCCAGCCAGACAAAGAGAAGAGAGGTTAAGCCCCGAGACTTCGTCCCGGGTTACTCAAAGTAGAGGCTTCCAGCCTCATCACGGGGCTAATAATATGCTAATAGTTTAAAACAGACTATTTGATGCGTTTTCCCGAGGCGACTTTGACAGAAGTAGTCCGCAATTCACGAACCTGCAGGCGGGGGGACGCTGTGGCAGAAGTGACACAGTAAACAGACCCGCCCGCTTTCCCGCCATTAGGCCTACGAGCGCAAAGCGCGGTTGGCGAAAATTGGTACGAGAAGGGCGGAATGGAAAAAATGAATTGATTTTTCGCGCGCGCGCCTTGCGCATATAAAATATAATATGTAACTTTGTCGGCAAACCCACCAAAAGCACTATGGATTTGAACAGCCTCACCGCCGTCAGCCCCGTGGACGGCCGCTATCACAGCAAGACAGAAAGTCTGGCCCCCTACTTCTCGGAATTTGCTCTCATCAAGTATCGCGTGAGAGTAGAGATTGAGTATTTCATCAGCCTCTGCGAGTTGCCTCTGCCGCAACTGAAGGATTTCCCCCAGGAGCATTTCGCCACCCTGCGCAGTATCTACGCGGACTTCACCGAGGGCGACGCCCAACGCGTGAAGGAAATCGAACGCACGACCAACCACGACGTGAAGGCCGTGGAGTACTTCATCAAGGAGCAGTTCGATAAAATCGGCGGTCTGGATGCTTACAAGGAATTCATCCACTTCGGCCTCACCTCGCAGGACATCAACAACACGTCCTTCCCGCTGATGCTGAAAGAGGCCCTTGACGAGGTCTATTACCCTCAACTTGAGGCCCTCATCGCCGCCCTCAACGCCCGTGCCGAGGAATGGGCCGACATTCCCATGCTGGCCAAGACGCACGGACAGCCCGCCAGTCCCACACGTCTGGGGAAGGAAATACGCGTATTTGCCTATCGTCTGGAACAGCAACTACGTCTGTTGCGTCAGGTGCCGCAATCAGCGAAATTCGGCGGCGCCACCGGCAACTACAACGCCCACCACGTGGCTTATCCCGAACGCGACTGGAAAGCCTTCGGCAACAAGTTCGTCAGCGAGAAACTCGGGCTGGAGCGCGAGGAATACACCACGCAGATAAGCAACTACGACAACATGGCAGCCCTCTTCGACGCGATGAAGAGGGTGCACACCATTGTCATAGACCTCGACCGCGACGTGTGGCAGTACATCTCCATGAACTACTTCAAGCAGAAGATTAAGGCCGGCGAAGTGGGCAGCAGCGCCATGCCCCACAAGGTGAACCCCATTGACTTTGAGAACTCAGAGGGTAACCTCGGCCTGGCCAACGCCCTGCTGGAGCACCTCTCCCGCAAGCTTCCCATCAGCCGTTTGCAGCGCGACCTGACGGACAGTACGGTGATACGCAACATTGGCGTACCTCTCGGCCACGCCGTGATTGCTTTCCAGAGCACGATGAAAGGCCTTGACAAACTGCTGCTCCACCGCGAGAGCATCGATGCCGACCTGGAAGGCTGCTGGGCCGTGTGCGCTGAAGCCATACAGACCATCCTGCGCCGCGAAGGCTATCCCCATCCCTACGAGGCCCTGAAAGCCCTGACGCGCACCAACGAAGGCATCACCGAGAAGACGATTTACGGCTTCATTGAGAGCCTTGAAGTGAGCGACGAGGTGAAAAAGGAACTGCATAACATTAACCCGATGAACTATACGGGAATGTAGGCCCCCTCCCCGCTCCCCCTTTGGGGGAGAGCCGCAGATGGGGAAGAAAACATAAAATTACACATTATAACAACTTATTAATTAACCCTTAACCAATCGCCCAAAAATCCCAACAGGCTAACGCAGCACTCCCCCAAAGGGGGAGCGGGGAGGGGGCTTTTAATTATGTACGAAGGATTCAATCCCAATGGCGAAGGTCACCGCGATGGCGGCCGTCGTCCCCGCGTAAACCGCTCCTATGGAGCAGGAAATGGCTACGGTCGCCGTGAAGGCGGCTATCAGCCCAGAGAGAATGGCTACAACCGTGAAGGTTATCAGCCCCGTGAGCGCCGTGAAGGCGATAATCAGTGGAGTCCGCGCCCCCAATTCAAGCGCGAAGGAGGCTACCAGCCCCGTCAAGGTGGCTACAACCGCGAAGGAGGTTATCAGCCTCGCCAGGGGGGCTATCAGGGCCGCCAAGGTGGTTACCAGGGCCAAGGCGGTTATCAAGGCGGCGGCTTCAACCGCAACAACCAGAAGCGTCGCCCCGGCGGGCCCAAGCCTATTTACAGCCACAAGAAGCGTATTGAATACGCCGAGACGCATATTGACCCCACGCAGCCCTTGCGTCTGAACAAGTTCCTCTCCAATGCCGGCGTATGCTCCCGCCGCGATGCCGACGCCTACATTCAGGCCGGCGTCGTGACCGTCAACGGCGTCATCGTCACCGAACTCGGCACGAAAGTGCTGCGTACCGACGACGTTCGCTTCCATGGTGAGGCCGTAAGGATGGAAAAGAAGCAATACGTGCTGCTTAACAAGCCCAAAGGCTACGTCACCACCACCGACGACCCGCAGGAGCGCAAGACCGTCATGGATCTCGTGGCGCGAGCCTGCCCCGAGCGTATCTACCCCGTAGGCCGTCTCGACCGCAACACCACGGGTGTACTGCTCCTTACCAACGACGGCGAATTAGCTTCAAAACTGACGCACCCCCGCTTCCTCAAAAAGAAAATATACCACGTCACCCTTGACCAGAACGTGACCGCTGCCGATCTGCGCCAGATTATGGAAGGCGTCACCCTGGAAGATGGCGAAATTCGCGCCGACGCCGCAGAATATGCCAGCGAGACGGATAAGAAGCAGGTAGGCATTGAAATCCACAGCGGCAAGAACCGCATCGTGCGCCGTATCTTCGAGAGCCTCGGCTACCACGTCATCAAGCTCGACCGCGTCTATTTCGCCGGCCTCACCAAGAAGAACGTGAAGCGTGGCGACTGGCGCTACCTCACCGAGGAAGAAGTGAACATGCTCCGCATGGGAGCGTTTGAATAAGAGGCCCCCTCCCCGCTCCCCCTTTGGGGGAGAGCTGCATATAGGGACAACCACATAGGAGTATTTCCGCCAGGGTGAAAAGAAATGGTAAAATTTGATAGAAATCTGGCAAATTATTGCTACGCAGACCCTGCACTCTATCCTGTACTGAAGGAGCACGCCCTTCGAATGAGGAACAATCCCACTGAAGCGGAAGAGCGGATGTGGCAATACCTCAAGGGAAGTCAACTCGGCAAGCCCTTTCGCAGGCAACATATTATTGCGGACAACATTGTTGACTTCGTGTGTTTGCCTTGCAAACTTATCATAGAAATCGACGGCGGCTACCACAATGACATTCGGCAGCAGTACCACGACAATCTACGAACAGAAGAATTGCAGCATTATGGTTTCCGCATAATTCGCTTCACAAATGAAGATGTCCTATATAAACTTGACACAATACTTGAATATCTAAAACAACAAATACAATGAAAAGAATCAAAATCAAAGACGCTCTCGCTCTTAAGCCCAGCGAATTGGCTAACGCTGCACTCCCCCAAAGGGGGAGCGGGGAGGGGGCTGCTGTTACTGTCATGGGCTGGGTACGTACGCACCGTTCCAGCAAGGCTGTGGATTTCATTCAGCTGAACGACGGCAGTACCATCAAGAACATCCAGATTGTGCTCGACCCCACCAAGTTTGACGCCGCCATGCTCAAGCAAATCAACACCGGTTCCTGCATCAGCGTAAGCGGCACCCTCGTTGAGAGCCCCGCTGCCGGCCAGGCCTCCGAGATTCAGGCCGAAAGCATAACTCTCTTCGGCACTTGCGCAGAGGACTACCCGATGCAAAAGAAGGGCCAGTCATTTGAATATATGCGTGAACACGCCCACATGCGTCTTCGCACCAATACCTTCGGCGCTGTGATGCGTATCCGCCACAATATGGCCATGGCCATTCACACGTACTTCCACGAGCACGGCTTTTACTATTTCCACACGCCCCTCATCACCGCCAGCGACTGCGAAGGCGCCGGCCAGATGTTCCAGGTAACCACCAAGAACCTCTACGACCTTAAGAAAGGCGAAGACGGCAAGATTGACTACTCCGACGACTTCTTCGGCAAGCAGACATCTTTGACCGTGAGCGGCCAGTTGGAAGGCGAACTCGGCGCCACCGCCCTCGGCGCCATCTACACCTTCGGCCCCACCTTCCGTGCCGAGAACAGTAATACCCCCCGCCACCTCGCCGAGTTCTGGATGATAGAGCCCGAAGTGGCCTTCATCGACCTCGCCGACCTGATGGACCTCGAAGAAGACTTCATCAAGTACTGCGTGCGCTGGGCTCTCGACAACTGCCGCGACGATCTGGAGTTCCTTAACAAGATGATAGACAAGGGCCTTATCGAGCGCCTTGAAGGCGTGCTGAAGACCGAATTCGTGCGTTTGGATTACACCAAGGGCGTAGAGATTCTGCAGGAGGCCATCAAGGGCGGACGCAAGTTTGAGTTCCCCTGCAACTGGGGCGACGATTTGGCTTCAGAACATGAGCGTTACCTCGTAGAAGAATACTTCAAGAAGCCCGTCATCATGACGCACTATCCCAAGGCTATCAAGGCCTTCTACATGAAGATAGACGAAGAGGTTCCCACCTTCAACGGCCAGCCTATGCAGCAGACCGTTCAGGGCACCGACGTCCTCTTCCCCCAGATTGGCGAAATCATCGGCGGCTCCGTCCGCGAGGAAGACTACGACAAACTGATGGGCGAGATCAACGACCGCAACATTCCCATGAAGGATATGTGGTGGTACCTCGACACCCGCCGCTTCGGCACCTGCCCCCACGGCGGGTTCGGTCTCGGTTTCGAGCGCCTCATCCTCTTCGTAACGGGTATGCAGAACATTCGCGACGTCATACCTTTCCCCCGCACGCCAAAGACGGCCGAATTTTAGGTGCCCCCCTAAATCCCCCCTTTGGGGGGACTTCCCGAGCGGGTTAAACGCCCCCGAGGAGGGAGGATAGTCTCTCGCAATAATAATTTACATCTATATATTCTTAAACCAACAGCTCTCTCCGAATGCAAAACGTAGGGAGCTTTTTAATCGCTCTCGTTGCTCTCCCCCAGGGGGAGCGGGGAGGGGGCACTCTATGAAATTTCTCGCACAACACACTGACGGCAGCCTATACACGATGCCCGACACGGCCATCCATATCAACAAGCGGCCCTTCTTCATTCCGCCTTATGCAGAACCGTGCTTGTGTCAGTATGAGGTAGCACTGCGCATCTCCCGCCTCGGCAAGAACATAGGCCAGCGCTGGGCACACCGCTACTACGACGCTGTAACGCTCGTGGCCAATATGCACACGCCTTCACTCCCGCCTTCTCAAGGCTACGGCTTCGATGACGCAGTGAGCATCGGTGAGTGGCAGCCTCTTGACACCCTCACCGCCGAGCAGCAAGAACGCGCCGCCAGCCTTATTGCAGAAGCAAGTCGCTTCTTCACCCTCCGTCAGGGCGACATTCTCCTTCTTGAGCCCCACGGCAAGCCCTTCCCCGTCCAAATCGGCGACCGCATAAAAATGCCCCCTTATTTGGCGTTCAATATTAAGTAGTCACTGCATCTGATATTCAGAGGTGCTCGGCAAATTGTAAGTTTTATAAATAACGGAGAAATAGAGCGCAAGCCCCCCCCACCTACTGCAAACTGTAATTAGCCCCATTGCGACACAATAAGAAGAGAGCCACCCTTTGCCCGATTTTATCGGAAGAAGAGTGGATTTCTTTTTAATAGATAATTATCCTTTTCTTGACATCTTAGTCTTTGTGTCTTAGGTTTTAATTTTGAGTGCAAATATATCCATAATTTTCTAATTCACCAAATTTATTTTCACCAAATTCTATTTCAATACGCAGAAAATTAGTATATTGTGGAACGTGCTGGGAATATTAGACCCACTGATAATCGGCATTTCTGCTGAATATCAGAGGGTTTGTCTATTCAGTTGTCAATCTTGATAAGATGAATTAAAATAATCCGAAAACAAGACCTATACACGCAACCATTGATGATAATGTGCCAAAAGCCATAAGTAAGGTTACCATACACCCATTTCCTGAACTACTGTCTAAGTTGAGATATTTCTCCCATTTTGGTTTTATTGATTCGTCATCCATTTCCTTAGCATATTGTTCACTCAATTTAAGTTTCAGTATTATGCGTCTAGATAAAACTCTGTGATCTAAATCTGCTTTGTATGCTTGCTCGGTTGTTTCATCTTGGTAACCTTTATCCAATAAATTCAACCACGATTTCGCAAACAAATCACCTTCAAACTGAGAAAGTTCATTGTCGGATTTATTTTCAAACATGCCAATTAATAGATAATGAAGCAAGTAGAAACGGTCAATTCTATACAGTAAATACATGTATGGAGGAAGTGCAGTTAATTTTGTTGCTGTAGCCAACTTTTCATCCTCTCCATTTATCTTTTCATTTATTCCTTCTTTGTCGTATTTAACCCATAAATCATGACAAACATTTGCAGCTTTAAGTTCCTCACAAGCATTCTCTTTTGTCAGAAAGATGGCAGGATGAGACAGGAGAGAGACATAGCCAAGTTGTAATAAATTAGCCTTTTTAGCAATTGAACCGTCGCGCTCCCAGGTTTCGTAAATCTTCTGTAAATCAACAAACGATAGAATCTTATCTAGGTTTGTTATGAATTCCATATCTTCTTCGTGCATAGTATAGAGATTTGATTGTTATTTCGTACACAAGTAATATATAAAAACTATCAAAGCATCAATAATCATAAACCACAAGCAGAATGTACCGCATCCATCACCATTTTCTACTCGATAAACTCGTCCAGAAACATGCTGCGGTGTAATACTTGCAATATACTCTGCAGTTTTTCCTATATTATTCTTTACATTTTCCTTTGTTCGCTCTGCTGGGGTTTGTGACAGAAGACGTTCTAACTCTTTTTTGCGATTCTTTTTTTTATGATAATCGGATTCTAGCAGAAGTTTGAACGTTTGTATTTTTTGCTGCATTTGGTATCTTGTAGATGACAATTGGTATTTCACCTCAAGAGGATTTACTTGTTTATAAATCTCCCAAATTTTAGCGTCAACTAAAGCTGGATCAGAAAATATATCTTCTAGCCCTTTTAATTCGCTTGAAACTTGTTTAAGTTCCTCTGCGTACTTTAACTGTTCTTCTTCGTAAGTCATTTTATTTAACTCCAATTATTGCCATTAAAATCATGAAAATAACAACTACAATCGCTATTTTTATCGCTAATTCAATTGCACAACCTGCTGTTCCTTTTGCAACTTCGCCTGTAATTGCTCCAACATTCTTTAGTTGGTCAATACTTTTTTGCGTAGCAGTTCTTATGTCTATACCTTTTTCAATGCACATATTTTCAAGTACGGATTTCGCTTTATTGAACTTTTTAATTCTATAAGCGTAGTCCATATTGAAACTCTCAATTGTTCGAAAACTAGCAAGTGCCTCTTCTAAATTTTTTCTTTGGTTAGAGAAGAGTTGAACCATTTCTGATGCAGATTTGTTATCTGCAAAGTTATTTGACGAGTAATCAAAATATGAAAGTATTCTGTTAGAAATCACATCGACTACTTCTGTTGAAATCCTTATGTAATCAATTGAATTCGTACCAGTTTTGTTCTCAATAGATGAAAGATGAAACTTCATACTATCTAGGAATGCAGAAACATTAAGAACTGAATCATATCGAGAATTCTGGAAGTTTTCTATTTCTTCGTGAATTATTTCAACCTCTCCTTGGATTATATCAGAATACACATTTTGGCTAATGTCTTTCATTTTTGCAGTTGTTAAATCATATCACCCATAATCCTACCGAGCAATGTATCTCGATAGGTGCGGAAGATATTCAGATCAATGTGAACATATTGAGGAAGGCTTTCAAGGAACTCCAATTCAAATACAAGACGTGGATCCTTGTCACCACCTTCTGGATGAATCTCTGCTTTGTTCCCTATACGAGCAATCTTGATAAGATAAAGGTCACGAACACCTTTTCCCTTTATATACGGCATGAAATAATAGAGTTTATTTAATGCCACAGTCGAAGGGAACGACTTGGTTTTACCTGTATAATAGAGTTTTGTCTGTCCTCCGTCAAGGAAATACTCTTGGTTGTCTTCTTTTACAAATCCAATGAGAAGATGCTTGGCATAGTCAAGTGTATAAGTCTTCTTTGGCTTATTAACAACAAGAATTCCACCATACTTCTAATAGAATCCCAAAGCATAGGGATAGTTTGCCATTCATCAATGAGCCTCGGAGCATCGCCCTCTAGAAGTATCTTGGGGCTTATCTCCATCATGTTCCTACTCTCTCTGAGCGTTTCGCTGTCTCCTAAATCCAATGTGCTTTGGGCAAGTTGCGAAGCTGTAGTCGTCTTACCACACCACTTGGGGCCTTCTAT
>JAZUDS010000071.1:0-15597 GCA_045639805.1 Alloprevotella sp.
CTTTATGGGAGCGCTGTAAGTGCGATATAATTACCACTTTACTTGAATTGTGTCGCACTTACAGCGCTCCCAGAACAAATGGCAACGAGTGCGGTAGGGCTTGCGCCCCACCCTCCGTTATGTCGTCCTTTCAGGACTTTCAATTTTCCCCGGACAGCAATAGACAACTTTATCAACTATTACAACATCTATCTTGCTCTTTGGGATAATAATAACAAGACAGCCCCCACGGACATCCGTAGGGGCTGCTTCGTTATTGTTATTGTTTGAGATATGGCTTACATTCTGCCGCCGGGGCCACCGCCCATGCCGGAGGGACGGCCGCCGCCCATACCGCCGGGGCCGCCCATACCGGGACGACCGCCCTGGGTCTGTTCCATTATCCGACGGGGCTCGTCGGGACCTTGGTGGAGCTGGTTGGCTTTCTTCTCGGCCTTGCTGGCGTGCTTGCTCTGCGTGTCGGCATCGGTGGCGTGGGAGCCGCCGAAGACGTTGAGTTTGTAGATGACGTGGAGCATGCAGTAGGAGTTGAGGGCCATGTGCCAGGAGTCGCTGCGCATCGTGGCGTTGATGGTGCGGGAGATGTTGCTCTGCTGGCCGAGGATATCGTAGAACTGCAGCATGATGGTGAGCGCCTTGCCCTTGAGGAAGGACTGGGATATCTGGGCGTTCCAGAGGAGCTCGTTGGTGTTCATGTTGGCAGCGGAGTAGCCGCGGCGTGAGTTCATGCGAATGTCGGTGCTGACGGCAAAGCCGCAGTCGAGAGCGACGTTGGCGGAGATGCCGTAGTCGAAGCCCCACGTGTCGAGGTTGCCGTTGGACTGGAGCTTGGAGCGGGCGTGCTGATAGTTCACGCGGCCGTTAGCGCTGATGTCCCAGATGGGCTGGCGATAGGTGAGGGTGAGGTTCTCGGAGAGGTTGGTGTTGCGGTTGACGTTGATATACTTGTCAGGATCGTTGTTGATGGAATCCATCGTCTGGCGGAAGAAGTCGTTGATGCTCTCGTTGGTGAAGACTGTGGGGAGGGAGATGCCGGGGTCGGCGTCGGTGCGGACGTAGGCCGTGTTGCGGTTGAAGCGGAAGTTGGTGCTGGTGCTGATGTTCCAGAGCTTCTCATAGCCGAGGCCGGAGTTGAACGTGAGGCCGGCGGAGGTGTTCCACTGTCCCTTGATGTTCTGGGGCGCGGAGAAGGTGCGGCCCGTCTCGCGGTCGTACACGCTGAGGGTGGAGATGGTGTTGCGCGTGTGGCTGAAGGAGTAGTTGGCGGCCCACGACTGCTGACGGTCAACGTTGAAGTCGTTGAAGGAGGCGCGGAGGTTGTTGTTCCACGAGGGTTTCAGGCCGGCGTTACCCGTAGAGATGCGCAGGGGGTTGCTGGTGTCTATGACTTCGAGAAGGTTGGTCATGGAGGGCTGGGAGCTGCTGCTGTTGAAGTTGAACTCAAAGCGGCGCGTGCGGTTGATGTTCCAGCGGAAGCGCACCTGCGGGGAGATGTTGAAGATGGTGCGGGTGATGAGGGTATCGACGGTGCCCTTGGCGTAGTCCATACGAGTGTGCTCGGGATTGAAGGCGAGGCCTGCGTTGAGGTTGATGCCGCGGTCCTTGTCGTTGTAGCGCAGGCCGAGGTTGACGGCGTGGTTGTCGTACTTGTATGTGGCATACTGTGAGTTCTGCTCGTCGCGGATGGCGGCATAGACGTCTTCTTCGCTCATCTGAAGGAACTCGTTGAGGAGCTCGGTGGTGCCGGGCTGCTCGTTATCAACATAGCCGGTGCGGTCGGGGTCGTAGTGGTAGTAGCCCGTCCACTGGCCCATGATGTCGGTCAGTGACTTGGGGTCGCGGAGTTGCCAGAGGGTGCGGCGCTGGTCGTTGAAGCGATGGGTGAAGTTGTAGCGCAGTTCGCCGAAGAGGTTGCCGACGATAGGCTCCACGTAGCCGCCGCCTACGCGGACGTTCCAGTTGACGGAGGGCGTGGTGGTGAACTGATGGGTGGAGTTAGCCATAGTCCAGTCATAGACAGGGGCGTCGGCGGTGCCGTCTACTTTCTGGCGCGTCACGACGTTTGCCTTGCTGTAGCTGCTGTTGTGGCTACGGCTCCAACCGCCGCTGGCTTGCAAGGAGAGGTTACGGCCCTGCTTACCAGTGAGGCGGCGCGTCATGGAGAGGTTGGCACTTACGTTGTGGCTATGGCTCTCGGAGCGGGAGAGGTTCTCGCGGAGGTTGACGAGGAAGTCCTCGTAGGTCTTGTCAGCCTTCAGCTTGCGACTGGTCATATTGAAATACTGCGCGAGGACGGAGTCGGACTCTTCTATCTCCTTGCCGTCGCCGAAGCGTCCCTTTTCAAACGGGTCTTTGTCCAACGTTGACGAGAGCGACTCGCTATGGCTGCGGCTCTTGCTCCACGAGTAACTGGGACGGAAACTGATGCTGGTCAGCGAGTCGGGACTCCACTGCAGGCGGAAACTGCTGTTGACGTTCTGCGAGAGGCTGTTGCCCCAGGAGTGGCTGTTGCCGAAGGAGTGGTCGCGGCCCGTGGTGAGGAAGGTCTCGGAGGAGGTGGTGCTCTCCGTCTCGTTGTCGCGGCGGTTGTAGCGCACGTTGCCACCGAGTTCTACCTTGCCCCCCTCAAACTTCTTGCGGCCGTTTTCCCATGAGAAGTCGAAGCCCACCATGGTGTTCTTGTTGATGCCGTTGCCGCCACCGCCGCCACCCATGCCGCGGGGACCGCCGAAGCCGTTGTCGCCGATGTTGTTGTGGGAGGCGATGAGGGTGACGCGGCCCTTCTCCGTGAAGCGGCTGGCGAAGATCTTGCCGCTGTAGAGGAAGCGGTCGTGATAGTCCCAGCCGCCGGCGATGTCCATATTGCTTATCCACGACTGGTTGAGTTCGTTCTTCGTCATGATGTCGAGGACGAAGGAGTCCTCGCCGTCGTCGATGCCGGTCTGTTCGGCGTAGTCGCTCTTCTTGTCGTAGGTCTTGATTTTCTTGACGAGGTTGACGGGCAGGTTCTTCATGGCGGTCTCGGTGTCGCCCTTGAAGAAGTCCTTACCATTGACGAGTACTTCGCTCACCTTCTTGCCATTGATGGTGATGCTGCCGTCATCGCCCACCTCGGCTCCGGGGAGCTGCTTGACGAGAGCCTCGAGCGTGGCGCCTTCTGCCGTGCGATAGGCGTCGGCATTGTACATCGTGGTGTCCTCCACCTGCTGCACCTTGGCCACGGTAGCACGCACGATGGCGGCCTGCAGCACGTAGGCGTCGGAGTACATCACGAGGTCGCCGAGCTTCAGCGTATCGGGGGCTGTCTTCAGGGAGTCGGGTGTCTGCTCAGGCAGAACCAAATCCTGATAGATGCTGCGGTAGCCGATGTAGGACAGGCGCAGGCGGTACTTGCCAGCCTTGTCGTACTTCAGCGCAAAGGCGCCGTTCTCATCGGTGTTGGTACCGGTGAGCATGGCATCGTCGGAGGACTTCACGAGGCGCACGGTGGCGTAGTCCAGACCCACGCTGTCCTCACGGTCGATTACGCGGCCCGTCAGTACGTAGCCCTGGGCGTCGGCCATGAGGCAGAGCATCATAAAGCCGAGAAAGAAAGTCAGTCGTTTAGTAAAAAACTTCATATTACTTTGTTCTTTGTACATTTTCTCTGCAAAAATACACATTATTATTTATATATAGGGACTTTCTCCTTCATTATTTCTTATTTTTAAGCCTTTTTATCTCAGTTTGTCACCTTTTTATAACCTTAAGTCTTGTTCTTTCGGAAAAAGTGCGTAACTTTGCAAGGCAAAAGCCTCATATACGCTAAAATTTAATACTCTAAAATCCCAAGTCCACATATATGCAAGCCAACTACATCTCCCGCATTGAGATTGACAGCCTCTGGCAAGGTCACAAGCACATCGTCTGGCAGTTGCAACCAGGCGTCAACGTGCTCAGCGGCCGCAACGGTGCCGGCAAGAGCACCATTCTCAACCGCATCATCAACCACTTGCAGAATGCGCCGCTCAATGGTGCCATTATCAAGAGCGAACAGCCCGACGAGGTCCATATTGAGTTTGAGCCCAAGGAGGCCACGGCCATACGCTACGACATCGTGCGCTCCTTCGACCGCCAAATCATCAAGATAGACAACATTCTCAACAACACGGAGATAAAGATTCGCACCGAACTGGACTGGCAACTCTACCAACTGCAGCGGCGCTATCTCGACTACCAAGTGAACATCGGCAACCGCATGATTGCCCTCCTCACCTCCGGCGACCCATCCGCCCAGTTGCAGGCCACGGAGGCGGCGCGGCAGAAGACGCTCTTCCAAGACATGGTCGATAAACTCTTTGCCGACACCGGCAAGACCATAGACCGCTCCTGCAACGAACTCCGTTTCCTGCAGTACGGCGACACACTCCTCCCCTACCTCCTCTCCAGCGGCGAAAAGCAACTACTCATCATTCTCCTCACGGCCCTCACCCAGGACCTCCAGCCCTGCGTCTTCTTTATGGACGAGCCCGAGGCCAGCCTCCACTTCGAGTGGCAGAAGTCGCTCCTACAGATGGTTTCCCGCCTCAATCCCAACGCCCAGATTATCCTCACCACCCACTCCCCCGCCGTAATCATGGACGGCTGGCACGACTGCGTGACGGAGGTGGAACAAATCGTGACGGAATAACGGCTATTCCGCACGTAAAACGCACGAATCAGCCTCCTTGCCTATGGGCCTCCTCAAATATCTCTCTTCCGACTACATTCAGGCCGCCAATCAGTTGAAGGGCGGCCGCCGGCGCATCGTGGCTTACGTGGAAAGCTACGACGACATAGCCTTTTGGAGCCAAGTACTGCGCCAATGGGAGACGCCGGAGCGCTACTTCGAGGTTATGTTGCCTTCCCACAGTTCTCTGGCAAAAGGTAAGAAGATTGCCCTCAGCCATCAGTTAGGCCCTGACCTCATTGCCTGCGTTGACGCCGACTACGACTGGCTCCTGCAAGGCGCCACCCCCCATTCGGCCCTCGTGTGCTCCTCGCCCTATGTGCTCCACACCCACGCTTACGCCATAGAGAACCTCCAGTGCTACGACCGCGCCCTCCACGAGGCCTGCGTCAAGGCTACGCTCAACGATGCCCACGTCTTTCCCTTCGCAGCCTTCCTGGCGGAATACAGCGAGGTCATCTGGCCCCTCTTTGTCTGGAATGTGTGGGCCTACCGCTACGACCGCTACGACCGTTTCTCCCTGGCCGACTTCGCCCGCGTAGTGGGCACCGGCAAGGTGAACGTTCAGGCGCCGGAGAAATACATTGAGTACGTCCGCCAGCGCGTCAACAAGACCGTAGGGCGCTTGCAGCATCAGTTTCCCGAGGGTCGCAAGACCTATGCGCCCCTTCGGCAGCAACTCCTCGACCTCGGGCTCACGCCGCAAACCACTTATCTCTATATGCGCGGCCATGACCTCTTCGACGGCCTCGTCCTCCCGCTCCTTGAGACCATTTGCCTCCAACTGAGGCGTCAGCGCGAGCGCGACATCCACGCCCTGGCCTGCCACGAGCGGCAGAAGCAGAACGAACTCTCCGCCTACCGCCGCGCCTGCTCCCCCGTGGACGAAATGCTCCGCAAATACAACGGCTACGTCTCCGCCCCCGTCTATGCCGACATCCTTGCCGACGCGGCCAAATTGTTTGAAAAGAAAGAAGAGAAGCCGTCCGCTCCCGCACAGGAGACCAAGAAATAACGTCCTTCGCCATAAAACGGATGAGCCTTGAGAGTACGCACTCCCAAGGCTCTCCGCTTTATATGCCTTTATTGCTGTCCGGGGAAAAAGAACGTAATCTTTCGTATCGCTTGTACATGCAGAAGATATTGAAGGTTGTCAAGAAGAGTGGTTTACCTTTTAGTAAGCGACGTCAAAGCCCTGAAGGGGCGACAGATTGGAGAATAGGGCGAGAGCCCTATCTTTTATGTATGACACTATTTGGGAGCGCTGTAAGTGCGACATAATTACCACTTTACTTGAATTGTGTCGCACTTACAGCGCTCCCAGAACAAATGGCAACGTGTGCGGTAGGGCTCGCGCCCTACCCTCCATTATGTCGTCCTTTCAGGACTTTCAACATTTCCCCGAACAGCAATAAATACCTTCAAACTTGGTGATTATTTTTGTCAAGATATTTTACACTTTTGAAGCGTTTTTTGGGCGAAATTTGGCCGTAGAGGACAGCGAGCGGAGTCTCAGGCGAAAAAAACGCGATTTTGAGGACGCCGTTACACGGCTCATTTATAAACGGTTAATCCCATAAGGTCTTGGGCTGTGTCTTCCTTGAGTGCGCCACACCCGCTATTAGATGCGAAAAAAGGCCGCAGAAAGATGAATTTTTGTGGATTTTTTACGGAAAAAGGCTGAAAAAAGCGGAAAAAGTGCCAGTCTTGGCGCTCACTAAGTCCCTTTTAATTTTTTCTATCCCCCTTTTAATTTGCACAATCCCCCTTTTAATTTTTACTAAGCCCCTTTTAATTTTACCCAAAGGGGGTATCGGGAAAATTACAAGGATTTTAGAAACGCGAGAATGGAAGAATGTCATGTCTGGTTCTCAAATAATCGTTTCCGGGTGTCATTTCGCGGCGTTTTCCCCTTTTTTCGTTTTGTCAAGATTTTTTACACTTGAGAATAAGAATTAAGCAGCGCTATGGCGGTCTTATTTGATTTTGATTGCGGCAGTCAAGCGGTTTCGCTTCAGGCGGTTCTATTTTCTTAAGACGCACAAAATGCCTGTTTAGTCCCGATAACACATTCGCAAGTTTACAAAACGCGCCGAACTTTCCTTAAAAAACAATAAAATGCCCCCAAGGACTTTGCCATTCATGGGCTTTTGCGTATCTTTGTTGCGATTTTGCGCACATAGCGCGCACTCGCACGCACACAACACGCGCACACACAATAAATAATAAGATGAGTATTTTTTCAAAATATCTGTCGCAAAGGAACAAACTGCTCCTGGGGATTACGACCCTTAAAGGACGCCACTCGCACAAGTTGTATTGGGCATGCTTCGCTGCCGCTTTAGTCCTCTTGCTCCTGCCCTGGACGGGCGTAGTGGCCGGAATGATAGCCACGTATCTTTCTCTGGCACAAGGCGATGAGGTGCAAATCCCTCTGTGGGCTTGGATTGCAGTAGTGGTCATGCCCCTGGTGGCCGTCGTTCTGGCGAAGATGATGGCCGGCAGGATTTCCACACAGTGGTATCTGCGCTCACACGCTGGGCAATCCGAGTAACAAATTTGAATATATACCAACGATAAGAAAACAAAAGAACAATTTTATATGAGAAAGACTATACTTCTTATGGCATTGGCTACGGCCACCTGCGCAATGGCTACGCGCCCTCTGCGTCAGACGCTGACGTTGGCCGACGGGCGCATCGTCACTCTGGAAAAGAAAGTAACGACCTGTCCGTCGGAGATGAGCATAAGCGGACGCTACGAGGTGAAGCGCCGCTCCTTCGCCACGACCGACCCTACGGGCCTCGGCATTTACGGCAAGAGCGCCAAAGGCACCCTGCCCAGCGTGGGCGAGCGGGAAATACCCGTCGTCATGGTGGCCTTCAGCGATAAGGGCTTCATGACCGAGACGACGCGCGAGAAGGTGGGCCGCCTCTTCAACGAGGAGGGCTACAACGACCTGGACGGCGGCGAGGGCTCGGGCCAGAAGGCCGCGGGCTCCGTGCGCGACTATTTTACGTACAACTCCGACGGCTTGTTCCGCCCGCACTTCACCATCGTGGACAGCCTGACGCTGGACGGCGGCTACGCCTCCTACGGTCGCAACAACGCCAACGGCAGCGACGCGAATATGAGCGGCTTCATCAACGAGGCGCTGAACAAGGCCGTGGCCAACGGCACGGACTTCAAGCCTTATGTGGACGAAGCGCAAGGCGGAGTGCCCCTCGTGGTGTTCTTCTTCGCCGGCCCCGGTGAGCACGCCTCGTATGAGGACGGCTGCGAGGACTACATGTGGCCGAAGTATATGAGCACCTCGCGCACCATTGACGGCGTGCGGTTCAACAGTTGCTTCGTGGGCAACGAAGTGATGCAGGACTATGCTCCCGCCGAAGATTACGAAGAGACGGGCCACGTCATCGTGAAGGGCCAGCATATCAGCGGTATCGGCGTGCTCATCCATGAGTTGGGCCACGCCCTGGGCCTGCCCGACGAGTACGACACGAAATACCAGACGCCCCTGCGCCCCACCCCCGACTTCTGGAGCGTGATGGACTACGGCCAGTATCAGGAGAACGGCTACCGCCCCATGCAGTACTCGGCCTACGAGCGCTGCTGCCTGGGATGGCTGGAACTGAAGGAACTGACGCAGGAGAGCCAACTCGTGACCATCGCTCCCCACGAGGCCTACATCGTGCATAATCCCGAGGCCGAAAACCAATACTACATCCTTGAGACGCGCAGCGAGAACCCCTGGTACCGCAGCGCACGCTTCGGCACGGGTATGCTGGTATGGCAAATCAACTATCAGCAAAGCCTCTGGACTGGCAACACGCCCAACAACGCGCTGGACAAACAGTGCATACACGTCGTGCCGGCTGACGGCCAGTGGCAGAGCAACGCCACGCGCAAGCAGTGGAGCGAATTCCGCAGCGACCTCTTCCCCGGCGACTCCGACACGAGCACCTCGCCCCTGGGCCGCCCCTACACTACGGCTGAATTCTACGGTCTGCCCGTCTTCCGCATCAGCGACGACGGAGAGGGACACGTGAGCTTCTTCACCATGACCGACGGTATAAAGAACAACAGAGTGCAGACCACAGACGTCCGCCACGATGTCAACCCCTGGATATACGTGAAGGACGGCAAGAAGTATCTCAACCATAAATAACAACACAAATAACGGACAAATAATAAACAAACACCCATAATGAAAAAGATTTTTGCAGCAGCACTCTTTGCTGCTACGCTTTCCCAGGCTTTTGCCATCGCTCCCGTGAAGCGCATCGTTGATGCCAATGGCAAAGTTATCACCCCTAAAGTAAATATCCCCACAGTAATGGACGCTTCCCGCGTGGCCGAGCAGGAACAGCTCGTCAGCAAGACCTATGGTCCCAGCGGCAGTTCCGACGGTCTGGGTACCTATGGCCAGACCTGTCCCACGAAGATTGGCGCCGTAAAGACTATCGGTGCCGTGACGCTGCCCGTGCTCCTCGTGGAGTTCTCCGACGTGAAGTTTCAGGACTTCACCAGCGAACAGAAATTGAGCCGCCAACTCAACGAGGAAGGCTACTCCGACGTGGACTATGTCAACGGCCGCACCAGTTACGCCGCCACCGGCTCCGTGCGCGACTTCTTCCTGGCGCAGTCCAGCGGTCTGTTCCAGCCCACGTTCGACGTAGTGGGACGCGTGACGCTGCCCAAGACCGTGGCCTACTACTTCCAGGATAATGAGAAGACCGAGCGCCGCGACATCAATATGTACAGCTTCCTCTCCGATGCCATGAACGCAGCCTATACGAAAGGCATAGATTTCAGCAAGTATGTCATCAGCGGCAACGCCAACATCGCCGGCACCACCACGGGCATACCTATGATATCCTTCATCTGCGCAGGCTACAACGAAGCCAGCGTAGGCTACGGTCTCTACGAATACAATGGCGATAAGACAGGCCTTGACATGCCCTGGCCCCACTTCTCACGCCTCTCCAATGAGAGCGGCACCGGCTACGGCCGCAAGTACAACGGCACGACGGTGATGAGCTACTTCATCGGCTCGGAGCTCTATACGACCACCACGCTCAAGCGCGATGCCGACGGCAAGACCATCGCCACCCTCGGCGACCCCTATCTGGCCGGCCCCGGCACCTTCACCCATGAGTTCGGCCACGCCCTTGGCTTGCCCGACTTCTATACCACCGACTACACCGAAGGCTGCAAGACTCCTACCTACTGGAGTATGATGGATCACGGCAACTACTTCAACGAGGGCTACAACCTCATCGGCTATGCTGCCTACGAGCGTATCCTCCTGGGCTGGCTGAAGTACACCACCCTCGGCAGGGAGTCCCAGCAGTGCACGCTCTACCCCTTCAGCGCCATTGGCAAGGAAGACACGCCCGACGACGCCGTCTTCGCCTACATTATCAAGAACCCCTTGAGCGTCAAGGAATACTACGTGCTGGAAGACCGCCGCGCCGACGGTGTCTTCTATCCCTCGAAGATGGGCAACGGTATGCTCGTGGCCCGCGTTTACTTCGACTACAACCAGTGGGAGAACAACACGCTGAACAATAAGCCCGAGACACAGCGCTACTCCATTATTCCCGCCGACGGCAAGTGGCAGGAGGAAATCAGCGGCAACAACTACAAGAACGACCTCTTCCCCGGCGTCAGCAACAACTACACCGAACTCACTGACGACAGCACGCCCCAGAACGCCGTGTGCCTGGCAGGCACGAAGAAGGTGATGACGCGCCCCATCTACAATATCAGAAAGGACGGTGAACTCATCCGCTTTGATTATTTGGAGGACTTCCTGACAGGCATCTCCACTGTCAACGATGAAGGCATCGACCACAAGGCTTACGACCTGCAAGGCCGCCAGGCCAACAGCCAGGCTCAGCATGGCATCTTCATCGTGAACGGCAAGAAAATCATCCGATAAAACCTACAAAACAACCCTCGCCCCGCATTTATTCCCCTCCATTTAGGGAGGGGCTAGGGGTGGGTCTTTAATCATATATGACAGCATACATTTTCCCCGGCCAGGGTGCCCAGTTCGTAGGCATGGGCCACGACCTCTATGAGCAGCACCCCGTAGCCCGCCAGCTCTTCGAGAAAGCCAACGAAATCCTTGGCTTCAGCATCACAGACATCATGTTCCACGGCACTGACGAGCAGCTTAAGCAAACCGCCGTCACCCAGCCCGCCGTCTTCATCCACAGCGTCATCTCCGCCCTCTGCCTCAGCGGGCGCCAGAATGCCGAAAAGCCCGCTATGGTAGGCGGTCACTCCCTCGGCGAGTTCTCCGCCCTCGTTGTGGCCGGCAGTCTCTCCTTTGAGGATGGCCTGCGGCTCGTAGCCAAGCGCGCCGCCGCCATGCAGAAGGCTTGTGAGGCCCAGCCTGGGAGCATGGCCGCCATCATCGCTCTGCCCGATGTTCTCTCCGTAGAGCAAATAGAAGACATTTGCAAGGAAGTGAGCACACCCGACGCCTTCGTGATTCCTGCTAACTACAACTGCCCGGGCCAGCTCGTCATCTCCGGCCATCAGTCCGCCGTGGAGGCCGCCTGCCAACGCCTTAAGGAAGCCGGTGCCAAGCGCGCTCTCGTGCTGAACGTCAGCGGTGCCTTCCACTCTCCGCTTATGATGCCCGCCCAGCAGGAACTTGCCGAAGCCATTGAGGCCACGCAGTTCCTCGCCCCCCAGTGCCCCGTCTATCAGAACGTTGACGGCAAAGCACATACCGCTCCCGAGGAAATCAAGGCCAACCTCCTTCGCCAGCTCACCAGCAGTGTGCGGTGGACGGAAGAGATATCCGCCATGGCCGACGCCGGCGCCACAGAGTTTATTGAATGCGGCCCGGGCAAGGCTCTGCAAGGCATGGTCGTTAAGATTTGCAAGGACCGCGAAGGCATCACTGCCCGCGGCGTGCAAGAGGCTTAACCCAGAGCCCTCCGCCCCTCACATCACGAGCCGCCGTTTAGCCACCGTTTCGCCACCGTTTCGCCACCGTTTTCGGTGTATCTCCACCGAAACAAGCAAGCCTCTTCATTCTTCACTCTTCACTTTTCACTCTTCACTTTTCCTGTGACCATATACCAGCTCCTCCCCCGCCTTTACGGCAATCGCACCCACGCCAACGTTCCCCACGGTACGCTGGCCCAAAACGGTTGCGGCAAACTCAAGTGGATACGCCTCGCCGACCTCACGGCGCTCCGCCGCCAGGGCTACACGCACGTCTGGTTCACTGGTCTTCTGGAGCATGCCACGCAGACTGTCTACGAAGGCATCACGCCCGACCACCCCGACATTGTCAAGGGGCAGGCCGGTAGCCCATACGCCGTCAAGGACTACTACGACATCAACCCCGACCTCGCCGTCCACCCTGAAGACCGTATGCAGGACTTCCGCGACCTTCTCCGCCGCACCCACCGCGCCGGCCTCAAGTTCATCATGGACTTCGTGCCCAACCACGTGGCACGCCATTATGAGTCCGACGCTGCCCCGCAAGGTGTCCGCGACCTCGGTGCCGACGACGACACTTCGCAGCATTTCTCCCCCGACAACAACTTCTACTACTGCCCCGGCGAGACGCTCCGCATCGGTGACTACGAAGAAACTCCGGCCCGCGCCACCGGCAACGACCGCTTCGATGCCCACCCATCCCTGAACGATTGGTACGAGACCTGCAAACTCAACTACGGCGGCATGTCCCCGTCCTCCAGCACTTGGCAGAAGATGACGGACATCCTCCTTTTCTGGGCCAACGAGGGCGTGGACGCCTTCCGTTGCGACATGGCCGAGATGGTGCCCGTAGAGTTCTGGCAGCACGCCATTGCCACCGTGCGGCAGCAATACCCTCACATAGAGTTTATCGCCGAGGTTTACGACCCGCAGCGCTACCGCGACTATATTCACCGCGGCGGTTTCCAGTATCTCTATGACAAGGTGGGGCTGTACGACACCCTACGCTCCGTCATCACCCACGGCACATCCACCCACGCCATCTCCGATGCTTGGAAGTCCGTCGATGACATCCGCCCCCACATGCTCTACTTCCTCGAAAATCACGATGAGCAGCGCATAGCCTCCTCGTTCTTCGCCGCCAACGCCCTCAAGGCGCGCCCTGCCATGGCCGTGGAGGCCCTTATGGGCAACAACCCGCTCATGATTTACGCCGGACAGGAAATTGGCGAGCGCGGCATGGACGCCGAAGGATTTAGCGGGCTGGACGGGCGCACCTCTATCTTTGATTACTGGTCGCCCTCTTTCCAGCAGAAACTCACGGGCCAAGCGCCCCTCACCGAAGAAGAGGAAAGCCTCCGCCAATGGTACGCCCAACTCCTACGTTTGCGCACCCACAACCGTGCCTTCACCGACGGACCCTTCTTCGACCTCATGTACGTCAACCCCCACCTGCAGCGCCAATACGCCTTCCTCCGCGGTGAGAACCGCCAGACGCATCTCGTCGTGGCCAATTTCTCCGACAAGCCCGTCACCACCGACGTATTCATCCCCGACCACGCCTGCGACTTCCTCCACTGCGCTGCGCCCAACGTCATCACCGTGGAAGTCCCTGCCAACGACTACACAATATTAAATATACACGGGGCCTCACTCTAATCCTCATACAATACATCATACGCCGCTAAAGAACAAGCCGCCCCACCACCAACAAGCCAAGCCCCCGTTCCCGGCGCTTTTCCGCCGGTCCTCCCCTCTTCCAAAAGCCACAAACAACAACTCCATAAACAAAAAAAACATGAGAAAAACTTTACTCCTCCTCGCTACCTTTGCTGTAGCCACCCTCTCCTTCGCCCAGACGAAGGGTGCCCACGGCGAGACAATCGACGCCCACGGCATCATCACCGCAGCTCCCGCCGACGCCACCGTCAAGGAATTCACCCGCACCGGCCAGTTCCTCTATTACAACCAAGAGGAAGAAATGATCTACAAAGTAGAGCAGAGCGGCACCATCAAGGTGGCCTTCTGCGAGGACGGCACCGTGTTCTTCCACGACCTCGTAAGCCGCGCCCAGTTCAATACATGGGTGAAAGGCACCCTCAAGGACGGCACCATCACCATCAAGACCCGCCAGCCCGTACTCTACGACGAAGTGTACAACGCCACTGTCAGCATCATCCGCTACAGCGTTGACATGGGCATCGACAACCTGCCCGACGACATCAAGTTCACATACCGCGTAGAAGAAAGCGGCCGCGAGGTGCTCGCCTTGCAGGACTGCCCCGACTACTCCAACACCGTCGGCACCGTATGGGACGACGACGACCAGATACAGGAACTCGGCGACTATGCCTCCGAACTCATCTACGACGAGAACTACAAGCCCAGCGAGTATGACACTGAAGTCATCCTCCCCGATGGCGTCAAGCTCGAGACCTACAACTGCTACGCCTGGAGCTATCGCAACGAAAGATACATGAACTTTGAAATCCAGCTCGGCTATAGCGGCGACGACATGTACATCGCCGGCCTCTACATCTCCGAGCCCGACGCCGTCCTTAAGGGCCACCGCAACGGTAACATCGTCTCCTTCCCCAAGTATCAGTACATTGGCCTTGATGGTCGCGCAGTGCCCATCTACGCCGTAGCTGTAACCTATGGACAAGACGAAGAAGGCAACGAAATCTTCGTTGACGCCGACAACTGGACGCTCACCTTCGACCCCGCCACCGGCGACTACAACGGCAACAACTCGGTAGTACGTTTCGCTCGCAACCCCTACTATGCCTACGGCAACTCCTACGAGAGCCTTGACGAAATCGTCATCTCCCCCATGCCCGAAAGCATCGGCGTGCTTGCCCCCGCCACGACTTCCCAGCGAGAAGGTCTCATCGACCTCCAGGGCCGTCGCATCAACGGCAGCGATAAGGGCCTCTACATCCAGGGCTGTGCCAAGCACCTCGCACGCTGACCCCCCCACACTCCACACATACAAAAGTCCCGCATCCTTCTCGCTGTGGGACTTTTGCTTTTTCAACGTAAGTGGTCTGATACGCCCAACACAAGAATCCGCCATATCTCTATTAATGGCATAGACTCCACGAAAATGAAGAAATCCACACGAAAACTGCCGATTTAGATTGTAGTAATATATAAAAGTTCTTTTTTTTTGTACTTTTGCAGTTCCAAAGGTTTTATACATATGACAATTACAACTACATTTGATATTCAAGGGTTCATTATTGAGAAGGTATTAGGCGTCGTTACCGCAAACCAAGTAATAGGCAATAATATAATTTCAGAAAATATTGCTGCTTTCACTGATGTTTTTGGTGGCAAATCTGGAACTTATAGAGGAAAACTTGAAGAACTCATAGATGATGTTAGGCGCCAACTACAAAGCCGCGCCATTAGTATTGGCGGAAATGCCATTGTTGGTTTTTCTGTATCAACCAATCAAATATCATCTAAGGGTATGAGTATGTTTATGGTAACAGCAACTGGTACTGCCGTAAAAATTGAAATAGACAGGTATGCTCTGTTCGAAAAACTCCATCATCTTCATTTGTTTCATAAAGAAGGTATAATTTCTGAGGAGGAATTCAAATACGAAGAGGAGAGAATTAGAGGAGCCATGCACAATATCGTTGCCTTTGAAGCTAAGGAAGCCGCTGAATTAAAACGGATTATTGCTGTCCGGTAAAACTCAAAACAGCATAAGAAACCTCCCCGGAGCCCAGTAAACACGGGCTTCGGGGTTTTTATTCTCAAAAGTAAGCCCCCCTAATCAAAAAGTGTTGGCTGTGGCGGCCCTTTTTGAGCCTCCCTGGCAAGGATGTCGTCCCATGTCTTGTCCGGATTCTCCATGAAACGGATAAAGTCAATGTAGTACATGAGCGTCAGGCGTATCATCGTCACGACTT
>JAZUDS010000072.1:0-26802 GCA_045639805.1 Alloprevotella sp.
CCTTGCTCCCGTCCCGCGGCTCACCCACCCCCAGAACCCCCCCGCCGGCCCACCCGCCGTATATGTCTTCAACAACGTCGGCGGCGGCTTCATCCTCATCGCTGCCGACGACCGCCCCGACCCCGTGCTGGGCTACAGCAGCGAGGGCTCCTTCACCATCGGCAAGGACTACGCGCCCCATAAGGCCTTCCTCGCCAACTACGCCCTTGAGATGACGCCCTCCCACGCCCTCCTGCGCCGCCTTGACAAGCGCCAAAGGGCCCCTCGCCGCTTACCCATGACCCATGACCCCTTACCCACAAGCGTCGCCCCCCTTCTCGGAGGCATACGCTGGGACCAGGGCTACCCCTTCTATCTCGAGTGCCCCCGCTACAACAACCTCCCCACCGTCACCGGCTGCGTGGCCACCGCCGTGGCGCAGATAATGCGCTACTGGAAGCACCCCGCACAGGGCGCAGGGCAGGAAGCCTACGTCACCCCCACCCTCCAGATACCCCAAGAGGTGAACTTCGCCGAGCACACCTACGACTGGCCCGCCATGCTCGAATACTACGGTGCCGGCGGCGTGATGGAACGCCAGCGCAAGGCCGTCGCCACCTTCATCCACGATGTCGGCGTAGCCCTCAAGATGGACTACACCAGTACGGGCAGCGCCGCACGGAGCGAAGGCATCGTCGAAGCCCTCACCACCCACTTCGGCTACGACACCGGCGCCCAGCTCCTCTACGGCAAGTACTACTCCATCCCCGAATGGGCCGACATCCTGCGCCGTGAACTGGCCGACGGCCGTCCCCTCTACCTCGCCGGCGGCCCCCAGAACGGCGTGCAGCACGCCTTCGTATGCGACGGCTATGAGACCGAAGGTTCCTTCTTCCACATCAACTGGGGCTGGGGCGGCGAAGCCAACGGCCTCTTCAAACTCACCGCCCTCGTGCCCTCCGTCCAGGGCATCGGCGCCGTGGCCAACGACTACAGCGCCAACCAGACCGCCGTCATAGGCATCCAGCCCGACCGCGGCGGCCTCCCCCACCCCGTCCCCTCTCTCCTGTGCTACTACAGCAGTCTCAGCTTCCAGCAGACCTCGTCCACCACCTCCCCCTCCGGCCTCTCCCTCGTCCTCCACGGCAGCGTGGCCAACTACGGCAGCGACGATTTCGAGGGCGCCCTCGGCATCATCGCCACCAACAACGACACCGGCCAGCAGAGCCTCATGGTCCTCACCGAGAACCTCTCCCTCATTCCCGGCCGCATCATCTGGGACTACCCCGCCTACATCCCCGACGTCTGGCACGTGGCCAACCTCACCTTCCAGTACGCCGTGCGCCCCACCGGCAGCGAGGAGTGGCAGCTCCTGCGCCCCGCCCAGGGCGAGGTAGGCTCCGTCAGCCTCCGCAAGAAAGACGGTGCCCTCACTGCCTTCGCCGATTCCGGCAACATCAGCATGACCGCCACCTCCCGCCAGCTCCTCACGCCCCATCCCCATCCCGGCCATCCCGCCACGGTGCGTTTCCAGGTGCAGAACAACGCCGCCCGCTTCGACCAGCCCGTCAAGGGCGAGCACAAGCAGTCCCTCCAGCCCCCTGCCTCCTTCCGCCTCTCCGTCCTCAAGAAAAACGAGGAGGGCAAATTCAGCCGCGTCAGCGTGCAGGCCGTCAGCGGCCTCTCCCTCGAGGAATACCGGCTCACCCCCCTCGACATAACCCTCAAGGCCCTCCCCGCCGACACCGGCACGTACTACATCGCCCTGGCCCACTCCGACGCCAACGGCTACTACACCATGCTTCAGGAAGACGGCACCTCCCATCTCGCCCTCGTAGAGGTGCGCTCCGCCCCCGCCACGGCTCCCGAGCCCTACCTCGCCGACCTCACGCTGACAACTGCCGACAGCGCGCTCATTGAGAGCACTCCCGCCACCCTGTCCGCCCGGATTGGCAACACAGGCCTCGGCGGCGACCTGTCTCTCCGCTGCACCCTCACGCCCAACGACTCCTCCGTCCTCTTCCCCCCTGCCATCGCGTCATGGACGATGAGCCTATCCGCCTTGGAAGAGGAAGAAGCCACTTCGCCCCTCACGCTCCCCGCCGCCGGCCTCTACACCGCCACGCTGGAATACACCCTTCCCGACGGCACATGGCAGCCCCTCACCTACAGCGACGGCACGCCCGTCTCCCTCACCCTCAGCATTCTCCCCGCCGCCGAGCCCGACGGCATCAATACCTCACCCATCATAACATTCCCCTTTAAGGGGGAGCGAGAGGGTCCTCCCCCCTACGACCTTCAGGGCCGACTACCTTCTCCTCTTGGAAAAGGAAACCTCATCCTCATACACAACGGGAAGAAACGCATCAGCAGGCCGTAGCCTCCCCTTTACGTTTCCCATTTCCCGAACTTCTCATATAAAAGGAGCCACCTGTTCACAGCGGGTGGCTCTTTGTTTGTCCATTGTGGGGAGCAAGGCCAACATACTTCAGGCTGGCACGGTTCTTGCAACGACTTGGTTGTTGTGTCACCCGGGTGGCACGAACCTGTCACCTTGGTGGCACAATCCTGTCACCCGGGTGACACAATCCTGCCACCTGGGTGACACGACAACGGAAAGGGAGAACCTTGAACTTTAAACCATAAACCTTGAACTTTAAACCTTAAAACAAAAAACCATGTCCGCCTATTTTGACATTTACCAGAGCCCTCCGCAAAAGGATGGGCGCATCTCGCTCCACCCGCGACTGGTGGAGCCCAGTCACATTGAGAATGAGCAGTTGCTGAACGATGAGGAACACGCCTCCAGCCTGACGCGCGCCGACATGAAGGCAGCGCTGGAGGCCGTGAGCCAGCACCTTATCCAGCAGTTGAGCGGTGGGGGATGCGTACACCTCGAATGCATCGGCTCCTTCAGCGTGGTGCCCCACTTCAAGGAGCCTAAATTTGCCGGCGACAAGGTGAGCGGCCGCGACGTGGCCTTCCGGCGCATCAAGTTTACGCCGGCACGCCACCTGAAACTCCTCGTGGAGCAGGCCATCACGTTTGAGCGGCGCGACGGCCACCACAGCACGGGCTGCAGCGTGGAGGAGGCGAAGGCTTTGCTGGAGGATTATTTCGCCACCCACGCCTTCATTAGCAAGCGTGAGTTCCAAACCCTGACGCACTCCTGCGAGCATCGCGCCCGCCATCTTTTGACCGCGCTCATGGAGGAGGGATTCATCACGCGCCGCCGCATTGGTAGCGCTTATCTGTATTCGCCGGGGGCGGAGAGGGAATAGGAGAAAGGAGAAGGGGCAGTTCCGCACGGGAACGGCGAGGGTATATACTTTCGCCGGTGCGGACTTGGCCACTTCGGGATTTCTTCGTAACTTTGCTGCGTAAAAATCGTATTCTATGGCTATAAAGAAATGGATAGGGGCCTTCCTGGGCTTCATTACTACGGGTAGCATTCTGGGCGCGCTGGCTGGATATGCCCTCGGCGCTATCTTTGACGCGCTTACCGACGATGCTGCGCCGGGCACCGGCGAGAGTCCCCGCGAAGCACTGCGACAAAAGCAACAGGAGGGGCAGCGCAACGGTTTCCTCTTCTCGCTCATGGTGCTGTCGGCCCATATTATTCAGGCCGACGGGAAGATTATGCACTCCGAGATGGAGTTTGTGAGGCGTTTCCTGCGCACGAATTTTGGCGAAACGGCTGTAAAGGAGGGTGAAGGCATCCTGCTGAAACTCTTTGACTACCGCAAACGGCAAGGCACGGGCGTGTGGCAGCAGCAGATGCAGCAGGCGTGCCGCGAGATGGTGGGAGGCATGCCGGAGGAGCACCGCATCCAACTGCTGGCTTACCTCTGCGAGATAGCCAAGGCCGACGGCAACGTGGCCGAGAGCGAGGTGGAGGCGTTGAAGTGGGTGGCGCAGTGGCTGAGCCTCCCCGCCGGCCTCATAGACCAGATGCTCTCGCTCGGCAGCGGCAGTCTGGATGACGCCTATAAGGTGCTGGGCCTCACGCCGCAGGCTACCGACGAGGAGGTGCGGCGCGCCTACAAGCAAATGGCGCTCAAGCACCACCCCGACCGCGTGGCCACGCTCGGCGATGACGTCAAGGAGAGCGCCAAACGCAAGTTTCAGGAAATCAACGACGCTAAGGAGAAAATCTTCAAGGCCCGCAATATGCACTGAGGCCTCGCTCCGGCTGCGCAGCGCGCGGCCCCTCCGTCGCCCCATGTAAACGCCGTCCGCCATCCCTGCGGGCGGCGTTTTCGTTTGTCGTGCCGCCTCGCAGGGAATAGCGAAAGTTCTTTTTCGGATACCGTAATAGTATTTAAGGCGCAGGCATGAAGGAAAAAGCCGCATAAAGGTCCCTTCTGTATGACACTATGAGCGCAAAAATCACAAATTTAAGCCTTCAGGACTTGTTTATCAAAACTTTTCACTAACTTTGCAGCCCAATGTACCCTCGCGCGAAGAGGGTATCTGCATTTACGACCGTTGGATTTCTAAATATGAAGAACTACATACAAGTGATTCTCCTTTTGCTGCTGCCGCTGATGGCAGTGGTGCTGTATTCCCATTTCGCCGACACCTGGAACGTGAGACTGGAAAAGATTCATCTAGACGAAGATAGGGCTGTGGGCGGCGACACTCTGGCTCTGCAACCCGCAGGCGAGGCTCTCGCAGAGGCTAATACCATTCATGTAGATACGGCGCGGCAGCGCATTCTCTTTCTGGGCGACTCCATGGTGGAGGGCTTAGGGCCCCGCATGGGAGAATACTGCGCGGCCAATGGCCACGACCTGACCTACGTGTGCTGGTACAGCAGTACTTCCCTTGCTTGGGCGTCGGACACGCTGCGCCACTACCTTAACGCGCTGCGCCCCACCTTCGTCATCATGACATTGGGCGGCAACGAACAGCAGACGCGCGACACGGAACGGCGTAAGGAGTGCGTCAGCAAGATGGTGGCAGCCGTGGGCAACGTGCCCATGATTTGGATTGCCACACCCGCCTGGAATACCGACGCCACCTTCAATGCCATCCCGCGAAGCGTGGTGGGCGAACGGCGCTTCTTCGACAGCGACCGCCTGACGCTGGAACGCGCAGCGGACCACAAGCATCCCACGTTTGCTGCCGCCCGTACGTGGATGGACAGCATAGCCACATGGATGAGCAGCGGAGCTACGGCCCACCCCATCCGTATGGACGTGCCGCCGAAGGGCACTGCGGCAAAATATCGCGGGATATACCTGCGCCCCAAAGCGGGCGGCGAATACGTGCATGAGGAGCGCATCGTGGGCGGAACGGGCAGCGCGCGTCAGGCTGCGGCACCCGGCACGGTCTCTGCGCCCGCCAAGCCCGCGCCTGCTGCAGCGGCTCCCGTTCCGGCAGCGCCAAGACCTGCCGCAACGCCTTCACAAGTGGCCCCCGCCGCCATGCCCGCCACGCCACCGGCTGTGCCCGCGGGAGAAGGAGCATAAGACAGAGGCGAGCGGCCTTGTCCGCCTGCCCTCCCACGACTTTCTTTTTACAATTCAAAGATAACGCCCTATGCTTATCACAACGATACAATTCTGGTCGCTCTTCATCGTCTTTCTGCTGTTTTTCGTCCTGATACGTCAGGCCTCAAAATGGGGGATGATGCTGTACGTCACCGTTTTCAGCTTGGCATTCTACACGCTCTCCACCCAGTGGCTGATGCTTATGCTGCCGGCCTTGGGGCTCTTCACCTGGGTGAGCACGCGATGGATGAATCATCTGGAGGGCCGCTTCAGAAAGGAGATGATGGCCGTCATCATCATCTTTGACCTGCTGCCACTCGTAATGTTTAAGTACACGGGGCTGATAGGCGAGATATGGTCGGCGCTGATCCACACCAACTTCAGTCTGAAGGCGCTGGTGGTGCCCGTAGGCCTGTCGTTCTTCACGTTCCAGGCCATCAGTTACGTGGTGGATGTGTATAAGCGGAAATTTACCGACGAAGTGTCGTTGCTGGAGTTTCTTTTCTACCTCAGTTTCTTCCCTATCGTAATGTCAGGCCCCATCACGCGCGCCGAAACCTTCTTCTCACATTTCCGCACGGCGAAGAACGGGGACGCGAAACTGCCGCCCGTAAGCACGCGGCTGCTCTACACGGGCGTGTGGCTCATCATGCTCGGCCTGTTAAAGAAACTGGTGGTGGCCGACTATATTGCCCAGTACAACAACTGGGTGTTTGACGACCCGATGGCCTACTCGGGATTTGAGAACTTGATGGGCGTTGTGGGCTATAGCGTGCAGATTTACTGCGACTTCTCAGGTTATAGCGACATGAGCATCGGCGTGGCCGCGCTGATGGGCATCAAGTTGCCGGAGAACTTCAATCTGCCATATCAGTCGCTGAACGTGACGGAGTTCTGGCACAGGTGGCACATCAGCCTCAGCACATGGTTCCGCGACTACCTGTATATTCCCCTCGGCGGCAACCGCAAGGGCAAGCTGCGCACGTATTTCAACAATTTCTTCACCATGTTCGTGGCAGGCATGTGGCATGGGAGCACACCGATGTTCATGCTGTGGGGCGCGCTGCACGGCCTGGGACTCGTGGTGCACAAGATGAACCGCGGATGGCTGAAGCGCATCCCCGACAACTGGCTGACGAAGCCCTTTTCGTGGCTCCTCACCTTCGTATTCCTGCTCACGACATGGGTATTCTTCCGGGCCGGTAGTCTGGAGGCGGTCGAGCAGATAGGCAGCCAGATATTCACGAATATGGACCTGGCCTTCGTGGAACCCTTCGTGAGAGTGCGGCCCCTGTGGGTGATGCTCGTTGTGGGCAGTCTGCTCTTCCACACCATACGTCGGGAAAGCCACCACCGCATGATACGCTGGTACATCATCACGCCGTGGATCATCAAGGTAGCACTCTTCCTGATAGTCGTGCAACTGTGCATACAGATGCACACAAGCGACGTGCAACCGTTTATTTACAGTCAGTTCTAAAAACGAAAAAAGATGAAACGTCTCTCCACCCTCCTTGTTCTCATCCTCACGGGACTCTCCTTGCAAGCCCAAAGCCTCAGCACACTCTACAAGGCGGCACTGGCCCTCAGCAGCGCGGCCAAAGTATATCAGGCCTACAACATCACCGACGAGGATATGGCCAAATACATGAGCCAGACCATGAAACAAATGGACACTGAGAACAACGTGTGTCCCGCCTCCAGTCCCTACACGGTGAGGCTGAAGAAAATCACACGCGGCATGACCTCGGTGGACGGCATCAAGGTGAACTTCAAAGTGTATCAGGACAGCGAAACGGCCAATGCCTTTGCCAGCCCTGACGGAAGCATTCGCGTGTATTCCAAGTTGATGGACTTGATGACCGACGATGAATTGCTCGGTATCCTGGCCCACGAGATGGGACATCTGGCCCACCGCGACTCAAAGAATGAATACCGCGCCCAACTCATCGCCGCCGCCGCACGTGAAGGTCTGATGCTGAGCGACGGCACGATAGGCACCCTTGCGGCCTCGTCACTGGGCGACATCGGTGAGGTTCTGCTCACTACGAAATACTCACGCCGGCAAGAGACCGCAGCCGATGACTACGGCTACAACTATCTGAAGAAGCACGGCGTAAATCCCTGGGCTATGGCCAAGGCTTTAGAGAAGTTGAAAAACCTGCAGAACGACACCTCAAACAAGTACGTGAAAAGCATCGCTACGCTACTCTCTACGCACCCCGACCTCAACACACGTATAGAAACAATGAGCCGCCGCGCCAAGGCCGACGGCTATGTAAGGAAATAAGACAAAATTACCTGAACAAAGAACTGGCGCGCTGACAAAAGCAACTACTGCCCTGCACGCTGTTCTTCAACAATCATGATGACCTCCTCCCGGATTTCCGTGGGGAGGTCAATGCTTCTCAATTGGAGGGACCTCACCCAGCCGGCCACGTCGGAAGGGAGCATGGAGGAGAGGACTTCGCGGAACTCTTCCGTCTCGGCCTCGGTGTAGTCCTCGGGACGGGTGCAGCGGAAGCGGTCGAGATGCTCGTCGTCGTAATATTCTATGTCCTTGGACATGGCGGCGAGGAGGGACTCCTTCTCACACACGGCGTGCTGGCCGCAACAGCCGGAAGGACGCTGAGGGGCGGGGGATTCCGGGGCACGGCCGCGAAGGAAATAGGCGGCTACACCTAATATGACGAGGGCTATAACAAAGAGAATAGGGACCAACATATCAAATTACTCATCAATCTTGGGTCTCTCCCCCCATAGGGGAGTAAGGAGGGGGCTTAATTCTTGCCAGAAGGAAGGGAAACTCTTGGATACGACCTCGGGATGGTCGAAGGTGACGGAGGGATACCGCAAGAGGCATGGGGCGAAGGCCATAGCCATGCGGTGGTCGGCGTAGGTCGATACTACGATATCTTCTGCGGCGGGGAGACAGACGCCGTCCCATGCCAATGTGGCGGGAGCGGGCTCGGAAAGCCGCCAGCCGAACTTGGCGCACTCGGCCGTGAGGGCCGCGATGCGGTCGGTCTCCTTGATGCGGAGGCTCTCCAGCCCCGTGAAGCGGAAAGGCTGACCGGCGAGGCAGGCAGCCACGACCATAGTCTGCGCAAGGTCGGGACAGGAGGAGAAGTCCAGATGAAGCGCTTCGGAAGTGCCGGCGAGGGCATCGAGTTGCTGCAAAAGGCTGACGATAATGCTGTCGCCCTGTATGCTGGGCCGACGAAGGCCGGGGAACTGCGCGGAGCGGTCGGCTACGAGGAAATAGGACGCCGCGCTCCAGTCGGGCTCTATGACGTAGGGCGCCTCCCGCGCATACGTGTGCGTATTTATATATAAGGTGTGGTCGTCCTGCCACATAGCCTCGGCTCCCCATTCCTGCATCAGGGCGCGCGTCATCTCAATGTAGGGACGCGAGGCAACGGGGCCCTCGAGGCGGAGGGTGAGAGCATCGGAAAGCGTGGGGCCTATCATCATCAGAGCGCTGACATACTGCGAACTGACGGAGGCAGGGACGGAAAGCGCGCCGCCGTGGAGCTGGCGACCACGAATGTGGAGAGGCGGGTAGCCCTCCTGGCCGACATACTCAATGTCCGCCCCAAGCGCACGGAGAGAATCCACGAGCGGAGCAATGGGGCGCTGGAGCATGCGGGGGGAGCCTGTCAGCGTGCGCTCACAGCCCGGTGTGGCCGCAAGCAAAGCCGTGGCAAAGCGCATGGCTGTGCCGGCCGCCCCTACGTCGGCACTTCCCGCCAAAACGGACTGGAGAGCCCGCGTGTCGTCACAGTCAGAAAGATTCTGCAAGCGACACGGCGTGGCGGCCAGCGCATTGATGATAAGGGCGCGGGCCGAAATGCTCTTGCTCGGGGGAAGAGAAATAGAAACGGAGGGGCGGGAAGGCGTCATGACTCTTCGTCGGCGGGTTGAGGGGTGGCCTTGCGGCGGACTACAATCTTATCAATACGCGTGCCGTCCATCTCAACGATTTGGAAGTCGAAGGTTTCCCATGTGAGACGCTCGCCGCGGGAAGGAATGTGCTCCAGTTGGTCAAGGATAAGGCCGCCTACGGTGGTGAACTCGTTGTCGTAGAGTTCCTCGGCGTCGAAATAGGCGAGGAAATCGTAGAAAAGGCACTGGCCGCTCACCACCCACGATTCGCGGTCGGAGCGCACGATGATGTCGGGCAGTTCCTCAGGCTCGTCGATGGAGCCTACGAGGCCCTCCATGATGTCGCGGAGGGATATCATGCCCTGCAACGAGCCGAACTCGTCGCAAACGAGGGCGCGACCGAGAGGGATATTCTTCAGTTTCTCCAAGGCCTTATAGACGGTCATGTTGTCGGGGAAATAGACGGGTGCCACGGCGATGTCGCGGAGGGAGAAAGTGCCCTGATGCAGGTGCTGCACGAGTTCCTTGAGCGTAACGATGCCCACGACCTCGTCCATAGAGCCGTC
Organism: Alloprevotella sp.; assembly: GCA_045639805.1. GTDB lineage: Bacteria > Bacteroidota > Bacteroidia > Bacteroidales > Bacteroidaceae > Alloprevotella. The sequence continues at coordinate 9,926 of JAZUDS010000072.1, forward strand.
CACGACGGGATAGGCCGTGTGGGGGTGCTGATGGAGGGCGTACTTCACCTCGTCGGAGGTCATCTTCACGTCGAGCGTTTCAAGGTCGGCACGGTGGGTCATCAGGGCCTCCACGCGGAGGTCGCCGAGGACGAGGGTGCGCTCCATAATGTCCTGTTCCACTTCCTTCACCTCGCCGCTCTTGGCGCTTTCGGAGATGACGCTCTTCACTTCCTCCTCCGTTACCTTGGAGTCCTGAGGATGGAGGCGGAGGAGCCACGTGAGGAAATCGGTGTTCTTGGTAAGGAACCAGATGATAGGCTTACCGATTTGCGAGAGCATCATCATGGGGATGGCCGTGTACTTGGCCATAGCATCGGCCACGTCAATGGCGACGCGCTTGGGGAAGAGCTCGCCGAGTTCCACCTGAAGGTAAGTGGCTATGATGACAATGACTGTCTGTGCCAGGCCCGGGGCAATGGAGGCGTTGAAGCCCCAGCCCACGAGAAGGGCGGCGAAGTCGTCGGCCAGCGCCTCGCCGGAGTAGATACCCGTGAGGATGCTGACGATGGTGATGCCCACCTGCGCCGTGCCGAGGAAGGTGTCGGGGTCGTCCATCAGTTTGAGGGCGATGCGGGCGGAGCGGTTGCCTTGCTTGGCTTCCTGCATCAGTCGCGGACGGCGCGCCGAGATGAGGGCCACCTCGGAGAGCGAGAAGAAGCCGTTGAAGGCTACGAGGATGAGAATGATGATTATGTCGAACATAATAAAGACCCCAAAAAACCATAAAGAGGGCTTTCTGCTGGGGACAACTTTTGATTAACAATTATCTTTTACCGGCGCCCTTTGCTGGCGTTACGACGGTCTGGATGACACGGGAAGTATTGTCAGAGAGAACTTGCTGCACGATGCCGCCGACCATTTCCTTGAGTTCGGCCACAAACTGGGCAGCGTCGTACTCGCGACGCTCTATCTGGCGGAGTTTCTTTTCCCAAAGGCCGGTGAGTTCGGCACTCTTGAGGAGTTCCTCGCGTATGATGCCGATAAGGGCCACGCCAGTGGGGGTGGCTTGCAGGGCCTTGCGCTGTTTAGCAATGTAGCCGCGGCGGAAGAGCGTCTCAATGATGCCGGCGCGGGTTGACGGGCGGCCTATGCCGTTCTCCTTCATGGCGTCGCGCAGTTCCTCGTCCTCCACGAGTTTGCCGGCCGTTTCCATGGCGCGGAGCAACGTGGCCTCGGTGTAGGGCTTGGGCGGCGTGGTGAACTTCTGCGTGAGAGAGGGCACGTGGGGGCCGCTCTCGCCCTTGACGAAGGTGGGAAGGGTGCGCTCCTCTGCGTCGTCCTTTTTCTTCTCGTCGTCATCGGGAGCGGCAAGCGGGGTATTTTCTGCGGGGGCTGTGCCGGCGGCAGCGGCTTCGGCAGTCTCCTTCTTTTCCTTGGCGAAGACGAAGCGCCAGGCCTCGTCGAGTATTTCCTTGCCGCTCACCTTGAACTCTATCTTGGCCGACTCGCCTTTCACCGTGGTGGTGCTGAACTTGCAGTCTTCGTAGAAGTTGGCGATGAAGCGGCGCACGATGAGGTCGTAGGTCTTACGCTCAATGTCCGTGAGGTTGTTGGCGGGCACACCGGTGGGAATGATGGCGTGGTGGTCGGTCACCTTTGAGGAGTCGAACACCTTCTTATTCTTGCGCAAGGGTTTACCGCGCAAGGGGTCGAGGATATCCTTGTACTGACCGTAGAGGCCGTTGAATATCTTGCCGATTGTGGGATAAACGTCGTCGGGGAGGTAGGTGGTATCCACGCGGGGGTATGTCGTCACCTTCTTCTCGTAGAGCGACTGGGCGATGTTGAGCGTCGTCTCGGCGGAGAAGCCAAACTTCTTGTTGCACTCCACCTGCAGGGAGGTCAGGTCGAAGAGGCGGGGCGGGGCCTCCGTGCCTTTCTTCTTCTCCACGCTCGTCACCTCGAAGGGCGCGTCCTTGATGGCGGCCATCGCCTGCTGGCCCTCCTCCTCGTCCTTCACCTTCTTGGTCGAGGTGAAGGTCGTGTCGCGATAGACGGTGGAGAGCACCCAGTAGGGCTCCGGCACGAAGTTCTCTATCTCCTGCTGGCGGCGCACGATGAGGGCGAGCGTCGGCGTCTGCACGCGGCCGATGGAGAGAGGCTGTGCGCCCTTCTGCCTCGGGCCGCCGTATTTAATCGTATAGAGGCGCGTAGCGTTCATGCCGAGCATCCAGTCGCCTATAGCGCGGCACAGGCCGGCCTCATAGAGGCTCTGATAATCGGAGGAGGCTTTCAGGTTGGAGAAACCCTCGCGGATGGCCTCGTCGGTCTTGGAGGAAATCCAGAGGCGCTCCACGGGACACTTGGCACCCGTCATCTGGTGCACCCATCGCTGGATGAGTTCACCCTCCTGCCCGGCATCACCGCAGTTGATGATGCGGTCGGCGGCGAGCATCAGTTTCTTGATAACCTCAAACTGGTGCGCCACGCCCTTGTCTTGCTTCAGACGTATCTGGAAGCGCGGCGGAATCATGGGCAACGCGCCGAGGCTCCAGCGTTTCCACTCGGGTGTGTAGTCCTCGGGGTATTTCAGTTCGCACAGGTGACCGAAGGTCCAGGTCACTTGGTAACCGTTACCTTCCATGTAGCCATCGCGCTGCGTGTTGGCGCCAAGGATTCGTGCTATATCTTTTGCTACGGAGGGTTTCTCCGCGATGCATACTATCATTGTGGGATTATGAGATTATGAGACTATGAGATTATCAGTTAGGCTCTGCGAAAGCTCCATCTCATTTCTGATTATTACAGTGCCATTTCGTCGTCGGCCACGTGGCGGGCCATATCAAGGTCGTGGGTAGCGCAGATGATGCAGCGGCCTTCGTCAGCAAGGTGGCGGAGCAGGGCGAAGAGTTGCTGCCGTGCTTCGTAGTCGAGGAAGGCAGAGGGCTCGTCAAGGAGGAGGAGTGGAGCCTCCTGGGCCAATGCGGCGGCAATCATCACGCGCTGTCGCTCACCGTCGGAGAGTAGGCGGAAGGAACGCTGGGCGTAGTCCGTCAGTTGGCAGTCGGCGAGGGCCTTTTCCACGGCCGCGATGTCGGAAGGCCGGAGGGCCCGGGCCATTCCCCGATAGGGTGCGCGACCCATCTCCACCACTTGCTGCACAGTGAGGTTCACGCTCTCGTAGCGCGTCTGCACCACGGCACGGAGGCGGGCCAGTTCACGCGGCGCATAATTTCCCAGCGGCTTTCCCGCCAGCATTATGCTCTCGGGCGGCGAGAGGGGCGGTTGTATTCCTGCCAGCGTGCGCAACAGCGTACTTTTTCCCGACCCGTTGCGGCCCGTAAGGAGCGTGAGCGTACCTGCCGCAAAGTTGTGGCAGAGATTTTCCGCCACCACGCGACCCGCGTAGCCTATGGTCAGTCCTTCTATGCGCAGCACCCCTATCGCTTATTGTTCACTTTTAACTTTTTAACTGTTCACTCTATTTCAAGCTCCACCCGGCAGCCTTCGCGATGGTGCGGGGGATTTCCGTGTTGTCCATACGGCCGTGGAACATCTCGGCGCCGGCACCTATGGCGAAGCAAGGCACGTAGCTGTTGCTGTGGCTGCCACTCTGCCAGCCCACCTCGGCCTGTTCGGCCATCACTTGCTTGGCGGTGTTGGCCAGGGCGTTCTGTACGGCGTAGAGGTCCTTGCTGTCTTCGGCCATACCGCTGAGTATGCCGTCGAAAGCCTTGCGCAGGCGCTGTTCCTGCTTCTCGGTGACGGGCACTGCGCCGAAGAAGCCCCAGTTCTCCTTGAGGTCTTCCTTGATGCGCTCCCATGTGAAGCCGCCGCCCAGTTGCTCACGCAGTTTGCCGATATGGGCGGTGTAGCGCTCGGCGCTCATCTTCTGATATTGCAGGTACTGCAGGTGCTGCGTGTAGTGTCCGCGGCCCAGGGTGAGGCCGCCCGTCTCGTGGTCGGCCGTCACGACGATGAGAGTCTCATCGGGGTGCTTCACATAGAAGTCGTAGGCCACCTTGACGGCCTCGTCCATATCCACCACCTCGCGAAATTCCGTGCCGGCGTCGTTGGCATGGCCGGCATAGTCTATCTTGCCGCCTTCCAGCATCATGAAGAAGCCCTTGCGGCGCTCGTCCTTCTTCTTGCGCTCGAAGGAGCCGAGATAGTCGATGCCTGCGCGGCAGATATTGGCCAGTGTGAGGTCGCCGGGGAAACGGTCGATGGCGTAAGGCAGCGAGCCCTTGCTGCGGCGCTGGCCGTCGGGGGTCTGGAGGAGCATCAGGCGGCGGGCCTCCTGGCGCACCTTCTTGTAGTCCTGCACGTTGCGGATGATGGTGAAGCCTGCGCCTTCCAGAGCCTGGTAGGTCTTTTCGCTGGGCTTGGTCACGTCGGCACCGGCCACGAAGTCGAGACACGAAGCCATGAGTTGCTCATCTATGCGGTCGGCCTGGCTGCGATGGGGCACGTGGGCGTAGAACGCAGCTGGGGTGGCGTGGTCCACGGTGACCGTCGTGGTCACACCCACGGCGGCACCGGCCTGACGGGCGTAGTAGGCCAGCGAATTAACGTTGAGCGTGTCGAGATTTACGCCGAGGGCGCCGTTGAAAGTCTTGACACCCGTAGCGAGGGCAGTGCCTGCGGCGGCGCTGTCCGTCACACCGTTGCTGCCGCTCTGCGTCGTGATGAAAGCGCAGTAGGGGAACGAGGCGAAGCACAGCGGCGTAGTGCCGATGCGACCCTCTACGGCGGCGAGGTAGGCCTCGGTGCCGTTCACCTGCGTGGTGCCCATGCCGTCGCCAATGAAATAAAAGACATATTTAGCCTGTCCGCCGGCAAAGGCCAGCAGGGAACAAAGCAACAGAATGGAAGAGAGAATGATTCTTTTCACTGTTATTGGATTTTGTATTAATTGTTATCTCAAATAGTCCGCTTTTAGCGGGCGGTTATTCCCCTTGCCGGGAAGTGTCTGCCGTTTTGCTCGTAGTCCTCCCCCTTAGGACTGTAATCCTTAGGGCGAGGACTCCAATCCTAAGGGGGAGGACTGCAGTCCTAAGGGGGAGGACTACAGTCCGAACGGGGTTGATTGCAATTCTATCGCGAAAAAATGGAATCCTAAGGGCAAAGGCTGATGCCCCTCAAGGATTAGGCCGCGGAGAACGGGTTATCAGAGTTTCTTAAAGAAGTCGTTGCCCTTGTCGTCCACGAGGATGAAGGCGGGGAAGTCCTCCACCTCAATCTTCCAGATGGCTTCCATGCCGAGTTCGGGATATTCCACGCACTCGATGCTCTTGATATTGTTCTGGGCCAGGATGGCGGCGGGGCCGCCGATGCTTCCGAGATAGAAGCCCTTATGCTTCTTGCAAGCGTCGGTGACGGCCTGGCTGCGGTTGCCCTTGGCGAGCATGATGAGGGAGCCGCCGTGGTCCTGGAATTCGTCCACGTAGGGGTCCATACGGCCTGCCGTGGTCGGGCCCATGCTGCCACAGGCCATACCGGCGGGAGTCTTGGCGGGACCGGCGTAGTAGATGGGGTGCTCCTTGAGGTACTGCGGCATTTCTTCGCCGGCATCGAGGCGTGCCTTAATCTTGGCGTGGGCTATGTCGCGGCCCACGATGATTGTGCCGTTCAGCGAGAGGCGCGTGCTTACGGGGTACTGCGACAGTTGGGCGCATACTTCGCTCATGGGGCGGTTGAGGTCCACCTTCACGGCATCGCCCTCGCCGGCGTTGCGGAGTTCGGCGGGGATGAGCTCGTAGGGTTTGTCGTCCATCTTCTCTATCCACACGCCGTCGGCGTTGATTTTGGCCTTGATGTTGCGGTCGGCGGAGCAACTCACGCCGAGACCGATGGGACAGCTGGCACCGTGGCGGGGAAGGCGAACGACACGCACGTCGTGGGCCATGCACTTGCCGCCGAACTGGGCACCGAGGCCTATCTTGCGGGTTTCCTCCAAGAGTTGCTTCTCCAACTCAACGTCGCGGAAGGCGCGGCCGGTCTCGTCGCCCGTGGTGGGGAGGCCGTCGTAGTAGTGGGTGGAAGCGAGTTTTACGGTAAGGAGGTTTTTCTCGGCAGAGGTGCCGCCGATGACGATGGCAATGTGATAGGGAGGGCAGGCTGCCGTGCCGAGGCTCTTCATCTTTTCCACGAGGAAGGGCACGAGTGTGCCGGGATTCTGGATGCGTGCCTTGGTCTCCTGATAGAGATAGGTTTTGTTGGCGGAGCCGCCACCCTTGGTGACCATCAGGAAGCGGTATTCGCAGCCTTCGGTGGCCTCGATGTCAATCTGTGCGGGCAGGTTGCAGCGCGTGTTCACCTCGTTGTACATATCGAGGGGGGCGTTCTGCGAATAGCGGAGGTTCTCCTCGGTGTAGGTCTTGTAAACGCCGTGGGCGAGGGCCTCCTCGTCGCAGAAGCCGGTCCACACCTGCTGGCCCTTCTCGCCGTGAATGATGGCGGTGCCGGTGTCCTGGCAAAGGGGAAGCTTACCCTTCGCGGCCACTTCGGCATTGCGGAGGAAGGTGAGGGCTACGTACTTGTCGTTGTCGCTGGCCTCGGGATCGGAGAGGATTTTGGCCACCTGCTCGTTGTGGGAGCGGCGCAGGAGGAAACTGACGTCGCGAAAGGCGGCGTTGGCCATGCGTGTGAGGGCCTCGGGGGCGACCTTCAATATCTTGTGTCCTTCAAACTCGCTGACGGAAACGCCTTCCTTGGTCAGCAGATAATACTCAGTAGCATCTTCGCCGAGTTGAAACATCGGCGCATACTTAAAATCGGGGGTAGTTGCCATACTTATATATATTAAATGTACTTATTTCACGGCAAAAATACTAAAAAACCCGCATTAAGGTTGCCATTCTTGCCCTTTTTTTGTAACTTTGCGGGCGAAAACCTCTAATTTTGCTATGGCAACTACAAATATCACTGAATATCTCGACCAAGACGAGCGGAAAGACCTCCTGCGATTTCTCACTGCAGGCAGCGTGGACGACGGAAAGTCCACACTTATCGGCCGCCTCCTCTTCGACTCGAAGAAACTCTACGAAGACCAACTCTCTGCCCTGGAGCGCGACAGCGCCCGCGTGGGTAATGCCGGCGCAGGCGAGATTGACTACGCCCTTCTGCTCGACGGCCTCAAGGCCGAGCGCGAACAGGGCATCACGATTGACGTAGCCTACCGCTACTTCTCAACCAACAAACGTAAATTCATCATTGCCGACACCCCGGGCCACGAGCAATACACCCGCAACATGATTACGGGCGGCTCAACGGCCAACCTGGCCGTCATCCTCGTGGATGCTCGCACCGGCGTCATCACCCAGACGCGCCGCCACACCTTCCTCGTGAGCCTCCTCGGCATCAAGCACATCGCCCTGGCCGTAAACAAGATGGACCTCGTGGACTTCGACAAGGCCACCTACGACCGCATCGTGGCCGACTACAAGGCCTTCGTGGCCCCTCTCGGAATCCCCGACGTACAGTGCTTCCCGCTCTCTGCAAAAGAGGGCGACAACGTGGTGACACGCTCCGAGCGCACGCCGTGGTACGAGGGCAAGTCCATACTGGACTACCTCGAGACCGTAGAAATCGGCAACGACCATAACCTCACCGACTTCCGCTTCCCCGTGCAGTACGTGCTGCGCCCCAACCTCGACTTCCGCGGCTTCTGCGGCAAGGTGGCCAGCGGCATCATCCGCCAGGGCGACGAGGTGATGGCCCTGCCCTCCGGCAAGAAGAGCCACGTGAAGGCCATCGTCACCTACGACGGCAACCTGGACTACGCCTTCCCGCCGCAGAGCATCACCCTGCAACTGGAGGACGAGATTGACATCTCACGCGGCGAGATGATCGTGAAGGTGGGCGAGAAGCAGCCCGTACAGAGCCGTAAGTTCGAGGCTATGCTCGTATGGATGGACGAACAGGCCATGGACCGCAGCAAGGACTTCTTCATCAAGCAGGCCACCTGCACCACGCGCTGCCACATCGACCAAGTGAATTACCGCGTGGACGTCAACACGATGGAGCACCACGATGCCGAGCACCTCGCCCTCAACGAGATTGGCCTCGTGCGCTTCTCCACGCAGAAGCCTCTCATCTTCGACCCCTATCAGCAGAACAAGCCCACGGGCTCCTTCGTGCTGATTGACCCGTTGACCAACAACACGGCCGCCGTGGGCATGATACGCCAGTCGTGCGCCGACGACACCGAAGGGGACAACATCTACCCGCTCACTGAAATGCTGCCCCGCGCCGCCCACGAGGAACTCCTCGGACAGAAGGGCCAGTTGCTGTGGCTCACCGGCCTCAGCGGTGCCGGCAAGAGCACTATAGCCCTGGCCGTGGAGCGCGAACTCCATCGCCGCGGCCGCATCTGCCGCCTCCTCGACGGCGACAACATCCGCGCCGGCATCAACAAGGGTCTCGGATTCTCTGCCGAAGACCGCAAGGAAAATATCCGACGCATCGCCGAGGTGGGCCGCCTCTTCGTGGACACCGGCGTCATCACCCTCTGCTCCTTCGTCAGCCCCACCAAGGAACTGCGCGAGATGGCTCGCGAGATAGTGGGCGCCGACGACTTTAAGGAAATCTATGTGAGCACGCCGCTGGAGGTGTGTGAGCAACGCGACGTGAAGGGCCTCTACGCCCGTGCCCGCCGTGGCGAAGTGAAGGACTTCACGGGCATCAGCGCCCCCTTCGAGGCGCCCGAAAAGCCCGCCCTCGCCCTCGACACCAGCCGCCTCTCCGTTGAGGAGTGCGTCAATCAAATCTTAAGCATCCTGTAAGAAATGGAAACATACAACCTCAGTCATCTGAAAGAACTCGAAGCCGAGTCAATATATATTATACGCGAGGTAGCCGCCGAATTTGAGAATCCCGTGATGCTCTACAGCATCGGCAAGGACTCCAGCGTCATGCTGCGCCTCGCAGAAAAGGCCTTCGCCCCCGGCAAGGTGCCCTTCCCCTTGATGCATATCGACAGCAAGTGGAAGTTCAAGGAAATGATTCAGTTCCGCGACTGGTATGCCAAGGAATACGGTTGGGACCTCATCGTGGAGAGCAATATGGAAGCCTTCCATCAGGGCGTGGGTCCCTTCACCCACGGCAGCAAGGTGCACACCGACCTGATGAAGACCAAGGCCCTGCTCGCCGCCCTCTCCAAGCATAAGTTCGACGCTGCCTTCGGCGGTGCCCGACGCGACGAAGAAAAGAGCCGCGCCAAGGAGCGCATCTTCTCCTTCCGCGACGCCCAGCACCAGTGGGACCCCAAGAACCAGCGCCCCGAACTGTGGGACATCTACAACGCCCGCGTCAACCGCGGCGAAGAAATCCGCGTGTTCCCCCTCTCCAACTGGACGGAACTGGACATTTGGCAGTATATCCGTCTGGAGAAGATTCCTATCGTGCCTCTCTACTTCGCCAAGGAGCGCCCCGTAGTGAACCTCGACGGCCAACTCATCATGCCCGACGACGACCGCCTGCCCGAGGAATACCGCGACCGCATCGAGATGCGCAAGATTCGCTTCCGCACTCTCGGCTGCTGGCCCCTCACCGGCGCCGTAGAAAGCGAGGCCGACACCATTGAGAAGATTGTGGAGGAGATGATGACCACGACAAAGAGCGAACGCACCACCCGCGTCATCGACTTCGACCAGGAGGCCTCCATGGAACAGAAGAAGCGCGAAGGATACTTCTAATCGCCGCCCCCCCCGCCCCGCACTTTGCTAATTATTCACCAAAATAACAAAAACTATGAAAAAAGTTCTTATGACTCTCGCCCTGGTGCTTATCGCCAGCGGTGCATTCGCACAGAAAGAAGACTTTGCCGCACGCCGCGCTGAATGGACGCAGAAACGTGCCGAACAACTCGTAAAGAATATGAAACTCACCGACGAGGACGAGGGCTGGTTCAAGGCTCTCTACATCGAGTACCAGGACTCTCTCAACGCCCTGCGCGACGCCCTGCGTCCCGAAACGCAGCCCGAGGAAGTGAACGGCATGCGCGAGATGAAGCAGTTCTCCGATGAAGAGGCCCAGCAGATGCTCCTCAACCAATTCAACATGGAGGAGAAGCAGGTGGCCGTGAAGCGTGCCTACTATGAGAAGTTCAGCACCCGCCTCACCCCCAAGCAACTGATGCTCGTCTTCATGGGCCCCGCCATGAATCGCGGCGGCCAGAACGGCCAGCGCGGTGAAGGCATGCGTCGCGGCGGATGGGGCGGCCCCGGCTTCGGTGGCCCCGGCTTCGGTCCCGGACGTTTCTAATTTAACCTTAACCTTAACTTTAACCTTAACCCTAACCTTAACCCTAACCTTACCCCAGCAGAAAGCCCCCTTAAGGGGGTTGGGGGTCGTCCCCTTCGGGGGTTGGGTGGTCTTTCATTATGCTTTTCGACCAAATAAGTAAAGACATCATCACCGCCATGAAGGCAAAGGACAAAGTCCGCCTCCAGGCGCTCCGCAACATTAAGAAACTCTTTATCGAGGCCAAGACAGCCCCGGGAGCTAACGACGAGCTCACCGACGAGGCCGCCATCAAGATTCTCGCCAAACTCGCCAAGCAGGGCCGCGACACGGCTACGCTCTACACCGAGCAGAACCGCCCCGACCTGGCCGAGGAGGAAATGGCCCAGGCTCTCGTATGCGAGGAATACCTCCCCAAAGCCCTCACGCCCGAGGAACTGGAAGCCGAAGTCCGCGCCATCATCGCCGAAGTCGGTGCCACCTCCATGAAGGAGATGGGCAAGGTAATGGGAACGGCCTCCAAGCGCCTGGCCGGCAGGGCCGACGGCGGCGCCATCAGCCAACTCGTTAAGAAACTTTTGAGTTAATCCAACGCTAACGCACCACTATGAATGCACAATGTAGGATGAAGCACGCCTAACCACCAGCACGACGCACGCCCTTCTACATTGTGCATTTTCTTTGGTGATTATATACAACTTGACACAAGTCTGCGAATTTATTTTTAACAAGAATTTACGCAACAATATACTATAAGCCCCGTTGATTTTTCTTTTTATCAAGAATTAAAGAATTAAAGATTTTTTTCATACAGTCGGATTTGGAATTTCTGGGAATTGCAGAGCCTCGCTCTGCCGGAACCATGCGGACTGCAATTCAGCTGCGACGCAGCAATTCCTATAAATTCTAAAAAATCATATAATTCTTGTATAAAAAAAGAGAATTCGTTAATTCGCCACTTCTTGCTCTGGCAAGCGGCAAAGCCGATTACGGAATATTGAATCATTTGGGGTCAAATATGATTGCCTAAAGATAAAAAATATTAAACACAACAGGATGATACTCTTTTTCCTCACCCCCTCCAAGAGTGTGATTGCCACGGAAGTCAACCACGCTCTCACCCCAGAAGAAGTAAACGAACTGCAATGGCTCTACGGCGGCGCCACTCTCCTTGAAGGCTCCACCGTGGCAGGCCGCTTCATAGGTCCGCGCCGCGAGATGATTACGCCGTGGAGCACCAATGCCGTAGAAATCACCCAGAACATGGGCCTCGCCGGTATCTCCCGCATTGAGGAGTATTTCCCCCACGACGGCCGTCTTGACCCGATGCTCCAACGCGAGTACGAAGGCCTTGACCAGGACATCTTCACCATCAATATCAAGCCGGCCGAGATACAGTTCATCACCGACCTCGAAGCCTACAACGAGCAGGAAGGACTCGCCCTCTCACCCGCCGAGATAGAGTATCTCCACGGCGTAGAGAAGCAACTGGGTCGCCAACTCACCGACTCCGAAGTCTTTGGCTTCGCCCAGATTAACTCCGAGCACTGCCGCCACAAAATCTTCGGCGGCACCTTCATCATCGACGGCGAGGAGATGCCCTCTTCCCTCTTCAACCTCATCAAGAAGACCACTCGCGAGAATCCCCACAAGATTCTCTCCGCCTACAAGGACAACGTGGCCTTCTCCGAGGGTCCCGTGGTGGAGCAGTTCGCCCCCGCCGACCACAGCACGTCCGACTACTTCATCATCCGCGATATTGAGAGCGTCATCTCCCTCAAGGCCGAGACCCACAACTTCCCCACCACCGTGGAGCCCTTCAACGGCGCTTCCACCGGCACGGGCGGCGAGATTCGCGACCGTATGGGTGGCGGCGTAGGCTCCTGGCCCATTGCCGGCACGGCGGTCTATATGACGAGTTACCCCCGTCTGCGTGAGCAGGCCTCCGAATGGGAGAAGGTGCTGCCCGTCCGCGAATGGCTCTACCAGACGCCCCAGCAGATTCTCACCAAGGCCTCAAATGGTGCCTCCGACTTCGGCAACAAGTTCGGCCAGCCCCTCATCACGGGTTCCGTGCTCACCTTCGAACATCAGGAGAACGGCGAGAAGTATGGCTATGACAAGGTCGTGATGCTCGCCGGCGGCGTGGGCTATGGCACCAAGCGCGACTGCCTGAAGGGTGAGCCCCAGAAGGGCAACAAGGTCGTCGTCGTAGGTGGCGACAACTACCGCATCGGCCTCGGCGGCGGCTCCGTCAGCAGCGTTGACACGGGTCGCTATAGCAGCGGCATCGAACTCAATGCCGTGCAGCGCGCCAACCCCGAGATGCAGAAGCGTGCCAACAACCTCGTCCGCGCCCTCTGCGAAGAGGAGGTCAACCCCGTCGTCAGCATCCACGACCACGGTTCCGCAGGCCATGTCAACTGTCTCTCCGAACTCGTAGAGGAATGCGGCGGTCTCATTGATATGACCAAGCTTCCCGTGGGCGACCCCACCCTCTCCGCCAAGGAAATCATCGCCAACGAGAGCCAGGAGCGCATGGGACTCCTCATTGACGAGAAGCACATTGACCACGTGCGCCAGATTGCCGAGCGCGAGCGTGCTCCGCTCTATGTCGTCGGCGAGTGCACCGGCGACGCCCACTTCGCCTTCCAGCAGGGTGACGGCCGCCGTCCCTTCGACCTCGACGTTGCCCAGATGTTCGGCCACTCCCCCAAGACGGTGATGGTGGACGAGACTGTGGAGCGCCAGTACGAAGCCCCCTCCAACTGTCAGCTCTCATCTCTCAACTCTCAACTTGAACAAGTTCTCCGTCTCGAAGCCGTAGCCTGCAAGGACTGGCTCACCAACAAAGTGGACCGCTCCGTCACGGGCAAGGTGGCCCATCAGCAGACCGCCGGTCCTCTCCAACTCCCGCTCAATGACTGCGGCGTAGTGGCCCTTGACTATCGCGGCCGCGCCGGCATCGCCACCGCCATAGGTCACGCTCCTCAGGCTGGCCTTGCCGACCCCGCCAAGGGCAGCGTACTCTCCGTGGCCGAGAGCCTCACCAACCTCGTGTGGGCTCCCCTCACGGAAGGTCTCGACAGCGTCAGCCTCTCCGCCAACTGGATGTGGCCCTGCCGCAGCCAAAAGGGTGAGGATGCCCGACTCTACACCGCCGTGCAGGCCCTCTCCGACTTCTGCTGCGCCATCGGCGTCAATGTCCCCACGGGCAAGGACTCCCTGTCCCTCTCCCAGCAATATCCGAACGGCGAGAAGATCATCTCCCCGGGCACCGTCATCGTCAGCGCCGGCGGCGAGGTGAGCGACGTTCGCAAGGCCGTCAGCGTGCCTCTCCAGAAAGAAGGGGCGCTCTTCCATATCGACTTCTCGTGCGACGCTCTCCGCCTCGGCGGCAGCGCCTATGCCCAGAGCCTCGGCAAGGTCGGTAGCGATGTCCCCACCGTTACCGATCCCGACTACTTCCGCGCCGCCTTCCAGGCCGTGCAGCAGTGCGTGAACGAGGGCATCATCCTCGCCGGCCACGACATCTCCGCCGGCGGTCTCATCACCACCATCCTTGAGATGTGCTTCGCCAACACCGAGGGCGGCGTCGCCCTTGACCTCTCCACCTTCGCCGAGACCGACCCCGCCACGCTCCTCTTCGCCGAGAACCCCGGCGTTGTCGTACAGGTGGCCGACGTGGAACGCTTCGCAGAAATCCTCGACGCCCACGACGTCCTCGCCGTAATGATTGGCCAGCCCATCCCCGAGCGCGTCATCAACATTACCTACCCCGCAGGCACTCCTCCCTTTAAGGGAGGCCGGGAGGGTCTTGATATTAATATGTTGCGCGACGTCTGGTACGAGACCTCCCACCTCCTCGACCGCTACCAGTCCTTCAACGGTCAGGCCGACGAGCGCTACAAGAATTACAAGCACCAGCCTCTCCAGTATCAGCTCCCCGCCGCCTTCACCGGCCGTCTTGCCGATCTCGGCGCCGACCCCGACCGCCGCACCCGCAGCGGTGTCCGTGCCGCCATCATCCGCGAGAAGGGCACCAACGGCGAACGCGAGATGGCCTATGCCCTCCACCTCGCCGGCTTCGACGTGAAGGACGTGATGATGACCGACCTCATCACCGGCCGCGAGACGCTCGACGACATCCAGATGATTGTCTTCTGCGGCGGTTTCTCCAATTCCGACGTCCTCGGCTCCGCCAAGGGCTGGGCCGGTGCCTTCCTCTTCAATCCCAAGGCCAAGGCCGCCCTCGACCGTTTCTACCAGCGCCCCGACACCCTCTCCCTCGGCGTCTGCAACGGTTGCCAGTTGATGGTGGAGCTTGGTCTCGTCGGCCCCAACTCGGGCGAGGCAAAAATCAAGATGCTCCACAACACCTCCCACAAGTTTGAGTCGCAGTTCCTCGGCGTCACCATCCCCGAGAACACCAGCGTGATGTTCGGTCCGCTCTCCGGCAGCAAACTCGGCATCTGGGTGGCCCACGGCGAGGGCAAGTTCTCCTTCCCCGGCACCGAGGCCGATTACAACATCGTCCTTCGCTACACCTACGACCAGTACCCCGGTTGCCCCAACGGTTCCGACTTCGCCGCCGCCGGCATCTGCACCCCCGACGGTCGCCATCTGGCCATGATGCCCCACCTGGAGCGTGCCTTCCTCCCCTGGCAGAATCCCTACTACCCCTGCCCCGAAGCCGAATGCACGCCTTGGCTCGCCGCCTTCACCAACGCCCGCCGCTGGTGCCAGGAACATCAGAAGTAAGCCCCACTCCTTATTTATATATAGCACGCCCCCGAGAGCGCAGGTCGCTTTCGGGGGTGTGACTTTTATATTTGTGCTGTACCTTGAGTATTATTTAGCTCTGTATAATTCATCTAAGGTCTTACCCTCCTCGTTTATCCAGTGAGCCCACCCATTGCAACTGCGGCCAGAACAATAGCTTGCCGCAGTACTCGGACTATTGATAGTATAGTCCTTTTGAAGTTCCCACTTACCATCCTTTGTCGGTTTAGACATTGAAGCTATTATCAAGTTTCTCTTTTCTGCGTCTCTGTATGAAGGCACTGTATCCTGAGGAAGCAGGCTACCCTTGAGAATACGCATAGAATGGTTATTCTCATCAAAAATGGCCTTAGCGTTAGTTCCTCGCACAGTTAAATAAAAGCAGTTGCCAGACTTAGCCTCGCACGAAGCAGACGCATTTTCAAAAATGGGACAACCAATAAAAGAAGTCAATAGGCAAACATCGTCAAAGAACTCTTCCATAATATCTATTTGATAATTGGAGAGAGAGTTCTCCTTGCCGGACTGTTCGTTCGTAACTCCAAAGCGGGCACATTCCGTAGCAAGGTCAATGGCACGGCGCTCCAAATATTGAACATCTGCTTTGTTTATACTTTCATCCTTCGCTACGAACATCAAGCATTTGTTCCAAAAGAGTTTATTGCTCTTGTGATTAGTGATGCGCCTCAAGCCGTTTGTAGATTCTCCTATATAGGCCTGGGCTGTACCATTTTCGTCTTCGCCTATCAGGATATAAAGCGCAGGATACGTACTTTCTTCCAACTTGCCCACCTCCTCAAATTCCGTCCGAGGGAATACTATCATCTCGCAAATCTTATTGCTGATAAAAACAGTACGGATACCATTCGGGTCACCAGTACGAAGGTGCGTTGTAATAACTTTACCTCTTGCCATCTTTCTTTATATTAGTTTCTTGCTGCAAAAGTAATGAAAACGCACGACGTACACAAATTTTTCTCCCCTAAACTGCTATAAATGGCCATTTTTCTCACAAGAAGACAGGCTCTCTGATGAGAACACACAAGACGATGCAAGAGACTTCCGCACTCCTTATTTAATAATACGTACGCGCGTAGTACATTTTTTGCTACACCTCCTACATCTCATACACTCTGGCGGTACAAGCGCTCCCCCTCTGAGACACTCTCCCCGAGAGCGCAAGTCGCTTTCGGGGGCGTGTCTTTTATATTTGTGCTACGCACCTTGAAAGTCCCCGAATGTTATTAATATTAGGAGAAATAAAAGGAAGCGGGCAAGAAGCAATATTATTGCCACCCTATTGGCACTTTTTTGCCACCCTATTGGCAAAAAATTGCAGTCGGCTCGCAAAAAATTGCAGTCGGCTTGCAAAAAATTGCCAAGGGGGTGCAAAAAACTTTTGTCTGCGGGAAATGACACGGAAACGGCTATCTACTCGGGCGAAGCACCGACATTCCCAAGCGAAGGGGCGATATGCGGCGGCCGGGGCTTTGCCATTTGGGGAGAAATGCGTAAATTTGCAGTCGCTTGCGGTGCCGCACAGCCTGAAAGCCCCGAGGAAGGGGCGATGACGGGCCTGGGTGCGAACAATAGGGAAGCCGGTGAGAGTCCGGCGCTGTCCCGCAACTGTGAGTTGCTTCTCGCGATGACACAAAGCCATTGACCTACGGGCCGAGAAGGCGCCGTCGCTGCAACAAGCCAGGAGACCTGCCGCAAAGAAGTTTCCCAATCATCGGCTCCGAGGTAGAGCCGCGGTAAACGCCTATGCATCTTTTTTCTCGTATCATCCACTTCCTCAAAGGAAGGCTAGCAGTCTTTCCCAACCACCACATCCCCTCGCTCATAGAGCGAAATCTTTCCCCAATAGG
>JAZUDS010000073.1:0-10309 GCA_045639805.1 Alloprevotella sp.
GGGGCGCTGCCCCGAAACAATTATGCCGCGTTGCGGCGGCGCTTGGTAGTAGAACCTGCGACCCTAGGGCGGGGGTCCCTTCGGTCACTCTGCCCTAGGCTCTACAATTAAGGGCCTTCAGCCCAACGTCGGTAGTTTTGAATTTTACTGGTCTCCAAAATGTTCTATCCCACCAACGTAGCGCCCCTCCTGAACGGCTGCAAAAGTGGCCACGGCCGCTACGGGAACAAGAAGGAGGGGGAGGCCGCAACATACGGCGAAGGGGACGCTCACGAAGAGGAGAAAGCCCGTGAGCCTGTTGGCAAAAGTGTGGGGAAACAAGACTTTCCCGTGCCTTTTTACGGCTATCATCTGCGTGAGAACCTTGATGACAACAATAAAGGCGGCCCAGAGCCACAGCCCAAGCGAGAGCGGGAGCACGGGAAGCAGCCGAACGATGGCGCAGATGAGGAAAAGGAGGTCGGCCAGGCTGTCGAGCATCGCGCCGAAGGGCGTTTCGGCCTTCCACTTGCGGGCCAGATAGCCGTCAAACATATCGGTGAGGCCGAGAAAGAGGTATAGGAGCCAGAAAACGGAGAAAAATGCCGTGGTGGGCTCAAGGAAGAGAAGCAGAAGGGCCCCTGCCAGGCGTAAGGACGTGAGGAAATTGGGGATATGGCGCCTCATGGGGTGTGGGAGTTATTTCGCGCGCCTCAGCAACAGGACAATTTCGGCCACACACAGCGCGCCGATGGTCCAGGCAAAGGGATTGTGGGGCATAAAGCCCACGGCTGCTACGCCATCTACGAGGAGCAATGCGGCGGCAACCCGTATCGGAAATTTCAACGCGGAACATTCGGCGAGTTTTCCGAGAGAATACCAGAGGAATGCCCCTAACGTGACGAGTAAAAGGCCGCACATCAGGCTCATATAAATCATGGCGCGATACGTGCCGGCATCAAGGCCGGACAACTTGCCGCCTATCAGCGGTGAAAACGTGGCGGCGATATGGACAAGGCCCATAAGGCCGACGAGAAGGGAAAGGATGCGGAGGAGTTTCATATTAAATCATTTGAAAAGACGGGTTATCTCTCCCCAGGCCTTGGCCTTGTCAGCGAGATTGAGCTTGACGTCGGGCACGAGGGTCTTGTCCTCAAGATGCTCCCCATCGGGGCGGCCAAAGAACTTGCAACTGATGGTGCCGAGAAGGCCTGTGTGGGGCAGCCTATAGGGAAGTATTTCACCATAATGGGAGGGCGGGAATGAGGAGTCCTCACCCACGATGAGGCCAAGGTGATTGTCGCGCGCCAGAGTCATCAGCATGCCCGCGCTGCTGTAGGTGCGCTCGCTCTGGACGAAGACCACCTGGGCGTCATACACCTCGGGCTGGACGAAGTCGGGGCCTGGCGCCCCCATTGGTAGGGGATACAACTCATCAATATGGCCGTCGGCCTCCCAACTCTGCCTGGCGACGGCGATGCGGGGGTTGTAGGCCGCCATGAGGCGGGAAAAACGCAGGAAGGTGGAGAACAACTTCAATTTTTCCAGCGGACAAAGACGGATGAGCAGTTCATCGCAGAGCATACTGCTGCCGCCGTTGTTATACTGGGCGTCCACAACGAGGCGACGTATGCCTTGAGCCTTCATCTGGGCAAACATCTCGTCAAGCATAAGATCCCAACGCGGGAGCGCGGCGTTGCCTGACGTGCGGGCATCAACGCATTGGTTGAACTGCAGGTAGCAGATTCCATGCTCCGGCACGATGGCGTAATGGAAAAGGTCATTCTTGTGCGCCATGAGGGCCTCGGAGGAGGAGGATTCCTGTTGCGCAGCCTGCTGGGCGGCCTGTTGGGCGGCGCGCTGCTTCCTGGGCAGTTGGGCGGGGTCGATGATGTCCGTGTGCTTGTCGTGGAGGTCGCCCAAAGTGGCGATGAGGAGTTCGGCAAAGACGGAGTCGCTCTTGCAGGCGCCGCATTTCTTCAGCAGTTTCTTCTGGGCGGCGAAGAGGGAGTCCCTGCGCTCCTTATATATATAATAAGGATGCGTGTCGGCCAGCATATCGACGAAGAGAAGGGCATCGCGCTGGTATTTGTTGCCTTTGACGTAGGCCTTCTGATGGAGAAAGAGTGAATCGTTGAGGGGCTTGAACTGGCTGAAATCCTGCGCCATCAAGAGAGTGGAGCAGAAGAGAGAGGCGAAGGTGAGAAGGATTTTCTTCATAAGCGTTGTCGTTTTTCTATCGAGCGGAAGAGATAATTTCGTAGGCTGGGCCAATATGTTTAATAGCGTCAGGCTCAAAACTAATAAGAATAAAGCGATGCGCTGCATGGGTTATTTGCTTCTAATAAGAATTAGACGCGGCCTTTAGGGGTTTTGCTACGCTTTTCTGCGAGGAATCGCTCTCTTTTTCCTAAATAAAAAAACAGACACTTGCGCTCTCGTAAGTGTCTGTTTACTTTTCGTGTGGACCAGCTAGGGCTTGAACCTAGGACCTCCAGATTATGAGTCTGTTGCTCTAACCAACTGAGCTACAAGTCCAGTGCAAAGGGTAAGAAAACGGGCTTTTCTCCTTTTTGCGTTTGCAAAATTACGACTTTCTGCGGAAATAACCAAACTTTTAGGGGAGTATTTTCGTTTTTAGCCTTTGTTAACTTGCTATGTGAGATATTTTTTGTAACTTTGCCGCGCATTATTGCAAGCAACGCGAACCAAGCGGAGCCGCACTGCGCGCCGCGGCCTGACTTTCGCTATAATGCTTGGCGAGGAAGCCGCGCATTATTGCAAGCAACGCGAACCAAGCAGCGCTGCACTGCGCGCAGCGGCTTGACTTTCGCTATAACATTTAATATTAAGACTACTCTAATCTCTATTCATCCTTCAATGAAGAAATTGATAATGGGCTTGCTGCTGTGTACGATGGCGTTCACTCCGAGCATGGCCAAGAAAACGGCTCAAGAAACGAGAATCTATGTGTTCGGCGTAGCACAAATGCTGACCGACACGGTGTGTTACATGAGCAGTGTGCAGGCATTGGACGGCGTGAAGTTCAACAAGGACGGACTTCTGAATGACCGCGCGTACTACAGTGCCGCCTTTGGGCAGTACGTGGCTGCGAAGTACGGTGCCGAGCATGCCGTGAGTTCACTGCATTTCAGCAAGAACGCTAACAAGGCCAAGAAGGCTTATATGAAGCTGCGCAGCAAGACGCTGACCGCACGGAAGCAGCAGCTTGTGGAGGTGCCGGCCACGGATTTTCAGTTTAAAGCACGCACGTATGACTATGATAAATAAAGAACTCCGACTACATTTCCTCGTGGCCGGACAGCACTACGTCATCGCCTTTGACGACACCGACACCGACTATCAGTGGATGCTGCCGTCGCACGGACGTTTCTTCCAGAATAATCCCGAAGGCGAGCCTGTCTTTACCCTTGAGGTGGGCGACGGCCGCGTGAAGGACGACATGGACGGTCTGGAAGAGGTGGGCCACTTCCCCAGCGGCGACTCGTCGTATGACGTGTATCGCCTGCCGGAGGGCGGCTTCAAGATACGCATCGTGGACCTGCAAGGCGTGACGGTGTGCGTGTTCTCCACCTCCTCCCGTTTCGAACGCTGCGAGGCTACGCTCTTCGGCAACCTTGAGCAACGTCGCTTCGGTCTGCAGAACTGCGTGATGGTGTGCTATGCCTTCTGCGGCGCTCACCACGGTGTGCTGATGATGCATGCCAGCGTGGTGCGCCACGGTGGCCGCGGCTACCTCTGCCAAGGCAAGAGCGGCACGGGAAAGAGCACGCACACAAGGCTCTGGCTGACGCACATTCCCGGCTGCGACCTCCTCAACGACGACAACCCGGCCATCCGCCTGATGCCTGACGGCGAGGCCCGCGTGTATGGCACGCCGTGGAGCGGCAAGACGCCATGCTACAAGCAAGAGAGTGCGCCCGTGGGCGGCTTCCTGCGTCTGCACCAGGCGCCCCACAACAAGATAAAGCAGTTGCAGCCCCTGGAGGCCTTCGCCAGCATCCTCAGCAGTTGCTCTACGATGATTTGGGATGAGCCCTCCTACAACGGAATCTGCCAGACCATCAGCGGCATCTGCCGCGTGGCCAAGGCCTACGACATGGAGTGCCTGCCCGATGAGGACGCCGCACGGACAAGCCACCGGATGATGTGTGGCTGTGAGATATAATTCACGATGGAACTGCAGCGCCACATAGCCAACGAGATTATCATCCCCGAAATCAAGGCGATGATAGACGAGGGCCGCGTCGTAACTTTCCGAGTGCGAGGCCGGAGCATGCGCCCCATGATTGAGGGCGACAGAGACAGCGTGGTGCTGGTGCCCTGCACGGGCGAGGTGAAGGTGAACGATATCATCCTGGCCGAGGTAAGTCCTAAGCGCTACGTGCTCCACCGCATTATTAAGGTGGACGGCGACACGCTCACCATGCGCGGCGACGGCAATCTCACAGGCACGGAAACGTTCCAACGCAGCGACGTCATAGGTCGCGCCGAGGCCTTCCTCCGCAAGGGAAAACGCCTGAATATGGACAGCCGCCGATGGAAAGTGTACTCTTTCTTCTGGACGCGTCTCTTGCCCCTGCGCCGCTACCTCCTCTTTATTATTTACCCGCATATTCCCCAACGATTTAAAAGAAAGAAAAAATGAAAATAAAACCCGGATTTGAGCTGCGCGACGTGTGCGGCGAGAAAGTATTGACGCCTCAGGGCCTCGGCAACATTGACTTCAACGCTCTCATTGCCCTTAACGAGACAAGCGCCTACCTCTACGAGAAGTTGGCAGGCCGCGAGGACTTCTCCGCTGAAGAGATGGCCGACCTCCTGCTGGCCGAATATGAAGTAAGCCGCGAGCAAGCTCTCAACGACTGCAAGGCGCTGGCCGAGAAATGGATTGAGATAGGACTGGCTGAATGAGAATAGACATCATCACCGTGCTCCCCGAGATGCTGGATGGCTTCGTGAACACCAGTATCCTGGCTAGGGCCCAGAAGAAAGGGCTCGTGGAAATCTACGTGCACAACCTCCGCGACTACACCACCGACAAGCACCGCCGCGTGGACGACTACTGCTTCGGTGGCGGCGCAGGGATGGTGATGCAGTGCCAGCCCATCGACGACTGCATCTCTGCCCTCTGCAAGGAGCGCCACTACGACGAGATTATCTTCACCTCGCCCGACGGTGAGAAGTTCTCGCAGCCCGTGGCCAACGAACTGTCGCTGAAAGAGAACATCATCATTCTCTGCGGCCACTACAAAGGCATTGACCACCGCATTCGCGAGCATCTCATCACCCGGGAGATAAGCATCGGCGACTATGTGCTGACGGGGGGCGAACTCGCCGCCGCCGTGATGGCCGATGCCATCGTACGTCTCCTCCCCGGCGCCATCGGCGATGCGCAGAGCGCCTTCAACGATTGCTTCCAGGACAATCTGCTCTCCGCTCCCGTCTATACCCGTCCCGCCGACTACAAAGGATGGAAGGTGCCCGACATTCTCCTCTCGGGACATGACGCCAAGATTCAGGAGTGGGAGATACAGCAGAGCCTGGAGCGCACCCAGCGCCTCCGCCCCGACCTGCTGGAAAAATAATCCGCACGAGGGCATTTCCTGTCAACTCTGCCCCTCGGATAACGCTAAAAAGAAATGTTAGAAAACATACACCGGCAACTCGCTGCCCACCCCGACGTGACGCTTGTGGCCGTGAGCAAATTCCATCCCGCCGAGGCCATCCGCGCCGCCTACGACGAAGGCCAGCGCGTCTTCGGCGAGAGCCGCGTGCAGGAGTTGCTGACGAAATGCGACGTGCTGCCGTCCGACATTGAATGGCACTTCATCGGCCACCTGCAGCGCAACAAGGTGCGCCAGCTCCTGCCCCACGTCAGCATGATACACAGCATCGACTCGGAGCGCCTCCTCATAGAGGTGAGCCAGCAAGCCGTAGCGCTGGGTCGCACCGTGGACGTGCTCATCCAGCTCCACGTGGCACAAGAGGAGACAAAGTTTGGCTTTCTCCCCGACGAAGCCCTCGACCTTCTGCGCCGCTTCAAGGAAAATCCCCTTCAGGGCGTGCGGCTCCGCGGTGTGATGTGCATGGCTTCCAATACCGATGATGCCGACCGCATTCGCCGCGACTTCCAGGCGGCCCGCCGCTTCTTCAACGAGGCCAAGGACCTGCTCCAGGCGCCCGAATGGAATGTACGTTCCTGGGGCATGAGTGCCGACTTCCCCCTGGCCATAGAAGAGGGCGCCACCCATATTCGTGTGGGCAGCCTTATCTTCGGCGAGCGGCAATACTAAACAATGAAATATTATGGCAAACACTACAAATAAATCCTCCAAGGGCCGGCAGAAACGTCCCGCCGCCACGTCAAAGAGAGCGAAGACACAGAATCCCGTGCTCACTGCTCCCGATGGCAAGACGATAGGCGAGGTCGTCAACTTCTGCACCGGCATGCTCATTCTGGTTGTGGCTGTATTCATTCTCCTCAGTGAGATTAGCCTCCTCGTCAATGGCAAACTCGACCAGAGCATCATAGAAGCCAACCTGCCGGAAGGCGAAATCGTCAGCAACTGGTGTGGACGCCTCGGCCTCCGCACAGGTTACTACTTCATGCACGACGCCTTCGGACTGATGAGTCTCCTCATCCCCGTGTTCTTCCTGCAAGTGAGCATGCGAATGCTCAAGGCCTATAAGGTGCGCCTCTGGAAATGGTTCATCAACCTCTCGCTCGTCATGGTGTGGGGCAGCATTGCCCTGAGCTATATTGAGCACCACATGGACTACCTCTTCCCCTCCTCCATGCTGCAGTGGGTGGTATTCCCCTGGGGCGGCAACCATGGCGACGTGATATCTAAACTCATTGTCGACAATGTCGGCGTGCCTGTCACCTTTATCATTCTGGCCGCAAGCCTGGCTCTCTATTGCGTCTACCTCACAGGAGAGACCATTGGCATCGTGCGCAAACTCTTCAGGCCGCAGGATTATGTGCGTCGCCTCAAAAAGAATGGCGATGTGAACACCCTCACCGACGGAATGGAAAAAGACGCTACCTCTGAGGGAGAAATTCCTGCCGACGGCCCCGAAATGGAAATAACGCAGGGAGAAGGCGAATCCCGTCCCACCGTCATCGACCTCGATGAAGAAGAGCCCGTGATTACCACCGCCGAGCCCCCGCAGCCCACCGAAGAGGCCGAACTCGTCGAGAGCGAACCCAAGGAGGGCGACCCCGAATTTGAAGTCACCGTAGCCGAGTCAGAAGAGGAGGCTGAGGGCAATACGGCCTCCGAGATAGAGGACCTCGAGCCCTACGACCCGCGTGCCGACCTCCCGCGCTACAAATTCCCCCACTTCGGCCTCCTCGACGACCACGGCGCCTCCAGCAGCGTGGCCGTAGATATGGAGGAGCAGAAGGCCAACAAGAACCGCATCATTGAGGTGCTGAAAAGTTTCGGCGTGGAAATTACCAGCATCCGCGCCACCGTGGGCCCCACCATCACCCTTTACGAGATTACTCCCGCCGCCGGTGTGCGCATCAGCCGCATCCGTAATCTGGAGGACGACATAGCCCTCTCCCTCTCCGCCAACGGCATACGTATCATCGCGCCCATCCCCGGCAAGGGCACCATCGGTATTGAGGTGCCGAACGCCAAGCCGCAGATTGTGTCGATGGAGTCGCTGCTCAACAGCCGCACGTTCCAGGAGACGAAGTACGAGCTCCCCATCGCCCTCGGCAAGACCATCACCAACGAGGTCTATATGGTGGACCTCGCCAAGCTCCCCCACCTCCTCGTGGCCGGTGCTACAGGTCAGGGTAAGTCCGTAGGCCTCAACGCCATCATCGGTTCGCTGCTCTACAAGAAGCACCCCGCTGAACTGAAATTCGTGATGGTTGACCCCAAGAAGGTGGAGTTCTCCATCTATGCCCCGTTGCTCAACCATTTCCTCGCCGCCATCCCCGACAACGACGAGCCCATCATCACCGATGTCCACAAAGTGGTGCGCACGCTCAAGAGCCTCTGCGTGGAGATGGACACGCGCTACGACCTCCTCAAGTCTGCCAAGTGTAAGAACATCAAGGAGTACAACGCCAAGTTCAAGGCGCGCCACCTCAACCCCAACAACGGCCACCGCTTCCTCCCCTACATCGTCGTCGTCATCGACGAGTTCGGCGACCTCATCATGACCGCCGGCAAGGAAGTGGAACTCCCCATCGCCCGCATCGCCCAGCTGGCCCGCGCCGTCGGCATCCACATGGTCATTGCCACCCAGCGCCCCACCACGACTATCATCACCGGTAACATCAAGGCCAACTTCCCCGGCCGTATGGCCTTCAAGGTAATGCAGCGCATTGACTCCCAGACCATTCTCGACCGTACTGGCGCCAACCAACTCGTAGGCCGCGGCGATATGCTCATGCTGGCCGGTGCCGAGCCCGTCCGCGTGCAGTGTGCCTTCCTCGATACCCCCGAGGTGGAGGCCATCAGCGAGTTCATCGGCGAACAGCCGGGATATTACTGTCCCTACGAACTCCCCGAGCCTCCCTCCGACGATGCTTCAGAAGGCGGCGGCATGGCCTCCGACGAGAAGCTGGACAGCATGTTCGTGGAGATTGCCCAGTGGGTGGTCGCCTCGCAGCAGGGCAGCACCAGTGCCATCCAGCGCAAGTTCTCCATCGGCTACAACCGCGCCGGCCGCATCACCGACCAACTTGAGAAAGCCGGCATCGTCAGTCCCGCACGCGGCTCCAAGCCCCGCGAAGTTCTCATCCGCGACGACCAAAGCCTGCAGACCATCATCGAGATGCTGCAAGGACAAGCATAACACCATATTAATTATTATTACTACACCTATGCGCTTCTTAATTCATAATTCAAAATTCATAGTTCTCCTTTTCTGCGCCTGCACGAGCCTCAGCCTCCATGCTGCCGCCCCCACCGCCAAGAGCGTGCTCGACAAGACCTCCAGCATCCTCGCATCCTACCCCTCCTGCTCCGCTTCCTTCACCGCCAGCGCACCCCAGGGCACAACCTCCGGCACCATCACCATTCAGGGCCGCAAGTTCATCGCCAAGAGTTCCGAGGCCCTCGTATGGTTCGACGGCGCCACGCAGTGGATGATGCTCACCGGTAGCAAGGAAGTCAACGTCACGACCCCCACGGCCGCCGAACTCCAGCAGATGAACCCCTACTACTTCCTCAACCTCTACAAGAGCGGCTTCGACCTCAAGATGCGCTCCGAGGGCGCCAACTACGTCGTCACTATGACCTCGCAGAAGAAGAAAGGCGTCAAGCAGATGGAGGTAACCATCAACCAGAAGACCTATCTGCCCTCCCGCGTCGTGATGACCTCCCAGCGCGGCAGCAAGACCACCATCAACATCAGCAATCTCAAGAAAGGCAAGAAGCTCTCCGACTCCACCTTCCGCTTCAATAAGAAAGAGCATCCCAAGGTGCAAGTCATCGACCTCCGTTAACAGAAAATCCCCCTTGCCACATAGAAGAAAAAGACAGAAGAGCGCCCCGTGCCGCTCCTCTGTCTTTTTTGCATTTGCAGCGTCCTGCCTCATCCGTAAACCTTCACCCATTAGAAGAGGCCCCGCTCTTGATTCATAGCTTACGAGTTGTTGATGCCCGAAAGAAATGTCAGTCCTCCCCCTTAGGACTGCAATCCTTAGGGGGAGGACTGCAATCCTTAGGGGGAGGACTCGAATCCCTAGGGGGAGGACTGCACCCGATTACAGGGACGCACGACCTTCTGTAGGGATGCGTGCCAGTTTTCCCCTGTTAGGACTGTAATCCTTATAGGGGAGGACTGGAGTGCATTGCGGATTTGCTGTGGCTTTCATGTATCCAGCTTTCGCAGCATCACTTGTCTCAGAAGAACCATATTGCGATACGACCCATTTGCAATACACTGAATCCATACGATCAATGCTATAATAACTATGGCTTGCCATGGCATCAAGCTTTATAAAATCTAAACCAGCGTTATGGATGTTACCATATTGTTGCAAGATATTGGAAGGACTGTTGAAATTTTCCTTCTGCTCAACAATATCACTCGAACAGCTATAGAGCAATACTCCAATGAAAAGGGAGCAAGGTAATAAAATGTTTTTCATCTTTGTTGAAGTTGTTAAAATTTTTAATTGTCATTAGTTAATATTCAAAATTATTGCTGTCCGGTAAAACTTTTAAAATTGATAAAATTTAGGGCTGGTACTGTAAAAGTATCAGCCCTTTTGATTATCTTTGCTTTCACCACAAAACCAAAGTAATCAAATCATGGGCAAAGATAGCAATTTTACCGG
>JAZUDS010000074.1:0-4741 GCA_045639805.1 Alloprevotella sp.
CCCTCAGCCACGAATTTACAAACAAATAAAACAAATCAAAATGAAAAAGATTCTCTTATCAATGGCAGCAGCCGCCATCATCCTTACGGGCTGCACAGGTCTCGGTAACACCACCGCCGGAGGCAGCGCCCTTGGCGGCCTTCTGGGCAACGGCTCTGGCAATGCCCTCGGCTCCACCGCCACAAGTGCTCTTGCCAAGAGCGGTACCAACGTTCTCGGCTCCCTCCTCGGCAATCTTCTCGGCACCAACACCGTAAGCGAGAAGAATCTCGTGGGTACGTGGAAGTATCAGGGCATTGACTGCGTCTTCGAGAGCGAAAACGTGCTCAGCAAGCTGGGCGGCGAAGTGGCAGCCAGCGCTATGGAGAACAAGATTGACGGCTACGTGCAGAAGATAGGTATCAAGCCTGGCTTCACCTCCTTCACCTTCAACGCCGACCACACCTGGAAAGGCACCCTCTCCGGTAAGAGCCTCTCCGGCCAGTGGGCGCTCGACACAAAGAACTCCCAGCTGCAAATGACCTACCTCGGCGGCCTCGGCACCCTCACCCCGAAGGTGGCCTTCAACGGCGGCACCCTCAGCCTCCTCTTTGAGAGCAGCAAACTCCTCACCCTCGCTCAGGGCGTCGGCGCTCTCACCGGCAATAATATCGCCAGTTCACTCGGCAGTCTGCTTAAGAACTACAACGGTATGTATGTAGGTCTGCAGATGACGAAGTAAAAACCAGACAATCCCCGTTTACACGCAAATAAAGGCCGGGGGCAGGTGGCCCCTGCCTCCGGTCGCTTTTTTTTCTTGACGAAATGCAGACACTTAGCCAACAAATCCGCCAACTGGCCCAGGAGAAGAACGCCGTAATCCTCGCCCACTACTACACAGAGGGCGCCGTGCAGGACGTAGCCGACTTCGTGGGCGACAGCCTCGCCCTGGCGCAGAAAGCCTCGCAGACCGACGCCGACATAATCGTGATGTGCGGCGTCCACTTCATGGGCGAGACCTGCAAAATCCTCTGTCCCGACAAACTCGTCCTCATCCCCGACGCCTCAGCCACCTGCTCGTTGGCAGAAAGTTGCCCTGCCGAGGATTTCGAGGCGTTTGTGAAGGCACACCCCGGGCATAAAGTGCTCTCATACGTCAATACGTCGGCCGCAACCAAGGCCGTCACCGACGTGGTAGTGACCTCCGGCAACGCCCGTCGCATCGTGGAATCTTTCCCCGCCGACCAGCCGCTCATCTTCGGCCCCGACCGCAACCTGGGCGCTTATCTCAACAGCGTGACCGGCCGCCAGATGGTCCTCTGGGACGGTTGCTGCCACGTGCATCAGCGTTTCTCGCTCACTGCCCTGCTGGACTTGAAGCGGGAGCACCCCGAGGCCAAAGTGCTCGTCCATCCCGAGTGCCCCGAGCCCCTCGTGCGCCTCGCCGACGAGGTGGGCTCCACCGCCGCCCTGCTGAAGTACGCCCTGGCCTCCGATGCCGAGGAATTCCTCGTCGTCACGGAGAGCGGCATCCTCCATGAGATGCAGCGCAGCGCCCCTCAGAAGCGCTTTATCCCCGTGCCCTCCACCGAGGGTCCCGGTTGCAACGAATGCAACTACATGCGGCAGATCACACTCCAGAAGTTGCGCGACTGCCTCCTCCTCAGCGCTCCCGCCATTGAGGTGGACGCCGCCGTTGCCGCCAAGGCCTTGAAACCCATCCAGCGGATGTTGGAACTCAGCAAGTAGGAGCACAGACGGTTCCTCTTCACTCGCAGACGACTCTACCATTCACTGTCACCTATTCACTGATAACTCAAAAAGACATGCGCCGCTTTTCACTCACCTTACTGATCTGCACCATCTGCAGCATCTTTATCATCATCTTGGTGCTGCCTCGTGGGAGCAAATTCGGCTACAGTTACGAGGAGGGCCGTCCCTGGCTCTATCCGTCGCTCATTGCCGCCTACGACTTCCCCATCTATAAGAGCGAAGCACGCCTGCAGGCCGACCGCGACAGTGCCGCGTCTTCGGTAGAGCCGTTCTTCAATCTCGCAGACTCCATGGCTTCGCTCCAGAGTCGCAAAATCTTTGCCGACTGGCAGAGCAAGCGCTTTGGGAACGTGCCTTATGAGTATGTGCAGCACGTTAAGAACATGCTGGAGGAGATTTACAGCCACGGACTGATGAGCAACGCCGACTCACTCCTGATGTACGAGGCTCATGTGGGCAGTCTCTGCGTCATAAGCGGCACTACGGCCAGCAAAATTACCCTCAGCGAGACCTTTACGCCCCTTTCCGCCTACCGGCACATCATGCAGGCCGCCCCTGCCAGGCTTCAGCGCAGCGAACTCGTGCAGCTGCATCTCAACGAGTACCTCAAGCCCAACCTTTCCTACGATTCCGTGCGCACAAGGGCGGCTCTGAGCGACGCCTTGGGCAGTGTGAGCAGCACAACCGGCATGGTGCAGAGCGGACAGAAGATTGTGGACCGCGGCGAGATAGTTGACGAAGAAACTCTCGCCATCCTCAATTCCTTCAAGCGCGAGAGCGAACTGCGCGACGACAATACCAACAAAGGCTTCTTCCTTCTGGCAGGCCAGGCGGGCCTCGTGTGTGGCGTAATATTCCTCATGGTGTTTTATTTGCGGCTTTACCGTCGCGACGTCATGCTCAGTTCCCACCATGTCTCCCTCCTCTTCGTCCTTCTCACCCTCTTCCCCGTTCTCACCGCCCTCATGGTAAGGCACGAGTTCCTCAACGTGTATCTCCTGCCCTATGCCATGGCGCCAATCTTCATCCGTATCTTCATAGACAGCCGCACCGCCGCCATGCATCTCATTGCCATGACGGTGCTCTCCAGCCTGTGCCTCCAGCAGCCCTATCCCTTCATACTCACACAGTTCGCGGCCGGGCTGGTGGCCATCTACTCCCTGCGGTCGCTCACGGCGCGAGCCCAAATCTTCAAGACCGCGCTCATTGTCACCCTTTGCAGTTGCCTGGTGGGCGTGTTTATCGACTTTATCCAGGGAGCCACGTTCCAAAGCGTGGACCTCAAAGTCCTCTACTACAAGCTTGTGAGCGGAGTGCTCCTGCTCTTCACCTATCCGCTGATGTATCTCATCGAGCGCCTCTTCAACTTCACCAGCGACGTCACTCTCATCGAACTGACCAACATCAACCACCCGCTGCTCCGCCGTATGTCGCGCGAAGCACAGGGCACATTCCAGCATTCAATGCAAGTGGCCAACCTCGCCGCCGAAGTAGCCCAGGCCATACACGCAAAAACGCTCCTCGTCCGCACTGGCGCCCTCTACCATGACATAGGAAAGATGCAGGCCCCCGCCTTCTTCACCGAAAACCAGTCAGGGCAGAACCCCCACGACAAGCTCGAAGAAGAACGTTCCGCCGCCATCATCATCGCTCACGTCACCGATGGCCTCCGACTGGCCGAAAAGCACCAACTTCCCGAGGAGATACGCGAGTTTATCCTCACCCACCACGGCACATCCCTCGTGCGCTATTTCTATCAGCAGGCCGTGAATCGCCGTGGCGAAGATCAGGTCAACCGCGCCGACTTCACCTATCCCGGAAAGTCGCCCCGCACGCGTGAACAAGCCATCCTCACGATGGCCGACGCCGTGGAAGCTGCCAGTCGCTCCCTCAAGGAATACACCGAGGAGAACATTCAGGCACTCGTCCACCGCGTCATCGATGCCCAGCTGCAGGACGGCCTCTTCAAGCAGTGCCCCATCTCATTCGCCGATATAAGAAAAGCCGAGAAAGTGTTTGTAGATAACCTGAAAATGGTTTACCACACGCGCATCTCCTATCCCGAGGCCACACCCCCTGCTCCCCAGGCCCCCACACCCCGTCGCCACACCGACGGCAAGGGCTACCTCTCCGGCTTCCGCACGCACAACAAGAAAAAATAAAGTACCACGGCCCACAAGCCCCCAATCCTCAAAAAATATGACCCTCACCCACATCAACTGGCCCGAATTTCCCCTCCGGCCCGAAGTAAGCGCCAGCATCAAGCGCACTTCCACACACCTCATCCTCCATTACAAAGTTCTCGAACCCGCCGTACGCGCACAGGAAGCCACCGACAACGGCAGCGTGTGGGAAGATTCCTGCTGCGAGTGCTTCATCAAGGCGCCCGAAAGCGACCTCTACTACAACATAGAGTGCAACTGCGTAGGCACCCTCCTCATTGGCCTCGGCGCAGGACGTGAAAACCGCAAGCGCTACACCCCCGAGCAACTCGCTCCCGTGCATCGCACCGCCTCCCTCGGCCGCACCGCCTTCGGCCTGCGCGAGGAAACCACCGAATGGGAGCTCACCCTGGAAGTACCCTTCGCTCTTCTCCCCGAACTCCACGACGACGGCCAGCGCACCGACTATCTCGGCAACGTCTATAAGTGTGGCGACCTCCTTCCGCAGCCCCACTTCGTCACACTCTTCCCCATCCAGACCCCTTCGCCCGATTACCATCGTCCCGAGTTCTTCCAGCCCCTCCCCATTCAGCAGTAAATCCCTCCATCACATATTTCCTCCCAGCGGCCCGCGGCACACTCTGCGGGCCGCTGGTTTTTTTTGGTGGAGAGCAGTATTTTTATCAAGAATTATTGCTGTCCGGTAAAACTCAAAACAGCATAAGAAACCTCCCCGGAGCCCTGTAAACACGGACTTCGGGGTTTTTATTCTCAAAAGTAAGCCCCCCCCCACTAATCAAAAAGTGTTGGCTGTGGCGGCCCTTTTT
>JAZUDS010000075.1:0-15924 GCA_045639805.1 Alloprevotella sp.
ATGTGTGGGCACCTCCGTCGGGATAGCGGCCTACGGTCTGCTGGACGGTCATGGTGACATAGCGGAGCGTATCGCTCCAGGATTGGTCGGGGGCAGTGAGAAGGAGACCTTCACCGTCGCCGTTGGCGAGTTTGAAGGGGAGCTCTTGGCCGTCAGCCCAGAGGATAAGGTGGCCATAGGCCGGGATGACGGGGGAAAGGGAGGCGGGGAGTGCGTATTTGAGAGGTTCGTCGAGGTCGTCGGAGATATAGGCACCGGTAAGGTCAACGGGTGCGTTTGTGGTGTTGTAGAGCTCTATCCAGTCGCTATGCTTGAGACGCGGACTCTGGTAGATACCGGCATTGGCGCATATTTCGTTGATAACAACGGGAGGGTTAAGGTTAGGGTCAAGGTTAAGGTTATTTTGTGAGGCGAAGACAGCCTTGTAGGTGCCGTCGCGGGTAATGGTGTAGGTGCTGTCGGTGGAGACAACGGTGCCGTTGCGTTGCCACCCCGTGAAGCGGTAACCGCGAGGAGCCTGGGCCTGTACGGTGGCCGGAAGGACGAGGGGGCCGTTGAAGTGGGTGCGGGGTACGGGCTGGCCGTTGAGGAGTAGGGTGGCCGGCTGCTCGGCGGAGAGTGATACGGATGCGTAGTCATAGGACTTGACGCGGCTCCATGAGGAAAGATAACGGAAGCGTTCTTGCTGCCATGTTTCGGAGAGAATGTCTGCCAGGTCGGCATAGGCCCCTGCGAGGACAGTGGAGGAACCATAGGCGGGCTGCACTTCGGCATAGAGGGCATCGAGTTGGGCACTGACGGCGGCGGGCTCGAACACGCTGCCGGCAACGAGGCAGAAAGCCGTGACGAAACGCTGCCGGAACTCTTCGCGGTTCATAAGGTTGAGGAAGAGCGTGAGGAGGGTGTTCTCCTTGTGCCCTGCTACGGCATAGCCATAGGTCTGGTTGTTTTCCATGCGTTCGAAGGTGTTGCCGAACTCGTGGAAACAGGCGTCGAGGTCCTGAAGAATGACGTGGAAACGGCCGTCATCGGTGGAGCGGAACATCTTGATGTTGTTCTGCGGCCAGTCCTGGTTGGCGAGGTAGGTCTCGAGGGCGAAGTAGTTGGCGAACTCATCTACGTCGAGGAGTTGCTTGACGTTTTCCCAGGCAGAAGTGCTGGAGGCTGCATTGCGGGCGTATTTGCAGAGCTCGTTGAAGGCCGTAGCCGTGCCGTTTGTGATAGTGACGCCGGTGATATCGCTCTCCTCCACGGTGTCCATATAGTCCGTATCGTAGCCATAATTGGAGTAGCCGTACTGCTTGTTGGAGGGCTCGCGGAGGAAGATGATGTCTTGGAATACGCCGTTGAAAAAGACGTAGGCGGGACGGAAATCTTGCGTGTCGGCATAGAACCCGGAACGGCGCACAATGGTCTGGAGAGCGACATCCTGCTGGCGCTCGGCAATGTCCACGCCGCCCGTGCGCAGGAGGATGTCCTTGCATCGGAGATAAGGCTTGTCGGGGAAAAGGTCGGTGGCGGGGAAATAGGAGACTCCTTCGTATTTCTTGTTGCTTTTGAGTTTGAAGGACTTGACCGTGTTCATGCGGCTGTAACCGCCCGACATACTCATGTCCACCTCTTGATTGACAAGGGGCAAGCCTTCGGGGGTGAAGATTTCGACATTGACGGGGCGATCCCAGTCTTGGTAGTAGTTGGCATACGTCCAGTAACTCCAACCGCCGTTGGTGCCGTCAACGTATATTCCTATCTTATCGTCGTAGAGGTAATCGGGGTTGGTGGTAACGGAGATGAGGGTGGCTGTGCCGAGATCCACGGTCTCATCGTGGTCGTCAACCCAAATCCAGTCTCCCCATTCATCAATGTCCCACCCGCCTTCTATGTGCTTGGTGCAGGAATGCTTGATGAAGGAGCGCGTCACGACGCTGCTGGGCAAGGTCCCCTCCTTATAGCAGCGGAAGCGGTAGCAGGTGGTGGCGGAGATGGAGAAGGCGGCATTGCCGTCGGCATCGGTATCGGCGCGTGTGCTGGCGGTGGTGGGTACGGTGCCGTCAGTGGTATAGTAGAGGTCGGCGCCTTCGGGGACATAGACATTGAGGGTGAGGGAGCCGTTGAGCCAGCCGCCGGGGAGGTCGGGAACGGGAGGGGCCGTGCGCGAGAGGGCGAAGGTGGCCGTGGAGTTGGAGGCCTCGGGGGTGGGGGTGGCGTTGCTCCACGAATCAGCGCCGTCAGCGGTGCGGGCCCATGTGTTGCGAGGCAAGGCGGCAGGGTAGCTGACGGTAGCCAGCACTTGCTGCCCTTGCGAGAGGGTGAGGGTGCCACCGTCGCAGTCGAGTTTGAAGTCTATCTGGGCGGGGAAGTTCGTCTCATCGTAGTGGCCGAACCAGAGGTTCTTGTAGCCGTGGGCCGGCACGCTGCCGTGGGCGGGTCCCAGAGTGAAGGAGTGACCTTTGTGGTCGCTGACCGCCATACCGTTCAGCGATATGGCCGTAGCGGTGGGGTTGTAGAGTTCCACCCACCCGCCGAAGTTCCACGACGGGTCTATGCACTCGCCGAGATTGGCGGGCATCACCTCGTTGATGACGAGGGCAGAAAGCGAGGCGGGGAGAAATAGAAAGAAAAGAAGGAGAAGTCCGGTTATTTTATTTCTCATTTTTTGCTGTACCTGTTGATTTGTATCGTGTTCCAGAGGTTATGGAAGATGGAATAGAATCCTGGAGCGAGACTGCTGACGGGATTGAGGAAGGTGTAGGCTGCCCAGATGCCGAAGACGGTGGCTTTCTGGCCGAGGGCCTGGCTGCCGGCAATGGGCTGGCCGTAGCGGCGGCCTATGAGGCGGCCTGCCCAGAACTGGAAGATGCAGGTGGCGAGGCTGACGAGGGCCAGTCCGGCGAAGAGCCGGAAAGAAGCATGGGCGTGCATGGCGCTCTTGGTGCTGACGGCGATGCCGAGGGCAAGGGAGATGGCCCAGAGGTAGAAGGCGAGGTCGTGGGTGGCGACGACGCGGCGATGGAAGGCGGGGGAGACGTAGCGCACCAGTAGGGCGGCGAAGAAGGGACAGATAAGCATGGGGAAGACGCGGCCCATAATGACCCAGAAACTATGGATGAAGCCGAGGCCTTGCTGGGGATAGACGAGGGGCACTACGGCGGGTATGAGGAGGGCGGCGAGGATGTTGATGAAGACGGTATAGGTGACGACGCCCTCAATGGTGCCACCGATTTTCTGCGTGACGATGGCGGCCGCGGTGGCGGTGGGACAGATGAGGCATATCATCGCGCCTTGAAGGAGAGCCCCCTCCCCGCTCCCCCTTTGGGGGAGTGCATTGAGAGCGATGAGTATGAGTGCGAATAGACAGAACAGGCCGCCCTGTATGAGCAGGAGCCAGAGATGCCAGCGGTGGGGACGCAGCTGGGAGGGCTCCACCTTGCAGAGTGCCACGAAGAGCATAGTGAAGAGCAAGGTGGGCTGCACGATGCTGATTGTGTCAAGAGTGAGTGCCTTGTAGGGTGCCAGCACCGGTATGGCGGTGTAAAGAAAATAGGACATTACGCCGGCTATGATTGCAAGGGGTAATGTCCAATCTTTGAATGTTTGTTTGCTGATGCGCATTATTCTGTTTTCTCTATGAGAGCCACGGCGTATGCGCTGATGCCTTCTTCGCGCCCGGTGAAGCCGAGGCGCTCGGTGGTGGTGGCTTTCAGGCTGACGTCGTCGGTGGTGATGTCCATAAGTGGGGCAAGGACGGCCTTCATCTCCTCGATGTGGGGGTTGAGTTTGGGATGCTCGGCGCAGACGGTGGCGTCGATGTTGCCGACGCGGTAGCCGCGCCGGTGGAGGAGGTCGGCGGTGCGGCGCAGGAGTTTCTTGGAGTCTATGCCGCGGTAGGCCTCGTCGGTGTCGGGGAACTGGAAACCGATGTCGCGGAGATTGGCGGCACCGAGGAGGGCGTCGCAGATGGCGTGGATGAGTACGTCGGCGTCGCTGTGGCCGAGGAGTCCGTGGGTGTGGGGGATGAGGATGCCGCCGAGCCATAGGGGGCGGCCCTCTACGAGACGATGTACGTCGTAGCCGAAACCGATGCGCATGATTATCTTCCTTTTCTTCTTCCAATGAGTTCCTTGATGCCGTCGAAGTCGAAGGCGAGGCTGACGCGGATGGTCTTGTCGAGGGGATTGGTGGAGGACATGGCCCAGGTGTAGCCGGCGTCGATGGAGAGGGTGCTCATCTTGAAGCCTGCACCGAAGGTGGCGTATTTGCGGCCGCCTTCCCAGTCGCTCTCGTGGTGGTAGCCGCCACGGAGGAAGAACTTGTCGTTATAGGAGTATTCAAAGCCTCCGCCGATGAGTATCTCGCTGAGTTCGCCCTTGGCGCCGCGCTCGCTGTCGCTGAAGGACTTGAAGATGCCTTTGATGGAGCCGATGTTGTAGTAGTCGGTCATGAGGCGGTCGTTGTAGTCTACGTCGCTCTCGCCGTCCTTCTGGAGGGGCTTGGAGGGCACGAGGAGTTTGGAGGCCTCAAGGTTGAAGGCGAGACGGTTGAACTCGTTGAGGGGGATGGTCCAGTTGAGGCCGAGGCGCATGCGGGTGGGGATGAAGTAGGAGTAGTCGTCGCCGAAGTTTATTTTGGAGCCTATGTCGCTGAGGTTGAGGCCGAGGGCGAACTGGCACTCGCGCTGGCCCATGTTGAAGTAGCGGTTCCAGTAGATACCGAGGTCGGCGGAGAAGGCGTGGCCGGGGTTCATGTCGTCGAAGGCGTGGCCGCTCATATCGGAATACATATAGCGGAGGGCAACGGCGGCGGAGAACGACTCGGAGAGCATGCGTGAGTAGGCGAGGTCGAACGACATTTCGTAGGGTCGCACGGTCATGGATTCGTCCACGGTGGTCACGTCGCCCACGGTGAAGTAGTCGAGCGAGGCGGAGAGGGCTTGATAGTCTCCGAGGCGCACGTAGCCCGAGGCGTTGAGCAGGGCGATACCGTCCACGATGCTCTTCAGCCACGGCGTGTAGTTCACGGCAAGGCCGGAGCGCGAGATGGTGAAGGGATACTTGGCGGGGTTCCAGTACTGGGAATAGACGTCGGGCGTGGTGGCGGCGCCGATGTCGCCCATGCCGGCACCCACGGCATCGGGGGCGATGGTACGGGAGGTCACGGCAGTGGTTATGGGGTTGTAGAGGTCTTCCTGCGTCTGGCTCTGTGAGAGGGCGGGAAGCAGGGCGAGGGTGAACAACGCGAAGGAGATTATAAGTTTACGCATAACAAAAATATAACGTCTATGGGAGTGGTTTATTGTTTGTGGATGATGATTTTTTTAGTCTTGGTGTGCTGCTTGCCCTGTTCGGCGCGTAGGAGATATACACCGGAGGGCAGGGGTGTGCCGGCGCTGGAGCAGGCAAGCCACTGGGCAGAGACGAAGTGCTGCCCCTCTGCCACGGGGAGCGTCTGTTCCCAGAGCAGTTGGCCGGTGGCGGCATATATGCGGAGGGCGACGGGCTCGGCGGAATGGGACTGCGGAAGGGTGACAACGAGTTGGGTGGCCGTCGTGACGGGGTTGGCCGTCGTGCTGACAGAGAAGTCGGTGGACGGGTTGGCCTGTACGAGTACAGCCATCTCGGTGAGGGTACTGTTGTTGTTGATGTCCCACACGCGGAGGGCGAGGTTGTGGAGACCGGGAGTCAGTCCCGTCATGGGGTAGGCGATGTGCCCGGCAAGGTGGGTGCCGAAGTCGTAGGCGAAATAATCGTTGAGGCTGGCGGCATGGGCGGCATCGCCGTCAATGACGAGCGACATGTCGTGACCCAGTCCGCTGCCGGCGGCATTGAGACCGTAGTTATCGGAGACAGCGGCCTCAAGGAGG
Source organism: Alloprevotella sp. (assembly GCA_045639805.1). GTDB lineage: Bacteria > Bacteroidota > Bacteroidia > Bacteroidales > Bacteroidaceae > Alloprevotella. The sequence goes on from JAZUDS010000075.1 coordinate 5,861, forward strand.
AAGTCGGAGGGCACCGTACCGCCGTTGGGGAAATCCTCCTCGCCCACATACATAAAGGCCGTAGGAGGTATCGTGTCGCCCACGGCGTCGGAGGCCGTGCCGTTGAGGCAGAAATCGGTGAAGAGACCGCTGGCCTCGTTGGTGTAGAGGGAATCTACGGCATAGAGGGAGATGCGGGCGTCGGCGGAGACATAGTTGATGTCGAGGGGGATGCTGACGGTGGTGGTGAACTGGCCGTTCTTGATGGGGCTGCTGCCGGAGAAGACACAAGTGCCGAGTGCCTTATACGTGTAGGGCTTGTCGAGGTCGTCCTTGGCGTTGTTCTTGCAAGTGACAGTCTGCTCGTGGTCGTAAATGCGGAGCGAGAGGAGTCCGTTGTAGTTGGGCTGATTCTCGACATGGCCGGAGAGACGTACTATGCTGCCGGCCTTGAGTGTCTGGCGGGCATCCCCAATGGGGGCGCCGTCGATGCTGTCGAGCACCACCTTGCCGTCGGGCGTGGCGAGGGTGAGGGCGGGGTCGCCGACGAGGACGTATTTCATCTTGTTCATCGTCATGTCGGTGCGCTTGCTCACCATGTCGCACTTACCCATCATCAGCGCCTCGCCGAAGGTGTAGCGGCTGCCGTCGGGCTTTTTGGCAAGCAGATAACCGGCCACGAGGCGGTTGAGCGGGTTATTGTAGGAGGCATATACCGAGCGTGTGGCGGATATAAAGCCTATGGCGCCGCCGTCGGTCTTGAGCATTGACATATGGCCGAGGTTCTCCTCTTCCGAGTCTATGGGGTAAATTTCACATGAGGCCAGCAGCCACAGCGGCAGACGTGTGGAGGCGATGCGGCTCAACCCTGCGGTAGAGGTGAGCCAGGCGTGGCTGATTTGGTTGGGGGCACCGTGGCCGGAATAGTCCACGAGTGCCACACCGCTGGCCAGCATCTCTTCCATGCGCTGCGTGGCCTGGGGGAAAGCGTGGCCGGTGGCCGTCGTCGTCCAGGTGTAGGCATCGGGATAGACTTTCTGAATGTTCATGTCAGGGTTGGCCGTCGTGATGGCGGTAGCCACGCGCTCGGCGTCGTCCATGTGGCTGTTGGCGTCGCCGTAGTCGCCCATCAGCAGGATGTCGTTTTTCCAGATTCCGGCCTCCTTGTTGGCAAGGTAGCGCTCCACCTTATCCACGAGTATGCGGGCTTCCTCCTCGGTGGTGCAGCAGAAGCGGCCTATGCCCAGGTCGAGTTTGTCGGAGAGGATGCTGGCGCCTTCGCCGTCGTCGAGGAAACCGTAGAAGTCGTCGGTGCAGTAGGAGTTGAGTTCGCCTATGGACGATTCGCTGTTGTCCTTCTCGTAGCACAGCAGGTAGTCATCAGGATTTTTGTTGCTGTTTCCGGAGGTCAGCATACGGTTGTCGGCCAAGCCGTTTCCGAAGAGCAAAAGGAAGCGCGGGGCGTCGGCCTCCGTCTCGGCGCGGTCGTAGAGCATCTTCATGTAGCGGCGGATGGCGTTGGCGTCGGGTGTACCGCTGCTGAACTCATTATATATTTTATTCGCACGCACCACGCGCACGCGAAGGCCGTCCTTCTCCCTGTGAATCTTTGCCAGGCGTTCGGCCTGTGTTGCCAACTTGCCGCTGGCTGGTATGACGATGACCATGTCAGTAGCCTCGTCGGCCAGCAGATCCTGGTTCTCAATCTCGCCCACGAGGGTGGGGGCAGGGTAGTTGCGGCGGGTGTTCACCAGGGCATAGCGCACGTCCGGCTCCAGGGCCGTCGTCGTGAGCGTCGTGCCCGTGAGTGTGGCCTTCACGCGGCGCAGCGGTGTCGTGTCGTGGGGCAGTTCCCACACCTCTGTGCCCGCGTCGGCGCCGCTGATGCTCACGGCTACCGGCTCCGTGGCTCCCGTCACGAAGGAGAACGGCTCCGTTGTCCCTGTCAACAGGCGCGTATAGGTCAGGCGCAGGAAGTCCAGACGCGCATTGTTAGCGTTGCCCGTCGTTATCTGCACCGTGTTGGTGGCTGTGATGTTGCCCGGTTTCAGGGTGGCGGTGGCCACGCGGGCGCTCTCATTGCTGCCATACGACGGCACCGACAGGCTCGCGCCTACGCTCACATTGTTGACAGCAACGGAATAGGGCGTACTGCTCAACGCGCTGGCAGCACTCATGGATACCACCAGCCTGTCATCTCCACCGCCTACGGCTCCTGGGGCGTCAAGGCGGAAGGCGTGCTGCCGGCCACTCGCGAAGTCGTGGCTGTCGAACAGGCGGCGCCCGCCCTCATACCACATGAAGGTGTTGCCGTCATAGAGCGCATGGCCCGGCACCTCCGTCAATGTCATGTCAGCGCCTTCGCCGTCCGTCTCGCCGAGGGTAAGGGGACTGTCGCCTTCCGTCAGGAAGTAGTAACTGAAACGGCTGTAATAGTTGTCGGTGTGTGTATAGACCTTGCTCTTGTTGTCATAGTCCCAGCGCACCGTGCCGTCGGCGTAGAAAAGCACGGAAGATGCGTTGCGATGAAGCGGCACTTCGTATAAATATGCCCTTTCTCCGCTCCCCGAGGAAAGAACCTCATTCTGAATACGGCCGCCGTAGCCGTAGAGCTTCACGCGCTTGATATCGCTGAAGCCCGCCTCTTGCAGTTGCTTGGCCGTCAGTTCGTACATGCCCTCATCGCTCACGCTGATCTTTACCCATTTCCCTTTGGCGAGCACGGAATGGGCGGCATAGCGCTCCGAGTGGCCCGCAGCCTTGGCTTTGGTGCGACTGTCGTTACGCTGGCTGATAACAATCTTGCAACTCGTCAAGCGCAGATAGCGGCCATCGCGGCATATCAGGGGACAGAACGTCACCTCCAACTGCGGTGTACGGCGGAAGTACGTGAGCATGCACTCGGGTGTGACATCAGTGCCGAAGGAGAGGCCCTCTGCCTTGACAATAGCCGTCTCGGCAGCTGTCAGCGGCTCATATACCGGGTATTCCAAACGCACGTTGAAACAACCATCTTCAAGGTTAAGGTCAAGGTTAAGGTCAAGGTTGCTGATTCCCACCTCGGGCATTTCGCCTTTGAGCACGGGATAGTCAGCTGCGGGGAAATGCAAAAACAGCGTGTCCGGCAGTTGTGCCTTGCAGACGAGGGGCATAACCGCAACAGTCAGCATAAGAACAAATCTCATGCTTCCGCTTCTCAATATGTTGCTATGTGTATTCAATGGTAATTCCAATTTATTATACCTCCTTCATAAACGCAAAAAATGGCAATATATTGTACATGCGCGCGACAAAAATGCAAACAACAGGTATTTTTGTGTAAAATTCGATATAACCCACTTGTGTGTATCAAATTTAAATCGTACATTTGCCTACGAAAACATAAGCCTCCCAAAGGTCAGCATTGCACGAAGCAGAAAAAGGGTCCTACTGTTTCGGGTAATAAGAATGGAGTAAAAAGGACCCACCTTAATCATCAGGTAATATGAAAAAGTTATTTTTGACAGCAGCAATCGTACTTGCCGGTGCTGCATTGACGGGTTGCTCAGACAAAGCTTCAAGTTCCGACATCGAAGGCAAGGCCACAGAATTTGTAGAACGCATTGCTGAGGCCGCACAGAAGGGCGACATCGAAGCCGTAAAGCAAATTCAGCAAGAGCAGCAGGAATGGTTTGACTCCTTCAGCGAGGAAGAACAAATAAAGGTTGCTGAAGCCCTCAACGAGGCCCAGAGAGCCGCAAGAAAGAAATAAGCAACGACAAAGACCACTCAATCAATCCTTATTAGCCGCTGTGGACATCCCACGGCGGCTTTTTTTACGCACCTAAGAGGCCGTCTTTGTGTGACGCAATCGACTCTATGTGCGGGAGAATGATGTTTTTTGCATTATTAAAGACAACAAACACAACAATTACAACCATATCAACCAACTGGCCTCCGCATGGTTCCCGGCTGCACCTTGCAGCCAATTCCCTATAAATTCCCTGTGAAAGGGCTAACGCAAAATTCTTTAATTCTTTAATTCTTGATTATTGCTGTTCGGTAAATAGTTTAGGTCTTACCCCGAGGGGGGGGGCGTAAGCCCCCTTGCACAGATATCTTCCAAACCTCTTGCATTTATTAGGAATACGCAAGATTACATTTTTTTTAGCGGACACTAATATTATTTTTTCAGACCACGAATATCACGAATAGTACGAATCCCGTTGACTGACGAATGGCTGCACGATGCAGCACAAATCTAACTAATGATGGCCGCCCGCATTCGTACAATTCGTGCTGCATCTTCGCTTGGAGAGCGACCTCCTGCCCCGCGTCAGCGGACCCTTTCCCCAACAGGGGAGAGGTGGCGGAGCCGGAGAGAGGCTGGGAAGGGTGGGAAGGGTCTCCATTTGTTTATCACAGGAACGTATTCGTTAGATTCGTGCAATTCGTGGTAAAAGAAAAGCCGGCGTACCGCAGGGGTTCGCCGGCTTTGGAGTATGTGAGGGATAATTTAGAGTATCACCTTCTTACCATCCTTCACGAGGATAGCGCCGTGGGAAACAGCGGCGGGACGGCCCTGAAGGTCATAGGTGCGTCCGTTGTCTGTTGTCTGTTGTCTCAACACTGTACCTACGCCGGTGAAGAGGGGGTCGTCGTCGCTGACGGTGGCGTCTTCCATGCGTACCTGGGCGGCATTGACGATTTCCATGCTCTCGGCATCGAGGAGGAGGGCGATGAGACGGCAGTTGTCAAGGTCGCTGACGAGGTACTGGCCGGTGGTGTACTTGGGAATGTCAAAAGCAAAGGAGTGTTTCTTGGCCTCGCCCTTGACGATGGCGCCGGTGAGGCTGCCTTCCAGACCGAGACCCTCGGCGCAGTATTGCATCACGTCGTTATATACGGGACGCCAGTTATTGGGTTTCTGTGTCAGCTCATAGAGTTCGGGAGCCTCCTTCTTGTAGAGTTCCTTGGTGGCGGCGTCAATCTGTGTGATGTAGTAGTTCATCTGCTGGGCGTACTGCAGGTCGTCCTCAGCGAGTACGTAGGTGAGGAGGTAGGGGCAGTAGTCGCAGTCGATGTTGAAGACGGTGCTGGTCTGGAGACCGATATGCTTGCCGTCCTTGGAGCGTACCACCTTGTCGAAGCCGACGGTGGCCTCGGTAATCTGGCGGCGCGCAGTCTCAACGTCGTCCTTGATGCCGAAGTAATCGCCGGAGGTACCGCCGTAGGGGTCGCAGGTGTAAAGGCGGTTGACGATGCATGAGGGAGCGCCGGTAGCACCGAAGGTGGCCACGACGTTGTCCATCATGTAGTTGGACTTCTGGTCCTGGCCGGTGTGTATGCCGATGAGGGCGATGTTCTCGCCGTACTTCTCACGCAGCATCTCCATGCCTACGAGGCCGCGGGGGCACCAGCCGCACCACGTGCCGGTGTTCTCCTCAATGACGGGCATACGGTCCACGTCCTCTTTCTCGTTGACGGCAATGATGGAGCAGTCCACGTTAGAGGTGATATCTACGTCCTTGCCGTTAATCTTGCTGACCTTTATCTGGAGGTGCTGGCGTGAAGGCTCCGTGGGGGCCTTGATGTCATCGTTGAGGCTCGCCTGCTCCAGGAAGCGGATGCCGTCCTTGAAGCGGATGGTCTGGGTGTTCTCGCCCACGGTGACGTTGAAGGTGGCGCTCTTGATGGCATCCACGCCGTAGTTGGTGAAGGTGGTGTTGAAGGCCACCTTACTGTCGCCGGCATAGCAGCGTGAGGACTTCACGTCGTCGAAGCGGATGTCGTTGTGGGGGAAGCCGCCGTTGCCCTCTGTCTCCACGAAGCAGAACATGCCGGTGTGGTCTGTCCACTGGTATTCCTTCTTCAGCACCGAGGTGTGGTTTGTGTAGTCCTCATATCTGCCGTCGTAGAAGTCGGGGTCGTCGTCGCCCTTCATCAGCGCGTATGCCGTGCGGCTCGTCGGCAACGAGTATGAGCAGTTGTACCAGTAGCCGTCCAGCAGTCCGCCCTTCGCGTCGCGGCCGTTGCGATAGTTCTCCTTGTAGTCGCCCGGGTAGGTCAGCGTGTAGCCAATCTGCAGGTTGGGGTATTTCTCGCTGATGACGTAGTCGCACGGAATCTGCACGATGCGCTCCTGTGCCACCGTCGTGCCGTTGTAGTAGTATTCGTCGTCGGGCTCCTTCTGTGCCACGTCCAGCCATACGCCGCCGCCGTCGGGATCGTCATATATGGCTCCCTTCGCGATGAGTTTGTCCACCGTGGCGGAGAAGTCGAAACTCTTCTCCCACAGCACTCTCTCACTCTTCGTCTTCGCCTCGGCGTTCCAGATGTAGAAGTTCAGTTTGCGTCCGTTAGGCGGCAGGATGAAGTAGAGGTTTTTCACGCGGTTGCCGTAGAACTGCTTCACCACGTCCTCGCTGAACTGCACGAACTCCATCTTCGCCACGCCCTTGCGGGCCGGGTTCCATTCGTCCTTATGCAACAGGCTCTGCTGCATCGGCACCAGCGTCAGCACCTTGGCATCCTGCATTCCCTTCTCCCAGTTCGTGGGGAAGTCGCTCTCAATGTCGTTGGGCTCGATGTCAATCTCCTCGTCATCCTCCTCGTCGCCGCCCGTGGCGCGGTTGTCGATTTCCTTCGGCAGCGTCTGGAAAAAAAGGAAGTCGGTGCAGTATGTCGTCTCGTCCTTGTTGGGTGCGGCATACGAGGCCGGCCATTCGCCTACGGCACTGCCGTCGTTCATCACGTAGATGGCCACGAAGTCCTGCATCGTCTGCCCGAAGTATTCAATATTGTCGTCGGCGCACATCTGGTAACAAGCCGTCTTGCGGTAGCTCGTCGTGTTGTTCAGCGTCCACATCACGGCCTGGTCTTTCATCTCCGGCTGCGTGCCGTCGGCCGACCATGCCAGATAGTCCTTGCCGCTCGTGCGCAGCATCCACTTGTCACCCGTGCCGTGCACCATCATCCATTCCGGATCGTTGGGTGCCGTAGCCGTGGCCACCACGCTCGCACCCTTCGTCGTGAGGAAGTAGCCGTTGTCACACACGATGTAGAATCGTTCACCGTCGGCAGGGGCCTGCGATGAGAGTCCCGCCGTGTTCACCTGTGCCACCGCCGTAAGGCCGCACAGCATCATCAAAAGCACAAATATTCGCTTCATAACGCAATAATTATTATTTCACTCTGCAAATATACGACATTCCTGCCAATTCCCCAACATTTCTGCGCAAAATATAATAGGACGCGAGTTCACCGCGCATTGAAAGTCCCCCCAAGGGGGGATTTAGGGGGGCTTTGAGGCTTTTCATCCTACACCTCTTACACCTCCTACACCCCCGAAAGGATGAAAAGGCGGCCCTTCCCGTTTCTCAACGCGCTTTGAAAGTCCCCCCAAAGGGGGGATTTAGGGGGGCTTTATATTGCACCACAGCCCCGTATTTCTTCCCCACCAGCTCGCTGCGCCTTACCAGTTCGCGCAGCAGGCGGCTGGCGCGGCTTCGCCCGATTTGCAGTTCCCGCATCAGGTCCGCGGCGATTAGCACGTCGTGCCCCGCCAGCCACTCCTTGCAGAACTGTAGGGCGTCGTCCACCGTGGTATCCTTCGCCATGTGCATCGGCCCCGCGTGATAGCGCGTCTGGTGGCGCACGGCCTTCAGGAACTCGCGCTCCGGCAGGAACTGCACGGCTTTCGTCTCAATGTCGGCGTTGCGGAATTTCTCGTTGGGAAGGACTGCTTTCGTGAAATGCGGGATGGCACTGATGCGGCCCAGGCCCTCAAGCTGCACGCTGCGGCCCTGGCTGAGTGCGTTGAGTATGTAGTCGCGCAGGCCGGAGAGCACGGCCCTGATGTCCGCCGCCGTCGCCGTGGTGCTGTGCTCTAGGCCCTTGACCACGTCCTCGGGCGTGTCCGTGCTGGGTTTGCTGACGCGCAGGTGAAGCTTCTTGCTGGTGGGGTCCTCGCCCTTCCTGCATGGCGAGATGTAGGGAGTAACTTCAATCATAGTTGTCTGTTGGTTGATTAAGTTTGAAATTTAGTAATGGTGAAATAATAAGTTCAGAAGATTTGGATAGGATTTTTGAGTTATTTTTGTGTTGTTCTTGAAGGCGCCCAAATAGTATTAAATTCGGGCCAATGCCCTCGGGCTTGCACGAGGGCTATGCAACTGAAAGGCAGCGCAAAAAGAGCCAAAAAGACAGCCAAAGCTGACGAATGTACTTAGTTACGAACTTTAGGAAGTTATTTTTTTACCATTACTTAGGAGAGATAATTTGATTTGTCGCAGTCTTGATTTCAGTTCCACAATTGTGGGAAACATTTCCCACATATGTGCAAAACGTTTCCCACATATGTGCAAAACATTTCCCACATATGTGGAAATGAAACGCAAAGCGGACTTGTGCGAACTATTAGTGCGTAGTTTAACATTAAAGCGGCTTGCAAATAATTGAAATAGAAGAAGATAACTTGTGTAGAAAATATTTGGAAAAATGCGGCGGATGTCGTACTTTTGCATACCGAAAAGCAGAGGCCTGCTTCTTTCGATTGCAAAGTTACATAATTATTCACTAATAAACAAGCCGACGACATGAATTTTGGAATAAATTTCTACAAGTTTCGCAAGTGTGCCTGGAAGGCACTACAGCCTCGAAGAGGCGGTCATTAACCGGGTACGAAGTGCCCGGAATATCTGCCAGATGGGGTGGCTGCCTGGAAGGCAGTACCTTGCTTCCTGATACGATGTCTTTATCCGAGGTAGTGCCTTCCAGGCACGCATAGAGGGTGAGGCATTAATCCGGCAGCATCTCCTTCGTCGATGCAACCGGTTAATAAGGTACTGGCTTCCAGTCAGTACAGAACTTGCGAAACTTGAATAAATTTCTTTTAATCACTTTTAATTTCTTTCAGTTCAGCAAAGCTTGCTTTGCGCGCCCATCGGGCTTTGTAATAACAAGAGCTTTACGAATATCCCGGCAAAGCCGACAAGCTGCAAAATACATAACCCCCTAAACCCACACAACAATGAAAAAGTTTCTCAACACCCACTACGCCTTTCGCGTAAACCTCCTGCGCCAGTCCACCGAGTGGCGCCCCCTCTCCGCCGACGGCCAGCCCGTCGGGCCCTTCCGTCCCCTCGACGAGATGACGCTCAACACCATCTACTTCCGCATGTGCGAGGCTATGGCCCATCGCGCCGACGGCAAAGGCATCCCCCGCCGCCACGAGCTGCAATGCTACCTCTTCTCGCACCTCATCCCCCAGTATCACCCCATCCGCGACTACATGGACCGCCTCCCGCGCTGGGACGGCCGCGACCGCGTGAAAGCCCTCGCCGGGCGCGTGAGCTCCGACGCGCTGTGGCATAAGGTGTTCAGCACCTGGCTGCGGGCCCTGACGGCCCAGTGGATGGGCGTGGAGATGCAGGCGGCCAACAGTATGGTGCCCGTTCTGGTGAGCGAGCGTCAGGGCCTGATGAAAAGCACCTTCTGCCGCCTCCTCGTGCCCGAGGCGTTGCAGGAGTACTACCTCGACAAACTCGACTTCACGCAGGCCGGCGAGTACGACAGGATGATGGCGCAGTTCGGCCTCATCAACCTCGACGAGCTGGACCGCTATTCCCCCGCGGCAATGGCGCGCTTCAAATCTGCCACGCAGATGAAGACCATCGTGGGGCACAGCACGCGCACCACGCTCATTACCAACGCCCCGCGCCTCGCCTCTTTCATTGCCACCACCAACCAGACGCGCATCCTCCGCGACCGCACGGGTTCGCGCCGCTTCTACTGTCAGAGGGTGGCGAGCCCCATCAGTTGCCGTCCCGTGAACCACGCCCAGCTCTATGCCCAGCTCAAGGCCGAGGTGGAGCGTGGCGAGCGCACGTGGTTCACCAAGCAGGAGGAGGCCGCCATCCAGCGCCATAATCAGCAGTATCAGGCCCTCACGCCCCTACAGACGGCCATCCTTCAGCACTTTATGCCGCTGACGGAGGAAGAAATGCGCAACGGAGTAGGGGAGGCCCCCGCAGCAAGTCGGTCCCCCTCTGACCTTGCCTCCCAGTCCCCCTCCTGTCCTGCATCCCTTTCTCCCTCCAGCCCTG
>JAZUDS010000076.1:0-16872 GCA_045639805.1 Alloprevotella sp.
ATTATGTCGCACTTACAGCGCTCCCGTAAAGGGTCAGACACAAAAGATAGGGCTCTCGCCCTATCCTCCAATCTGTCGCCCCTTCGGGGCTTTGCCGTCGCTTGCTAAAAGGTAAGCCCATCCTCTTGACAAGCGACGGAAAAGTCCCGAAGGGGCGACAGATTGGAGGATAGGGCGAGAGCCCTGTCTTTTGTGTGTGGTCCTATATGGGAGCACTGTAAGTGCGACATAATTACCACTTTACTTGAAATGTATCGCACTTACAGCGCTCCCGGAATAAAAGACAACGAATGCGGTAGGGCTTGCGCCCCACCCTCCATTATGTCGTCCTTTCAGGACTTTCAATTTTCCCCGGACACTAATGAATGAAAATCATATAAATCATAACTTCATCATATAAATCTTCATAACGCCGTAGGCCGCTGTTATGATACTTTATGATTATTATGATTATTAAAGAGTACGCCTCCGTGCCAAACAGGGGTTGGCGCGGAGGCGTGATGGTTTTTTGCGAGTCAGGGCCGCGGGAGGGGTTTACCGGGCGGCGATGCACTCGATTTCTACGAGGGCACCCTTGGGCAGGTCCTTCACGGCAAAGGCGGAACGGGCGGGGAAGGGAGCCTGGAAGAACTCGGCATAGACCTCGTTCATGGCGGCGAAGTCGGCAATGTCGGCGAGGAGGACGGTGGTCTTCACGACGTTCTGCATGGTGAGGCCGGCCTCGGCGAGGATGTGCTGCATGTTGGTGAGGGACTGGCGGGTGAGTTCCTTGATGCCGCCGGCGGGGAACTGGCCCGTGGCGGGGTCGATGGGGAGCTGGCCGCTTACATAGATTGTGCCGTTTGCTTCAATGGCCTGACTGTAGGGGCCGATGGCTGCGGGAGCCTGGGGGGAATGGATGGCTTTCATAAGAAGAAGACCCTCCCCGAACGATGCGGGGAGATAATTAATTAAAGGGTTTAATAGTGGTTATTTTTGGTGGAAATTTTCAAAGGATGCTGCGCAGGCTATCATGATTGATGTGATACATTATGATTTTTATGATTTTATTCATTGGCGCGGAAATCATATAAATCATAGCTCATCATACAAATCAGTATAACGCCGTAGGCCAAAGATTAACATGGTCACTTCCCGAAGAGGCGGGCGAAGAAGGATTTCTTTTCGGGCGCGGCTTGGGAGAAGATTTCTTGATAGTAGGACTCGAAGGAGCGATGGTTGTGCACGATATCGTATATGACGCCCCAGTCGGGGAGCTTGCCGATGTTGCGGTCGTCAATGTAGTAGTCGGCGGTAAGTTTGCGGCAGGAAGGTTCCAGCCTCTCCCCGTCAGGGCTGCCTACGGTACCCTGACACCCCTCCCCTGTTAGGGAGGGGGAGATTTCTCCTGCTGTTGAAGAAGATAAACGTTCAGGAGCATTATCCCCCTCCCTAACAGGGGAGGGGTGGCGGAGCTCCGCAGGAGCCTCCGACGGGGAGAGGCTGTCGGTCGTGGCAGTGGTTGCATCTCTCTTTTCGCCGGGATAGTTTGAATTGACGGCATAGAACTCCAGGCCGCGCTCGCGGCAGAAGTCAATGGCGTCTTGCAGGAGTTTTCCCTCGCGCACGGTCCAGAGGATGAGGATGTGGTGCTCCTTCTGGAGCTGCAGGAGGGTGCGAATGGCAAAGGGGCGCTCGCGACCTATCTCCGGGTAGCGGTGCTCTACGATTGTTCCATCAAAATCTACGGCTATAGTCATGGCTTATGGGGGATAATTTATTGAGGATTGTCTATTCATTTTCAGCCTGCGGGGCCTGGGGAGCGGCGGGCGGGGCGGGGGCTTCTTCCTGGGCGAGCGTTTCGCGGGCTTTCTCAATGGCGGGGCGGGCAAAGTTGACGGACTCGAGGGTATTGATATAGCCGGCAGCTTTGTCGTAGCCCATCCTCTGGGCTTTGACGGCATAGTAGTAGGCCCACTGGAAATCGCTGAGGGCGGCCTCGCGGAGGCTGGCGGTCTTGCCGGCTATATATTGGTCATAGGAGGCTGAGGCTCTTGAGAAGAAGGACTGGGCCAGAGCGCTATAGGCGAGACTCTTCTCCGCATCGGAGAGGTCGGGATGCTTATTGACGATGTTGTCGTGATAAAAGCGGCTGGCGTTGCTGCGGCGTATGAGTTCGGCCAGATAAGAGGTATGGCCTTTCGTCTGAATGGCGGTGTGGTTGGTGAGGAAGCGGGCGCGCTCATACTGCGTCTGGTACGCTTCCGTCACGTTGCCGAGCAGATAGTCCTGGCGCAACTCCGTGAAGAAGCGATAGGCCTCCTGCTGGAGGGTAGGGTCGGTCGGCGTGCCGTGGTTCATGAGTAGCATGTAGCGGTCCACGGTGTCGCACACGGCGGTGAGCACCTCCTCTGCGGGCTTCAACTGATAGATGCGGCCCTGCAACTGGCGGTTGATGTTTCCGAGGAATGCCACGGCGCTCTCCAGGCGCATGTCTTCGTCGGTCTCGGCCTCGAACTGGCGGAAGAAGAGACTATAGGCCTCGCCGGCCACTGCGGGCAGATGGGAGGAGCTCTTGCAGTTCAGGATGTAATTGTAGGTGATGCGGAAGAGGTTGCTGACGTGATTCTGCACGTGGGCCACGTCGTTCTGCTTGCTCCAGTCTATCTTACGGAGCATTTCCTCGCGATAGGCGGCATAGTATTTGTCGCTGACGCTGTCATCGGCCAGAGCGAGCAGGTCTATCATGCCGTTGTAGCGCTGCATGGCGGCATTGGCGGCGTAGTCCTCGTTGGCGGAATTGATATACTTGTCGAGGATGGCGTTGCCCTGCCCGGCATAATGGTAGATGGAATCGAGGGGGAGCGTAGGGTTTTCCTTTTCGGCGGCGATGACGTTGAAATAAGCCTTGGCCAGATTGAGTTCGTTGGTGCTGATGTCGGCGTCAGGGGCGTTCTTAAGGACTTCTGCGATAAGCGCCTTGCGGGCTTGTATCTCAGCCTTGTGGTTGCCCGCCCGCATTTCGGAGTTGATGAGGGCTGCCATTAGGTTGCCCTTGACTTCGCCGTTCTCTCCGCTATAAGTGTCGATGCACCGTCTTATATACTTGGCACGCATGGCATCGTCGCCCAGCCACGTGGCACCCTGCTGCGCCATGTTGTAGTCATCGTAGGTGTAGAGGCTGTCGGCAAACTGCCCGTCGGTGATGTATGCCATGCTCTGCTCGTACTCGCGGCGCAGGGAGGAGAACTGCGTGGAATCAGCCATGCACATTTGGAAATAAGCACTGAGCTTGTAGCGATGGGGCTTGATATCGTCGCTGCGATAGGCGAGGAAGCGCTCGGTATCTTTGAGCAGGTCGCGGTAGCCGGAGATGTCCTTAGGGTTCTTCTGGCGCTGGAGGGCCGCGCGGTTGCTCTTGCAGAAGAGGAAGCCTTCAATGGCGTCGGCGGTATAGACGTCGCGGGGGAGAGTGTCGGAAGAAAGGATGTAGCTGCCGTAACCTGCGAGGGCTTTGTCGTAATATTCGAGGGCCAGAGGGGCGTCGCCGTTGCGCAGGGCCTCGGCAGCCTGCACGCGGTCGAAATAGGCGAGCATCACGGCGATGTCAATGGAATCGGCAGCGGAGGGATGGAGTCGCAACACCTGCTCGAAATCGGTGCGACACATGGCCTCTTCCTGGGCTTCGTAGCGCAGGCTGCCGGCCGTGAAGAGGAGTTCGCGATAGATGTCGAGACTGTCCTTCGCACTCTCGGAGAGTTCTTCGAACTGGGCGGCGGCGGCATTCAGCTCGTTCATCTTGTTTTGGCGCGAGAGGTTGTCGGTGGCACGACCGTGGACTACGCCCAGCGCCTGGGAATAATAGGCGGCAAGGAGGTGGGTGTAGGCATATTGGGGATGCTTGTCCTGCAGCGTACGCAGGACGGCCTCGGCCGCAAACAGGTTTCCTTCGTCCACTAAGGCCTTGCCGACGGCAGCGAGCTGTTCCTTGTCGTCGTCCATGGCGCCGGAGACGATGGCAAGCTTCTCTGTCTCGAGAACAATGGTGTCGGCCACGGTATTGGATAACCGGTTGGGGTCCACGTCGGCGGCCTTCACCTTGAGGAGCTTGAGGGCGGCCTTGTCGTTGGCCTCATAAGCGGCAATTATTCTGGCCGCACGGGCCGACTCACTGAGCTTGTGATCCTGGAGCTGGCGCAGCTGCTCGGCAATGCGGACCTTGGCCTCAACCGTGGTGGGGGTGAGTTCGGGAGATTGGTAGTCGAACGTCCTGTAAACCTCCTGCGCCTGACTTGCTAGGGGCATTAGGACGAGAATGACTGCATATAGTATAAATCTCTTCATCATTATTGACGGGTGTGGGAGTTGAGGGAGAAAGAGGAAGGTTTAGAACGCGTATTTCACGCCGAGGAGCACGCGGCCCATGCCATCTACGCCCTGCGGACTGTCGTAGAGTTTCGTGGGGTGTACGCTTACGGCAGGTTCGGCAAAGATTGCGATGGACTTGTTGAGCTTATAACCGAGCTGGATGCCGGCCTCAACACCGATACCGTGCTTCAGGTCATTGTGAGCTGAGAAGCCGAGATTGTAGTTCACGCCCAGGAAACCCATGAGCTCGCCCCGGAGCTGGCGCGTCTCATCCTGGGTGAAGAGGCTCAGGAGGTTCATGATGTAGTCGGCCTGCAGCGTGAGGTTGTTCTGGCGAAGTTCACGCTTCTTGTCCTTATTGAATAGGTCAAAGTTGGAATTGCTGAAGCCTACGCGGAAACCGGAGAGGCGATTGAGCCAATGGCCGTAGGTGATGCCGGCATCGACGGTCAACTTTGCCTTCTTTCCGACATGGAGAAGGGTGTAAGTGTTGCAACCGGTGCCGAGGCCGAGGGTGATGAAGGAGTTCTTGACGTATGCCTTTTCTTCATCGGTGAGCTCGCGCTCTTCGTGGGAGCCGAGGCGGTAATTGATGCCGGCCATCAACTGGGGGAACACGTCGGAGAGGCGGCTGCCCTTGCGCTGCCCCTGCCAGTTCCAGCGAACGACAGGTTCGGCAAAGAGCTCCACGCTCGGGGAAACGCGGAAGGCGAACTGGGCACCGGTGTGGATGTCGGCGAGGAAGTGGAGCTTCGTGTCGTAGCGCTCCATATACTGGGCGCCGACATTGAAGCCGGCCAGGGCGCGAAGACTGAAGAGGCGCGTGTCGCTATAGCCGTAGCACATCGACGTAATATCGTGAATGTAGTCAGCACCAACGAGAGCCTGCGTGTTACGAGTGTGAGTAATGTTGCCGTGGCGGTAGGCGCGGCCCTCAATGTTCACACGCCAGGCACTGATGGGATGGAACCATTTACCGAAGCTGACACGGCCCACGCCACCCCACTCGTCCGTAAGATTATAGAAGTTGCGCAAAGGAATATCTACGCCAACGGAGCCACTGATGAAGCAACGCTTGTCGCTCTCATCAAAGATGCGCTTCGACGTAGTATAGTCAAAATTGTCGGGGTGCACCTGCAGGCCCACCATGATGCCCGTCTGGATGTTCTTACCCATAGAGGAGGGATAAACAGAGCCCCTGGGGTAAATTTTCATTTCGGGCTGGATGAAGAGGCTGTAGTTGTGGTTGAAATTAAGCGTAGGCTGCAGCGCCACATCTACGGCAAAACGCGGTTTCCAGATGTGATGATACCACTGCAGATGGGGTCCTACGTATGCGTTGAAGTCGAAACGTCGGTCGGGGTTGTACTTCCAGATGGCGTTGCTGAGGCTTACGGCATACTCAGCGCCGAAGCCCATCGTCTCGCGGTGATAATTGGGATTGGTCTCGTCAGGACTGAAAAGGCGGGCAGCATTAAGGTCGAAGCGCACGCCATTGACGGCGTTGAACCAGCGGCCAAAGGCAAAGTAAGCCCCATAGCCCTGGAAGTCCTTCATGTTGTGGCGGGCCTTCTCGCTCCACAGTATCTGCGGACCGGCAGCCAATTCAAAGAACCACTTGTTAAAGGCTTTGCCATCGTCAGTCCAGGGCGTGGTCTCCTCATTGTGTTGGCGTCTCTCGCGGACATTGTTAATCATATTCTGCCAGCGTGAGGACATTTCGCCCGTCAAGTTCTCCATATCCCCGCCGAGGGTGCCCAGATTGTGATTCCATCCCACGTAGAGGGCGGGATTGACGAGCTTTCGGCGAGGGTGTTCGTCCTTCTTGAAGAGGTAGGCCGCCTGCGGCTCCACGTAGAGTTCGTCCCTCTTGGAAAGGGAAAAGGCACCCTGCATGCCGACGTGCATTTCCGATTCAAATTCTGCGCCTGTGCCGGAATAGGCGCCCACGCCCAACTTTACACCGGCGAGGGGCCGCAGATGGAAGACGCGGTCCTTATAACCAAAGGCCAGGTTGGTGAAATCCATGAGATAGTCGGCCCCCAGCGTCGTCTTCAACATGCGTCGTGTGCCCCTAATCGGGTCTTTATGGAAGCCTGTCAGCGTAAGATTGCCGCGCAATCCGCTTACGGGAGTGTACCAACGCCCTACGCTGAACCGTCCAGCATATCCTTCGCGTCCCATATTAAGGCTGTGCGTATAAGCTCCGGCCAGGCTGATAAAGGAGTGACGACTCTTTTCAAAATCTTCACGATAAACGCCATAATCATAGCCGAAGGCGCGCAGTTGGGCTCCCACTGAGAGAGCCGTGAGTGCATCAAGATTGGTGCCGGTCCATTGCATGAAATCTTTGCCGTATAAGCGCAGCTGCGGCTCCACGAACAGACTGAACTGGGGCAGGATGTAATAGTGGGCCTGCAGGCCAAAGGAGAAGCCAGGATTGAACTTCTTGCTCTTATGTGATATAAAACCGTTGACAACACCCACACCTGCTACGAACTCAAAAGGTCTATGTTCCCGGTATCCGGCCAATGCGTTGGTGATATTCCAGAGGTACTCCACGCCAACGCCGCCGTAATACGTTTTTTCCGTGTCCAGCGTCTGCTTAAGCGGGCCTCCCTCAGCGTAGATGCGAAGGCCATGCGTGGGCTTGAACCATTCACCCAGCCCAATGAATGCACGTGGCGTTATCAGGTGGAGCTCGCCGTCGGCTCTCAGCGAACGTTGTTCACACGGCACCTGTGCTCCGCCGGCCACCTCAAAGAAAAAGTGGTCATACCACTTCTTGTGATAAAAATCCGGGTTGCGACTGCTGCGCAGCCAGGCCGTGTGCATGTCCTGATGGAAGGAGAGGCCGGCCAGGAGCGATATCACAGCGTCCAGTTTGTCGGGATTGTCCTCCGGGAAGTTAGTCAGGTAATCTTTCTGATAGACGTCAACGCGCGGCTCAAAGTAGAAGTCCGTCATAGGCCTGAAGTGCCAGTTAAACTGCAAGCCTGTGCCCACACCCAGCGAGCCGTGGCGCCCGTCTTCCAGCACATCGCTGAAGTTATACGACACGCCCAACAGATAATTCACGTTGAACGGTCCCTCCTCGCGGCGATTATACGTAGGATGCCGGTCAAAGGCGCGCGAAACGTTCCACATATAGTCCAGGCCCACGCCTATCGTGGCCATGCGGGGCTTTATGCCATTTTTGTAGGCCGCAGCATTGGCGGCAAAGCGCAATCCACTCGTGCGGTTCAGCCATTTTCCCACGCCCAGGTTCAGTCGCGGTCCGGTGTTCTCCCCCAGTTCTTCCATCGGCAGCCCTATGCCGCCCGCCATCTGCACAAACCAGTCGTTGCCGCCCGAGCTGAGTGTGTCCCGCTCCTGGCTCACGCCCCATTCCGGCGCCTTTCTGAAGCCTATTCCCGCCGTGAGGCCCAGACTATAGGCATAGCCGTCGCTGGCCCCGGCACTGCGCAGCACGTCGCTCGGGTGGTAAATACTCAAGCGCGGCTCTAAATACAGATAACTGGTAGGGGAGAAATTATAAACGCCCTTCAGACCCAGATGCCCACCATAGATGAGGTCGCCTTCCTCCTTATCCTGTTCCAGGTTCCGGTGAGTAAAATAGCCCACGTCCAGACCTGCCACGCCATACACCTCAAACTTTTTCGGCACGTAGTAATTGCGGTTGGCCACGGCGTTGAAGTTGAGCAGATAGTCCAGGCCGAAGGTATAGGCCACGGCCTCCAGGCTCTCACGTTCGACATTGCCGCCGCTGATAAACCGGCGTGTGGATTTCAAGGGCAGACTCTCTGCCGTCAGCGCCCCGCGCCAGCCGTGCTCCGGCGTGACCCAGTCGCTCAGGCCCAGACGCAAGTGGCCGCCTATCCCCATCTTATAACTGCCGCGCGAACCGTCGGCGCGGGCTGTTCCCCACGCCAGGCCGCCGCCCAGGTCGAGCATGGCGTGGTCCAGGAAGCGTTTCCGCGGGAAGTGTTTGCTGATGGGTTTATACTTGAACAGGCTGTCCTGCACGAGGAAGAAGTCACCGCGCTTCAGACGCGCCACGGTGGCTGTCGCGCTCCCGTCGTCCTTTCGGTTCTGTTCTTTATCCTGATACTTGACGGGAAAATCGTCAGCCACGAACTCTGCGGCATCACCTATGTCTTCCACGGCCGTCTCGTCGTCGGCCACACGGGTAATGGTGTCTCCTGCCTCCTTATTAAATATATAAGGTGCTGCCTTGGCGGCTGACACAGTCTGAAGACACAATGCCAGCGCCGGCAAGAGGGTAAGTTTTAGCTTTATTGTCTTCATGGGCCTATCTTCTCTCCTTCGCGCGATTCTTGCGCGTCACCTTTACGTTCTTAATCACTTCCCTGTCGCGTCTGATGCGGTCCACCACTTTGAAGAGCGGCTTCAGGTCGCGCTGGGCGTAGGCCATGGAGTATAGCGAACTGTCCTGCTCCAGGGCTTTCATCAAGTATTCGGCACCTTCCGTCAAGTCGGTGTCGTAATAGTCCGTCACCTTGTACGTACCGTTCCTACGGCCGTAGTCGCGGCCATAACACAGGGCACGCACGATGTTATTCACGGCCACGGTGTCGCTTATCTGTGCCGTGTCGAGGGCCAGCATCTTCGCCTCGCGCAGTTCCTCTGCCGTGGCGTCGCGCAGGGCGAGGGTGCACACCACCTTGTTGAGGGGATCTATGCGGCCCAGGCTCTCCACGTGCTCTCTCTTCACCTCCTTGTTGGCATCGATGAGGTCGCCGATGAGTTTTATGCTCTCCGTCTCGGCTCCTCCGCTGGCGTTGCGCTTGCTGCGGTAGAAATTCACGAGACCGCGGGCGTAGCTGTACTTCTTATTGAGCAGGTAAGCGGCGGCCTGGTTGAGCAGCACCATGTCCGGTACGCCGTGCACGAGCACATTGCGCCGCGTATCCCTGAATGTGCGATTGGGAGCCACGAGATATTTTTTCAGAAGCGTAGTGTCCCCCACCCCACGATGCAGAAGGATGGCACAGAGGTCGTTGCTGTAGAGCAGCAGGTCGTGTGTCTCCGACAACAAGGTGCTTATCCTCCGGTTGGCGGCGATGCTGTCTTCTGGGCTGCGCTTTGCGGTGTCGTTCATCAGCTCGTCGAGTTCCGCCAATTCCTTCTTGTGGAAATCTTTCTTCTTATCGTAGATTTCGCGGCATACTTTCTCGGCTCCCTCCCAGTCGCCCTGCTGCGCCAGGTAGCGATACACCGACCTATACATGAATTCCTGCGACATCGTCTGCTCTTCATATTTGGCCAGCAGCTCTTCATCGGTATAGGCCGCGGTAATCTCATATTTAATGTTGAAGCGCGTCACGCGCACGGCGTCAAGGGCTCTCTTCAGCGTCGTTTCGTCCACTTTGCTGCGTATTTCGCCCTCCGTGACGGGTTCGCCGTATTCGCCGTCGAGCATTCCCCACGTGCGCAACGTGTCGGCCACGCTTGCCCACGAGGCTATTTCGGCCCGCGAACGGGTGTAGCGGTCCACACGTCCCATTTCGCTGCTGAGGAACGACCGGAAACTCTGCACGCGCCCTGCTGCCAGACGCTCGTTGGTGCTCACCTTGCCGTCGGGGGAGGCATAGCCCACCACTTCCACCTCTCTCACGTCGGCGTCGGCGATGTTCATCACGTCGCGAATGTTTTTCAGTGCGCGCTCGCGTTCGGCAGCGTTGGTGGGGTTGCTCCAGTCTATGGTTGTCTGGCCAGTTTCGTAGAATATCTTCAAGTCGCAGGCGGCCTCATGTGCCCCGTCGATGCGCTCAGGGAACCAGTAGCGGTCGGCATCCGTGTTGCCGCTCTCATCAAGGAAGCCTCCCACGTCGTAGCGCAGGAAGCGCAAGGGGTCGGAGCGGCCTTCGATGATGGTGTCGCAGTGTTCCGAAACGATACTGTCGTAGTCCGTCACCACCCATTTCACTAAGGCGGCGCAGTCGTTGCTCGCCATACGCTCATCCACCTTTATGTAGAACGGCAGGCGGAAGTACAGGTTATCGTCGTCCTTCTGTCCGCCTTTCTTGGCGTAGTGCAGTTCATCGCGGTCGGTCAGGGTATAGTCATGCAGGAGGTCGTCACTGATGGCCATCTCTTTGGCATACGCTTCTCCCTTTGTGCGCGGCGCACCGTCGTAGAAGGGCAGGCCTTCCTGGTCGGCGTCGCGGCTGTAGGCCGATTCGCGCAACTGCATGCGGTAGTAGTCCTTGCCATAGTACACGAGGGGGTCGCCGTAGTACGTCAGGCCGGCCGTCTTGTCTATCCACACGGGTTGCGCCACGATGCGCTGGTTGCTCTTCACCGAGTCCTTCGGCACAAGGAAGCGCACGCCAAACGTCTCATACTCTCCCACGCGCGCTCCGTCGTCGCCCTCGGGAGCAAAGCCGGTGCCCACGCGCAGGGTGGCGGTAGTACGCGCCTCGCCCATACGGAATTTGAAGTCCTTCACGTCGATGGGCGTTATTTCCACCTCTCGCGTGTATTCGTTGCCCTTTATCTTGCTGCAGTCCAGCGTGAATGTCACCTTCTTGCTCTCGGGCGCTGTCTTCTGGTTGGGGAATACGAATTCGCCGTTCTCAAAGCGGGCGGCATCCCACACGATGCATTCAAACGTGAGGAAGCCCACCTTCTGCGTGCGTATTCTCTCGTCGTGCTTGCCGTTCATCAGGTCGCCGCCGGAGTAGGTCTGGGCGTAGTCCACACGTTTGCCGTTGCTCGTCACGCGATACACGTGAACGCCGGCCAAGGGCACGCGCCGGCCCTCGTTAAGCCAGTAGGCCTTCACGTTTATTATCAGATCCTCGGCTCGCACGGCGCCGGCGGCCACCACTATCAGGAGCAGTAATGTCAGTATCTTCTTCATGGGCTGC
The DNA here is from genome assembly GCA_045639805.1 of Alloprevotella sp. Lineage (GTDB taxonomy): Bacteria > Bacteroidota > Bacteroidia > Bacteroidales > Bacteroidaceae > Alloprevotella. Next base: position 11,241 of record JAZUDS010000076.1, read on the forward strand.
CGTTTTTTATCTGATGAAATAGGTCACTGTCACGCCGAGCCGCAAAGGTGCGGGCACGATGTGGTAAAAATAATCATTGAAGAGCTCACTGTCGGGGTCGCCGGGCGTCATGGGCTGCATGTTGGCCCCTTTGCCGCCGTGGCTCTTATGGTCGCGGATGAAACAACACCCCAGGCCGAAGGTGGCGCCCACGTTCCAGCGGTTGCCAACGGCCCAGTCGTAGCCGTAAACAGGACCTACGCCCACCATGTCGCCCTGGTGCACGTCGCCGTTCTGCCAGTAGCACGTGAACATCGCCAGGTCGGCCATCAGGCCGATATAGTGTTCCTGCATGCCGTGCTTCTTGAAATAGTAGCGCAGCTCGGGGGCCACGCTGAAGAGTTTCATGTTGTTGCCCTTCACGCCAAATGTCTTGGGCCGCCCCATCACTTCCAGGCTCAACGCGGTGCTTTTCGACATTCTCACCAGCAGGTCAGCGTTCGGACTGCCTGTCAGCCAGTACAACCCGTTCGTGCTCACGCCAATGCGCTGGGCGTGGGCTCCGACGCCCACAAGCAGCAGGCACAGGAGGCTTAAGGTGCGTATTGTTCTTTTCATCCGTAGTCTTTGGTCTTTTTTATGATGCCGCACGGCATTTCCGCGCGACGGGCGCACAAAGGACATAGCACAAAGCCGTATGTCCGGTGCTCTACCCTTTTGTTCTGCATTTTATAACGCATGTTGCTGATTATATGCTCATACACGCGTCCGCTGCAAATTTACTTATTATTTTCCGCCATGCCTACCGCCGTCCCTAAAAAAAGTATCTTTTTTTCTTTCCCTCCTTTAATATGTCAGTTCCAAGTAGCAATATCACGCCAAGGCCTGATAAACTTGAACAATTTTCTGCCCGCCGTTTCCCTCCCTCTTTTCGCCCTCTCTCAAAAGGGGAGAAAAGAGCATACCCCCCTTTTGATAACACCGTACACTTTTTGTCAAAATATTTTCACCTTTTCCCCTCAAAATTTGGCCGTATTTTCAAAAAAATTTTTGGCTTTTACTTCTGTGCGATTCTCGGAAGATTTGCTATATCCTTGACTCTCTTGTGTTTAACAAGAGTCCAGATAAAACCATCCCCCTAAAAAGCCCTCTACACCCCCTTATATCCGTATTTTCAATCGCATTTTTGTCCCAATTTGCAGCCCTCCCCCCTCGGGGGAGCGGGGAGGGGGTCCTTCCTATCCCCCTTTTATTTTCACCGATGCCCCTTTTAATTTCACCAATGTCCCTTTAAATTTCACCGATGTCCCTTTTAGTTTTTGCTAAAATAGGGTGTCGGGAAAAATGAGTGGGATTTCGAAAAAAACGGGACTGTTTTCGTTTTTTTCAAAACGGACGTTTTTCGGCGGAATGCGGGTTTACATTATCGCAGGCCTCGAAAACGGCCCAAAATCTATGCAAAAATTACACCCTGTTTTACTTCTTTTTCAGTGAAAAGGAAAAAAAGCGAAACCCTCATTTACTTTCCGCGTAAAACAAGGGATAGATTCCTCGCAAAAAATGCCGGATAAGCCCCCAAAAAGCCTCTTTTTCCATCAAGCTGTGCCCCATAATGCTCTCCGAGAGCTTTTTCCGAAGAAGCATAGAGGTCTTTTCAGTTTTTTTTCGTAACTTTGCATGCTCAAATATACCCCCGTGTTTTCAAAATTAAGAATCCTACTCACAGTTCTCGCGGCCTGCACCACCGTGTGCGCCCTTGCTGAATCATACGACTGCATGTGGAAAAAGGCGCAAAAGGCCAAAGACGAAAAACAATTTGTACGCGCGCATGAGATATTAGATAAAGTGTACGACCGCGCGCTCCACGATGGCAACTCGCGGCAGTTGGCGCGCGCACTCTTTGCCTACGACGCGCTTAACGTACGGCTTACGGAAGACAGTATCGTCAGCAACGCTCATCGTATATGGGATGCGCGCCACAAAGAGCGAAACGCCACGGAGCACGTGCTCCTCACCCATATCCTCGGGCGCCTCACCGACAGCGACCATCTCCTGGCGCTCTCCGTGGCCGACACTACTTTCCTCCAGCAACAGCCCATCAGCCAGTTCCTCCCGCTACTGGGCGAAGGCTCTCTCTTTGATATCTTCACGGAATACATCAACGAGCGCAACCTCCCCGACAGCGTCTTCGTAGGATGGGAGGCACCGGCCATTGAGCAGCCGGCCACTGAGACGCCACGGGCCACTTACAATTTTTCTGCCGCCCCAGTCCCCAAAACTAACGTGCCGGCAGTGCCCGCAACGGCTCCCGCGGCCCCGAAACCTGTTTCCCAACCCTCAGCACCTAAGAGCGAAGTGCCTGCATCGCAGCCCGCAAACAGGGAAGCGCCCAAGGCGGTTGGGACTACCGTTGAGCTCTCCCCCAAAGGGGGAGCTGGAGGGGGCTTTTCAGCTTTCGTCTTTACGGTGCCTGATGGCGTCTCGCGCATTTGCCTCGTTGAGAGCAGCACGGGTACGCCTGTCAAACAATGGAGCCTGAAAAGGGACGACGGCAAGGGACAGGTGGACGACATCACCGCCGATGGCAACGGACACATCTGGCAACGGCCCACGCAAATCCACAACTACGACGGCCTCTACGACTGGCATCTATCGCCCATCACCGCAAGCGAAGCGCAGGCCAACACTCTCCTGGCCGACAACTTCCACAGCGGCGACGCATGGGGCAGCGCGGCCCTCCACGACGAGGCGCAACTGAAGATTGACATGGAAAACGCCGACCCCAAGAGCGGCACGTATTCCTTCACCATTCGTGCGCCGCACCGCAACCTCACGCTGATGCGCGACGTGACGAGCGATGGAAAACTCATTGAGCAAAGGCAATACGCCTTCTCCGATTTCATCCATTTCAACATGACTTGGAAAGAGAAATACGGCGACAAGGCCCTCGTAACCTTTGCCTACGTTTTCCAGGGCCAGCTCTATGAGGCACAGATGACCATCACGCGACCAGAACAGTAACACAATATTTTATCTATACTCCGCATGTTAGAAATAAATGACCTCCATGTGGCCGTAGAAGGCAAGGCCATCCTCAAAGGAGTGAATCTCACCATACGCGACGGCGAAGTGCACGTCCTCATGGGCCCCAACGGCTCGGGAAAATCCACGTTGAGCAACGTGCTCGTCGGAAACCCGCGCTATGAGGTGACGCAGGGCAGCATAGTCTTCAACGGCAAGGATCTCCTCGCCCTCTCCCCGGAAGACAGGGCCCACGAGGGCATCTTCATGTCCTTCCAGGCTCCCACGGAAATCCCCGGCGTGAGCATGACCAACTTCCTGCGCGCAGCCCTCAACGCCAAGCGCAAATACTTCGACCTGGAGCCCCTCCCCGCTCAGGAATTCCTCAAACTCCTCCGCGAGAAACGCCAGCTCGTGGGCCTCGACGCCCGCTTTATGAACCGCGGCGTGAACGAGGGCTTCTCTGGCGGCGAACGCAAGCGCAACGAGATTTTCCAGATGGCCGTCCTCGAGCCGCTCTTCAGCATCCTGGACGAGACGGACAGCGGACTGGACGTGGACGCCCTGCGCACCGTGGCAGAGGGTTTCCAGTCCCTGCGCACACCCCAGACCTCGGCGCTCGTCATCACCCATTACCAGCGCATGCTGGACTATATGAAGCCCGACTTCGTGCACGTGTTGGCCGACGGCCGCATCATCCGCGACGGCGACGTCAGCCTCGGCTATGAGATTGAGGAAAAGGGCTTCGAGTGGCTCCTGCAATAATACGTACAAAAGACTTTCTCCTTACGCGTGGACAATTATAATATACCCCAAGAGAACCATCTGACGCGCTTCGTGCAGTTGCACGGCGGCGAGGACGAAATCGCGCTCACGCTTGAGCCCGACAGCCGTCTGGACCTCTACTGCGTGGAACAGGAAGGGGGCCGCCGCAACGTGACCGTCAACCTCCGCGAGCGCGCCGCCCTCAACCTCGTCGTACTCACCCTCCACGAGGGCGAGAGCCACCTCCGCCTGCACGTCAAACTCCTCGGCGAGGGCGCAGAGGTGAGCCTCAACGGCGCCGTGATAGGCAGCGGCGCGATGAAGTCGGAGCAGGACCTCCTCGTGGAGCACTGCGTGCCCGGCTGCACCTCCACTATGCTCTTCAAACAGGTGCTCGGCGAGGACAGCAGCGGGTACTTGAGCGGCCGCGTCCTCGTTGATAGCGGCGCACAGCAGACCGCCTCCGAGCAGACCTTCGCCTCGCTCCTCACCTCCCCCATGGCCCGCGCCCAGGCCCTGCCGCAGTTGGAAATATATGCCGACGACGTGAAGTGCAACCACGGCGCCACCGTAGGAAAACTGGACGAGGCCGCTCTCTTCTACATGCGCCAGCGCGGCATCCCCGAAGCCGAGGCCTGTCTTCTCCTTCAGCACGCCTTCGTGGGCGACGTGCTCCAACACATCACCGACGAAGCCCACCGCGCCCGCTTCACCGCCCTCGTGGAACAGAAGTTCCGCGGACAAATCAGCCGCTGCAACGTCTGCAAAACGCCTTGCAAAGCATAGTAACCTGCGTATCTACAATGAATCGCCAAGACTTCCCCATCCTCTCCCGCGAGGTATATGGCCGGCCGCTCATCTACCTCGACAATGCCGCCACGACGCAGAAACCGCGCTGCGTAGTGGAGGCCATCAGCGAGGAATATTATAACGTAAACGCCAACGTCCACCGCGGCGTGCACTATCTCTCCCAGCAAGCCACCGAACTTCACGAGCAGGCCCGCGAGACCGTGCGGCGCTTCATCAATGCCCCCGACACGGCCGAGGTTATCTTCACCCGCGGCACCACCGAGAGCCTCAATCTCGTGGCTACGTCTTACGGGGAGGCTTTCCTCCACGAAGGAGACGAGGTGCTCATCAGCGAAATGGAGCACCACTCCGACATCGTGCCCTGGCAGTTGCTGCGCGAGCGCAAAGGCATCGTCATCAAGGTCATCCCGATGACAGACGACGGCACCCTCGACCTCCAAGCCTACGAGCGGCTCTTCACCTCCCGCACCCGCCTCGTCTGCTGCTGCCACGTAAGCAACGTGCTCGGCACCGTGAACCCCGTAAAGGAGATGGCCGCCATAGCCCATGCCCACGGCGCCCACTTCCTCGTCGATGCGGCGCAAAGCGTGCCCCATCAGGCCGTGGACGTGCAGCATCTCGGCTGCGACTTCCTCGTTTTCAGCGGACATAAAGTGTACGGCCCTACCGGCATCGGTGTGCTCTGGGGCCGCAAGGAACTTCTCGACGCCATGCCTCCCTATCAGGGCGGCGGGGAAATGATTGCCCGCGTGACGTGGGAGAAGACCACCTACGAGCGTCTGCCTTTCAAGTTCGAGGCCGGCACCCCCGACTACGTAGGTTCCCATGCCCTCGCCGTAGCCCTCGACTACGTCAGCGCCATCGGCATGGACGCCATCCAGCGCCACGAGGCCGACCTCACCGCCTACGCTCTGCACCAAATGCGCCAGATTGAAGGCATGCGAATCTACGGCCACCCCACCATGCCCCAGCCTCACACCGCCACTACCCATCTCCAGCCCGCCATGCTTGGCGGCCCCCAAGTCGGATCGTAGCCATGTCGTTCTGTGAGCCAAGG
>JAZUDS010000077.1:0-13653 GCA_045639805.1 Alloprevotella sp.
AAAGTTGAAAGTCCTGAAAGGACGACATAACGGAGGGTGGGGCGCAAGCCCTACCGCACTCGTTGCCATTTGTTCTGGGAGCGCTGTAAGTGCGACACAATTCAAGTAAAGTGGTAATTATGTCGCACTTACAGCGCTCCCGTAAAGGGTCAGACACAAAAGATAGGGCTCTCGCCCTATCCTCCAATCTGTCGCCCCTTCGGGGCTTTGCCGTCGCTTGCTAAAAGGTAAGCCCTATTTATTGACAACCTTCCATACCTCCTGCATTTACAAGGGATACGGAAGATTACTTTCTTTTTCCCTGGACAGCAATAATTAACAATAAGAGTTACCCCACCCAAGAAGCATAACGACAACGAGAGCGCCACGACTGCGGCGCTCTCGTTGTGTTTGTTGCAACTATGGGATTGCGCATCAACTTCATCCCAACGATATCGGTGCCATCTTCCTTATAAAAGGCAGAAGAACACCTACCACGACGGGCAGAGGCCGGAGCGTTATTTCCCTATCTTCCTAAACACCTTTCCCCACTTGCTTTTCCTGTACGCCTCCGCACTAGCGGCGGGCACATGGAGGGTGGCGATGTTCTTGTTGAAGACGTCGCCGTGCAAAGAGGGGGGCTCCACGGCCTGACAGTACACATCCGCCAGCGAAGGGACATCCATGAACGACCATTTGTCCAGACGTTCAAGTGCCTTGGGCAATATGAGCGTGCGCAGCGAACTGCACCTGCAGAACGTGCCCTCGCAAATATGTGTCACGCCTTCGGGTATCGTTATCCCGTCCATGGATTCGCAGCCGAAGAAGGCGTAGCATCCTATGGTCTGTACGCTTTGCGGGAGGATTACGCCGTCGAGCGACGGACAACCGCTGAAGGCACTCTCGCCGATGCGTTCCACTCCCTCCGGCACACGTACGGAATCAAGTGAAGAACAACCGGCGAAGGCTCCCTCTCCTATCTCCCGCACGCCGCGGGGTATCGCTACGAAATCAAGCGAGCGGCATTCATAGAAGGTGTATTCCTCCAGAGTTTCCAGATGGCTTGGCATCGTGATGCTGTTCATCGCCTCACAGCGATGGAAGGCGCGGGGGCCTATCTCCGTTACGCTCTCAGGAAGGACGAGGGATTCCAGGCGGGAGCACCCCTGGAAGGCTTCCCTGCCGATGCGCGTCAGCGTGGCGGGCAGCGCCACTTGCTGCAAAAAGGTGCAATTGCGGAAGGCTCGCTTTCCGATGCCGGTCACGGTGTACGTCGCGCCGTTGATGCTTACGCGCTCCGGCACCGTGACGCTCACGCTGCCCTCGTCGCACCCCACCACGCTCACCTCGCCGCCCTGCGGCGCATCGGCGGTGATTTCGTAGAAGAGATCGCCCACACGCTGGCCTTTCCTCTGCAATGCATCGCACGAAGCGGTGAGCAGGCAGGCGATGAGGAGGAGGATGAGGAAAAGACCCTCTAAATCTCCCTTAAAGGGAGACTTTGCTATCTTGAAGGGAGACTTTATCATAAGTTTCATATTGGCGTATCTTGTTTTCTTCGGCAAAGTTACACAATTCTTTTCACTTGCGCAAAGCTTTTCCCGTTTTTTACGCTTTGAGGCTCCCATTAACCCTGACCCGTAACTCCTCTCTGCGTCTTTGCTGCGAATAATTATGAGCCCGCGCGCTCCCGAAGGTCACCCTGCGAAGAAAACTTTGCGCGCTCTGCGCCTTTGCGGGAGGAAGACAAGGACTGTAAGCTTATAATATGTAAAGATAGCACTTCATATTTAGGAAGAGCCTTCATTTCTCTTTGCCAAAACGCCGGCACAGCAGTTCTTTTGCATCGTGGGGCTCTGCTTTTTTTATATTAAAATGAACGCACGCACGCTCAAAAGGTGCCCAGCCATCAATGCCGTATGCTCCTCCCAATACATGAGCCAGCACGGCGGCCTCGGTACGCGAGACGCGCGGAGTGTGCTCCCCATTCACAATGCCTGCAGCGACCAGCGCATCCCATGCGGCAGGCGGCACGGGCAATACCTCCTCCTCGGCAGGGCGGGAAGGATTGACGGCGGCGCGAAGCAAAGCTATCTCATTATGCTGCGCGCTCACTTCGGCACGGAGCAACGCCACTTCCTCACGAAGGGCAGCAAACGCACTGACAAGGTCGCCCCCCTAAGGGGCTGAAATTGAGAGGAGAGGCCTGTGCGGGCTTCTGGAGGTACGGCTTCATGGGCGGCCCTCCTTCCACAAAGATACACCGAACATCACGGCCGCCAGCGTGCCGAAAAAGTAGCCGAAAACGTCGCTTTCAAGCGAGCCGATGAAAAAACAGCACGCCGAGCTTACAGCCTACATGCCGAGGAGGAGAAGTAGCCCCCCCCCCCCCCATTACGCTATGAATGAGCGACTTAGACGTGAAAAAGCGCATTTTCTTCATCTTCTTTTCCGTTTCCTACTGCAAAGTTACGAAAAAAATCGGTTGCTCGGTTGCTCGGTTGCTAATTTTTTCAATCCGAAAAAGGGTAAAAATGCTTTAATATATTAAATAATATATTAATTTTTTTCGGAATACCCCTTGTAGCAACCTAGCAACCTAGCAACCTAGCAACCCGTTTTCATGAATTTTCTTGCTTTAGGCGGAACGCAAAGCGACATATTAACAACGCAAAGCGACATATTTTACAACGAAAATGCTCTTATAACCAAGGTTGCTAGGTTGCTAGGTTGCTAGGTGTCATACGAGGGGGGAGGTGAAGTCGCCGTCGGCAATCCAGGTGCTGGCGGGATTTATCACGATGGCTGTTCGGCCTCGCTGCTCTTGACCGAACTATTGTATTTAGGAAGAGCCTTCATTTCTCTTTGCCAAAATGCCGGCACAGCAGCTCTTTTGCATCGTGGGGCTCTGCTTTTTTCATATAAAAATGGACGCACGCACGCGAAAATAAGGAAAAGGCTTGGCCAAAAGTGAGGAAATATGTAATTTTGCGCGCACAAATGAGAAAATTAGCAAATGTGAGAATTAGCATATTAGCAAATGACGTGGTCTGCCCGCACGGTATTTCCGAATTTGCCAATTCCAAAATCAAAATTTACATAAATGCTTTCTTTCACTCTCTGTCTTCTGGCCCTGATTGCGGGCTACTTCACTTATGGTAAGTTTATCGAGCGCATCATGGGTCCCGACGACCGTTTGACGCCCGTTCACACGAAGGCCGACGGCGTGGACTACGTGCCCCTGCCGCGCTGGAAAATCTTCATGATTCAGTTCCTCAACATCGCAGGCATCGGGCCTATCTTCGGTGCGATACTGGGTGCGCAGTACGGCGAGGCTTCGTTCCTCTGGATTGTGCTGGGCAGCATCTTTGCCGGCGGCGTCCACGACTTCACGGCGGCTATGCTCTGTATGAGACACGGCGGCGAGTCGGTGCCGGAGACCGTGGCGAGATACATGGGAAAGGGTATGGGCGTGTTTATGCGCTGGTTCAGCATCATACTGCTCGTGCTCGTGACGGCCAACTTCGTGGCCAACCCCGCCGCCCTGCTGGACAACCTGACGGGAGGACATCTGGGCGTGATGGCATGGGTGCTCATCGTGTTCGTTTATTACACGCTGGCGGCCCTGCTGCCTATTGACAAGATTATCGGCAAGATATATCCCGTGTTTGCCGCCTCGCTGCTGTTTATGGTCATCGGCCTCGTGGTGGTGCTCTACCTGAAGATGCCGGACCGCACGATACTCCCTGAACTCTGGGACGGTCTGGGCAACAGACACCCGCAGGCCGCCACGCATCCGCTCTTCCCGATGCTCTTCGTGAGCATAGCCTGCGGCGCCATCAGCGGTTTCCACAGCACGCAGAGCCCCATTATGTGCCGCTGCGTGGATAAGGAGAAGCACGCCTACCCCATCTTCTACGGCGCGATGATTACGGAGGGCATCGTGGCCCTCGTATGGGCCGCCGTGACGATATGGCTCATCAACAGTGTGCCCGAAGGCATAACGATGAAGCCCGCCGTGGTGGTGAACTACCTCTGCAACGACTGGCTCGGCGTGGTGGGCGGCGTGCTGGCCGTACTGGGCGTGATAGCCGCACCGATTACGAGCGGCGACACGGCACTGCGCAGCGCCCGCCTCGTAACGGCCGACATGCTGCATATCAAGCAAGACAAGCTGAAAAACCGTCTGCCGATAAGTCTGGCACTCTACGCCGTGACACTGGCGCTGCTCTTCTTCGCCGTAGGCAACGCCGACGGCTTCAACATCATCTGGCGCTACTTCGCCTGGAGCAACCAGACGCTGGCCACCATCGTGCTGTGGACGGTGACGGTGTATCTGTACAAAAGGGAAAGCCCCCTCCCCGCTCCCCCTTTGGGGGAGAGCTCCCAGCCATTTGGCGGCCGTTGGGCATATCTCGTGACACTGATTCCTGCCGTATTTATGACGGCCGTGTGCCTGACCTACATCTTCGTGGCTCCGGAAGGCATCGGCGGCGTGTTTGAGATGATTAAGTAAACCTTTTATATGTCTAAACGCAAGATAGCCTACATTTCAGGAGGAATATTGCTGGCACCCGTGGTGCTGGTAGTATTGCTGGCCGTAGCGCTGTATCTGCCGCCCGTACAGAGATGGGCGGTAGACAAGGCGTGCGCCTGGGCCGAGGAGGAGACGGGCTATCGCGTGAAGATAGGAGAGGTGAGACTGGCCTTCCCGCTGGACCTGCGTCTGGGAGACGTAATGGCACGGGACAACGAGGGCGACACGCTGCTCCTATGCGACGAACTGACACTGAGCGTGCCCGTCAGGCCACTCTTCGACTGCCGCGTGGACGTGGACGGCTTCAAGTTGTCGCAAGCCTATGTCAATACCAAGGGGCTCATCGGCGACACACACTTCAAGGGAAGTGTGGGCCAAATGGAGGCCAGCACGCACGGCTTCCAATGGAAGGACAACCGCATCGAAGGTCTCAAGGCACTGATGAACGATGCCGACCTATTTGTATGGCTTACCGACACGGCGAAGAAGGACACCACGCCCTCGGCACCGTGGTTCATTGACATAGCCCGCGCTGACATCAACCACAGTCGCATACGCTTTGCCCTGCCTGGCGAGACGGAGACGGTGGACCTGCTGACCTCCAAGACCACGGCCCTGGGCGGCAGCATCGACACGGGGAAGGAACTCTACTCTCTGAAAGACCTCTCCCTACTTTCTTCGGACCTGCGCCTTACCCTGCCCGGCGACACCACGACGGCAGCGCTCGTCCTCTCCAAAGCCACGGCGCGGGAGGCTTATGCCGACCTGAAAGCACCGCGCTATGGTCTGACGAACCTCAACTTGCAGACCACGAAATTGCGCTATGCCGACATGGGGTACTATGAAGCGCTGGGGCTACAACTCGACTCCGTATCCTACGCCAACGACAAACTCACTGCCGCAGCGAAAGTCCATACCGACCACTCACAGCTGCAGGCCGGCATCATCCTGCCCGTCAATGCCTTAAGCCACGGCACACCCGACCGCCTCACGGCCTGGGCAGACGGCACTTTGCACCCGCTGGACGTGAAGCAAATAGCCGGCAAGGCCCTGCCGAGGGAATATGCCGACCTCATCCCCAACGAGCCCCTGGCACTCTATGCCAAAGTGAGCGGCAACATGGCAGACTTGAAGGTGCACGACCTACGCCTGCAGATGCCATCGCTGGCCCGCCTTACAGCCAGCGGCAACCTGAAGGACATTGCCGAAGACTGGCGCCGCGGCGACATCAAACTGGATATGACCACGGCCAGCGGCATCGGAAATATCGTTAAGCACTTCGCCGGTGACGCCGTACGTATTCCTTCCGGCACTCATCTCTCCGGCACCACCTCGTTCAAGGGCCTCGATGACTTCACGGGAAATCTGCGCTTGCAGGCCGCCGGCGGCGACGCCAACGTAAAAGGCCACGTGAACCTCAAGGGCGAAGACTACAACCTGACAGCCTCCACACGCCATCTGCCCCTCAACGCCTTTGTGCCCGGTCTCGCCACCACACCCCTCACCGCCACAATCGATGCAAAGGGCCACCGCTTCAACCCCCTGGAGAAAGGCTCTACACTGCACGCCAAGGCCAACATCCGCTCGCTGCGGTACGACGTTTATCCGCTGGACAACACCCGCCTCGTGGCCGACGTACAGAGCGGGCAGGCCAATGTGAAATTCAATATGCAGAACCGGATGATGCAGGGCGACGGACTGTTGCAGGCCGACCTCAACGACTTTGGCAAGCCCGGCAGCGAGATGGCTTGCTTCGCTGATGCCTGCATCGATGAGTTCAATCCCCGCGCCATCGGACTGATGGAAGACACGCTGACAGTGGGCGCCACCTTCCGAGCCACGCTCCGCGCTTCAAGCGACTTCAAGCGCATCAGCAGTCAAGGCTCGCTGGCCGACATCTGCTTCATATCCTCCGACACCCTGGCCCGAGCCCGCGACCTGACCTACGACATTGCCCTACGCCCCGACCTGACGCACGCCCTCATCAACTCCGGCGACCTCAATGTCAGCCTGGAGGCTCCTGACGACATCAGCCACATCATTAGTAAAGGACAGTCCTTCTATGACGAACTGATGAACGAGATGAGCCGCAAGGATATAGACCAACCGCGACTCACCGGCATGCTCCCCACCCTGCAACTTAATGTGGAGGCAGCCGAAAGCAACAATCCTCTCACCGCCTTCGCCAAGATGAAAGGCTACACGCTGCGAGGGTTGAGCATGAACCTCAACAGCAGCCCGACGGACGGTCTGTCGGGCTGGGCCCGCACGGGGCGCTTTGATGTGGGAAGTCTGCAACTTGACACCATCTATGTGGATTTGAGTCAGGACGGCACCGGCGTAAGGCTGGCGGCCTGCGTGGACAATTTCCGCAAGGAGAACCCCAACCGCTTCACAGCCACCCTTGACGGCTACGCGCTCTCCAACGGGGCTGGAGCCGACCTTCACTTTATGGACGAAAAGGGACAGACGGGCGTGAAACTCGGCGTGCAAGCCGAGATACAGGACGAGGGCTTCAACGTGCATTTCTACCCCGAGAACCCCATCATAGCCTACCGCCGCTTCACGCTGAACGACGACAACTTCCTCTTCCTCGGCAAGGACTCTACCCTTCGCGCCGGCATCGACCTGTTGGCCGACGACGGCACGGGTCTGAAAGTCTATGGCGAGCCCAACGCCGACGGCGACAACGACATCACCGTCAGCGTCAACCGCCTCAATCTAGGCGAGCTCTCCAGCATTCTGGTGTGGATGCCGCCTCTCAGCGGTTATCTCTCAGGCGACTTCCACCTGACGGATGCCAACAATATCCTCTCCGCCATGGCAACAGTGGAGACACAGGACTTCAGTTACGACAACGTCAACATCGGGCACCTTGGTTCGGAAATCATTTACCTGCCTAAGAAGGGCGGCGAACACTATGCCGAAGCCTATCTCTCGTATGAAGACGAAGAGGTGCTGGAGGCCAAGGGCAGTTACTTCCAGGAGGGCGAAGGGTCCTTCGTGGGTGACGTGCATCTCAACCAGATGCCGCTGTCGCTCGTCAATGCCTTCCTCGCCGGCACCGGTCTGGAACTCTCCGGTCGCAGCGAGGGCAACTTCCACGCCGAAGGTCCTCTTTCTGCCCCAGTGATGAACGGTGCGCTGAACTTCTCCGACGCCCACGCTCTTATGCCGCTCTACAGCGTGGACTTCAAGATGGACACGCAGCCCGTTGAAATACACGACAGCCGCCTCAACTTCAAAGATTTCGCCTTGCGCTCCGCCGGCAACACCCCCCTCACCGTCAATGGCGACGTGGATGCCAGCGACCTCGGCGACATCGGCGTGGACCTCAGGCTCAAGACAAATAACTTCGAGGTGTTCAATACGCCAAAGAACAAGCTCTCCGTGGTATATGGCAAACTCTACGCCGACATGGATGCCACCGTGAAGGGCTCGCTCAACGACCTCGGTGTGAAGGGCAACATCAACATTCTGGACAATACAAACGCCACATACATTCTCCGCGACTCCCCCGTAAGCGTGGACGACGAATTTGCCGACCTCGTGACCTTCACCAACTTCAAGGACTCCACTCTTGTGGTGAAGGAGTCTGGCAAGGGTACCGCCGTGGATCTCAATATGGCCATCAACATCAGCGATGCCGCCAAGTTCCACTGCCTCCTCTCCGAGAAGGGCGACAGCTACGTGGACGTAATGGGCGGCGGCGACCTCGGCCTGCGCTATAACAGGCAGGGGCAGATGCTCCTCACCGGCCGCTACACCATAGAAGAGGGCGAGATGAAGTACGAGCTGCCCGTCATTCCCCTCCGCACCTTCACCATCACGCAGGGTTCCTACGTAGAGTTCACAGGCGACATGATGAACCCCACCCTCGCCATCAAGGCCACGGAGAACACCCGCGCCAGTGTCAACGAAGACGGAGCCCAGCGCAGCGTGCGCTTCATCGCCGGCGTGGATATCAGCCAGACGCTCAACAATATGGGACTGGAGTTCACCCTTGAGGCCCCCGATGACGGCAACATCCAGAACGAGCTGGCCGCCATGACTCCTCTGCAGCGCAACAAGACGGCCGTAGCCCTTATGGCCACCGGCATGTATATGACGGACGACCTCTCGTCCCTCACCTCTGGTTTCAAGGGCAGCAACGCCCTCAACATGTTCCTCCAGAACAGTATCCAGAGCATCGCCGGCAATGCCCTCGGCTCTGTGGACCTAAACTTCGACGTAGGCAGCAACACCACCCAGACCGGCGGCACCACCACCGACTACAGTTTCCAGTTTGCCAAGCGCTTCTGGGGCGACCGCATCGCCGTAATCCTCGGCGGCAAGGTCAGCACGGGTGCCGAGGCCAGCAACACCGCCGCCAGCATCATCGACAACATCAGCGTGGAATACCGCCTCGACAAGGGCGCCACCCGTTATGTCCGTCTCTTCTACGACCGTTCCGCCCACGATGCCCTCGAAGGCAACCTCATGGAGACCGGCGCTGGCCTCGTGTTGAGGAAAAAGACTAACAAGTTGGGCGAACTCTTCCTTTTTAAGAGATAAAGCCCCACCCCGTCGCGGACACTTCGTGCCGCGCCACCCCTCCCCCTGCAGGGAGGGGAATATAGCCCTAAAGGTCCATACCTCCTATCATAATTCTATCGGCCACACACCTTTTATATATAAATATCATACCCGCCAATGAAAGCCCTCACCTCTCTCAAGCGTTCTCTTACAGGTATCTGCAAAGCGACCTTTAGGGGTATCTTCCCCTCCCTGCAGGGGGAGGGGTGGCGCGGTGCCGTAGGCAGCCGCGACGGGGTGAGGCATTTTGTCATCCTTGCCCTCCTTTCCTCTTGCTCCACCACCGAGTGTCTGGAGGAGGGCGACGTGCTCTATACGGGTATTGAGGAAATCACCTACAACCTCGACCCGCAGGCCCGCAAGCTCACAAAGAAGCAGCGCCGCCGCTTGGCCAAGCAGCAGGAGAAGGGCGTCATCACGGCCGTGGACGAAGCCGTAACCACCGTCAGCAATATCATCCATGGTGTGAAGGGCAAGGACGAGAGCGCAGCCTCCGTTTCCAGCGAGTCGCTCGTGGGCTTCACCGGCCGTGGCGCCGCTCGCGCCGAAGCCCGCGCCCAGCAGGAGAAAGAGAAACAGTTTGAGGCCGTACAGACCGAGGTCGATGCCGTGCTGGCCTGCGAGCCCAACGGTGCCCTGTTCGGGAGCAGCAGCCTCACGAACCCCATGCAACTTGGCCTGCGTATATATAATAAGTATCACGACTCTTCCTCCCGCTTCGGCAAGTGGATGCTCAAGCGTTTCGGTTCCGAGCCTGTACTCATCAGTACCGTCTCGCCGCAGACACGCGCCAAGGTGGCCACGAACCAACTCCACAACTTCGGCTTCTTCCGCGCCACCACCGACTTTGAAGTCCTGCCGCAGAAGAACCCGCAGAAAGCCCGCGTAGCCTACCACATCCAGACGGGCCCGCTCTATCTCATCGACTCCCTGCGCTACGCCTCCTTCACACCTCACATCGACTCGTTGCTACGCACCACGCGCCGACAGCGACTCCTCAAGAAGGGCACGGCCTTCAGCGCCGCCAACCTCGTAAACGAGCGCACCCGCATAGAGAACCTCCTCCGCGAGAACGGCTACTACAACTTCACGGCCTCCGCCATTCGCTACGAGGCCGACACCATCAACCACCCGCTCTTCGTCAGCCTCCGTGTGCTGCCTGCCGTAGACAGCACCGCCGTCAGGGGTACCACTTCCGACGTGATGCGCCCCTGGAAGATGGGCCACACCTACATAACCCTCTACGACAACACCAACACCGTCATTGACTCGCTCTTGGAGCGCCGCTCTTTCCACTACGCCTTCCACGGCCCCAAGCCGCCCGTGAAGCCCGCCATGTGGCTGCGCGCCATTCTCCACCGCCGCGGACAGCCCTACCGTCTCTCCGACCAGACCGCCACGCTGGAGAAACTCTCTGCCATGGGCATCCTCTCGCAGATTAGCCTCGACTATATGCCCGCCTCGCTCGACGACTCTTGCGACGTGCTCGACACCTACGTCACCGCCACCATGGACCGCCTCTATGAGTCGGCCTTTGAGATGAACGCCACCCTCAAGAGCAACCACCAATTCGGCCCCGGCCTCTCCTACGAACTCGCCAAGAAAAACGCCTTCCGCGCCGGCGAGAAAGTCAGTTGGAAAATCTTCGGACAGTATGAGTGGCATCTCGGCGGAGGCGGCGGTTCCGAACTCAACTCCTACGAACTCGGCTCCGAGCTTGCCCTCACCTTCCCCCGTTTCCTCCTTTATCCTCAGCGGCGCCAGCGCTTCGCTGCCTCCACGCGCTTCGCCCTCGACGTAGATTGGAAGAACCGCTCCGGCTTCTTCAATATGATACAAAGCAGCCTCGGCGTCACCTACAGTTGGAGCCGCCACCAGATGCAGCACGAGCTCGTGCCCCTCGACTTCGAGTTCAACCGCCTGCTCTCCACCACCACTGCCTTCGACAGCATCACGCAGGCCAACCCCGCCCTCTACGTCTCAATGCGCGACCAGTTCATACCCTCCATGTCCTACGGCATCACCTACACCAGCCGTTCCCTAAAGAATCCCCTCTGGCTGCAGGCCTACATCAAGCAGGCAGGCAACATCACCAGTGGCATCTTCGCCGCCTGCGGCAAGGGCTGGAGCACCACCGACAAGAAGGTGCTCGGCAGCCCCTTCGCCCAGTTCCTCAAAGTCACCGCCGAAGCCCATAAGACCTGGACGCTCAACCAGCGCCTCTCCCTTGCCTCCCGCCTCTTCTGCGGCGCCGTCTATACCTACGGCAACAGCACCGCCGCCCCCTACGTCGAACTCTTCTATGCCGGCGGCGCCAACTCCGTGCGCGGTTTCGCCGCCCGCAGCATTGGCCCCGGTGGCTACCGCAGTCCCGTGCGCCGCTACGCCTACATCGACCAGACCGGCGACTTCAAACTGGAAGGCAACCTCGAACTCCGCGCCCAACTCATCGGCAACCTCGGCGGCGCCGTCTTCCTCGATGCCGGCAACGTGTGGCTCCTCCACGACGATCCCCTCCGCCCCGACAGCCGCCTCACGGCCTCAAACCTCAAGCGCATAGCCCTCGGCACCGGCGTCGGTCTGCGCTACGACCTCACCTTCCTCGTCCTCCGCGTCGATTTCGGCATAGGTCTCCACGCCCCCTACGACACCTCCCGCTCCGGCTTCTACAACATCGAGCGCTTCCGCGACGGCTACGCCCTCCATTTCGCCATTGGGTATCCGTTCTGAAGCCCCTTTCCTGCACGGCTGCCTACGGCACCGCGCCACCTTCCCCCCTGCAGGGGAAGGTATATACCTCTAAAGGGTACTTCCCCCTTATACACAAAGAAAGCCACCAACTCCCGCAAAAGTTCTCATACAAGTAACACAAATCAACTGACCTTTAGGAGTTTCTTCCCCTCATACTGAAAACCACCATTTAAGCGACCTTTAGGAGTAATTTCCCCTCCCTGCATGGGGAGGGGTGGCGCGGCACGAAGTGGCAGCGACGGAGAGGGGCTTTAATCCTTATGAACTTTCCCATAATATTCTTCCTCATCAGCGTAGTGGCCCTTATCTTCGTGAAGGGGCCCGTCAATAAGCGCGTAGAAATCTACAGTCAGGGAGCCGGCCAGCCCGACCTCCTCCTTATGGTGTGGATATTCCTCCTCGCCGGAGCCTTCGCCAGCACCGCCAAGGCCATGGGCGCCATCGATGCCGCAGTGGGGCTCACCCTCTCAGTGATGCCCGCCAGCATGCTCCTCCCCGGACTCTTCCTAGCCGTGTGCCTCATCAGTTTCAGCATCGGCACCAGCGTGGGCACAATAGCCGCCCTCACCCCTATCGCCGTAGCCATAGCCCACACCACCGGCATCAGCACACCCCTTATGGTAGGCTGCATCGTCGGCGGCAGTTTCTTCGGCGACAACCTCTCCTTCATCTCCGACACCACAATCGTCGCCACCCGCACACAGGGCATCGCCCTGCGCGAGAAATTCCTCGCCAACTTCCGCGTCGTCCTCCCCGCCGCCCTCATAGCCCTCGCCCTCTATGTATGGCTCGGCATAAACACTTTGGAGGAGAGCGTCAATGTGGGTCATTCCCTCGCAGCAGCATCCCCCCTTGGGGGGAGTGAGGGGGGCCGTGGAGGCTTCCTCGTCCTCCCCTACCTCGCCGTCATCGTCCTCGCCCTTCTCGGTGTCAATGTCATGGTAGTCCTCCTCGCCGGCAACCTCCTTGCCGGCCTCATCGGACTCGCCACCGGAGCCCTCGCCGCAGGAGCGTGGGGCGACGCAGTCAGCGAAGGCATGGCAGGTATGCAGGAGACCATACTCGTGGCCCTCATGGCCGGTGGACTCCTCGCCGTGGTGCGCCATACCGGCTTCCTCGACTATCTCATCCGCCAACTCACCCGCCGCGTCAGTGGCCAGCGCGGTGCAGAGTGGTCCATCGCCGCCCTCGTCAGCCTCACCAACATCCTCACGGCCAACAACACCGTGGCCATCCTCTCCGTGGGCGGCATCAGCGCCGACATCGCCCGCCGTTTCGGCGTGGACCCCCGCCGCAGCGCCTCCATCCTCGACACATTCAGTTGCATCGTCCAGGGCGTCCTCCCCTACGGAGCCCAACTCCTCGTAGCATCCGGCCTCGCCGGCATCAGTGCCGTAAGCATCATACCCTGCCTCTACTACACCATAATCCTCCTCCTCGCAGCCTGCATCGCCATCATCAGGAAATAAGGGAGAGACAATTTACCTTTTATAATATACGTACGCGCGCGGTATACAGACTCGCGCAAAGGCCACCATAACACAAGGAGGTCGTGTCAAAAGTAACTGGCACGACCTCCTTATTGTGTTAAAAAATCGTTAAATTACGAACAAATGTTTTGTAGTTTGAAATATTGTTCGTAATTTTGCGACCAAAACCAGAACAAGCGCATATTATGGCAGAAAAGAAATATTGTATAAAGACGGAAACGTTGGCGGGATTTGCAAAGGCTCTTGGTCATCCGGCTCGTATCGCTATCATGAAGTTCTTGGCGAAGCAGGACACTTGCTATTTCGGAGATATTCATGAGG
>JAZUDS010000078.1:0-9470 GCA_045639805.1 Alloprevotella sp.
ACACCGCCGTCCTGTCCGACACACAGGGGAGCCTCGTCAGGCACGCAGGAAAGCCGCTACCGTTATTGTTGCACATATGTGCTCCGATTGTTGCACAATTGTGCTACGATTGTTGCACATATGTGCTCCGATTATGGCACAATTGTGCAACAATAATTAAAAGAGAGAAAGATAAGAGCAAAAGGGATGGAAGGAGGAAGCCTGGGGCATCCTTATAAAAAGGAAGCATGAAAGAAAGGTTGCGTCCTCTGTATGAAACAAAAGAAGGCATGGAAGAAAAAATGCGCCCTCTCAATGTGGCTGAGAGGGCGCGGGAGAATGTTTATAAGCAAGGGAAAAGCGGAGGGGAAGGGTGGCCGCAGCGAGGGCTATACCGTTGTGCGGGCGTAGGCCGGTTTGTCGAGGGGACAGAAGTCGTGGTCGAGGTATTTGTAGTGACCGGTGATGCCTATCATGGCGGCGTTGTCGGTGGTGTAGGAAAACTTGGGGATGTAGATGGTCCATCCCTTCTGCTTCATATCCACAAAGGCCTGGCGCAGAGCAGTGTTGGCGCTCACGCCGCCGGAGAGAGCGACGTGGGTGATGCCGGTTTCCTTGACGGCACGGCGGAGTTTCTGCATGAGAATATCGACTACGGCCTTTTCAATGCTGGCGGCGAGGTCGGCCTTGTGGTCCTCAAGGAAGTTGGGCTCCTCTTTGATGCGGTCGCGCACGAAATAGAGGAATGAGGTCTTGAGGCCGCTGAAGGAGTAGTTGAGCCCTTCGATGGCGGGGCGCGAGAACTCATAGAGCGGCTGCCCCTGACGTGCGAGGCGGTCGATGATGGGACCTCCGGGGTAGCCCAGGCCCATGACCTTGGAACATTTGTCGAGGGCTTCGCCGGCGGCGTCGTCGATAGTCTGGCCGAGGATTTCCATCTTGTTGTAGGCTGAGACCTTGACTATCTGCGAGTTGCCGCCGCTGACGAGGAGGCAAAGGAAGGGGAAGGGTGGCGGGGAGAAGGGCTCGTCGGCCGTCTGGATGAAGTGGGCGAGGATGTGGCCCTGGAGGTGGTTGCACTCTATGAGGGGAATGCCGAGCGACACGGCGAGGCCTTTGGCAAAGCTGACGCCGACGAGGAGCGAGCCCATGAGGCCGGGGCCGAGGGTGACGGCGATGGCGGAGAGCTCTTCGCGGGCAACGCCGGCACGCTTGAGGGCTTGGTCCACAACGGGGAGGATGTTTTGCTGATGGGCGCGGCTGGCGAGCTCGGGCACTACGCCGCCGTAGGCTTCATGAACGGCCTGAGAGGCGGTGACGTTGCTGAGGAGAATACCGTCGCGGAGGACGGCAGCGCTGGTGTCGTCGCAACTGGATTCTATGGCGAGGATGGTGGTCATAATAATGATGATGGGAGGGAGGAATAAGGGCGCCTGGGGAATGGGCCGTTCACGGCCATTGTTTTTGGAGGAAAAGGGCGGCGCCGCGTTAGGAGGGATTAATGCGTGATGATTTCAAGGCCGTTGTCGGTCATGAGGAAGGTGTGTTCCCATTGTGCGGATGGGAGTTCGTCTTCGGTGACGACGGTCCATCCGTCGTCCTCGTCGATGAAACAGTCATACGTACCCATGTTTATCATGGGCTCGATGGTGAAGACCATGCCGGGGAGGAGCTGCATACCCTTGCGGCCGCTGTAGTAATGGTCCATTTCGGGGTCGTCGTGGAAGGAGAGTCCCACGCCGTGGCCGCAGAGGTCGCGCACGACGGAGTAGCCGTTTTTGTGGGCGTGCTCAGTGATGGCCTTGGCCTGGTCGCCTACGAAGCCGTTGGGACGGCAGGCGGCGGCACCCAGTTCCATACACTCGCGGGCCACCCGTACGAGGCGCTTGAGCTCGGGACGGACGTTGCCGATGAGGAACATGCGGGAGGCGTCGGCGTAGTAGCCGTCGAGGATGGTGGTGACGTCCACGTTGATGATGTCGCCGTCGAGGAGGAACTCGTCGGGCGAGGGAATGCCGTGGCATACAACTTCGTTGATGCTCGTGCAACAATGCTTGGGGAACCCTTCGTAATTGAGAGGGGCGCAGATGCCGCCGTGCTGGGCGGTGAAGTCGGCCACGAGGCGGTCTATGTCCTCGGTGGTCATTCCTTCGTGAATGTTGTCGGCCACGTGGTCGAGCACGGCCGTGTTGAGTTGGCCCGCCTTACGTATGCCGGTGATTTCTTCGGGGGTGCGTATGAGGCGCTGATACTTTTTGCTAATTCGCAACATAGTCTGTATAATGGTTTGGCGGTGCAAAAGTACGCATTTTTTATGAATTTTGTGGCCTTTGCTTTGCAATCTTTGCTAAAATTACTGAAAAAAAAGCAAGAGAAGGAGAAAACTTATTGAGGAGCAAAAGTTTTTTTGTAATTTTGCCGCGCTTCTTACGCGTAATAAGAGGCTATGAATAAAAAGAAACGTACACATAATAAAATTAAAGTATGAAAATCAAATTCTTTGCAATCGCCTTGAGTTGTGGTCTGCTTCTGTGCAGCTGCAGCCAAAAGGAAAACAAAAATCAGACGGCAGAAGAAGAATATGCCGTTGATGTAGTGAAGACAGCCTCCACCAGCCTCACGAAGTCCTACCCCGCCACTCTGAAGGGTCAGGAAGTGAGCGACATCGCCGCCAAGGTGAGCGGCCACATCGTGAAGGTTTATGTGCAGGAAGGCGCCACCGTGCGCAAGGGCCAGGCACTCTTTGCCATTGACCCCACGCAGTATCAGGCAGCCGTACAGCAGGCCGCTGCCTCCGTGAAGGTGGTGCAGACAAGCATCTCCACGCAGAAACTTACGCTTGAAAACAAAAAGATGCTTCACGACAAGCAGATTATATCAGACTACGACTACCAGTTGGCACAGAACCAGTTGGCCACGTTAGAAGCCCAGCTGTCTCAGGCCCAGGCCGCTTACAACGCCGCCAAGGATCAGTTGAGTTTCTGCACGGTGACGAGCCCTGCCAACGGTGTGATAGGCGAAATTCCCCTCCGCGTGGGAGCACTGGTAGGTCCCAGCATGCCCACACCGCTTACCACCGTAGCCAACACGAGCACCATGTTTGCCTATTTCAGCATGTCGGAAAAGGACCTGCTGGAGATGTCGCGCCAACACGGCTCAAAGGATGCTGCCGTGAAGGCCTTCCCTCAGGTACAGCTGAAGCTTGTTGACGGCACCCTGTATGACTACTCCGGCACCGTTCAGGCCATCAGCGGCGTGATACAGAACGCCACCGGCAGCGTGCAGATACGCGCCGACTTCCAGAATCCTCAAAACATACTGCGCAGCGGCGGTACCGCCACCATCGTCATCCCCAACCAGATGAGCGATGCCCTGATGGTGCCTCAGAAGGCTACGTGGGCCGTACAGGATAAGCGCTTCGTCTATATCTTAGATAAGGACAACGTGGCCCACACGACAGAAATCACCGTGCTGCCCGAGCACGACGGCACTAACTACGTGGTGACCAGCGGCCTGAAGGAAGGCGACCGCATCGTCATAGAAGGTGTGGCCAAGCTGAAGGACGGCACGAAGATCAAACCCATCACTGCAGCCCAGAGCGCCGACAAGCAGAAGAAGGCCCAGGAGCACATGGCTAAGAAGAAAATGCCCGGACAGGATTAAGAAAGTTAAGAGTTAACAGTTTACAGTTGACTGGCCGCTCAAAACAGTAATAAAGAAAGAAATATGAGACTCGATACATTTATCAACAGACCTGTGCTATCGACGGTGATCTCTATCCTCATCGTCATACTCGGCTGTCTGGGACTGATGTCGCTCCCTATATCGCAATACCCCGACATTGCGCCCCCTACTGTCTCCGTAAGCACCTCTTATATGGGTGCCAACGCGCAGACAGTGCTCAACTCCGTAGTCGCTCCTCTTGAGGAAGCTATCAACGGTGTGGAAAACATGGACTTCATGTCTTCTACGGCAACAAATACCGGCTCCGGCTCCATCAGCATCACCTTCAA
Organism: Alloprevotella sp.; assembly: GCA_045639805.1. Lineage (GTDB taxonomy): Bacteria > Bacteroidota > Bacteroidia > Bacteroidales > Bacteroidaceae > Alloprevotella. Next base: position 3,993 of record JAZUDS010000078.1, read on the forward strand.
GCAAGGCACCGACCCCAACATGGCCGCCGTGAACGTGCAAAACTGCGTGGCCAAGGCCACCGGCTATCTGCCCGCCGAGGTAACCCGTGTGGGCGTGATGACGATGAAGCGCCAGAGCTCCATGCTCGTGGTGTTCTCCCTCGTAGATACCGAGGACCGCTACACCTCCGAGTTCATTGAGAACTACGCCAAGATTAACATCATCCCGCAGATTCAGCGCTGCGAAGGCGTGGGTGAAGCCTCCGTGATGGGTGGCAACTACTCCATGCGTATATGGCTCGACCCCGAGAAGATGGCCGCCTTCGGCCTTATGCCTGCCGACATCAGCGGCATCCTGGCCGAGCAGAACATTGAGGCTGCCCCCGGCAACATCGGCGAGCGCGAAGGCAACACCTTCCAGTACACGCTGCGCTATAAGGGCCGCCTGCAGCAGGCCGAGGAGTTTGAGGACATGGTAATCAAGTCCAACCCCGACGGCACACTTGTCCGCGTGAAGGATGTGGCCCGCGTAGAACTCGGTCGTGAGAGCTACGCCTGGGGCGGCAAGGTGAACGGCCATAAGGCCTGCACCGCCATCGTCTTCCAGCTTGCCGGCTCCAACGCCACCGCCGCCATCCAGAGCATTGAGGCCGCCCTTGACGAGTGCTCCAAGTCGCTCGCCCCGGGATTGGAAATCAACGTCGTGCAGAACGCCAACGACTTCCTCTTCGCCTCCATCAACGAGGTGGTGAAGACACTTATTGAGGCCTTCATCCTCGTGTTCCTCGTGGTATTCCTATTCTTGCAGGATATGCGTTCCACGCTCATCCCCACCATCGCCATCCCCGTGGCCCTCATCGGCACGTTCTTCGCCATGAACCTCTTCGGCTTCAGTATAAACCTACTGACGCTCTCGGCGCTTGTGTTGGCGATTGCGATTGTGGTGGACGACGCCATAGTGGTGGTGGAGGGCGTCCATGCCAAGCTGGACCAAGGCTACGACAACGCCCGCAAGGCTTCGCTCGACGCCATGAGCGAACTGGGCGGCGCCATCGTCAGCATCACGCTGGTGATGATGGCCGTGTTTATCCCCGTCAGCTTCATGGGCGGCGTGAGCGGCACGTTCTACCGCCAGTTCGGTATCACCATGGCCATCGCCATCGGCTTCTCCGCCCTCAACGCCCTGACCCTCTCCCCTGCCCTCTGCGCCGTATTCCTTAAGGCCCACGGCGATGAGCGTCCCCTCGGCGAACGCGTCAAGGAAGCCCAGGGCGAAGCTGTGGCTATTATGAAGGAGAAGTATGCGCCCCGTAAGTTCAGCATCAACTTCCCGCCCTTCATCACTCTGATCCTCATCACAGCCGCCGTGGTCTTCATGATTCTCGGCTGGTTCCAGTTGGAGAACATCCTGAAGTGCGTCATTGCTGCCGCCGTGGCCATCGCTGCACTGCTCGGTCTGTTCAGCCAGCGCTTCATCGATTGGTTCAACAACTGGTATGACGGTATCCTTAATAAATATAAGAGAGGTGTGGACCGCATGATTCACCGCACCAAGCTCGTGATGATTCTCTGCGTCGGCGCCATCGCCCTCCTCGTCTTCCTGATGAACCAGACGCCTACCGCCCTCGTCCCCAATGAGGACACCGGCACACTGATGGGCGTCGTCACGCTGCCTCCCGGCACCTCGCAGGACCGCTCGGAATACGTCATGGCACAGGTTGACAGTATGGTGGCCGCCTCGCCCCTCGTGCAGAGCCACACCGTCATCTCCGGCTACTCCTTCATCGGCGGCCAAGGCCCCTCCTACGGCTCAATGATGATTAAGCTGAAGCCCTGGGAAGAGCGTAAGGGCTTGGTGGAATCGGCCAACCTCACCTTCATAAACCTCTACCTCGAGGCTCAGAAGGCCTTCCCCGACGCTCAGGTGCTCTTCTTCTCGCCTCCTATGATTCCGGGCTTCAGCGCCAACAACGGCTTCACGCTTAACCTTCAGGACCGCACCGGCGGCGATATCAACGACTTCTCCAACGTGGCGAAGGACTTCATAGCTGCCCTGCAGGAGCGCCCCGAGATTCAGACGGCTCAGACCAACTTCAACACCAACTTCCCGCAGCTCCTTATCGACATCGATGCGGCCCAGTGTAAGCGTGCCGGTGTCTCTCCCAGCACTATTCTCTCCGTGCTCCAGGGCTACTACGGCGGCCTCTACTCCTCCAACTTCAACCGCTTCGGTAAGATCTACCGCGTAATGATACAGAGCGAGCAGGCCTCCCGTAAGGACGTGGAGAGCCTCAACAAGATTCAAGTACGCACCAACAGCGGACAGATGGCGCCCATCAACCAGTTCATCACGCTCACCCCGACGATGGGCCCCGACAACATCAACCGCTTCAACATGTACACCGCCATCACCATCAACGGCACGCCCGCCAGCGGCTACACCTCCGGTCAGGCTCTGCAGGCTATTGCCGAGGTGGCAAAGGAATCTCTGCCCGCCGGTTACTCCTATGAATACTCCGGTCTGACGCGTGAGGAGGTGAAGACCGACAGCTCCAGCACGGCCCTCATCTTCCTGCTCTGCTTCGTCTTTATCTATCTGCTCCTCGCCGCCCAGTATGAGAGCTATCTGTTGCCCTTCGCCGTGCTTCTCAGCGTGCCCTTCGGCCTTGCTGGTTCCTTCGTCTTCACCGACATCCGCGGCATCGGCACCTTCATCGGCGGCGACACCGGCCAGATGCTCAACATGATCCTCGGTGCGGCCGAGAACAACGTTTACGTGCAGATTGCCCTCATCATGCTCATCGGTCTGCTGGCCAAGAACGCCATCCTTATCGTAGAGTTCGCCCTCGACCGTCGCCGCATGGGTATGAGCATCGCCCAGAGCGCCACGCTCGGTGCTGCTGCCCGTCTGCGTCCTATCCTCATGACCTCCATGGCCATGATTATCGGTCTGCTCCCGCTGATGTTTGCCAGCGGTGCAGGCGCCAACGGCTACCACTCTCTCGGCACCACGGCCATCGGCGGCATGCTCCTCGGTATGCTCTGCCAGATCTTCGTCGTGCCCACACTCTTCCTCATCTTCCAGACGCTGCAGGAGAAGTTCACGCCGATGCAGTGGAACGACACCGACAACACCGAGGCTCTCGCCGACATTGAACAATATTCAAAGTAAAACAACTATGAAGTTACAACATATCCTCATCCTCTTCATCAGCGGGACGCTCCTCACCAGTTGCCACATCTTTGGCAACTACGAGCGCCCCACCGAGGTGGACAGCCTCCTGCAGACCATCAAGTATCGCGACGTGGTCGTGCAGGACGACTCCCTCAACTTCGGCACGACGCCCTGGCGCCAGGTCTTCACCGACCCCACGCTCCAGAACCTCATCACCCGCGTCCTCGACCAGAACGCCGACATGCGTTCCGCCGACCTCAACCTCCAGAAGGCTGAGGTGGGCCTCAAGCTCTCCAAGTATCAGTTCTTCCTGCCCACCATCTCCTTCTCGCCCACCGGCACCATCAGCAAGGTCTTTGATATGGGCGCTGAGAACTCCAAGACCTACAACTTCCCCGTCTCCGCCTCATGGCAGGCCGACGCCTTCGGCAAGCTCCGCAACAACAAGAAGCAGGTGGAGATGCAGCTCTACGAAGTGAAGGAGTCCCACCACGCCATCCAGACCTCGCTCATCTGCACCACCGCCCAACTCTACTACGGTCTGCAGGTGCTCGACCAGCAGCTCGCCATCACCGAGTCCACCCTTCAGCTTTGGGACAAGAACATCCAGACCCTTGAAGCCATGAAGACGGCCGGCATGGTCAATCAGGCTGCCGTCTCCAGTGCCAAGGCGCAGTACATTCAGATTCAGGCCACGCTCCCCACGCTCCGCAACAGCGCCACGCAAATGGAGAACTCCATCTGCCTCCTCCTCCACGAGTCGCCCCACGCCATTGAGCGCACGGCCTTCAATCCCGCCTCCTTCAACGTCGACCTCGACACGGGCATACCCTTCTACCTCCTCGGCCAGCGCCCCGACGTGCGCATCGCCGAGCTTGAACTCGCCCGCTGCTTCTATGCCAAGCTTGGGGCCCGCAGTGCCTTCTATCCTTCGCTCTCCATCACCGGCAACGGTGCCTTCACCAATAGCCTCGGCGCCGCCGTCGTCAACCCCGGCAAGTTCATCGCCTCCGGCATAGCCTCCCTCGTCCAGCCCATCGTGCAGCGCGGACAGCTCATCGGACAGCTCAAGGTCTCCAAACTCGCCGAGCAGCAGGCCGAACTCGCCTTCGAGAAGTCGCTCCTCAGCGCCGCCACCGAGGTGAGCAACAACGTAGCCTCCTATCGTTCCTATGAGCAGCAGCTCGCCCTTACCCGTCAGCAGGTGGCCGAACTTGAGCGCGCCAACGAAGCCACCCACGAGCTCTTCCTCCACGCCGGCGGCACCACCACTTATCTTGAGACCCTCACCGCTCAGATGTCGCTCCTCCAGGGGCAGCTCACGCTCATCAATGACCAGTACCAGATGATGCTCTCCGGCATCAATCTCTACCAGGCCCTCGGCGGCGGACCGGAGGAGACCCTCCCCCAGCCCCTCCCTTAAGGGCCGGGGAGCGGATACTCCCGCCATCGGCCCCTGTGCCCCTTCCGTCAGGGAGGGGGAAAAAGAATATTAACCCTTAAATGCCAACCACCCCGGCATTATACGCCCCGCCCTTTAGGGAGGGGTTGGGGGTGGGTCCTCATATGTCAGTTTCCCCAAAAGCCAAAATAGGCCAGAACGTTGATATAAAGCCCTTCGTCTATATCGAAGACGACGTAGAAATCGGCGACAACTGCGTCATCATGCCCGGCGTATGCATCCTCAACGGCTCACGCATCGGCAGCGGCAACAAAATCTATCAGAACACCGTCATCGGCGCCGACCCTCAGGACTTCCACGTCCCCACCGGCCAGCCCTGCCGCGTCATCATCGGCGACAATAACATCATCCGCGAGAACGTCGTCATCGCCGGCGGCTTCCGCGAGGGCCGCTGGACTGAAATCGGCAACAACAACGCCCTCATGGACCGCGTCCACGTCTGCCACGACGTCCATATCCACGACGACTCCGTCATCGGCATCGGCGTAAGCCTTGCTGGCGACTGCACCGTGGGCAAGGGTGCCATTCTCTCCTCCTCCTGTGTGCTCCAGCAGCACGTCCGCATCGGCCGCTACGCCCTCGTGCAGAGTGCCTGCTGCGTGCAGAAGGACGTCCCCCCCTTCGTCATCATCGGTGGCATACCCGCCGCCTACCACGGCATCTACGCCAAGCCCCTCGAGCAGGAGCTCCACGTCGATGAGACCACGATGAAGCAAATCATCAACGCCTACCGCATCGTCTATACCGGCAACTTCTCCATCGAGGACGCCGTGGCCCGCATCAAGGAGCAGCACTCCGCCAGCCCCGAGATACAGAGCATCATCAAGTTCATCGAGACGGCCCAGTACGGCATCTGCCGCAA
>JAZUDS010000079.1:0-3250 GCA_045639805.1 Alloprevotella sp.
TGCCCATGATTTGATTACTTTGGTTTTGTGGTGAAAGCAAAGATAATCAAAAGGGCTGATACTTTTACAGTACCAGCCCTAAATTTTATCAATTTTAAAAGTTTTACCGGACAGCAATACCTCCAAATATAAATGCAATAACTCGCAAACGTACAATATATTATGCAAACTTATGAAATCAAAAATCAAACAGCGAGCAAAAAGAAAAGAGGCGCATCTCTGCACCTCTCTCTGGGCTGTGTTTTGCTCTTAGTAAGAGCGGAAGACATGCCCGTGATCGCCCATGTCGTAACCGTCCATGAACAAATCGCGTGCGTATCTTTCGTAATCGAAGTAGAACGAAAGATTACCCATCATGCTGTCCAAATCGTAGCACTCGCTGACGATGTAATCGGCGAAATCCGCTTCCGTGTCGAACTGGCCCTGGTAGGCTTCATGGAAGCTGTCAATGTCGAAGTCATGGCCAAGTGCGAGATAATCGTCAAAGGCTTCTCTGTCATCCTCGTCGAGGGCGGCATATTCAACGATTTTGTTGAAAGTGTCCTCATCCATGCAGCTCTCGCTGTAAAGGCATCGGGGAAAATTCTCGAAGTCCTGGAACATCAATTCAGGATCCTCCTCATCAGCGTGAAGCTGGCGGCAGACATCCAAGAACTCGTAGTAGTCATCAAACTTGGTGATGTCAAGCCAAAGTCCGTAATTATCGAAAGTTGTGATAACCTAGATGGCCATGGTCTCAGTTTCGGCTGGAGGTACTCCTCTACCGATTCTTAATACTCCTCAATTCTGTTTATCGGAAGTGCTGATAATTCTGGTTGTCAGTATCTTCCCATAGACGGAATAAAACTATCCGTGTCCTTACTGTCCGCCGGTGGCGGAATTCCAGCGAGGCACACCTTCGGGAAAATCCTAAAGATCAATGGATTCCTATTTCGCAATGATTATGTTTGGTACGGCTCTTTCACCCTCGTGGTCGAACTTGTGGTTGTCGGTAGGGTGGTTCACCACGCCCGTGGCCTCGCTCCAAAGAGTGGAGGAGCCTCCGCCGTCGAGGTTGAGGGCTTCCACGAGTCCTAGGTATCGGGCTATGGCCGCCATTTCGGGTATTGTGGCTCCTGCGGCGTTTCCCGCTGCTCGTCCATCAACTACAACCCAATATATCCAGCCATCAGCATCGTAGCCTATCATCGTGCGAGGATGGTGCGTCGTGTCGAAGGAACTTCGGCGGTCGGCCGTGAGGTTGCGGCCCTGCTCTATGAGTACGGGACCGGCCGCGATGGCTTCGTTCCACCCTTTCGTGATACGGGCATAGTCGGCGGGGACGGCGGAAACGATGTTGATGCGGCGACCATGACGCTTGAACATGACAAGGCCGTTGCTGCGCGAGAGTTCGGATTGCTCCGTCTGGCCGTAAGTCTTGCCTCCGGATTTGAGGAACGTGGCGGGTGTCAGATTCTTCATATTGAAGTAGCTGGCATTGACGGCAATCTTTGCTTTGTGTTGCTGGGCAAGGCTGCTGGTGTTTCCGGCTTGCTTGCCGGGAGCATGGATGATGCGCGTTCTGAACTTGCGGGCGGGATAACGGACCATAGAGATATACTGCTCGGCACCGAAAAGGTACACCTGTGCCGCTCCTACCTGGGCATGGCCTACGTCCTGCCACCCCCATGCCGCATGGGTGAGGGTGAGAGAGTCGGCAGTACTTTGTGCGCGCATTGCCGCGAGAGCACAGAAGACGAGGAGTATGAGGCAAAAGATTTTTTTCATGGCTGTTGTTTGCTTCGCTTAATGTGGACGCTTACTCGCATTATCCACGTTACGACATTGTTCACATTACCCACATTATTTAGGTTGTAGCACACGGGCGCAGGGGCGGATAAGGGCTTTCTTGAAGGTTAGGGGGCGGCTGAACAGAAGGGTGTTGGCGTCGGTGCGGAGCTCAAGGACGTTGCCGCGGGGCTCGGTGCGCCAGGCAGACTCTGACGCGTTGAACCAGGCGAGGTCGGACTGGGTGGCGCGGAGGGTGAGGCGAGTGGATTGACCGGGCTGCAGGAGCGGCGTCTTGGCATAGCAGAGAAGCTGGGTAGTGGGTGCGGAAGGTATGGTAGGGTTGCTCCAATAAACTTGCGCGACTTCCTTGCCTGCACAGGAACCGGTGTTGGTGACGGTGACGCTTATGGTAATGTCTTTTCCGTGCTGCTGTATGCTGAAATCTTCAAAAGTGAAACGGGTGTAACTCAGGCCGTAGCCGAAGGGATAGGAGACGGGCACGCCGGCGGTGGTGAAGTGGCGGTAGCCCACGGCGAGTTCCTCGGCATAGTCTTGATAGTCTATATCCTTCTGCTCATAGATGGGGTGGTCGGAGTAGTGATAGAAGGATTTGTTCTTGCCGTCGTAGGGGAGGCTGAGGTTTGCGAAGTTGGCGGCGCTGGGGTGGTCGGCATAGGCGCGGGCAAAGGTCATGGGGAGCTTGCCGGAGGGGCAGACGGTGCCGGAGAGCACATCGGCCATGCTGCGTCCGGCCTCCTGTCCGGGCTGCCAGGCTAGGAGGATGGCGTCGGGAAGTGTGTCCCAGTCGGCGGTGATGACGGGGCCGCATACGTTGAGCACCACGGCCACTTTCTTACCTTGGGTATGGAATGCGCGGCAAACTCCGGCAATTAGGGCGTGCTCTTGAGGCGTGAGGGTGTAGTCGCCTTCCAGGGCGCGGTCATTGCCCTCGCCGGAGCGGCGGCCAAGGGTGATGACGGCAACGTCGCTATCGTCGGCAGAACGGGCGAGGAGAGAGTCGGTGGTGGAGTGGGGGAGTTCGTCCTTGAGCTGGGCACCATACCACCATCCGCGCTTTTTGTTGATGGGTGCGAGACGCTCGTTCTCGGCGGCGATATGGGCCGCGTAGGCCTCGGCCACAGGAGCGGAGAGCGCAAAGCCGGCCTCTTGCAGACCTTGGTCGAGGCTGATGACATAGGCTTTGTTGACGTCGCCTGCGCCGGTGCCTCCGGCTATGGCCTCGTAAGATGTAACGCCATAGAGGGCAATGCGTGCTCCGGGCGCAAGGGGGAGCGCACCGTCGTTCTTGAGCAACACGCAACCTTCTGCACCTGCCTGACGGGCTATGCTGGCATGGCCTTTGAGGTCGGGACACTGCGAGGGGCGGTAGCCGCGGGCTTTCGGCGTCTTGTCGATGAGGGTGAGCATGCGCTCCACGCTGCGGTCGACGTCGGCCTGTGAGAGGCGGCCGTCGCGGAGG
>JAZUDS010000080.1:0-5386 GCA_045639805.1 Alloprevotella sp.
TGCCCAAAAAAATTTTTCCGCTCCCTCTTTCATTTTTTCCTTCACCCTATTTCGCGAAAAATTAAAAGGGACATCGGAAAAAATAAAAGGGACATTGAACAAAATAAAAGGGCTATCGGCAACATTAAAAGGGCTATCGGCGTGCCCAAAGGAATCTTCGCTCAAAACACTATGGAGTTAACCGTTTATAAATGAGCCGTGTAACGGCGTCCTCAAAAATCGCGTTTTTTCCGTCCGAACCTCCGCGCGCTCGCCTCCACGGCCAAATTTCGCCAAGAAAACGCACGAAAAGTGTAAAAAATAGTTACATTTTTATTACACTTACGGAGCAAAAAGTCATGACGCGGCCCCCGAAAACCCAGCAGCCGGTTTTTTTGAAAAAAACGAGCAAAGTACTTTCCAATACACAGCGCAAAGCGGCCTAAATCGGCGTCTCGTGCCCTTAAAGATGCACTTTTAGCCCCTTTTGCCTTGGCCGTGTCAGCAATTATGCGTAACTTTGCCCCCACATTATTTATTATAGCGCGTATGAAAGCTAAACTTTTACACCTCTCTCTCCTTCTTTTTACCTTTTTTGCCGGCATGGCCGCCGCTACGGCGCAGGGCCTCATATATGTGGGCTACTGCGACAACAGCATAGCCACCGATAAGACCGGCCACGTCAGCGGTATGTCAGGCGCCGACGCCGACATCTCCCTGGCCATCCGTCTGCCCAAGGAGAAGCTCTCCGGCTACGTAGGCTGCAAGATTACGGCCGTGCATCTGGGTCTTCCCACCACCACCGACGCCTATCCCGCCTCCTTCACCGGCTGGGTGCGCAGCGCCAAGGACGGCGCCGACCTCGCCAGCGGCACCAAGAAGGGCCTCAAGACCGGATGGAACAACATCTCCCTGGCCAAGACCTACACCATCACCGGCCAGGAGGACGAGCTCTGGGTGGGCGTGACCTATCATCAGGACGCCAAGATAAGCATCATCTCCTTCGCTGGCCCCACCAACGCCGATGGCGCCTGGCTCGGCAAGAACGGCAAGTGGAGCTCCTTCGCCGGCGAGAACTGGGGCAGCCTCTCCCTCGAGGCTATCGTGGAAGGCAACGTGCCGACCCACAACCTCAGCATCTACGACGTGAAGACCAAGAACGAACTTATGAAAATGGGCGACAGCTTCGTCGTGACGGGCGCCATCAAGAACCTCGCCACCGAGACGGCCGTGAAGCCCTATATCCTCTGCACCCTCAACGGCCTTGAAGCCGGACGCTTCACCATAGAAAAGACGCTGGCCTATCTCGAGGCCACCGACTTCAGCATCACCGTGCCCACTGCCGTCGTCACCGAGGAAGGCCCCGTGGACTGCCAGCTCACCCTTTGCTGGGCCGACGACACCCCCGACCAGGGCCCCGACGACAATATCGCGCACCTCTCCTTCAGTGTGGCTAAAGAGCTGTACTATCGCAAGATGGTGGTGGAGGAAGGCACCGGCACCTGGTGCGGATGGTGCGTTTACGGCATCGTGGGCCTCAGGGAGATGAAGAAACTCCACCCCGACGACTTCATCGGCATAGCCATCCACAGCGGCGACCCCTATGAGGTGGCCGGCTACACCAGTTGGATAAACAAGAAACTGCCCTCCGGCTTCCCCGGCTGCATCAACAACCGCGTCAACAAGGAAGAACTGCCCCGCCTGGCCGAACTGCAGGCTTGGTATGCCGGCATGCCCAACGTGGCCGACGCCGGCGTATGGCTCACCGCCAGCGTCAGCGGCACGAAAATCACCTTCGAGACGGAGACGCGCTTCTATCGCAACATCAGCGGCACCGACTACCGCATGGTGTTCGTCGTAACCGAGAACAAGATACCCGTCACGCAGAAGAACTACTACACCGGCGGTGCGCGCGGTGAGATGGGCGGCTTTGAGAAACTGGAAGGCGACTGCCACGTAGAAATCGATGACGTAGCCCGCGGCATCTATCCTGCCATAGAAGGCAAGACGGGCGGCTTCCCCGCCGACGTAAAGAGCGGCGTCACCTACTACTACCGCTGCACCACCGACCTCCCCAAATACGCCAAGGCCGAGAACCTGGAAGTGGTGGCCCTCCTCCTCGACGGCAAGACCGGCGAGATAGTCCAGGCCGACAAGACTCCCTACATCTACGGCCTCAACGCCGAGTGGCCTGACGGCATAGACGATGCGCCCGTTTCCCCCCTTAAGGGGGAGCAAGAGGGTCTCTACGACCTTCAGGGCCGCCGCCTCACCGCTCCCGCCGCCGGCCAGCTTTATGTGAAGGATAGGAAGGTGATATTGAAGAACCGGTAACGGCCTCTCCCCGTCGCGGCTGCTTCGCACCGCGCCACCCCTTCCCTGCGAGGGAGGGGGAGAATACATTTGAGCGATAACTATTCAACTAAATAACTATTCAACTAAATAACTACAATTATGAAGAAACTTTTACTTTTATTAGTGGCCGCCTGCACGATGCTGGGTGTAAGTGCCGCTACTGCCCAAGAACGCGGTCAGCGCCCCATCAAGGTCTGCAAGTACCGCAACATCGAGAAGAAGGACGTCAAGGCCAAGGAAACACTCGTCACCCCCAAGGGCGAACTGAAATACTACGCGATGAGCTGCGTCGTACGTGACTTTGGCGACGGCCTCATCCCCGTGCTCGACGTGGCCAACGAACTCTATTTCTCCGCCGACGGCCAGACCATCTACTTCGGTAGCCTCTTCCCGGGCGTGTACTTCTGCGACGAACTCTGGGCTGAAGGTAAGGTGAAGAACAACAAGGTTACCATCTCCACCACCACCCCCGTGCTCTATGTGGATCTGTATGACGAGGGCCCCACCGAAATATATATGGGCGAACTCCTCGTGGACGACTGGGGAAACCCCTACGCCGTGGATAACATTGAGTTCAACATTGACGGCGACCGCATCTTCCTCGACTACGGTGACGGCATGCGCGACCTGGCTCTCTATTATGTTGACAAGGCTACAAATGAAATGGTAGTCATGACCGACACTTACAACAACGACATGCGTCTCTTTACGGGCAACACCACCCTCAACCAGCCCTCCAAGGACGCCAAGATAATGGAATACATCTACAACGCCCAGGATGCCAACGGTGACGAATACGCCGAGAAGGGTCACGTAGCCATCGACGGCAACGACTATTACTTCGACTACCTCCTTCCCGAGGCCACCGAGCGTTCCCACGCCTGGATAAAGGGCACCCGCAATGGCAACACCATCACTCTGCCCAACAACCAGTACCTCGGCCACGACACCAGCTACTTCATGTACTACAACGGCTTCAAGTCGCAGGGCATCAAGGACAACTACGGCTACTACAAGGGCGACATTGCCACCGTCACCTTCAACATTGACGACAACGGCATTATCACCCTCAACAACCCCAACAACTACTTCCCCTGCGCCTTCTACAGCATCAACGGCAACCAGAGTCAGTTTGAATACTACAACTTCCGCCACCGCCTGGAACCCTACAACGGCGACCAGCTGATGAAGCCCTGCGACCCTGAGGACGTAAAGATCAACCTCAAGGCCCTTGAGAAGTACGGTGAGGTATCCATTTCCTTCATTATGCGCAACCTCTCCGTTGACGGCAGTTACCTCAACCCCGACAACCTCTACTACAACATCTATCTCGACGATGACATCTATACCTTCACCAAGCGCCAGTATCTCTACATCGCCGGCGACAGCATGACCGACATCCCCTACGCCTACAAGGACGGCACTGAGGAGTTCGGCGGCTACGACATCTACCTGGCCGACGACGGCCGCAACGTGGCCTGCCTCTATGAAGATATGTTCACCCGTCTGGGCGTTCAGGTCATCTACAAGGTCGATGGCAAGGAGAGCCGCTCCAACATCGTCTATCAGGACAAGCAAGGCAACACCGAGGTTGTCGTGCCCGGCACCGAAGGCATTGACGCACCTGTTTCCCTCCTCAACGGCAAGCATGGCGGCATCTACGACCTGCAGGGCCGCAAGGCCTCCAAGGCTAACCGCAGCCTGAGCATCAGCGACGGCAAGGTGGTACTGATGAAATAAAACGAGACGTGGGGCTTGATGCTTTCGCCAAAGTATCCGCCCCACACCTTATATATTTATATACGCGCGAGGTGGCTCTCCGTTGAGGAGAACCACCTCGCGCTGTATTGGGATGGGGAACGTCAGTAAAGCAGGCGGGCTATGCGCCAGGCCCCGCGCAGGCCGAGGCGGACGTAGTGCATAAGAAGGCGAGCGCGGAGGGTTCGGGGCTTATCAGCGGCAGTGAGGGCGTAATGCTCTCGGAGGAGGTGGCCGCAGAGAATGCCGCGACGGAGGTCGAGAGCGCGTAGGAGTTTCTTCGCGTCGGGGGAAGACGGAAGACCGTTAGAGGAGGCGTTTATCAGACTTTCGGCAGCGGAGAGGGCGAGGAAACGCTCGGTGGCCCGCTCGGAGAAACGCGAACCGGTGAGGCTGGCCGCGTGAAGGCGGATGCGATGATAGGGCGCGGAGGTGGCGACCCACTGAAGGCGGGGAGCGTTGAGGAGGACGCGGAGGCCGAGTTCCCAGTCGTTCCATACGGGCAACGTCTCGTTCCAGCCGCCGATGCGGCGGAGGAAAGCGGTGCGCAGAAGCATGGTCTGCGTAGCGAGCATGGAGATGAGTATCTGATCGGCGGGAGAGGCCGTGGGCCGAAAGTCGCGGGGGATGAGGCGGGTGGCGTCAGGGGTGCTGCGCTCCATCTGTGTGGGGAGGCAGATGACGTCGAGGGCGTCGTAGGAGGCGACGTCCGGCCATTGGAAGAAGGCGACGGGGGCCGAGTACACGTCGTCGGAGTCAAAGAAATAGACCCACTCCGTCTCCACGGCGGCCAGGCCGGCATTGCGTGCGGCTGCGGCGCCACCGGAGGACTGGCTGATGCAGCGCACGTTGGGGCGGGTGGCGGCGAAGTCGCGGCAAAGGGTGGCGCTGTCGTCCGTGCTGCCGTTGTCAACGAGGATAATGGCGGCGTCAGGCGGCAGGGACGCCAGCGTTTCGGGAAGGAACGCGGCGCGGTCGCGATAAGGGATGACGATGGTGTAGAGCATTGGACGTGGGGCTTCCTATGCCTTGAAGAGAGAGGGGACTAAAGACGAGTAAATGAGGCGCTGGCCGTGTTAAAACATCTTTATGACGCGCTGGAGGGCGGCCATGAAGGCGTCAACGTCCTCGCGGGTGTTGTAGAGGCCGAAGGAGATGCGGGCCATGCCCTCCACGCCGCAGCGGGCCATAAGAGGCTGGGCGCAATGGTGGCCGGTGCGGATGGCAATGCCGAGGCGGTCGAGGAGAGTGCCGAGGTCGAGGGGGTGGATGCCGCCCACGTTGAAGGAAATGG
>JAZUDS010000081.1:0-8021 GCA_045639805.1 Alloprevotella sp.
TTTCCGGCCCAGCATGGCCTCGGCAATGGGCGACTTAATGGAGAGTTTGCCCTCCTGCATATTGGCCTCGTGGGGGTTGACGATGGTGTAGGTCATGGTGGTGTTGCTGTTGAGGTTGGTGAAGGTCACCCGGCGCAGCAGCCCTACGGTGTCGGCGCTCAGGCAGGCGGTGTCGAGCACCTTGGCGTGCATCAGCACCCGCTGCTTGAAGCGTATCTTTCCCAAGAGCCTCCCGTGCGACCGCTTGGCGGCGTGGTACTCGAAGTTTTCGCTCAGGTCGCCCTTTTCGCGTGCTTCCACGAGTTCGCTCTTCACGCGCGGCAACTCTACGTTTATGAGTTCGTCCAGTTCGGCTACCAGCTGTTCGTAGCACTCTTTTGATATGTATTCCATAGGGGATGGGGTATTAAGCGCGAGGAATGGTCATCCACTTTTTCCTCTCTTCGGGTGGCAGTTTTTCAATGGCGTAGCGCAGGGCTGTGCGGGGCATTTCGGGGGCGTGTCGCTCCAGGAACCGGCGCAGGAGGTCAAGGCCGCACCGCTCGCCCACATCGCGGAGCATCCAGCCTACGGCCTTGTGGATGAGGTCGTGGGGATGGCGGAGATGGACCTCGGCGTAGTGGAGCGCCCATTCGGGCTGGCCGTGGCGCGTGGCCGTCCAGGTGCTGACGATGCTCATACGCTGCAGCCAAAGGCAGTCGCTCTGGGCAAGGGCATCAAGGAGCGTGCGGCGGACGTCAGCGGGATGACAGGCAGGGATGGGCAGGGGGAGGTCGGCAGGCTTGAGACGGGTGGGCATGAGCAGCCACGCACCGAGGATGCGGGGCGCAGAGAGGTCCACGAGGTCCCAGTTGTTGGCCTGGCGGGCATAAGTGAGATAAAGTCTTACGATTTCGTCGCGCCGGCGGATGGCTCCGTCGTCGGCCACGAGACGCTTCTTGGCAAGGGCCTCAAATCGGGCGACGAGGATGAGGAAACCGCACAGGCGCACCTCGTGCCACGGGCTGAGAAGTAGCGCGGGCACTTCCCCAAGGGGCAGGTCGGCACAGTGGCGCACCACCTCGCGCGTCTGCGGCACCTTGATGCCAAGAAACTGGTCGCCATGGCCGTATTGGCCGGGACCGGTCTTGAAGAAACGCATGAGTACGGCACGCTGGCCTTCGTTGCGCAGCGTCTCCATATAGGCGATGATTTCAAGGGCTGTCATATAAAATAAGAAGCGTTGGACGTGCAAAATTACAACTTTGGGGCGAGACAGAAGGCATGTTTCGCTTTTTTTTGCTATATTTGCAGCATGAATGTGATAAAAACAGCGCTGGCCGCCACCATAATATGGTTTTGCGGCATCACGACGGCTGGTGCGTGGAGTATTGTCCCCCACCGCAATGCGGCCACCACGGGCGGCTACGACTTCATGCTCTACACGCCCAACGAAGCCGAGGCCGAGGGCCACGCTCCCCTACCCCTCATCATTTTCCTGCACGGCGCGAGCCTGCAGGGCTCCGACCTGAAGCGCGTGGAGCGCTACGGGCCGCTGGATGCCGTGCACAAAGGAATGGACATTCCGGCATACGTCATGGCCCCACAGTGCCGCAGCGGATGGGATGCCGAGAAGGTGATGAAGACCCTGGAGGGCGTGATGAAGCAAGCAAGCGTTGACACGACGCGCATCTACGTCATAGGCATGTCGCTTGGGGGATTCGGCACACTGGACTTTGCTTCCACCTACGCCGACCGCGTGGCGGCGGCCATAGGTATCTGCGGAGGCATGACGAAAAGCATTGACCCGCTGGCCACACTGCCCCTCTGGATTCTGCACGGCACGGCGGACCGCCCCGTGCCCATCAGCCGCAGCGAGAAGATAGTGAACCGCATCAAGCAAATCAACGGCGGCGAGAGGCTTATCTTCACCCGTCTGCCGGGCATCGACCACGGAAAGCCCGCACGCCTCTTCTATCGCCACGAGATGTACGAGTGGCTGCTGGAGCATCGGCTCACCGACGAGGGCAGACCCGTGAACAGAAATTACGTCCTCAACAACGAAAGCATACAAAAGGCTTACCGCGACCTGCCCGGACATGGGCGGAGCGTGAGGTAAATAAAATCTAAATCTAATACCATGTTTGCCATCTTTCTCAACTTCTTGGCAGTAGTCGTAGGTACGCTCATCGGTACCCTTGCCAAACGCGGCATCCGCGAAAAGTATCTCACAGTGATGAACACGGCGATGGGACTCTGCGCCCTTGTGCTGGGCATCAACGTGGCCGTGGACAACATGAAGCACAGCACGTTGCCGGCCCTCTTCATCCTGTGTCTGTGCATCGGCGGCCTGATAGGCACGTGGCTGAAGCTGGACGCACGCATTGAGAAACTGACGAGGGAAGACTCAACGAAGCCCAACTCCCTCTCGCAGGGTATCCTGACGGCCGCGCTCCTCTGCTGCGTGGGCACACTCTCCATGATGGGCCCTGTACTGTCGGCCCTCAAGGGTGATGACACCTACTTGATGACGGCTGCCGTGCTCAACGGCGTGACGCTGGTGGTGCTGGCATCGTCGTATGGCATCGGCATGATTGTGACGGCACCCATCGTGTTCCTCTGGCAGGGATTTTTCTACGGCGTAGCCAAACTTTCGGCTGATTTCATCACGGAAGAGATGGTGTGCGAGACGAGTATCGTGGGCGGCATTATGATTGCCGCCGTGGGACTCGGCATCCTGAACATTAAGGACTGCAAGACAGCCAATCTGTTGCCCGCGCTGTTCCTGCCTATTCTCTACTACCTTTTGATAGGTCTGTTCTAAGGCGTGGCAAGAGAAAATGGCACTTAATAAATAAAGATAGGGGGAGATGCTGCTCTGCGAGCAGAACTAACAAGTTTGCCGGACAGCAACAAATCAAAACCCCAGACTACCGTCCGCGTGTGGCGGGTGTAGCCTGAGGCAGAATTCTCGGGAAGGAGACAACGACAGGCACTGGCTCTATAGGGTCGGTGCCTTCTTCATTTTCCGTAGTGTCGGTGGGAGTCTCTGAGGGAGGCAGGCCTTCTGCCAACTTCCACGCCGTGGGGGATTTGAGGCCCAGCGTCTTGAAATACGTGGCCAGCGTACCGCGGATAAGGAGTCGGCGGCCGAACAATTCGGGATTGTCAAAAGAGTTCAGCGCATCGCGCACTGCACCTTTGGGCAGCTCCACGGGGAGACATTCTTCGGGGAACAGACACAACGAGTCTTCGCAAAGCAGCAGGTTGGTGTTGGCCTTATCGTAACTCCTGTTGGCTACGGCATTGCCTATCGCATTGCCGTTGACGAAGCCTACGTAATAGCCGATGACGGTGACCTCCTCGCCTTCCGCCCGGCTCTGGGCCGCGCTGACGGAAATGTATTCATCATCCGTTATCTCCCCATGCTCTGATTTGCCCTCCTCGCCGGTACTGCCCAAGTCCAACTGGCCGCAAGCGCAGGCCAGCTGCGCCGTCAGCAACAAGAGAAAAAGACGGAGGGAAGGCTTCTGCATGGGAAGAAACTACACGCTGACGGTGGCCTTAATATGAGGATGGGGGTCGTAGCCCTCCAATTGGAAATCCTCGTAGCGGAAGGAGAAAATGTCCTTCACGTCGGGGTTGATAATCATACGGGGCAGCGGCCGCGGCTCACGGGTGAGTTGGAGTCGGGCCTGCTCAAGATGGTCGAGATAGAGATGGGTGTCGCCCGTCGTGTGGATGAAGTCTCCGCATTCCAAGCCGCACACCTGCGCCATCATCTGGAGCAGGAGGGCATAGGAGGCAATATTGAACGGCACACCCAGGAACGTGTCGGCCGAGCGCTGGTAGAGCTGCAGGGAGAGGCGGCCGTCGGCCACGTAGAACTGGAAAAGGCAATGGCATGGCGGCAGGGCCATCTCATCTACCTCTGCCGGATTCCAGGCGCTCACCATTATGCGGCGCGAGTCGGGGTGGTGCTTGATGAGGTCCACGGCCTGGCTTATCTGGTCGATGGTGCCGCCTTTATAGTCGGGCCATGAGCGCCACTGATGCCCATACACGGGGCCGAGTTCGCCGGTCTCGGGGTCGGCCCACTCGTTCCAGATGCGCACGCCGTTCTCTTGCAGATAGCGTACGTTGGTGTCGCCCTGCAGGAACCACAGGAGTTCGTGGATGATGCTCTTCAGGTGGAGTTTTTTCGTGGTGAGCAGCGGGAAACCGTCCGCCATTGGGAACCGCATCTGATGCCCGAAGACGGAGAGCGTCCCCGTGCCGGTGCGGTCGCCCTTCTGCACGCCCTCGTCAAGGATGCGCTGGAGAAGATTGAGATATTGTTGCATGGAATATGCCCCCGAGAGGACTATTATAATAATAATGTGTGATTGTGAGAGCCCTGAAAGGGCGACACAATGGAGGATAGGGCGCAAGCCCTATCTCTCTTTGTGTGTTCCCTTGATGCAGCGCCGTAGGTGCGGCAGAATTCAATCCCAGGCATACTTTTCGTCAAGCCCAGCGTCGTATAAGTTGCAGAGCCTGCGATACTCGTCTTGGAATGTCGTGCTTTTGTGATGCTCGGCTTGCGTGGCAATGTATTGGCGTACGGCTTCCACATGACTCTGGCTAATGCTGAAGGCGGCATAACCGTCTTGCCACGCGAAATGTTGGCGGAGACCATTGTGTTCATTCAGCCATTTGGCACTATTGGCTTTTGTTATACGCACGGCCTCGGATAAAGACACGGTGCGCGACAATACAAAAAGAATGTGTATATGGTTGAACGTACCGCCTACTATGATAGCAGGGCAATGCAAGTCATTTAATATGCCAGCAATATATGCGTGCGTCTCTGCAAGGTGCTCTTTGGGGAGCGTGTCCGTGCGCCCTTTTGTGGCGAAAACCAAATGGGTGTATTGTTTGCTAAGCGATTGCGGCATGGTAAATGTGTCGCCCTTACAGGGCTTGCCAGATAATGTCGGACTGAGGAGATAGGGCTCACGCCCCATCCTCCATTGTGTCGCCCTTACAGGGCTCTGACATGAGAGCAATCGTCTCTCTTATTCAAATCCGTTAGGGTTGTTCTTCTGCCAGTGCCAGGAGTCGCGGCACATATCTTCTATGCCGTACTGAGCCTCCCAGCCGAGTTCGGCCTTGGCCTTGGCGGGATTGCAGAAGCACGTGGCGATGTCGCCCGGGCGGCGGGGCTTAATGCTGTAAGGCACGTCCACGCCGTTGGCCTTCTTGAAGGCGTTCACAACGTCCAGCACGCTGTAGCCGTGGCCCGTGCCGATGTTGTAGATGGCTATGCCCTTCTTCTCCTCAATAGCCTTGAGGGCGGCCACGTGAGCGCGGGCCAGGTCAACGACGTGGATGTAGTCGCGCACGCCGGTGCCGACGTGAGTGTCGTAGTCGTTGCCGAACACGCCGAGTTCGGGGCGCTTGCCCACGGCCGTCTGCGTGATGTAGGGCATGAGGTTGTTGGGGATACCGTTGGGGTTCTCGCCGATGGTGCCGCTCTTGTGGGCACCGATGGGGTTGAAGTAGCGCAGCAGCACGACGTTCCATTCGGGGTCGGCCTTCTGCACGTCCATCAGCACCTCCTCCAGCATGGACTTCGTCTGGCCGTAGGGGTTGGTGCAGTGGCCCTTGGGGCATTCCTCGGTGATGGGAATGATGGCAGGGTCGCCATACACGGTGGCGCTGGAAGAGAAGATAATGTTCTTGCAGCCGTTCTTGCGCATCACGTCGAGCAGCACGAAGGTGCCGTTCATGTTGTTCTCATAGTATTCCAGGGGCTTGGCGCAGCTCTCACCCACGGCCTTGAGACCGGCGAAGTGGATGCAGGCGTCAAAATGGTGCTCGTCGAATACCTTTTGCAGACCCTCGCGGTCGCGGATGTCAACCTTGTAGAAAGGCACGGCCTTGCCGATGATTTTCTCCACGCGCTGCAAAGCGATGGGGCATGAGTTGTACAGATTGTCCACCACGACGGCCTCGTGGCCGGCCTCGGTGAGTTCAATGAGCGTGTGGCTACCTATGAAGCCAGCGCCGCCAGTAAGAAGGATTTTCATGAGACTATTATATTTATTATTGTTGTCCGATAAATTCTTGGCAAAATTACAGAAATCTGACGAGACGGCCAATAAAGAAAACGAAAAATGTAAGATTTTCTCTTATTACGCGTTAGGAATGACCAAAAGACAGATTATATACACCAAAATTCCAGGAAATCCGGCAGAGAATATACTGAGTAGCACATAACCCAACCTCACAAGTGTCGGATCAAGTTCAAAATACTCCGCCAGACCGCCGCAAACGCCAGCCAGCACACGATCATGAGAACGAGTCAGTCGTTTATTCGCCATAATATTACTGATATTTTTATTTGAAAAGCCGTACGAAACGGCCCGCATGATGTTCACTGCTCTATTTTCGCTGCAAAGTTAGTATTTTTTCAAGAATAATACAAGCAAACGCCCAAAATTTTAACCATATTGCCTATCAACATCCTTTTCGTACTATTGCCACCTCAGTTCGGGGCATGCAGCCCCATTTCATGGCGCATCTGCCTTGGTAGTCCCCAAAATTTCGTCGTGTCACCCGGGTCGCACGATTGTGTCACCCGGGTCGCACGATTGTGTCACCCGGGTGACACGATTACGCCACCCAGGTCGCACGATAACGGGATGCGGATATAGGAATTTGGGAGTGTAAGCGAAGGTTTATTCCATACAGGACTGGCAACGGGACGTTGGAATTTATGGGACATGCATGGAACATTTTAGAATGCTTATCCCGAGCAGAGGTAGTTATTAATAATTATTGTTGTCCGATAAAAAAGAATGTAACCTTTCGTAGCCCTTATAAATGCAGAAGATTTGAAAGATTACCAATAAAAGCTTTAGGCCTTTAGGTCAAGTTATACTGAACAGCAATAATTAATTAACTATTTTAGCAAAAAGAAAAACAAGACACAAAGTTCTACAAGAATTATGCAGAAATGGCAATATTTACCTATTTGGCATGTGCGTTTCGTAAGTGTTGCTGCAGCATCTTCAATATCTTTTCGACGAATAAAGAAAGACATCAGCCAATATGTCAATAACAAAATAGGTACTCCTACCATGTACTGCACTCCTTTAGACATATTAGGAAAGCTTGGGATAATGTCAATCCCCCATGTCTTTCTCAAAATCACCCCGAAATCTACTACAAAGAAGAGACATACCAGCCATATGGATTGTAACGTACTTATATATGGAACATCTTTGTTTAGATTATTCTGATGCATTTTATAAATGCAAGCTACATAGGTATTAAATAATTTCATTTTCCGTATCAA
This sequence comes from Alloprevotella sp., assembly GCA_045639805.1. Classification (GTDB taxonomy): domain Bacteria; phylum Bacteroidota; class Bacteroidia; order Bacteroidales; family Bacteroidaceae; genus Alloprevotella. The sequence goes on from JAZUDS010000081.1 coordinate 7,322, forward strand.
TAATATTTCCAGCTATACATGTAACAGACTATCTCTTGCACGACATATAAGAAGCAACATATGTTGCCTTTGCAAGCATTAGCTCACTATTTTCTCTTATTATGCCTATTTATAGAGCTTTCTATTTTATTCCTATTTATATATAAAGGACTCCATTTATAACGAATCTGCCCCAACATTAACACGAAATAAAAAGTATACATTCCTTTGCGATGCAAAGTTACTCATTATTTCCGTAGTCGCCACATCATTTGAAGGAAAACTTCACATTCTTCCTTCTTTTTCCTCGTCACCTCCTCCTCACATAACCAATACTCCACTGATTTGTCAGGCTCATGCCCCAGTGCCCGCTACATAAGCTGCGGGGAAGTGCGGGGATGGACGGCTATGTGCCTTATGGTAAATGTTTCTACCCCCTCCCCTACCATTACATTCCTCACGTTCCTTCCCCTACCTACCGCATTCCTCACGTTCTCTCCCCTCCTAACACATTCCTCACGTCCTCTCTCCACCGACTGCATTCCCTCATATCCCTCCCCTGCCCTTCTGCTTTCTACATAAAAAGAGCCCCGGAGCATTTCTGCCTCGGGGCTCAAGAAAAAAGGCGGCGACCTACTCTCCCGCTTGCGCAGTACCATCGGCGCGACTGTGCTTAACTGCTCTGTTCGGAATGGGAAGAGGTGGAACCACAGTGCTATAA
>JAZUDS010000082.1:0-6165 GCA_045639805.1 Alloprevotella sp.
AATGATAATGCATCCGCAGGCTTTGCGAGCTCTGCCGGGAGTGTTCCACGACCTTGCGAGCTCTATTATTAATCGCGTCGTAAACCTTTGCGAGCTCTGCGCCTCTGCGGGAGATTTATCACTCCAAATGTCGGATGACCCCTTAATTCTTTAATTCTTGATAAAAAAAATATATTGTGCTAAATTGCTATCGGCTCCAAAATAAAAGACAACTTTATCAATTATTACAACATTAACAACAACGCGAAGGCCGGTTGTGGCCGGAGCGAAAAGATGTAGTCTTTGTTGTATCTGTTCTTGCTCTGGCAAACGTCATCCCCTGGCGGGGCTGCCGAGCGGTCTTAAAAAATAATTCTGTTGTCTTAAATTTTAAAACTTACGATTTTCCACTTCCAACCACCACAAACCTTCCACTTTGCCATCTCTACATAGCAAAATACCCCCCCCCTAATAGTTAAAATACAGCACTTTACGCATATTTCCCATCCTCACGCTTGCGCGCCGCGCGTAATATGCCTAATTTTGCACCAAACGCGGCCTTTTCATTTGATAGAGGTAAAGCCTTTCATCTATTGCGAACTTATTTCATAAGCGATACTCACTCCTAATAACAATCCAATTAATACAAATTCATGAATAAAATCACTTACAAAATCCCACAAGTGCGCGTAATTAACTTGATGGAAGAGGCAGACTGCCTGCAAGGCGTTTCCGGCGGTGTGCACACCGAAGGGCAGGAAGAAGGCACTACCACCGGCGGTGGTGGCGGCGGTACAAGCCCTATCTGGGAATGGGAAGAATAATAATACATACTAATACAGCTATGAAAAAATTACTGACATTTGCCACTTGCGTGGCTACCATGCTTCTTGTCGCCGCCTCTTGCTCCAACGACGAAGAACTGCTGGACACCAACGCCGGACTGCTTGCCAGCCTCGGCACACCGACCACCGATGACCGCACGGGTGAGGTCATCGACTTCAATGCCTACTCCAACCTGAACGCCACCGACGACCCCACGACGGGCATCACACCCGTAGTGGTCAATAACCCTTCCGGCAAGAAGAAGTTGCACTACCTTGATAAAGAAGATGGCGACACCTGGCCCCTGTCATGGGACAACGGCGACACCCTCCATATCTACAGCCCCGAAGCCATGAAGGCTGACGAAGAGACTGGCGACGAGACCTGCACGCAGATTGCAGAGTACCTCCTGACCGAAGGCGAGACTTCAAACATCGCGCCCGCCAACGCAAAGAAACTCCACTGGGGCACCAAGAATCTCCACACCTTCTTCTATTATTATTACCCCAAAGGTTATGTGGAACTCCGCAACTACACGCTGGAAGAAGGCGCCACCAAGCGCATGATTTACGAAACAGCCATCAATGAGGAGCAAATCGTAGAAGACGCAGATATCAGAGAAGACTACGAAACCCCTGCCAACGCTTGGGCCATCAACATGGACTACGCCCCCATGATCGGCATGAGCCGCTACAACAAGACGAATCCGGCCTCCAAGATAAGCCTCTGGGCACGCCCCGCCTTCACCGCTGTTGACGTGGTTCTTTCGGCAAGTTCCACCGACCAGAACAGCGTGGCCGACTATATCTATTCCCTCGACCTCACCAGTATGGACGGCACCCCCCTCTCCGGCTATTTCTGGGGTATCTATGCAGATACCTTCCGCGATGCCTCCACAACGGGCGAGAAGGTGTACACCGACTCCTACGAACTCACCGAAATCACTGGCAACCAAGTGCGCGTTACCCTGAAGAACCCCTACAAACTGGAGTCCAAGGCCGACGCTTCTCAGCGTGAGAAACTGAAGATTACCGCCTTCCTGCTGCCTACCGCACAGCCCACCAACTTGCGCATCAGCATCAACCGCACCAAGGAAACCACCGACGGCCAAACCTCTACCATCACGCCCGTCAGCAAGACTTCCGCCACGGCCACCGGTGCCATTCAGGCCGGCAAGTACAACCACATCATCCTCGGAGAACTGCCCCCAGCCATCAACTATCCCACCTTCATCAACCCCTGGGAAGCCAACCCCATTGATGACGGTCCCACCATTAATGAGAATGGCGAGTGGCAGCACATGAATTAATAATCTAAAAGGAAAGACACAATGAAAAAGATATTATTTGCAGCACTTGCTGCTACCGCCCTGCTGCTGCCCACAGCATGTAGCGACGACTTCGACGAACCCGCCGGCGTTCCCCAGGCAGGTGATGACGTGTGCTTCACCGTTACCGATATCAACACCGCCCCCGACGGCAAGCACAACACCAAGTTCGGCGATAAGACCGGCACACAATTCCCCATCCATTGGCAGCAGAACGACATGGTGCGCATAGCCTGCAGTCAGGCCCATGGCGACAAGGAAGCCATCTACCGCGTCACCCAGAACGACGACAACACGACCTCCAACGTAGAGCCCTACCAGGGCAGCGTGAAGTGGGAAAAGACCGGCACCCACTATTTCTACGGCGGCTACCCCGCCAACCTCGTACACTTCGATGAAGTAGTGAACGGCACACAGACGACCTCCGCCCCCTTCACCGCCGAAATCCCCACCACGCAGGAAGTAACCGTTACCGAGACCGACGGCGAATACTACTGCGCCCCCAACATGAATTACGCCGTGATGGTGGGTGCCGCGCAGGGTGAGCGTACCTCTACTCCCGAAAACCTGAAGATGGTGTTTGAGCCCGCCTTCACCGCCGTGGAAATCACCGTGCAACCTCAGCCCGAAGATGGCATGTACAAGTACGTTACCTTCCTCGACATCTCCATCAACGATGCCGACGCCACCACCGGCTTCCGTCCCCTCTCCGGAGAGTTCCAAGGCACTGTAGCCAAGAGCGGCACGACCACAACCCTCACCTATGCAGGAACGAATGAGGGCTACGCCCCCAAGGGCGCCCGCAACATCCGCGTGAACCTCGACCGCAAGGTCAATATGTCCGGCAACAAGCCCCTCCGCCTCACCGTCTTCCTGCTCCCCGAAGTGGCCGAAAAACTGAAGGTCTCTCTCGGTGCTTTCAAGGGTGACGACGAACACACCATCTACTACACCTACAAGAACATCACCACCGCCGTGGTTAAACGCAAGTACAACCACATCAACATGGGCGCCATGCCCTCATACGAAGCCCTCAAAGAAGCCGGTGACGGCCTCTGGCAGGCTCCCCTCGACAACGATGTCCACGTATCCCTCCTCACCATCCCTGGTGTACATGACTTCATCGGCTTTGGTAAGCACATCGCAGCTTGCGACATGGCGCAGTGTAATAATGGTAGTACGACAAGTACTCAAGACATGGACTATGAGACACAGATGACGAACTACATGAATAATGGCAACCGCGCTTTCGACTTCCGCTTGTCCTATGACAGTTCCTTGTTCCAAGCAACTCCCCCCTTCGGCGCACGCCGATTCTCTTCTGCAGGTAACTCTGGCTCCAGTTTTGATTTCAAGAGCATCATTGAAGCAGCCGATGAATGGTTGGCACAACACAGTACGGAGTTCTTTATATTCTTATTTTCCGATTATGACCAGGGCTCCAATTATGGCTCCAACTTGCGCACGTTGTTAAACATGATCCCTGAGCACCTTCGTTTGGAAAATGTCCCTGTTGATGCAGAAGTAAAAGACGTGCGTGGCCGCATCATTATTATCAACGAATCAGCCTGCAACAATCCTATGGGTATGAATGTTAGCAATTTCCCCTTCAACATTTCGCCTAAGGGAGCTTCTGGTGGCAATGATGCCAGCCTTAAAAAACAGTTTAGTACATGCACAATTCAGGATGTAGCAGGAACAGGGCCAAAAGGCACTCTCTATGTTCACAACTATCTGAATGCTGCAATCACATCATTGAACGGTTATGAGGCAGAATGTACGGAAAAGGCAGAACTGGTGGATGCCGCCATGCACACCTGTGCACAAGACCACGACATCAACCACTGGTACATCATTGACACAGGTTTCCGCTGGCATGATAAATCAAAGGAAAAGAAGGGAACTTGTACAGGCGATCAATGCGGAAAATATAGTGTATCTGCCAATATCATTCATAACCACCTCATGCAACACATGGTTGACATAACAACTAATGATCCTACAAAATTAGTCAATCACGCCCGTATGGGTATCGTTCTCTTTACCCGTGCTTCCGGAGCACCAACTGCCACTTACCAAGTTGATGGCCACAGTTGCAGCGTGGGTATCGAGAAGTATTTCTGGAACCTCAACTACCAGCCCTACTCCGCCATGAGAAACCACGACAAGTACTACGAAACGAAGAAGGTTCCCTTCCGTATGGATTAGTATTTGATTTATACGCATAAGAATAGCAACTACGGCACATCACCGTAGTTGCTATTTTTTTATTATTAGTGCTGTCCGCGGAAATGGCACGGGCACCATATATATAAAGAAACAGCGCAACTCATTTCTTTATGAATTGCGCTGTTGTCTGTGTTGCGGAGGCACGACTCGAACGTGCGACCTCCAGGTTATGAGCCTGGCGAGCTACCAACTGCTCCACTCCGCGATGTAGGAGACCCCCTCTTATCCCCCTTAAGGGGGAGGATGTTTAGGGGTTTGCGAGTGCAAAAGTACAACTTTCTGGAGAATTGGCCAAGAGAAAGGAGCACTTTTTGCTTTTTGGAGTGCGCGGCGTGGGCTTTTTGCCACTCGTTACTGACAAATCTGGAGATAACGGGCGAAGGCTCCGTCTGCTTGCGGACAGGGCTGCGGTGCAAAATGAGTCGTCTGCACGGAGGCGGCGACGATGGGCTGCAGGGCCGTGAGGGCTGTGGCAGCGGAGGCCTGCACCATGACATTGCCGAGGGCGGTACACTCCGTAGGACCGGCCACGACGGGGAGGGCGAGGACGTCGGCCGTGAGCTGATTGAGGAAGGCGTTGCGGCTGCCGCCGCCGATGATATGGAGGCGGCGCAAGGGGTGCGGGGCGAACTCCTGCAAATGGCCCAGCACCTGGCGATAGCGCAGCACGAGGGAGTCGAAGATGCAGCGCACGAGCTCGCCGGTGGTCTCGGGAATGGGCTGCTCCGTGCGGCGGCAGAAGTCCTGGATGGCGGCCGTCATATTCTGCGGTGCGGCGAAGTCGGGGGCATCGGGGAATATCAGGCTGCGGAAAGCGGGGGCTGCCTCGGCGGCGGCGATGAGGGCGGCATAGTCGCTCCAGACGGCATCGCCCTCATGCTCGCGGCGGCAACTCTCAAGGAGCCACATACCGCAGATATTCTTAAGGAAACAGGTGGTGCCGCCCACGCCGCCCTCGTTGGTGAAGTTGAGGGCAAAGCTGCGGTCGTTGATGATGGGGGCCGGGGCCACGAGACCCATAAGGCTCCACGTGCCGCTGCTGAGGTAGGCGAAGTCGGCGTCGGGGGCCGGGATGGCGGCAATGGCGGCCTGCGTGTCGTGACCAGCGACGGCGAGGACGGGCACAGGACCGAGGCCCGTGAGTTGCTGCACCTCGGGGGTGAGCGTACCGACCTGCTCGCCCGGCATCACGAGGCGCCCGAACTGACTGCGGCGCAGACCGACGGTGGCGAGGAGGTCGTCGTCGAGGTCGCGGGTGTGGGCATTGAGGAAGCCGGAGGTGGAGGCGATGGTGTACTCACAGACGCGCTCGCCGGTAAGGAGATAGGAGAGGGCGTCGGGCATGAAGAGCACAGTGGCAGCAGCGGCAAGGGCGCTGTCGGTGTCGCGCCGCATGGCGTGGAGCTGGAAGAGCGTGTTGAAGTTGAGAATCTCGGTGCCGGCCACGTCGTAGAGCTGGCGACGGGAGCGCATGTGGACGAGGTAGTCGTCCATGGCGGCGAAGGTGGCGGGGTCGCGATAGGCACGGGGCGCACGGAGCAAGCCACCGTCGGCACCGAGGCATACGCAGTCCACGCCCCACGTGTCGATGCCGATGCTCTCAATGGAGAGGCCGCGACGGGCCACTTCGGAGAGGCCGCGGAGAATCTCGTTGTAGAGGTGGAGGGTATCCCAATAGTAATGGCCGCCCGTCTGGATGAGCGGGTGGGAGAAGCGGGTAAGTTCCTCAAGGGAGAGACGGCCGTCGGCGAGGGTGCCGAGGATGGTGCGGCCGCTGGTGGCGCCGAGATCGGCAGCGAAAAAGT
>JAZUDS010000083.1:0-37681 GCA_045639805.1 Alloprevotella sp.
CCCCCGAACCAATAATCTTATTATCAAAATACCCATTACCATAACATCATCCTGTGAATCAGTGTGTGACGCGCAGATTCACAGTTTTTTGTATAATTTGAGAGGAATTTATAAAAAAGAAAGAAAAAAACAAGGTCGTTCTGAAAAAAAGTATTAACTTTGCCCGCGAAATTTTATTCTTGTATATTATGAGACAAAAACTTATCCTTCTGCTTGCGGTGCTTTGGGCGGGCTGTGGCGCGACCTGGGCCGATGAAATCAGTACTGACAAGGCCATGCAGATAGCCCGTCAGTTTACGGAGAATACAGCCTCCTTATCTTCGCGTGCCCGTCTTGCGGCGCATCGTGCTGAACTTAGTCTGGCGCATGTCGTCAAGTCGAAGTCCACGCAGCAGGACAATGTCTATGTCGTTAATCTCGGCTCCGACGGAGGTTTCGTCATCGTGGCCGGTGACGACAGGGCTGATGCTGAAGTCCTCGGTTACTGCGACCACGGCTCTTTCGACTATGCCGCAGCTCCCATCCAACTGCGCTATTTGCTGGAGGGATATGCCGCGCAGATAGACTCTGTGAGAGCCAATGCCCCCGAGGGCTTGACAAACATAGTCGGCGGGTATGCTCCCACACCCGTCGTCGGCCCCTTGCTCACTACGAAATGGAATCAGTGGGGACCTTATAATATGTATTGTCCCGAAGGCTGTCCCACGGGCTGTGTGATTACGGCAGTGGCTCAAGTGATGAACTACTGGGAGTGGCCCGATGTGGGACATGGGACGAATACCCATCCTAACGGAACCACCGTGGACTTCTCCCAGTCGCACTACGATTGGGCGAATATGGCTGATGACTATGCCGACGGCACCTCGCATTCTGCCGCGCAGCAGGCCGCCGTGGCCCAGTTGATGCGCGATCTGGGTGTGGCCTACGGTGCTGCGTATGCACCGGAAGGAACGCCCGCCCGCTTAAGTTGGTTTCAATTGACGGAATATTTCCGCTATGCTAAAACTGCCAAGGAATTCAGTGATGCCGCCAGTGTCAAGAAAGAGCTGGACGAAGGGCGTCCGCTCCTCTATCGTGGATATCCTAACGAGGGTGACGGTCATGCTCTGGTGTGCGACGGTTATGACGACCGCGACTATTACCATTTTAACTACGGTTGGGGCGGGCAGTGCGACGGCTACTACAAATTGGGCGCAGTGCTCATATTCTCGGGCGGCTACTCCTTTATCGGTGGCATAGAACCCGAGGAAGGCAGCGTGTTTGACGTGGGCGATATGACCTATCGCATTCTCCCCGACGGCAGTGCTGAATTGAAACAGTGCCATGTGCCCGATGGACAGGATGTCATCGTGCCCGATGTCGTGACTTTCGAGGGTAAGACCTATCCCGTCACCCGTATTGCCAGTGGTGCCATTCCCTCCTATCTCATAGAGTCTGGCACGCTTACGCAGGTGAAGCACGACAGGCTCGTGGTCGGCAACAATGTCCGCACCATAGCACGCAGGGCGGCGATGACCTGCCAAATAAAGACGGTGGTGCTGGGCGATGCCGTTGAGGAAGTGGGCGAGGAGGCCTTCATTGACTGCCGCATCCAGACGCTCACGCTCGGCAAGTCGATGCGCCGCATTGGCACAAAGGCCTTCTGTCTTTGTCCGCTGGCCACTGTCAACTGCCTCACCGAGAATTTGGAGGTGGGCGAGTTGGCCTTCAGCGGTATTGGAAGCAATAATGTCATCAAAGACCCCGAGTGGCTACGCTGCCTGACGAAGATAGGCCGAAGGGCCTTTTATGGCCGTACCATAGAGGGTACCGTCTCACTCGACAACCTTACCACCATCGGATCCGAGGCCTTCTCGTACGACATTCACGAGTTGAGGCTTCCGGCCTGTCTGCGCCATATTGCTCCCGATGCCTTTGTCGACTGCCGCTTATATAAACTCACCGTTGACCCTGCCAACCCTCTCTATGCCGTACAGACGGGAGGATATGCAGGATTTGTCACCAACAAGGCCGGCACACGCATCGTTTGCGCCTTCATGCACCCCGCCAACGGCAATTATAGCATCACCGTCCCAGACGGCGTTGTAAGTATTGATGTCCGCGCATTCTACAAAAACACCGAGTCGGTCAACATTCCACCCACTGTCGTGTCGATGGACGGTGCTTTCGCTGCGTGCGACAGACTCAGTTGTGTCATACTTAAATCCATCAATCCTCCTGTCGTATCCCCCGAGACCTTCAACGAGGCCCTCTTTGCCGATGGCAGTCAGCCCGACCTCCATATACCTGACGGTTGCTGGTGGGCTTACCACAACGATCCCGTATGGGGGCGCTTCCGTCTCATAGAAGACTTGACCTATTCTCCCCAGGCCGTGCCTGCCATTCCATATAATATGGTGGTTCACCTTGCTAATGGTCAGGGCATTTCCAAACCCATCAGCGAAATCGGTCAGGTCACTGCCGACGGCACCACCGTCAGCGTTGATACTTGGAGCACCGATGCTGCCCAGGTGGAGAGCATCACGTGGGAGTACGACTTCGTGCCCGACCAGAGCGAGACTTTCGTCCTCAACGACTCCGTGCTCACCGCCGAAGCCCTCGACTGCACCGTCACGCTCGACCCCACCGTCATCTCCGGCGAGACCGTCCTGCAAGTGCGGTCCTATCTCAACTGTCCCGCTCGCATCAACGGCGCTCTTCAGGGCAAGGCCTTTGAGGTGAGCCTCGGCGACGATATCCACGAACTCACCGGCACCATCGAAATACGCGTTCCCATGGAACTCCCCGAGGGCCAGAAGGCCTGTGCCGCCTGGTACAATCACGACAGCGGTGAATGGGAACCCGTCTGCGGCGTTTACGACATCGGCCGCAGCGAACTCGTTATCACCACCTCCCACCTCTCCACCTTCGGCTGCTTCACGGTGGAGGACGAACTTACGGCCCGTGCCCACATCAATATCTCCAACAATATCAACGATTTCGTCCTTCCCGAACTCGACGTGCCCTTTGCCGAAATAGCCGGCAATATGAGTGAAATAATCAATGCCGTAGAACCTGGCCAGACAGGCTTCGACCTCTACGCCGACCAACTGGGCACAGTTCTCGGCTTGGGCAACGACTTCGCCCTCGGCCTCTCGGCTTCTGCCGCCAAGGCCCTCGGCTACAACACCAAGTTTGCAGAAAGCGTCAACGAAAACCTCGGTTACCTCGGTGCGGCCCTCTCTGTCTATCAACTCCTTAACTCGGCTTTCCAGCGCGATGAAGAAAAAGTAGCCGTCAATGCCATGCGCGTCGGTCTCAACGCTTTCAGTATCTTCGCCTCCAAGACCATCGCCACCACCGCCCTCTCAGCCTCTATGGCCGCCGTGGCCTTCCTCGACTATTCCCTTATGTCCTTCGGCCAGGCTGCCATCGACCTCCGCAAAGACCAGTATCAGCGCGGCTTCGACAACTACTACGCCACCCGTGGCAAGCGCAGCGCCGTAGACTGGTACAATAAGTTCTATCCTCTCTTCTCCCGCGAAGACCTGAGCGAGAAGGAACTCAAAAGTCTCATCGAGCAGGAGGTACACTCTTACGCCCGTGCCTTCTGGAACCTTCCGGCCGACGAGCAGGTAGAGTTCTTTGAGGAAGCCTACAAGTGGGGACCTGTCAGCGACCAGGGACTGACCGAAGCCATCCGCACCGAACTCTCCTCCACACTTGAGAACAACCTCTATAACGGCACCCTCGTCAGCGTATTCCAGGCCATCAAGAAGCACAAGATGACTGAAGCCCATCAGGAAGCCTTCAAGGCCTTCAAGGCCACCTGCCGCCAACTAAACCAGCAGGTGAAGGTCAAAATCTTCGATTCCAAGCGCGACTACAACGATGCCGAGTGGAAGTCGGAATACGAGGGGTGCAAGGTGTGTATCGGCGGCACCACGGGCCCCGGCGCCAAAGTATCCGACCCCGATGCCTGGTCCGCCGTCATCGACAAGAACGGCTGTGCCGAAATCTTCTACACCGTCTATGCCAGCATCCTCGCCGAACCCCGTCCCGAAATGCATATCTACGACACCAACGACGAACTCATCTGCCGCTTCCCCTACGAAGTGGAAGACCTTGCCAACTACGGTGCTCCCTCCAAACTCGTCGCTCAGATTGACCTCCAGGACGAAGGAGAGAAACTTCCCCCTACCGACGAGTGGTCCTTCACTATCACCCCGCAATATACCCGAGGAACCGTTGATGGCGTGGAGAAGGAGATGATGTTCAACCTCGACCTGCGCAAGCCTGACGGAGATTCCCAAATCGGACTTTTTGATGCCATAAAGGAAGCCCTCTCCGCCGACCGCAGCATCAATCCCGACAAAGAAGGAAACTTCACCATCACCACCGACGCCGTCACCCTCACCGGCACCATAGACCCACGCACAAAGCAAGGCACCGCCACCTTCACCCTCAATGCCTACAAATTCTGGGAAAGCCCCGTGTCGCAGGAACGCTATATAGAACTCGCAGCGAAAATTGCTAATGGCTACGACCCCAATGAGGAAGACCTGAACCAGCAATATGTCGGTTGGCATCGGAAATATGAAGTGCAATACCAGATAGCAGGTGAAGTGCAGATTGGGTATTCAGAGCGTATGGCGTGCTATGTCCTGTCTCTTACCGGCGATGGCACATTCAACTTCGACGGCCTCAATGCCGCTCCCGTATTCGACTTTGATGAAGAACGACAGGACGGAACTTTTTATAAAGTCGTCGATATCAGAGAAAACGAAGACGAAATACGCAACGGCCACATCACAATGGAGGCCTATTTGTATTGTAAGTGAAAAGTGAAAAATAAAAAATAAGAAAATGAAAAGCATAAAACATCTAGGAGTTTTCCTCCTCCTCCTTTCCATCGTAGCGCTCCCTCTCGCAGCTTCCCCCCTTGGGGGGAGTGAGGGGGGCTCCGGCCTTCTCCTCTGGCAGAAAGACGGCACGAAGATAGGCTTTGCCTTCTCCGAGAAACCGGTCATCACTTACACTGGCACCGACCTCGTCATCACCACCACCCACGCCGCCGTGCATTATCCCCTTGCACTCCTCAGCCGCCTCACCCTTGAACTGGACGGCCTCCCCGAAGGCATCGCAGCTCCCACCATCTCCGAAGTGAAATTCAGCATCACCCCTCAGGGCGTTGAAATCCTTGGTGAAGAGCCGGGCTCTTCCTACCGTCTATACAACCTGGAAGGTCGCACCTTTGCCAACGGCCGGATTGATGCCGCGGGCCGCGCCTTTATCCCCCTTGCCGACCTTTCCAAGGGTACCTACATCGTTAAGACGCACTCCGCATCTTTCAAGATTCTGAAGTAGAGACGCCGTAATGTGTGGGCTATACTCCCCACGACTGGCTTACAGTAAATAGGGGAGGGAAGGAAGGGCTCTCTTCAGTGGTTCTATTATATAAAAAAGACGAGGGGTATGCCGGCCGGTATGCCTCTCGTCTTGCGTTGTATGTACGGGTGTCTCTCTCAACACCCCTTATGCGTCATGATGTCAAGCACGAGTCGGTCGGTTTCTTTCATGCCGTCGTGGCCGATGCGGGTGAGGTTGTGGATGCAGCGGTCAACGTCGTCCTCTATGAGGCCTTCGGCGGCGCTGACGTGGCGGTTTTGGATGGCGAGCATGGCGGAGAGGGCGGCGGTGCTCACGCCGCTGCAGAGCTTGAGGGCGCAGGAGGGCTTGGCGCCATCGCACAGCATACCGGCGAGGTTGGCTATCATATTCTTGACGGCAAAGGTCATCTGCTCGTAGGTGCCGCCCATGAGGTAGGTGAGGCCGCAGGTGCTGCCGGTGCAGGCCACTACGCAGCCGCAGAGGGCGCTGAGGCGGCCGAGGCTCTGCTTGATGTAGATGGCGGTGAGGTGGCTCATGATGAGGGCGCGGGTGAGTTCTTCGTCGGTGTTGTGGTTGTCGTGGGCATAGACGCAGACGGGGAGGGTGGCGGCGATGCCTTGGTTGCCGCTGCCGCTGTTGCTCATGACGGGAATCATGGCGCCAGCCATACGGGCGTCGCATGCGGCGCTGGTGACGGAGAGCATGTGGGAGAAGATGCTCTCGCCCATGATGCCGCGTCCCAGAGGACGGGAGAGTGTCTTGCCGAGATTGTGGCCGTAGTTGCCGGTGAGGGCCTCGCGGGCAGCCTGCTCGTTGAGACGGCGAGCTTCATTGATGAAGGAGATTTCCTCCAAGGGGGCGGTGGTGGCAAAGTTGTAGACGGTGCGGAGAGTGAGCATGCTTTCGAGCCCATCATGCCCCTTCCCAAGCCCCTCTCCAAGCCTCTCCCCGTCAAAGCTTCCTTCGGAACTTTGCCACCCCTCCCCTGTTAGGGAGGGGGAGGAAACTCCTGCCAATGGGGAAGTCAATCGCTCTAATGTATTATCCCCCTCCCTAACAGGGGAGGGGTGGCAGGGTGGCGTAGCCAGCCCTGACGGGGAGAGGCTGGAGTGGCTGTTTGGGCTGCTGTTTGGGCTGTCTATAAACCTCGTATGCTCATACGCAATAATAGCTTCACCTTCTTTACCTTCGGCCTTGCAGTGTACCTCAATATAGAGGTTGTCCGGGGCATCGGGCTTGAGGCCTATGTTGATAGGGTGTGTCTCGATGTAGGCTTTGGCCTCGGCGGTTTTTTCGGGGGTGTTGTCGCGCAGCACTTCAAGGCCGTATTCGCTCTTGCCGATGAGGGCGCCGAGGGCGATGGCGATGGGGAGGCCCACCATGCCCGTGCCGGGGATGCCTACGCCCATGGCATTCTTGAGGATGTTGGCACTGAGAAGGACTTCTATCTCCTCGGGGCGCCGGCCAAGACGCTCGGTGGCTTTTGCTGCGCAGAGGGCCACGGCCATGGGTTCGGTGCAACCAATGGCGGGGACTACCTCACGTTGTAAGAGTGCGACGAGTTTGTCGCGGAGTTCTTTTTCCATTATTGTATGTATTTAGGAGCCCCTCTAAATCCCCCCCCTTGGGGGGACTTCCAAAGAGCGTTCAACCCCCGCAGAGGCACTCCCCAAAAGGGAGAGCGGGGAGGGGGCTTTATTTTATTATTTTTCTTCCTTGACTGATTATTATGCCTTTGGCGGCGGGGGTGACGCGGCGACCGGTGAGGTCAAGAACGACCCCCTCCCCGCTCCAAGTCCCCCCAAAGGGGGGATTTAGGGGGGCTTCTATTCCGCTGATGACGTCTTCGTACTCGCTCTGGGTGGAGGGGTCGGCGCTGACGGCATTGACTATGCGGCCTGTGGCGTTCTCAATGAGCATGGCCACTACGCGCACTTTGCCTTGGGCGTTGAGGCCGGAGGGGCGGGACAGGCTGGTGGCATAGTTGTAGGACTGGCCGGCATGTATCTGCGAGGGTATGCCGGCGCTCACTCCCTTGAAGGGGAGGAGCATGGCGCGGGCCACTTCCTGGAAGGTGTAGGGGCGGATGCGCTGGGGAAGCGCCTCGAAGCCTCCCATGGAGAAGTCGGCGCCGCTGTAGAAATTGTCCTGGTAATAGTCGGAGGCGGTCACGTCATTCTCGAGGGCTACGGCGGTGATGCGGTAGTCGGCGGCGCTGCGGTTGATGGCAAAGCGCGTGGAGAGGTGGAGGCCGATGCGTCCCTTGTCGAGGAATGCCCACGTGAGGTCGATGTCGGCAGGGGCGAACTCCTGCAGCTCCTTTAGGAAGGCATCTTCGAGGCCGCCATCCATAAGGGTATAGCGGCCTTGCTTGTCCTGCGGCATGGGGTCTTCGCAGGTGATGTGGCGGTTGATGTGGGCGGAGGGGAAACCGGGAAAGCCGAGGGAGGCGCAGTAGTCGGCAACGTTGGCCACGGAGCCGAGGGCGTCGTTGTAGTGGATGGCGATGCCGATGAACGTGTCGGGGTACTTTTCGTGCATCTGCTGCATGGCCACGATGCCGCGGGGGCAGTAGGTGCACCACATGCCGGTGCCCTCTTCAGCCACGATGCGGCGTGTCGTGCGGTAGAGAAAGGTCTGCACCGTGCCTTCTACGGCGGGCTGTTCCAGCGTGTTTCCGGACACCTCCACGCGGAAAGAGTAGGCGAGGGTGTCGCCGGGCTGCTGGGGCTGGGGCTCGTCGAAGGTGATGTCGAGCGGAGCGCTGTCCTTCGTGAGCGACAGGCCGCTGTACGACTTCTTCAGCAGGGCGTTGCCCACTTGGCAATAGGCCGTCAGTGACGTAACGGGCGTATCGGTGGCAGCCTGCAGGCGCGCCTTGAAGGTAAGGGGAGCATCGCCGTAGATTTGTTGCGGCATGGCCGAGGTAAGGTGATAGAGACCGGGCGAGCCGCCGGCCTGAATGTCGGTGACGGCGAGCACCTCGCTGTTGAGTGACGTATGAACAAAGGCTATCCAGATGCGCTGGCCGGCATACTTCCCTAATGAGGCTGTGTGCGTGGACCACGAATTAAGGGTCTCGGAGTCAATGGAGGCAAGCGGGGCGTCCTTAAAGTCCTCGGGCGTGTTGCCCTCGGTGGAAACGCGCACCTGGTAGGAACATCCGTTTTCAAGGCTTTCAGCCAGCGTGGTGGCGTGCCACGTGAGGGTGGCGTCGGAGGCCATGATGCTGACGGCGGGCAATATGAGCCAGTCGTCGGCGGGGAGGATGTCCTGTCCGCTTACCTTCTTGTGGCGGGCGGGTGAGGCGACGTAGTTGCCGCGGGTGTTGTGGAAGACGCGCCAGGAATCACCTTGGTCAAAGCCGGCCTGCACCATAGTGAAATGCAGGGGCTGCTGGTCGCGGTCTATCGTCACGCTCCCCTCGGGCAGGTCGCCGCTGAAGTCATACGTGAAGTAGTCCACGGGAGTGGCGGTGGCCGTGAGGGCGCACATTATATATATAATAAGGAAACGAAAACGCATTGGAGGATTTCGACTGTGTTTTAGCGGATAACCTTCTTGCCGGACTGTATGCTGATGCCAGGCATGCAGTTATTTACGCGGCGACCGGTGAGGTCGAAGAGACCCTCTCGTTCCTCCTTAATGGGGGACGTCTCATTTGCTAATTCCCCGATGCCGGCGGGACGGAAGCCATCGAGCTCGTAGCGCGAGATGCGATATACACCGCTGCTGTGCTCACTTTCGTTCCAAGGCTCGTTATACATAGCCACATAGACATATTCGTCGTCGGAGATGATGCGCAGGAGGTGCTGATATTCTTCCGTCAACTTGCCGTTTTCATAGCGGTGGGGCAGGCCCTCATTGCAGCAGTTCCAGGTGGCGCCGCCGTCGTAACTGAAATAGAGGCCGCCGTTCTGCAGGCCGGCATAGATGCAGTCCTTGTCGCTGTAAAGGGCACGCACGTTGGTGTCCACCGTGTTGGAGGGACGGCCCGTGTCCTTCCAGGTCTTCAGGTCGTTGGTCTTCATCAGGAAGGGAATCTCCGTGGACATGTTGAAGATGCTGCGGCCCACGTAGAGCGTATTGTTGAAGATAGTCCACACGGCCGTCACGTTGCTGTCGTTGCGGATTACCTTCCATTTGTTCGTTGCCGGCAGATACTCATAGCAGCGGTAGAGGGCCGTGGCCATCAGTTTGCCGTTATACACCACGAGATTATAGAGGAAGTCAATGGCCGTGCCGTCGCCCTTGCCGTCATCGTCCACTTCGTAACTCAACGACTTGTAGTCGGTGGTCTTCCACGTCTCACCCCAGTCGTCGCTCATCACAACGCCGAAGTTGCAGTCGGCCACGTAGAGTTTATCGTTGTAGAGCGCCATAGCCTGCACCTGTGAACTTTCCAGGTTGTCGGGGTTGGCGTGCGGCACGCCTGCCTCTTCCAGGGCACGGCCGTAGTAGAGGATGTCCCAGGTGTGGCCGCCGTCCTCGCTGCGTGCGATGTGGCAACCGTAGCCGATGGCGTAGATATAGTCGCCGAACTCGTAGAAATTGCTGTAGTTGTAGTCCTTGGCGCCCGTGTGCGTCCATGTAGCGCCGTGGTCTTCGCTGATATAGATGCCGCCGTTCATCTCCCAGAGAAAGTCGGAGAGGAGCATCGTGCCGTCCTTCGTGATGTGGAAGGTGTAGGTGGCGTTCTGTTCATGCATCAACTCCCATTCGGCCTTTGCGGGAGTGGAGCAAAGAAGTGAAAAAGCCAGCGTAGCTGTAAGGAGTAAAGATTTTTTCATAGAATTGAATAGTTAGAGGTTGGACAATTATCGTTGTTTTTTCTTTTTGTATTTCTTGAAGATGAGCACGAGCAGGGCCACGCCCACAATAGCCGCAATGGCATAGCCGAGTTCGTGGCTGTACTTCATGGCCATTTCCACGAGTTCCTCCTGCGAACTGCACACCGTCTTGAGCGAGTAGCCAATGGCGGCGAGGACGCAGTTCCAGATACCGGCGCCCAGCGTGGTGTAGAGGATGAAGCGCCCGTAGTTCATGCGTGCCAGACCTGCAGGGATGCTGATGAGATGGCGGATGCCGGGGATGAGGCGGCCGATGAAGGTGCCGGTAGCACCGTGGTCGTCGAAGTAGGTCTCAGCCCTCTTGATTTTCTCCTCGTTGACGAGACACAGGTGGCCGAACTTACTGCGGGCGAAGGCATACACTACGGGGCGCCCGAGCCAGAGCGCGAGCACATAGTTTATGCTGGCACCCAGGTCGGCGCCGATAGTGGCGAATACAATGACAAGGAAAATGTTAAGGTCGCCCTCCGTAGCGGAGAGCCAAGCGGCGGGCGGCACCACCAGTTCGCTGGGCACCGGGATGACCGTGCTTTCCAGCGTCATGAGAAAGAGGATAACCCAATAGTTGAGGTGGGCGAGGCACCACTGAATGAATGCGAGGCTTTGCATAAAAATCAAAGTGTGAAGACTGCCATCGTTGTTTTCAATAAATGGCAGGCAAAGTTACAAAGAAATTGCGAACTGGCCAAGCCTGACGCCTTTTTTCAGTGTTTCTTATTTGCATTCGCGCCTTTCCGGCGTCTGCAAGCCGGAAAAACGGCGAATCGTTGCGGCGTTCTCTTCCATTTTACCGGCTTTCGGTTTTCTTTTTCCCCGACTTAATGTGTTGACTACGGCCGTGGTCAGACTTGACCACCCGTGTGGTCAACGTTGACCACCAACGTGGTCAGACTTGACCACGGCCGTGGTCATGAATATAGAAGGGAAGAAAGGAAAACCGAAAGGGGAGAAATGGAAAATCAAAGGAGACAATTTACGATTGCAATAAGGATGCGAAAGCCGCAAAGCATGCGTGTGCCCGCTTTTTTTATGTTAAATGGCTTGGCCGTGTCGGCAGAATTGTGTAATTTTGCACAAAAATATAGACATATATATAATAATAAGGTATGAAAAAGATAATGACTTTCGCCGTGGCCTTAATGGCCGTATTGGCAGCCGTGGCTTCCACCCCCGTGGATAAGAAGTATTTGGCCGGAGCCGTGCCCGTAGTTAATGGACAGGTGCTGTACGAGAAAACCTACGAAGTGCCGGGCAAGACGGCCGGTGAACTGCTGGAACTCGTTCAAGGCTATGCCCAGGCCGAACTCGTTAGCGGGCCCGACCATGGACCGCAGGCCCGCCTTACGGAGATTAATGCCGAGGACGGCGTAGTGGCCGCCTCCATTCAGGAGACGCTGTGGTTCCTGCGCAAGCCTATGCGCAGCGACTTCTGCCAATTCTATTATCAGATTGTGTTTCAGGTGAAGGACGGCGCCGTGGACGTCATGCTTCGGGGCTTGCGCTACACCTATGAACTGACCGACCGTCCCGAGGATGCCCTCACGGTGCGTGCCGAGGAGTGGATTACCGACAAGGAGGCCCTCTCCAAGAATGGTACCAAGATGAAGAAGATGAACGGCAAGTTCCGCAAGGCTACCGTTGACCGCAAGGACGCTATCTTCCAGAATATCGGCAAGGCCCTCGGTGCAAAGACCGTGAATAAGACGATAGTCGTTGAAGAGTATTAATACGTTAGAACGCAGGCCGTCTTGATAAGCGTAGAAGGACTTTCAATGGCATTTGCTGCGCGCCCGTTGTTCAGCGGGGCGCAGTTTGTCGTGAACCCCAAGGACCGCATAGCCCTCGTGGGCAAGAATGGGGCTGGGAAGAGTACCCTGCTCAAGATTTTGGCTGGGCAACAGGAGGCTACGGGAGGCAACGTGGCCATCCAGAAGGGTATCAGCGTGGGGTATCTGCCCCAGGTGATGGTGCTGACGGATGACACGACGGTGATGGAAGAGGCCGAAAAAGCCTTCAGCCATCTCCACGAGGCGGAAGACCGCCTGGCTGCCCTGCAGGCTGAACTTGCTGAGCGTACCGACTATGAGAGCGCTGACTATCTGGACCTGTGCGAACAACTCACGCTGGCCCAGGAACGCCTGCAGATGATGGGCGGCGGCAACTATCGCGCACAGATTGAAAAGACGCTGACGGGCCTCGGTTTCTTGCCGGCCGACATGCAGCGCCCTACCTGTGAGTTCAGCGGTGGTTGGCGTATGCGTATAGAACTGGCGAAGCTGCTGCTGATGCACCCCGACGTGCTGTTGCTTGACGAGCCTACCAACCACCTCGACATAGATTCCATCCGCTGGCTGGAGCAGTATCTGGCGCAGACGGGTGGGGCGGTAGTGATGGTGAGCCATGACCGCGCCTTCATCAACAATGTGACCAACCGCACGCTGGAAATCAGTTGCGGCAAGATAATCGACTATAAGGTGCGCTACGATGAGTACGTGCGCCTCCGTGCCGAGCGGCGCGAAAGTCAGTTGAGGGCCTGGGAGAACCAGCAGAAGGAGATTGCCGACCTTCAGGACTTCATTGAGCGCTTCCGCTACAAACCCACGAAGAGCAATCAGGTGCAGAGCCGTATCAAGCAGTTGGAGAAGATAGTGCCGGTGGAGATTGACGAGGTGGATAATGCCTCGCTTCATCTGAAGTTTCCGCCGTGTTTACGCTCTGGAGATTACCCCGTTATCTGCGATGATTTGGAGAAACACTACGGGGAGCATGAAGTCTTCTCACGCGTCAATCTCACCATCAAGCGTGGTGAAAAGGTGGCCTTCGTCGGAAGGAACGGCGAGGGAAAATCCACGCTCGTCAAGTGCATCATGCAGGAGATAGAGCATGGCGGCACGCTGAAGGTGGGCCACAACGTGCAGATAGGCTACTACGCCCAGAACCAAGCACAGCTCCTCAACGAGAATCTCACCGTCTTTGATACTATCGACCGCGTAGCCACCGGCGATGTGCGCCTCAAGATACGCGATATCCTCGGTGCCTTCATGTTCGGCGGCGAGGCTTCGGAGAAGAAGGTGAAGGTGCTCAGCGGTGGCGAACGCTCGCGACTGGCGATGATACAGTTGCTCCTCCAGCCCGTCAACTTCCTCATCCTCGACGAGCCCACCAACCATTTGGACATGCGCACCAAGGACGTGCTGAAAGAAGCCATCCGCGCCTTCGACGGCACCGTCATCCTCGTGAGCCACGACCGCGAGTTCCTCGACGGGCTGGTGGATAAGGTCTATGCCTTCGGCGGCGGAAGAGTGCGCGAGCATCTCGGCGGCATTTATGACTATCTGCAGACGCTGGAAGCCGTGCAAGTCTCCTCAATGGCCCAGCCCAAGCCTTCGTCAGAGCAGCAGGCTTCCGCTGAGCCCAAGCCTTCTGCCGCGCAGGGCGCACTGTCATACGCCGAACAGAAAGAACAGGCCAAGGCCCGCAAGCGCCTGGAACGTGCCGTAGAAGAAGCCGAGGCACTCGTCAGCAAACTGGAGGCCAACAAGGCCGCGTTGGAAGAACGCATGGCTGCTGGCGAGGCTTCCCCGCAGGTGTTTGAAGAGTACGCCGCCGTGCAGCATGACCTCGATGCCGCCGTGGAAGAATGGGAGAAGGCGATGGAAAACATAGAATAGAAAACAATAAGAATGAAGAGAATATTTACTATAATTACATTCAGCGTCATCGTACTGACGCTCTCCGCCCAGCAACTTTTCGTGGGCACCTACAACATCCGCAACAATCACAACAACGACGCCCAAGAAGGCAACGGCTGGAAAGAGCGCGTCGGCCGCATCTGCGGACAGATAAACTTCGAACAGCCAGACATCTTCGGCACCCAGGAAGGACACTTCGACCAGTTGCAAGACATGCTGGCCCTGCTTCCCGGCTATGATTATATCGGCGTGGCCCGCGAGGACGGCAAGAAGAAAGGTGAACACTCCGCCATCTTCTACCGCCCCGACCGCCTAACGCTGAAAAAACAGGGCAACTTCTGGCTCTCCGAGACGCCCGAGAAGCCCTCGCTGGGGTGGGACGCCGCTTGCCGCCGCATTTGCACGTGGGGCGAGTTCAAGGACAAGAAGAGCGGTAAGCGCTTCTTCTATTTCAACCTCCACATGGATCACGTCGGCGTAGTGGCCCGTCGCGAGGCTGCCAAACTCGTAGTGCAGCGCATCAGGGAGATTGCAGGCAACAAGCCCGCCGTGCTCACCGGTGACTTCAACGTAGACCAGACGAACGAGATATACTCCATATTCACCGGTTCCGGTCTCCTCTTTGATTCCTACGAAATTGCCCGGCAGCGCTTCGCCGAGAACGGCACCTTCAACGTATTCAACACCGACCTCTTCACGCCCAGCCGTATCGACCACGTGTTTGTAACCAAGCAGTTCACCGTGGACCATTACGCCGTGATGACCAACTGCTACTGGAGCACCGATGCCGTGGACGACGAACAACTCAAGAGCAGCACGGCGCCCTCGGAGATTTCCTTTGAACGCCACACCCGCCACTTGCCTTCCGACCACTATCCCGTGTGGGCAAAGGTGACCATGCGGAAATAATCGTCGCGAAGCACCCACTGCCTACTATCCTCCCGATATATAACATTCTACAAATACTAATCTATCATGAAACTAAAAGCTCTCTTTTTCTCAATGGCTTTAGCACTCCCCGCTTTTGCACAACTCAACACGCCCTACGACAAGTCCGCCATGGACCTGACGAAGAAGCCCGGCAACGACTTCTACGAGTATGCCGGCGGCACATGGATGAAGGAGCATCCCCTCGATTCCGAACACTCCCGCTACGGCACCTTCGACCGCATCAGTGAGGACAATGAGAAGAACCTCCGCGACATCATTACCGGCCTTGCAGCCCAGCAGAACATCGATGGCACTCTTGAACAAAAGATTGCCAGTCTCTACAATCTCGCCATGGACTCAACACGCCGCAACTCCGACGGCGCCGACCCCGTGATGCCCACCGTACGTAAGATTCGTGGCGTGCAGAGTAAGTCAGCCCTTTGGGTAATGACTTCGCGACTCGGCCGCGAAGGTGTGCCCACCTTCTTCGAGGTAGGCGTAGGCGCCGACGAAATGAACGCCGCCAACAACATCGTGCAGATTCAGCAGGGCGGCCTCTCTATGGGCAACCGCGACTACTATCTCAACGACGACGAGCCCACTGTGAAGATACGCGAGGCCTACAAGGACTATATCATCCAGCTCCTCCTCCTCGTGGGCAACACCGAGAAGGAAGCCGTGGACAAGATGCACCACGTCCTTGAAATTGAGACCCAGCTGGCCAAGCCCTCATTCAGCCGCGTGCAACTTCGTGACCCCGTGGCCAACTACCACAAACTCCCTTATACGCAACTCCTTGAAGAATACCCCGGCATAGACTGGAGTACGCTCTTCCTCCAGGGCAACTTCCCCGCCTTCAACGAAGTGGTGCTGGGTCAGCCCGCCCCCATCCATGAGGTAGAGAAAATCCTCAGTGACTACTCCCTTGACGCCCTCAAGGCCTACGCCGAGTTCAAGGTGGTGGACGACGCCGCCAACGCCCTTTCCGACGACTTCCGCGCTCTCACTTTTGAATTCTACAGCCACGTCATGAGTGGCGTGCAGCAGGACCGTCCCCGCTGGAAGCGTGCCGTGCGCACCGTCAACAACGTCCTCGGCGAGGCCGTAGGCAAGATATACGTGGAGCGCTACTTCCCCGAGAGCAGCAAACAGCGTATGACCACCCTCGTCCGCAACCTCCAGACGGCCCTCGGCCAGCGCATCGACGCACAGACATGGATGAGCGAAGAGACCAAGAAGAAAGCCCACGAGAAGCTCAGCACCTTCTACGTAAAGATAGGCTACCCCGACAAGTGGAAGGACTACAGTGACCTCACCATCGACGAGTCCCTCACCTTCTATGAGAACATGCGCAGCGCCGCCATCTGGAACTCCGACTTCGAACTCAAGACCAAGGTGGGCAAGCCCGTCGATAAGGACGAATGGTTCATGACGCCCCAGACCGTCAACGCCTATTACAACCCCACCACCAACGAAATCTGCTTCCCCGCCGGCATTCTCCAGCCTCCCTTCTTCAATGCACAGGCTGACGATGCCGCCAACTACGGCGCCATCGGCGTAGTCATCGGCCACGAGATGACCCACGGCTTCGACGACCAGGGCTCCCAGTACGACAAGGACGGCAACCTCAACAACTGGTGGACCGAGCAGGACCTCAAGAAGTTCCAGCAGCGCACCGACCAGCTCGCCGCCCACTTCGACAAGATAGAAGTGCTCCCTGGCCTCCATGCCAACGGTCGCCTCACCCTCGGCGAGAATATGGCCGACCACGGCGGCATTATGGTGGCCTATCAAGCCTTCAAGAATGCCACGGCCGACAAGCCCCTCAAGACAGTGGAAGGCTTCACCCCCGAGCAGCGCTTCTTCCTGTCCTACGCCTTCGTATGGGCCGGCAACAGCAGCGAGGAATCCATCCGGCAGCTCAACACCATGGACCCTCACTCCAACGGCCGTTGGCGCGTGAACGGCACGCTGCCCCACATCGACGCTTGGTATGACGCCTTCAACGTAACGAAGAAAAACAAACTCTACATCGCCCCGAAGAACCGCGTCGTCTGCTGGTAAATAATACAGTTCCACAAATTCATGAAACTGAAAATCTTTTTTCTTTCCTTCGCATTGGCTGCTACAGCCTTTGCCCAGTTGAACACACCCTACGACAAGACCGTCATGGACTTATCGCAGAAGCCTGGCGATGATTTCTACGAATACGCCGGCGGCACATGGATGAAAGAGCATCCCCTTGATGCCGAACACTCCCGCTACGGCATGTTCAACAAATTGGCCGATGACAACGAAGTACGTCTGCGCGACATCATCCTCGGCCTGTCGCAGCAAAACCCGGCACAAGGCTCCATCGAACAGAAGGTGGCTGGCCTCTATCGCCTCGCCATGGACTCTACGCGCCGCAATGCAGAAGGCGCAATGCCCATTATGCCGCAAATCGAACGCATCCGCAACGCCAAGAGCAAGACAGAACTTTGGATAACCACCTCTCAACTCTATCATGCCGGCGTCCCCACCTTCTTCAATATATATGTAGGAGCCGACGCGAAGAACTCAAGTCGCAACATCGTGCATATAGCACAGGGGGGCCTCACCCTTAACAGCCGCGACTATTATCTCAACAACGATGATATCACCCGCGGCGTAAGGCAAAACTTCCAGAACTATGCCGCCGGCGTGCTCAAACTTGTGGGCAACACCGCTGAGGAGGCTCAGCTCAAGATGAAGCAGATGATGGCCATAGAAACGCGCATTGCCACAGCCTCATTCAGCAAGGTGCAACTGCGCGACCCCGAAGGCAACTACCACAAACTCTCCTATGCCGCCCTTCTTCAGGAATATCCTGGCATAGACTGGGGCACGTTCTTCATGCAGAACTCCTTCCCCGCCTTTGACGAGGTAGTGCTCGGCCAGCCCGCCCCCATCCATGAGGTAGAGAAAATCCTTGCCGAATGCTCGCTGGACGAACTCAAGGCATACGCCGAGTTCAAGCTCGTCAACGATGCCGCAGACTATCTCTCCGACGATTTCCGCACCCTCTCTTTCAACTTCTACGGCTGCACCATGAGCGGCACGCAGAAGGACAAGCCCCGCTGGAAGCGCGCGGTTTCCACCGTCAATAATGTCCTCGGCGAGGCTGTGGGACAAATCTATGTTGAACGCTATTTCCCCGAGAGCAGCAAGCAACGCATGCTGACCCTCGTACGCAATCTACAGACGGCCCTCGGCCAGCGCATTGACGCACAGACCTGGATGAGCGATGAAACGAAAAAGAAAGCCCACGAGAAACTCAGCGCTTTTTATGTGAAGATAGGCTACCCCGACAAGTGGAAAGATTACACAAATCTCCTGATTGACGAATCCGTTTCCTTCTATGAGAACATGCAGCGCGCCGCCCTTTGGTATAATGACGATGCCGCGCAGAGCAAGGTGGGCAAGCCCGTCGATAAGGACGAATGGTTCATGACGCCCCAGACGATCAATGCCTATTACAACCCCACCACCAACGAAATCTGCTTCCCCGCCGGTATCCTCCAGCCTCCCTTCTTCAATGCTGAGGCTGACGATGCTGCCAACTACGGCGCCATCGGCGTAGTCATCGGCCACGAGATGACCCACGGCTTTGACGACCAAGGCTCCCAGTACGACAAGGACGGCAACCTCAACAACTGGTGGACCGAGCAGGACCTCAAGAAGTTCCAGCAGCGCACCGACCAGCTCGCCGCCCACTTCGACAAGATAGAAGTGCTTCCCGGCATGCATGCCAATGGGCACCTCACCCTCGGTGAGAACCTGGCCGACCACGGCGGCATCATGGTGGCCTACCAAGCCTTCAAGAATGCCACGGTCAGCAAGCCCCTCAAGACAGTGGAAGGCTTCACGCCTGAACAACGCTTTTTCTTATCCTACGCTTTCCTTTGGGCCGGAAATACCAGCGAAGAGGCCATGCGCCAACTCAACACCGTTGACCCTCACAGCAATGGCCGCTGGCGCGTGAACGGCACGCTGCCCCACATCGACGCCTGGTACGACGCCTTCAACGTGACGAAGAAAAACAAACTCTACATCGCCCCGAAGAACCGCGTCGTCTGCTGGTAATATAAATAATGAACGCCCGCGCGCGTAAGACAATATACGTCTAAACAAGCCCCCCACCTGTAAGCCCGTGCTTCCAGGTGGGGGTCTTATTTGTTAGTGTCCGTTTTATTGTCCTGTTCTTTTTCAACAATTGTTGACATTAATTTCAACAATTGTTGACATTAGTTTTAACAATTGTTGAAAACAGTTTTAACAATTGTTGAAAACAGTTTTAACAATTGTTGAAACAAAACTAAATGAGGACTTAAATAAATTAAGAGTGCTATCCCGTAAAATGTAGCTATCTCTTAGCATCGGGTGGGCTGAAGGCCATTAATTGTATGGTTAGGGCAGAGAGACAGCCTTTTTTCATACCGGTGCGCATGGGGAGGCTTGCTAATTATTAGTCACTCTTGCCCACAGGAGAAAGAAAAACGGGCCTTTCTTTTGCTTTTCTCTCGCTTTTTCGTAATTTTGCTGGCAAAATAAAAAGCAAGGACAATGACTTCCTCTATCAAATTTTGCTTTTCCACCTTCGCCTTTATTGTTTTCGCTGTATGCAGCAGGGCTCAAGTTGTTAATCTATGGCCTGAAAGGTTGCCTGCAGAAGTTTGCCTTAAGTCTGGTAGAATGGTTCAGGATGAGGGACGTGATAAAATCAAGCGCATTCGGCAGATGCCGGTGCCGACCCTTGAGAAGTGGAAGGCCAAAAATGACAAGAAAGACAAGGTGATGATAGTCTGCCCGGGTGGCGGTTACAGTGTGATGGCCGTTGATTTGGAAGGCACGGAGATTGCGCAGTGGCTGAATTCTTTGGGCTACACGGCCTATGTGCTTCGCTACCGCGTGCCAAACGACCGCGAGGGTGCCTTGCAGGACGCACAAAGGGCCATCAGAATGGTAAGAGCGCAGAACCCTGGCAAGAAAGTGGGCATTATGGGCTTCTCTGCCGGTGCTGATTTGTCATGCCGTGCGGCAACTTCCTGGAATGAGAATACCTACGGACCTGTTGACGAGGCGGACAGCTTATCTGCCAGACCAGACTTCGTGGGGCTTATCTATCCTGCCTATCTGGACGGCGGCCCTAACCACTCCGTGACTCCCTCTCTCAATGTGAATGAATCCACGCCTCCAATGTTTGTGTTTCAGACTGCTGATGACGATTATGGGTACAGTGCATTGGCTATAGCGGCCGCCTTGAAGAAACACAAGGTCCCCGTGGAACTCCATATATATCCCCGTGGTGGTCATGGTTATGGGCTTCGAGTGAAGAGGGCCGAGGCGGCGGCAGTTTGGCCTGCGCTGCTGGAAAAGTGGATGGGGAAATTGTAAGGTCTATTAAGATGCATCGTGGATGAGAATTTCTTTCTCTTCAGACTTGCTAAGATTTATGCTTATCCCCATTAAATTTCCACTGAGCCCAATTTGACCTATACGCTAATAAAATGCCTTAAAAAAAAGAGAGTCCTGAAACAGAACTCTCTAAATGCGTTTTTTGAGCCTCTTGTCGGATTCGAACCAACGACCCCGAGATTACAAATCACGTGCTCTGGCCAACTGAGCTAAAGAGGCGGGTGGGTAAGCTCTCTGTATCGCGCCGCTACAACCAACTACCTTTGCTGCGGTCAAGCCCTGGAGGATTCGAAGGGAGCTGGCCGTACAGCACTTACCCATGTGTGGCGATGCCGCTTATCGCAGCATTGCGAGTGCAAAAGTACGATTTTCTGGCGGAATGGCCAAATGTTTTGGCTCATTTTTTGCCGTCGGCATTGTGTGTGCCGTGCTTTTTGCCATCTTGAGGGGCTTTTCTGCCGTTTTTTCCGTGACCTCTGCTATGGCCGCCGCCGTGTTTGTGACCACCATGGCCGTGTCCGCCGCGACCGCGGGAATGTCCGCCGCGTGAGGCCGATGCGTTTTCATCGGGGGCGCTGATGCCTTCGGGTAGGTGGAGGCGCGGCACTTGCTTCTCGAGGAGGCGCTCTATGGCGCGGAGGGCGGGGCGGTCGCGTTCGCTGACGAAGGTGACGGCACGGCCGTCTTTGCCGGCACGGGCGGTGCGGCCGATGCGATGGACGTAGTCTTCGGGATCGTGGGGGGCATCGTAGTTGATGACCATGGTGATGTCGTCAATGTCGATGCCGCGGCTGACGATGTCTGTGGCCACGAGGAGGTCGATGTGGCGGGCCTTGAACTCGTTCATGACGTCGTCGCGCTCTTTCTGCTCCAGATCGGAGTGCATGGCGTGGCAGTTGTAGCCGCTGCGGCGGAGCTGGGCGGCGAGTTGCTTGACGTTCTGCTTGCTGCGGGCGAAGAGGATGACGCGCTGCGGGGGTGTGTGCTTGAAGAGGTCTTGGAGGATGGCCATCTTATCTACTTCGTTGCAGATGAACACGCCTTGGTCAATGTTTTCGGCGGGCTTGCTGACGGCTATCTTTACTTCAACAGGATTGCGCATGATGCTGTGGGCGAGTGCTGTTATCTCCTTGGGCATCGTGGCGGAGAAGAGGATGGTCTGGCGCTCCTTGGGGAGGCACTTGACGATTTGGAGGATGTCGTCGGAGAAGCCCATATCGAGCATGCGGTCGGCCTCGTCGAGGATGAGGTGGGTGGTGCGTGAGAGGTCGAAGTTGCCGAGTGAGAGATGGGAGATGAGGCGTCCGGGGGTGGCGATGACGATGTCGGCACCTTGGGCTAGGGCGCGGCGCCCCTGTTCGTAGCGCTGTCCGTCGTTGCCGCCATAGACGGCCACGCCGTTGATGTCCATATAGTAGGCAAAGCCTTGTAGGGCTTGGTCTATCTGGCGAGCGAGTTCGCGGGTGGGGGCCATGATGAGGCAGTTGACGGCGTCGGTGGGGTGGGGCTCCTGCTGGAGGAGGGTGAGTATGGGCAGAAGATAGGCGGCAGTCTTGCCGGTGCCGGTCTGGGCGATGCCTATGACGTCGCGTCCCTCAAGGAGATGAGGGATGCACTGCTCCTGCACGGGCGTGCACTCTTCGAAGTGCATGTCCCAAATGGCGTCGAGGACGTCGTCGGAAAGGGGAAGGTCGTAGAAAGATGTCATATAAAAGTGCCCCTATATCCCCGTAGGGAAGGGGCTTGTTATTTGGGGAAGGTGTTATTGTGGTGCTCTCCTATATAATATATAAGCTATTATGGAGAATACGATATTGGGAATCCAAGCGGCGAGGGCCGGAGGACAGCCGGCATTGGTGGCGTAGGTGCCTGCGATGCTCTGAAAGAGAATGTAGGTGAAGGCCAGGGCCAGGCCGGCGCCGAGGGCTGCACCCATGCCTCCCTTGCGCTTTTGGGAACTGAGGCATACGCCGATGAGCGTGAGGATGAAGGCGGCGAAGGGGGCTGCGAGGCGCTTGTGGTATTCCACTTGGAAGATGGCTACGCCGGCCACGCCGCGCAACTGTTGGCGCTTTATGAATTTGCGGAGTTCGGGCTGCGTGAGGGTTTCTTGCTGGCCTCTCAGATAATAGAAATCGGAGGGCTGGATAAGGATGGTGCTGTCAAGTGAATTGCCAGAGGTGAGATATTCGCGGCCTCCCTTGAGGGTGCGTATGCGATAGTTGTTGATGGTCCAGGAATAGGGGCGCTGGGCCAGCGTGTCGTACTGAATCGTGTAGGCCGTGAGGCGGGAGACGAGTTTCTTGTTTTCAAACTTATCAAGGGAGAACTCGTAGCCGGTCTTCGTGGCATTGTTGAAGCGTCCGATGTAGGCTACAACGCCGGTATCTACCTGCATCTGGATGTTTGTGGGGTCTTTGCTGAAAGCCTTCTTCTTGCTGAGGTAGCGATTGTCGAAGGCTACACGCTGCTCGTTGCTGTGGGGGATGACGTAGCAGCCGAGGCCGAAGCTGAGGGCCGCGATGAGGGCCGCGCTGATGAAGTAGGGGCGCAGGATGCGATTGAAGGACATGCCCGCGGCTTTCATAGCGATAATCTCCGAACGTCCCGCTAGGTTGCTGGTGAAGAAGATAACCGAGATGAAGACGAAGAGTGGCGAGAAGAGGTTGGCGAAGTAGGGAATCCAGTTAAGATAGAATACAAAGCAAATCTGCTGCCACGTGGCAGGACAGGCGATGAGTTTGTCAATGCGCTCGTTGAAGTCGAAAATGATGGCGATGGACACGACAATGATTATCAAAAAGAAGTAGGTGGTGAGGAACTTCTTGATGATATACCAATCAATAAGGGGGATGAGTCGCCTTCTCATTTTTGGAGTAGACGGCTTCAGAGATTCCTTCCGGCGGAAGATATCAGGAATATGTAACTTCAACTTACGCACGTTGCATGAGTTCTGGGAGTATGGCGGCTTTCCACGTGGCGAAATCGTCGGCAAGGATGTGCTGGCGGGCCTCGCCTACGAGCCAGAGGTAGAAGGCGAGGTTGTGGATGGAGGCTATCTGCATAGCCAGGAGTTCCTTGGCCTTGAAGAGGTGGTGGACATAGGCACGGGTGTAGGCCGTATCCACGTAGGAGGTGCCGCAGGCGTCGAGGGGTTCGAAGCAGTCGGCCCACTTGGCGTTGCGCATATTCACAATGCCGTGGCGGGTGAAGAGCATGGCGTTGCGGCCGTTGCGGGTGGGCATGACGCAGTCGAACATATCCACGCCGCGCTCTATGGCCTCAAGGATGTTGGCGGGAGTTCCCACGCCCATAAGGTAGCGGGGGTGATCGGTGGGGAGAATTTCGTTCACCACCTCAATCATCTCATACATCTTCTCTGCGGGCTCACCCACGGCGAGTCCACCGATGGCGTAGCCCTCAGCCTCCTTCTCCACGCAGCGCTCGGCGCTCTCGCGGCGGAGGTCGGGATAGACGCAGCCCTGCACGATGGGGAAGAGGGCCTGATGGTAGCCGTACTGCTCGGGTGTGGTGGTGAAGCGCTCCACGCAGCGGTCGAGCCAATGGAGCGTGAGGTCCAGCGACTTGCGGGCATACTGGCGGTCGGCGGTGCCGGGCGGGCACTCGTCGAAGGCCATCATGATGTCGGCGCCGATGGTGCGCTCGATGTCCATCACGCCTTCGGGCGAGAAGAAATGCTTGCTGCCGTCAATATGGGAGCGGAACTCGCAGCCCTCGCGGTGCAGTTTGCGGATGCCGGTGAGGGAGAACACCTGAAAGCCGCCGCTGTCGGTGAGCATGGGGCGGGGGAACCCGTTGAACCTGTGCAGGCCGCCGGCCTGATGGATGATGTCGGTGCCGGGGCGGAGGTAGAGGTGGTAGGTGTTGCCGAGGATAATCTGGGCATTGATGTCATCAAGGAGTTCGCGCTGGTGGATGCCCTTCACGCTGGCGGCGGTGCCGACGGGCATGAAGATAGGCGTGAGTATGTCGCCGTGGTCGGTATGTATGCGTCCGGCACGGGCGGCGCTGGTGGCGTCTGTGTGCTGGAGGAGGAAGAAGTCGGCCTCGGGGCGCCAGTTATTTCTCAGCGTGTTCATCGGTGATGTTGAAGTTTTGAGGGTTCTTCACCTTCTCATCAAGGAGAGCGATACGCCATACGTCGCTGACGGTGTCCACATAGTGGAAGGAGAGGCCCTTGCGGTACTTCTCGGGGATGTCCTCCACGTTGCGGCGGTTGTCGGCGCACATGATGATGTCGGTGATGCCGGCACGCTTGGCGGCCAGTATCTTTTCCTTAATGCCGCCCACGGGGAGCACCTTGCCGCGCAGGGTAATCTCGCCCGTCATGGCTATATGGCTGCGCACCTTGCGCTGGGTTACGGCGGAGGCGATGCTGGTGGCAATGGTAATGCCGGCCGATGGGCCGTCCTTGGGCGTGGCGCCTTCGGGCACGTGTATGTGGAAGCCCCATTGTTCGAAGAGACGGTAGTCAATATTCAGTTGGTCGCAGTGAGCTTTCACATATTCCATAGCCAGCATGGCACTTTCCTTCATCACGTCGCCCAGATTGCCGGTGATGGTGAGGCGTGCGGTCTTGGTGCGGGAGAGGGAGGTTTCGATAAAAAGGATCTCGCCGCCTACGCTTGTCCATGCCAGGCCTGTCACCACGCCGGCATCGTCGTTGCCTTGGTATATGTCGCGGTTGAAGGGCGGCACGCCGAGGTAGGCTTCCAGCTCCTGAGGCTTTAAGGTCTTGCGGTTCTCCGGTTGAGACTCTTGCACGGCCTCCACCGCCATCTTTCTTATAATCTTATTGATTTGCTTGGCCAGTTGGCGGACGCCGCTCTCGCGCGTGTATTTTTCAATAATGTATTCTATGGCGGAGGGTGTAAGTTTCAGGGGGAGATGGTCGCCAACTTCCAGTTGCTTCAGCTCGCGGGGGATGAGGTGGCGCTTGGCAATCTCCAGTTTCTCCTCAGTGAGGTAGCCCTCCACGTTGATGAGTTCCATGCGGTCGAGCAGGGGGGCGGGTATGCCCTGGAGCGTGTTTGCCGTGGCGATGAAGAGCACTTGCGAGAGGTCGTAGTCAAAGTCGAAGTAATTATCGTGGAACTGCTTGTTCTGCTCGGGGTCGAGCACTTCGAGAAGTGCGCTTTGCGGGTCGCCGTGTTGCACGTCGGCCGTTACCTTGTCAATCTCGTCGAGGATGAATACGGGGTTGTCAGTCTCGGCCTTCACGATGCTCTTCATGATGCGTCCGGCCATGGCGGCTACATAAGTGCGGCGATGGCCGCGGATTTCAGCCTCGTCGTGTACGCCGGCCAGACTGACGCGCACATACTGCCGGCCCAGCGCCGTGGCGATGCTCTTTCCCAGCGACGTTTTGCCCACGCCCGGAGGGCCATAGAGGCAGAGGATAGGCATGCGGCGGCTGCCTGATATCTGCATCAGGGCGAGCTGCTCAATGATGCGGTCCTTCACCTTCTCAAGTCCGTAGTGGTCGCGGTCCAGCTGGCGGCGCGCATGGCGGATGTCGAGGTTGTCGGCGCTCACTTTGCCCCACGGCAGATTGAGGGACTGGTGCAGATAGTCGCTCTGCACGCTGTAGTCGGGCGTGCGTGAGTTGAGGATTTCCAGCTTGTCAATCTCGCGGGAAAGCATCTTGCGCGTCACCTCGGGAATGGCGGCCGTCTCTTCCAGTTGTTTGCGCAGGGCGGCGGCTTCGGCGGCCACGCTGTCGCCGAGTTCCTCCTGAATGTTCTTTACCTGTTGCTGGAGGAAGTATTCGCGCTGCTGCTTCTCGATCTCGTGGTGGGCGCCGGCCTCAATCTCGTCCTTGAGCTTCAGGAACTGCACCTCGCGGTTGAGCATCGGCAGGAGCATGTAAGCTCGGCGCTTGAGGTCGTTTTCGCGCAGCAATTCTATCTTTTCGTCAAGAGGGAAGGGTAGGTTGGTGCAGAGGAAATTGATGAAGAACACGTTGTTGTGGATAGACATTACACTGGCCACAACTTCCTCGGGCAGGTTGTTCTGGTATTCCATGAATTCCTTCAGCGTGTCGCGCACGAGGCTGACGGTGGCATCGTATTCTTTGTCGTCCTCGGCCGGCATCATCTCGGGGATGGCGGTCACCTCGCCCTTCAGGTACGAACGTCCCTTGATGAGCTTATTCAGATGGAACTTCCCGTAGCCTTGCAGTATCACATTGATAGAGCCGTCGGGTCGCTCGTAGTGCTGCAGTACCTTGGCGGCGATGCCTACGTCATAGAGGTCCTGGGCGCGGGGAGCATCCACGTCGGCGTTTTTCTGCGTCACCACGCCAAACATGCTGTCCTTCTTGATGGCCATCTCTATGAGGCGGCGCGACGAATCGCGGTTGACGGCAATGCTTCCCAGATTGACGGGGAATATCTGCATGCCCTTCATCGGCAGAATGGGCATTTCTGCGGGAAAGTCGGTGCCCACAATTTCTTTGAAGTCGCCGGCGAAGTCAACGATGAGGCTGAAAGGATTCTTATTGCTTGATTTCTTTCTCATTCTGAAATATAAAAGACAACTTTGACAACTTTGACAACATAATGACGCTATGCCTTTGAGGCCTTCGCTTTGTTGTTGAAGTTGTTAAAGTTGTCTTCAACTGATTTGTATGTAGTCGGATAGAGGCGACTCGAACGCCCGACCCCCACGTCCCGAACGTGGTGCGCTACCAACTGCGCTACTATCCGAATGACAGGCTTGCCAGAAGCCTGCGCTTATTTTTGCGAGTGCAAAATTACAACTTTTCTCCGAGATGAGCAAGCAGAAAGCCTAAAATCTTGCGAAAAACTCTCAACAGTGCTCTCTATACTTTCGGCTTTCTACATTCAACTTTCTCAAAGCAGGCCCTTTCTATAAGCTTGGAGTAAGTTCTTAAGGTCGGAGATTTGTTCTTTGAGGAGGCGTCCCTTGTCAGTGTCGGCCACCATTTCGCGGCGCCCGGTCATTTCTACGAGGTGAGTGGTGCCCTGAATGTCGGCGCCCGTGCGGACGGCTTCCTCGCGGCCCAGGAAGGGGGCGTGCTGCACCAGGTCGAACCCGCGGGAATGATAGACGAGGGTGTAGCCGGCAATGCCCGTCTGGCTGTGGTAGGCCTTTGCGAAGCCTCCGTCGATAACCATGAGGCGGCCGTTGGCCTTGATGGGGTTTTCGCCTTTTCCGGCACGCACGGGTACGTGGCCATTAATAATATGGCGGTGGCGCCCTTCCACGTGGAAGGCGTCGAGGAGGCGAAGGCACACCTCCTCATTGTCGCGCAGTTCGTAGTAGGCGCATTTGGGCTCCACATGGGTCTCCTTGTCGGCTATGAGGTAGCGCTCGAAGGTGGTCATGCGCTTCTTGCTGAAGAGCGGACTGTCGGCTCCGCACCACATATACCAATAGTAGTCCAGGGCCTGCTGCTGCTCTGAGAGTTCCTTGCCGTCATCAAAGGGTGTGCGGAGTACTTGGTCGATACGCTCCATGAGAGCTTCGCCGGAGGCCAACTGGCCGAGGCACTCCACCTCGCGTAACGTGCCGTCTTCATTAAGAGGCACGGCGGCGTGGTAGAGAAGGTTACCGTTGGTAACGAGATGCATACGACCGCGCTGTAGCATGAAGTCCATGTGCCGCTGCAGACGTTCACTGCTGATGAAGCTGTGGCAGAGCGTGTCGATGAGTTCTTGCTCTTCGCTTGTGAGGCGTGAGGGTTCTGCGGGGTCAACAGTGGGGAAGTGGGAGTCGATGAGCGGGTAGGTCTTTCCGTAGAGGTCAATGGTGCCTTGGGCGAAGTCAATCTGCTCAATGAGCGTGCGGTCGAGCATGCCCCATTCCGGATGCTTGTGGTAGAGTTGTGCTTCAAGTTTCCATCCGATTATTGTGATGGCCTTGTGCATCTGGGCGATGACGCGCTGTTCGGCCTCGGAGAGCATCTGCCCCGAGATGAGGTGCGGCATGAACACTTGGCAGGGGTCGTCGCCGTAGTGCTGGAGGGCGAAGGTGGCGAGCTGGCGTAGGATGATGCCGTAGCCATTCTCCAGGGTGTCCACGTTGGCATAGCGCAGCGAGAGGCGCAGCACGGCGGCTACGCAGACGGGGTTGCCGGCTGCGGCGCCCATCCACAGGACGTCGTGGTTGCCCCACACGAAGTCCACGCCGGTGTGTTGGCAGATGGTGTCCATAATGAGATGGGGCGAGGGGCCGCGGTCGAAGATATCGCCCAGAATGTGCACGTGGTCGATGCTCAGATTCTGAATAAGCAGGCAGAGCGTGCGGATGAAGGGGCGGGAGCGATGCGTCTCTATTATTGTGTCAATGATGACATTGAAGTAGGCTTGTTTGTCGCGGTCGCCCACGCTCTCGTTGAGGAGCTCCTCGATGATGTAGGCGTACTCTTTGGGCAAGGCCTTGCGCACCTTTGAACGCGTGTACTTATGAGTCACGCTGCGGAATACGGGAAGCAGGCGCTGGAGCGTCAGGCGGTAGTAGGCGGTGCGTTCCTGGCGGTTCAGCGTGGCGCGCACGGCTTTCAGTTTCTCCTCGGGATAATAGATGAGGGAGCAGAGCGCGGTAATCTCCTCTTCTGACAGTTCACCCTGGAAGTTCTCCTCCACTTTGCGGCGGATGTTACCGCTGGAGGTGCGTATGACGTGCTGAAAGGCGTCGTTCTCGCCGTGGAGGTCGGCGAGGAAATGCTCCGTAGGTTTGGGGAGGTGCAGAATGGCCTCGAGGTTAATAATCTCGGTGGTCACACTGCTTATGGTGGGGAAGTCGCGCTGAAGGAGTTTGAGGTATCGAAGGTCGCGTTCTACGTCGGGCATGTTTTGAGTGAAGAGTGAAAAGTGAAGAGTGAAGAGTGAAAAATTTATTCAGACATTGCCAAGGACTACTTGACATGTTTGCTAATCTCCTCAAACTCTTTTCCGAGGTTGAGGTTCAGGTAAATGTCGTAGAGGGGTGGCGCCCAGTGTGAAGCCTTGTCGGGGCACAGGCGGCGGTAGTTCTCCAGCGGCGTGCGGGCTTGCTTATAGAATGCGTTGCGCTGTGCCACGAGTTTCTTGTAGCTTTTCGCTCCGCTGCGCTTTACAGGCACAGGCACAGCCTTGGCTTTCGCCACGTAAGCCATTCCCAGGTAGTAGTGACCTATCGGGTCGTCGGCATCTAAGGCCAGGAGGGTGGGGACCGTCTCTGCTACCTCGTCGTAGCGCGCCATATTATAGAGGGCCACCACCTCGTCTCTGCGGCAGTCCATGCGCAACGTGTCGGCCGCCTTGACGTGGCGGGCGATAGAGAGGAGACTGTCGTGCGCGCTTTCCTTATAATATATATGTCGCAGACGGTCGTAGAGGCTTTGACGGGTGGGCAGACTGTCGAGGGCCACTTCCAGTATCGTACGGTAGGCCAGCGTGTCGCCCAACTGCTGATGGGCCACGGCCAGTTCCTCCATCACTTCGC
Organism: Alloprevotella sp.; assembly: GCA_045639805.1. Taxonomy (GTDB): domain Bacteria; phylum Bacteroidota; class Bacteroidia; order Bacteroidales; family Bacteroidaceae; genus Alloprevotella. The sequence goes on from JAZUDS010000083.1 coordinate 29,750, forward strand.
CCCAGGCGGGTGCGTATTCCAGCGCCTCGTCGCAGTGGAGAAACATCTCGCGGTATTGCTTTGTCTGGTAGTGGCTCTGCACGTGGATGAGCGCCGTGAGTTGCCGCTGAAGGGGAGTAATCTGTGGCATCGTCTCCTTGTTCCAGAAGAGCGAATCCTCCTCCAGTCCCATCAGCAGACTTGCCGTCTCGCCGGCCTGGGCGTAGAGACCGTGACTGTAGAAGTAGCCTGCTCCGCTCATAAGGTTGGGAAGCAATGCCGGCAACTGCGACGCGTGCGTGCCGCGGTGGCGTATCTTGCGCTTCTTTTCCTTCATCTGGTAACGCTCCGCACTGTCACATTGCAGGGCGGATACATACATACCATGGATGGCCGAGAAGTACGCCGTAGTGTCGGCTTTCTGCTTGAGGTACATCTTCTCGTTTTGCGCGAGGTAAATCTGCTTATGCGCCTGAAATTTGGCGGCATACACGTTTGGCTCCATGCGCCACGTGCTGTCGGCGGCCAGACGTTCGGCTTCCTTTATAGCTTCGCCTGTTTTGCCGTTCTTGACGTAAGAGCGCAAGGTCTTCAGCTCCTTCTGCGCTGAAGCAGGGAGCAAGAGGCCTATGGCGAAGACAAGAAAAAGGGCAGAACGTCTCATGCGTGAGCTTTTTGTGTTACTGGAGGTGTATAAGAGATGCGGCTGCAAAGTTACTAATTTAAATTGAAATAGCCAAGGAACAGACCCTGTAGTCGTTCTTTTTGAAGTGCGAAACAGGTAAATTGATGCCGTTTTCTTTCTCTCTGTTTTGAAAATTTTGCCAGCCGACTGCATTTTTTTGCCAGCCGACTGCTTTTTTTTGCCAGCCGACTGCAATTTTTTGCAAGCCGACTGCATTTTTTTGCAAGCCGACTGCATTTTTTTGCAAGCCGACTGCAGTTTTCTGCCAGCCGACAGCAGTTTTCTGCCAGCCGACGGCAGTTTTCTGCCAATAGGGTGGCAGAAAAGTGCCAATAGGGTGGCAAAAGGTTTTGAGGAGGTCTTTTTGGCCTTTCTTGGGAAGTGGGCTGCCTTGTTGTGGGATATCCACAATCCGACTCCGGCCTTACGCGCGTTTATATATAATAATGTGTGAGGCAGGCGTGGCGATAAAACGAAACGGCCCCGCTTGGGCTTTCGCTCGAGCGGGGCCGTAAGGCATTTGTCGGTATATTAGAGATTTTCCTTCTCGATATCCTTGAAGTACTTGTACGTGCCAACCTTGATTTCCTCACAGGCGGCTTCGTCGCACACGATGATGGCGTGGGGATGCTGCTGGAGGGCGCTGATGGTCCAGGCCTGGGTGACGGGACCCTCGATGGCGGCCTGCAGGGCACGGGCCTTATTGTGGCCGTTGCATACGATGAGTACCTCGGCTGCGTCCATCACGGTGCCTACACCTACGGTGAGGGCAGTCTTGGGCACCTTGTTCACGTCGTTCTCAAAGAAACGGCTGTTGGCAATGATGGTGTCGGTGGTGAGAGTCTTCTGGCGCGTACGGCTCTCAAGGGAGGAGAAGGGCTCGTTGAAGGCAATGTGGCCGTCGGGGCCGATGCCGCCCATGAAGAGATCGATGCCGCCGGCGTCCTCAATGGCCTCCTCGTAGGCTTCACACTCGGCTTCGAGGTTCTCGGCGTTGCCGTTGAGGATGTGCACGTTTTCGGGCTTGATATCGATGTGGGAGAAGAAGTTGTTCCACATGAAGGAGTGGTAGCTCTCGGGATGGGTCTCGGGGAGGCCAACATACTCGTCCATGTTGAAGGTAACGACGTTCTGGAAGCTGACCTTGCCCTCTTTATTGAGTTTGATGAGGTTGCGGTAGAGGCCGAGGGGGCTGCTGCCGGTGGGGCATCCGAGCACGAAGGGGCACTCGGGGGTGGGGTTGGCTTCATTGATACGGCTGGCCACGTATTCGGCGGCCCAGCGACTGAGATTGTCGTAGTCGGGTTGGATAATTACGCGCATATTTGTAATGTTTTTAAAAGTTTTCGTATGCAAAATTACTTAAAGTTTGTGAATTTACATAGAAAAGGAAGGATTTTTTTGCTTATTTCGTGAAAAAAGTGCAAATTTGCAGCAATTTCACGCGCATATTAACGCAATAACTTTACAAAATAATGAAAAAAACAATTTTCACTCTCCTGTGCGGGCTGCTGTCAGTCGCTGCAGGAGCTGACATTCAGAGTGTGGTGCTGACGACCAACAAGGCCAGCGGCACGCCTTTGACGATTCTTCTAAACAACTCCCGCACTGGCGTGAGCGTTGACTGGGGTAACGGTACCCCTGTGGCCTACACGCAGGCCACCGACGGCATCATAGAGGCCAAGGGCAACGTGGCCGGTGCCACCGTGACCATTACCTCTGAGCGCCCCATCACTATGCTGGCCGCCGCCGACTGCGGCCTGACGGCCATCGACCTCACCGGTGCGCCCAGCCTCACGAGCCTGTATCTGCAGAACAATGCGCTGACGACCATTGACCTTAGCAAGGGAAAGGCCCTGCGCGACCTCAACCTGTCGAACAACCAGCTCACCGCCGTGACGCTCTCCACAACGAACAACCCGGAACTGGAGACGCTTGACGTGAGCCACAATGCCTTCACCTCCACATCGTTCACATACGGCAGCGACAAGCTGCGCTACCTCGGCGTGAGCGGCAACGGCATCAAGACATTGAGCCTGACGAAGGACACGGGTCTGCTCGGTCTTAAGGCCAACGACAACAGCATCACCACCCTTAATATCACTTCGGCCACGAACCTTACGATGCTGGACGCCAGCAACAACAGCATAGCCCGCCTTAACGTTCCTGAAGCCCTGACTACGCTGCAGCAGGTGTACGTTGACAACAACAAGATCTCCGGCTCCATCGACCTCTCGGCCTGCAAGCAACTGAACGTGCTGGACGTAAGCCACAACGAGATAGACGGTGTGGCCCTGCCCTCCAGCACCAAGCTCCAGGCCTACGACTGCGGCAACAACAACATGACGTTCTCCTCGCTGCCCCGCACCAACTACCAGCCCACGCTGTACTTCAACTACCAGCCCCAGGGCATGTATGACATCAGCGTGCTTGACGGCATAAACAAGGGCAGCTGGGGTAGCGACTACCTGCCCTGGGCCACGATGAGCCCCGGCTACGACAAGCGTCAGGACGCCGCCTACGTGGTGGATATGACCGGCCTGCGCAGCGGTAGCGGCAACAGCAGCGTGAAGTTCGCCTTCTATGAAATAGCCGAGGACGGTACGGAGACCGCCCTGCAGCAGGCCAGCGCCGCCAGCAAGACGCTGGACTACGCCAACATCAACGGCAAGGTGACCTTCCAGCGCCCCATGAAGCGAGTATATGCCGTGATGACCGACGACGGCTACCCCGAACTCGTCATCCGCACCAGCACCTTCGCCGTGCTTGACACCGCAGCCGAGGGCATCAGCGAAGTGGAGACCGCTACGCAACAGCCCACGCCCGTTTACGACATTCAGGGTCGCCGCGTGGAGAGTGCCGCCCGTGGCCTCTACATTATGAACAATAAGAAAGTCATCCTCAAATAACAAAGACCGCACAGCACAATGAAAAAGATATTATTCCTCACCGCTTTCCTGCTGTCGGCTCTGACAGCAACGGCACAGATGCCCCGCATCATCGTGCCCAACAGCCACACCACCAACTATCAGGAGCACACGCTCTGCTACACGGTGGACGCTAACGTAGACTACACCGTTTCTTCCACCGCCGACTGGGCCAAGGTGCGCCAGGTTGGCAAGTCCGTTTATATCCATCTGGACCAGAACCTCATCGCCGAGCCCCGCACCGCTTCCGTTCTCTTCAAGAGCACCGCCAACGAGTTCCAGCAGGTGATGACTGTCACCCAGACCCGCGATGAGAGCGTGGAGGCCGCCCCGATGGACACCTACATCCGTCCTTCCAGCGCCACCGACAACAACCACAACGGCAGTGAGGGCATCAGCCGTTCCTACGACCGCGACTCCAACACCCTCTACCACTCTGCCTACAGCGGCAACGACGTGACGAGCAGCAATCCCGCCATCCTCACCTACAACTTCAAGGACGCTCCCCACATCGACTACCTCATTTACGTGCCCCGCAGCAGCGGCAACAACGGCAACTTCGGCAAGGTGACCATCTCCCTCAAGCATAAGGGCGAGACCAAGTTCACCGCCTATGGAGACTTTGACTTCAAGGAAAGCTCCGACGCCAGCACCGTCGTCCTCAACGAAAACGTTAGGGACAATATCATCGCCGTGCAGTTCGAGGTCAAGAGCGGTGCCAACAAGTTCGCCTCTTGCGCCGAGATGGAGTTCTATGCTTACAACGACGAGGGCAAGGCCGAGTATGACATTTTCGGCGACGACGTGTATAGCACCCTCCGCGCCGGCGTCACCAAGGCCGATATCGACGCCCTTGAAAACCCCTTCGTCAAGGCCCTCGCCACACAGCTCTTCAGCGGCACCTACGACACCAAGTGGCGCGTAGCCGAATACGAGTGCTACACCACCCTTCAGACGCTCTCCGAGAGTTGGAACGCCCCCGGCAAACTCTATGACCAGCGTGCCGGCGTCACCGGTATCAGCATCACCAAGGGCAAGCAGGCTATTGTCGTGGCCGGCATCCCCGAAGGCAAGAGCGCAGGCCTCGCCGTCACTGCATGGTGGACCGGCAAGGAAGGCAACAACTTCGACGGCGGCGACCCCCAGAACTACACCTATGGCCTCCACAACGGCGTCAACGTCATCGACTACACCTTCGACTATGACGGCCTCGCCTACATACGCTACTACGACGACGATGCCGAAAACCAGCCCAACATCCGTGTTCACTTCGTCAACGGCCTCGTCAACGGCTATCTCAATCCCTCCCTCACCAACAAGGAGATGAAGGAACTCTGCACCAATGCCAAGAACATCTGTATGGACGTTGTCGGCAAGCGCGTGCACTCCGTATGGACCTCCGAGGGCCTCGCCAACTACTGCAAGGACTCCAAGGGCACCGGCCTCGGCTACCGCCAGTATATGAACGTGCTGGACAGCCTCATCGTGTGGGAACACCGCTCCCTCGGCTTCGAGAAGTACAACCGCATACCCCGCAACCGCACCATGGCCTATGTGAACTTCACATACTATATGTTCCAGGGCGGCCTCGGCGTCTCCTTCCATCACAATCAGGAGCAGCGCGTACTCAACTGCAAGACCCTTATCTACAACGATAACGACGCCATTTGGGGCCTCTCCCACGAGTGGGGCCACCAGCACCAGATGCACCCCTACTTCTGCTGGGCCGGACTCGGCGAGGTCAGCAACAATGTGCAGTCCTATTATAATATAACGCACATGGGCTACCGCACCTCCGACAAGATTCAGTCCTGGCCGGACGCCCGCAGACACTTCTACGAGACCACCGCCACCCCCGCCAGGGAGGACGGCAAACAGACCGACATGGGTCCCCGTGCTCTGGCCTACAAGTATCGCACCGAAATCCGCAACGCCAAGCTCCGCGAGGTAGCCGCCGCACAGACCGGTGCCGACACGGCTTCCACAGCCTACGCCACAGATTCCCGCCGCGCCCTCCACATCAACGAGGTGGACGTCTGCGAGGCACTCACCCCCTTCATCATGCTCAACAACTACTTCACGCAGAACCGTCCCGACGGCAAGACCGACACCAAGTACTGCGACTTCAGCGCCGACTGGTACGAGTCCCTCCGTCAGAACGACGAGCCCAACGGCTCACAGATTGAGAAGAAGGGCGAGGCCGACAAGTACGAACTCATCGCCTCCGTACAGAACGGCAACAAGAACAACAAGTACACCGACCTCCGCAAGCGCTTCCCCGAGAGCTGCTGGGTGAAGAACAACTACGTTGATGCCTCCAGCCAGTCCAGCGAGAACTCCGTACCCTTCATCCTCAACTGGATTCGTAAGACCTCCCGTCTGAGCGGCTACAACCTTTGGCCCTACTTCGAGCGCTTCGGCTTCCTCCGCACCATAGCCCTCCGCATCGGCGACTACGGCAACGCCTGGTACGTCATGAACGATGAAATCTATGACGAGTTCAAGGCCGACATGGACGCCCTCGTGGCCAGCGGCGAGCTCAAGGCTATGGACGACGCCATGGTCAAGGCCATCTTCTACTGCCCCGACGACTGGCAGCCCGTACCCACCATCGCCAATGACTAAAAAAAATACATTATGGACAAGAATACCAAGTTACTGATAATAATCCTCTGCCTCGTTCTCTTTTCAATAGGTTTCGGAGCAGGATTCCTCACACATTACGCCATAAACAAGGCCGCAGGCTCTGCCGACGACCGTCAGGCCTACGAAGCATTGGAAGGCAGCACGGACGTGCAGGCCTATGACGTATTCCTCGCTGAATACCCCGACAGCCCCTATGCCGGCAGCGTGCGCGAACGCAAAGAAAAGCTGCAAAGCATGAAGGCTGAGTGGTACCAGATTCAGGCCATCGGCAACAAGGGCGACTTCCAAAATTTCAAGGCCAACTATAATGACCCGTACTACAATCGCCTATGCGATATGAAGATTGACTCCTTGGAATTTGTCAATGCCCAGACCGCCAATACCGTGCAGGCCTACAAAGCCTATTTACGCATGTACCCCGAAGGCCGTTACAAGGATGCAGCCAATGAAGCCCTGAAATCTGCCATGTCTAGACAGGTTTCCCTGCCTAAGGCACAGGAAGAAGGGGAAGGCACCGCTGCCGCCGATAGCACGGCAGCATAGTGCTGAGACAAGATTTTAGAAGACAACTTTAACAACTCCTACAACATTCTTTCACTCAGGCCACACAGGCCTTCACTTAGTTGATAATGTTGTAATGATTGTTAAAGTTGTCTTTTATTTATAAAACGTCATCACTGCTCATCGTTTCACTTTTCACTTATCACTCTTCACTTTCACTCTTCCTCCCCATGGACCACTATCTCACTATTTCCTCGCCCGGTACAGCCACCTATGTGGAAAAGCGCTCCCGTTTCCTTGCTTTTGCCCACCACGTAGGCAGTGAGGAAGAAGTGAAAACTCTCGTGGAGCAATACCGGCGAGAGTACTACGATGCCCGCCACGTGTGCTATGCCTATGCCCTTGGCACCGAGGGCGAGCGTTTCCGAGCCGTGGACGATGGTGAGCCCGGCGGTTCTGCCGGCAAGCCCATCCACGGACAGATCGTCTCGCGCTCTCTTACGGAGACCCTCGTCATCGTCGTGCGCTATTTCGGTGGCGTGAAGCTCGGCACGGGTGGACTAGCCGTGGCCTATAAGACGGCAGCCGGCGAAGCCCTCGACGCGGCCACAACCGAGGAACGCATCTTGATGGAAGACGTCCGTGCCGAAGTGCCTTATCCCGATGCCGACGTGGCCATGCGCTTTGCCCGCGGAGTGGGAGCCGAGATGCTCTCTCCCGAATACACTGCTACGTCCACCATCCTTCATTTTCGCATTCGTCAAAGCGAAACGTCCGCACTGATAGCTGCCCTGCAAAAGATCCACACCCTCAAGTTGGAGGAAAAAAAATAGAAAAACGAAGACACCCTCATGTCTTCGTTTTTCTTTTTATTTGAGCTCTAGTAAAAATAAAATATGTGTCTGAAAAGAAGTTGGGGTTGCCTCCACTGCTTTCTTCGCTGTAGCAAGGCTTACCCTTTCTGAAACGGGCAAAAGCCCATAGTGTTTAGTCTTGGGAAGAGTTGCCATAGGAAACACCTTCTCAGTTTCATGGCCGCCGCACCACGCCATGACATCGTCGCGCCCTATATCGTGCTATACTAATCGCTCATCATTTCATCGTTTCATTGCTTTACCACTCAGTCCTCCCCCTAAGGACTGGAGTCCTCCCCCTAAGGACTGGAGTCCTCCCCCTAAGGACTGGAGTCCTAAG
>JAZUDS010000084.1:0-5272 GCA_045639805.1 Alloprevotella sp.
CTAAAAATCCTACTAAAAATAGGCGACGATCTTCAAAGTATGGTCGGCTTTTCAAGCCTCATAATCTTTACTAAAAATCCTTTGGAAAATCCTAATGTAATATTTCTATTGGCTGCGCCTCGCTATCTGCCGCTGCTATCGTTATCTGCTATCGCTATCGCTTTTTTTATATCAACAAAGTACCATAATCGCGATGATTTTGTCCTATTTAGCAAAAAAGAGGCATTTATTTGATACACTATTCACTACAATGGCGTAAATTTGCGTACCCTTATGAACGGGGTCTTCTTTTTTTGAAAGACGTAAATAATATATATAGCGAATAAAGTGTGTTAATCAGGTTAGTATAACTAATTTCTCATGGTTGTCCCCACTGCCTGCGAAGGTCGTGGGGACTTTTTTTAGGACGGTTTAAGGATTCCTTAATTTATTAGGAACTTTATTTGGAACTGTTTTTAGTTCTTCTCCTTGATGAATTAACAATGTGTCAAGTATTTCGCCGAGCATGAAATCAATGAAAAGGACCAGAATCTCACACCGTGCTGTATGTCGCACGATGGTTAATTATTCCGTCATACTTTGTTGTTGTAGAATAATTGTCTACCTTTGCGCACGAAGAATGTACCTGTCAGCTGCTGGCTGGCATGTATATCACTGATATTAACGAAATTATTTTAATTATACCTTATTATGTTAAAGAAGTATTTAGTAGTTTTTGCAGCCATTGCTGCCGTGTTCGCTTTCGCTTCATGCAATCCTGATGAAGATGTGGAAAAGAAAGGCCATGCCATCGACCATCTGGAACTCCGTATCAACCCCGAGTATCCGCAGACTGCCATCGACAATTTCGACCTCCACTACAGTGTCCTTCAGGATGGCAAGAGTCTCTCCTCTGGCACCATGACCGGTGACTACACTCCCTTAGAGGTCACGTCGGGCATCACGGGCGGCCGCATTGAGGTAAGCCTTACCTTCACGGCCAAGGAGAGTTTCCGCTCATCGTTCCAGCCCTTCACGGACTATTACTTGAGCGAGCATACCTTTATTGGCTTGTATGCTATCCGCGAGGACGGAACCGAAAGTGAGCTCATCAGCTTCGAGCACGACCTTTCCGGCAGCAACTTCAGCACCTTCACCGTGGAGAAGATCCCCGAGGCGATTGCCATGATGGAAGACTACCTGGCCGTCTCCGACGCCTTCACCCTCAAGAAGAACAGAAATGGTGAGTACGACATCACGTTCTGATGTCCAGCGCTGAGCGGCCGCCTTCCTTCGGTTCAGTCATTCTCGCCGCTATCAGCTTAAATCAAAGAGCCAGTTCGTAGCTTGTGCTGCGCCCGCCTTGGGAAGTCTTGCGCAGGATGGACTTCGCGATGAGATCGTCAATGTCGCGCAGGGCGGTGTCTTGTGAGCAATGGGCTATCTTGGCCCACTTCTGGGTCGTCAGATTGCCCTCGAAGCCATCCCATAGTTGGTTCAGGACCTTGCGTTGGCGTTCGTTGAAGTCAAGATGGCGATGGCTGTTCCAGAAAGCGGCCTTTTGCAAGGTACGGTCGGTAGCCAGTATGGCTCCGCGAAGGGCTTCAGCAAGAGCGCTGAGGAACCACACCAGCCATGAGGTCACATCCATGTCCCTGCTATGTTGCGCCTTCTCCAATGCCTCATAGTATGCTTTTCGCTGTCGCATGATCTCCGCCGAAAGGCTGTAATAGCGTTTGCTACAGCCGTCGGCACGCGCCAGCATCTGTTCCGTGACCGTACGGGTCAGGCGGCCGTTGCCGTCGTCAAATGGATGGATGGTTACCAGCCACAGGTGGGCAATGGCTGCTCGTATCAGTTCGTCGGTGGACGATGGGGTGTTCAGCCAATCAAGAAACTCTTCCATCATTCCCGGCACGGCAGACGAGGGTGGTGCCTCAAAATGCACCTTCTCCTTTCCCATAGCGCCAGAAACAACCTGCATAGGTTCATCGCCCCTACGCCATGCGCCGGCCGTTATCTTGATGCCGTTGCTGTAACCCGTAGGGAAGAGTGCCGCGTGCCAGCCGAACAGCCGCTCCGGCGTCAGAGGGTCCTGAGCATGTTGAGTGGCCTCCATCATGACATTCACTATGCCTTCGGTGTAATGGTCGTAGTGTGCGCCGTCCGACAGCAAGCCCAAATGGCGGGCCACCGACGAACGGACGCTGTCAGCATTCAACAGCACGCCCTCTATCTGCGAAGAGCCTATAATCTCGGCCGTCAGGGCGTCAGCCTGTTTCGTTCGGTCGGACAGTCCGATGACTGTCATACGGCCCGATAGTTGTCCCAGCAGGTTGCGCACCTCGCCCAGCAGGGTGATGGTATCCTCGGCTCGCCATTCAAAATGAGGCCAGCCGGCTTGTTGCCACAGATAGATTGCTTGCTTTGCCATGATTTTATTACATACGCCGGCAAAAATACGAAAAAAATCAATAATCGTCACTTTTGCGGCGAAAAAACGGCCTATTCTCCGCAAATTTGCGGAGAATAGCCCATCTAATCACCGCAAAAATGCGGAGAATAACGGAAAAAACAGGAAATGCTATCGCCTATTTTCATTTCCGAGCGAAGCGAGAAAGATTTCTTGCCGCAGGCAATAAGTACCCCATCGCGTGCGCAGCCTACATCCTATTCTTCAAATAGTTCGTGATGGCGCTCACGTGTATATCCGTGATGACCCCGCGGCCGTCGGCGGAGAGGAGGAAGGCGCAGTCGGTGGCGTTGGTCATGAAGAGGTTCTCCGTGAGCACGGCCGGACAGTTCGAGTAGCGGAGGATGTAGAAGTTAGCCGTCTTCGGACGCAGCGGGTGCCCCTTGCGGTGGTCGCCCGTGGCGGTGCGGATCGGGAAGGTGTCCGGCAACTGTTCCGCCGCCTGGCGGTACAGCTCCAGCGCGAGCTCGCGTGTGTTCGCGTTGCTCCCGCAGACATACGCTTCCCAACCTGAGGGGGTGGGGGTAGGCTGCTCATACGCGTTTACATGGATGCTAACTAATAAACGTTCGGCCTCGATGCCGCCATGCTGTTTGTGGTCGAGGATCCACTCGTTGGCGCGGCGGCAGCGCACCTGGAGCGGGAGGTCGTGGTCGTCGGTGACGAGGAGGCGGGCGTCGAAGCCCGCGTCCTTGAGACGCTGCTGCACGGCCCGGGCGATGGAGCGGTTGTAGGCATATTCGAGGAGCTGACTGCCGTCCGCCCACAGCGGCGAGCGCTTGCCCGCCGTCTCCTTGCCGTGCCCAGCGTCGATGATGATCAGAGGTTTTGTGTTGAATTTCATGATTGGATTGTAGAATGGTTTGATAAGTTATTTAGAAGAAAAATTCTATGGCTTGCTTGGGCTGCCTAATGGAGCCCTTTCAACCTGGTGTGAATGTCGGTGCTCGTGTGCAAGCACCCAGCCCCGTCCCGCCCCCCATGTCGGCCCCCACAATGGGGCCAAGCAAGCCCTTGATAAAATTCTCTCCTTCGGAGAGATAAAATAATAAAAATTTAGTTACCTTTGCCTGCTGGAGGGGCATGTCCTCAGATACCAATTTGGAAATCATAAATCACTGCACTATGGAAATCGCGAGCTGTGCCATCAACAACGAACTGAAGAATCAACTTAAGGATCAATGCTACGATGTCATTGCCTGCATGCACGAGGCTCACAACGACCTTGGGCCAGGGATGCCAGAGTATATCTATCAAGAGGCGCTTGATATGGTACTCAAAGAACATGGCTTCTCACCTGAAAAGGAGTATCAGCACCATCCTATATTCCACGGGCAGGAGATGAAGGCTCACATAAGGCTCGACCTGATGGTTCCAACCGAAGGAGGCAACATTATCGTGGAATGTAAGGCATTGACCGAGATAACCTCAAGAGAGCAATATCAGCTGTTTGCCTATCTGCGTGCAACGGAATTTCCCATAGGTATTCTCGTCAACTTCGGCACATGGCCCAAAGCTCAGATACAGCGTTTCTATTACGACAAGGACGCCAAAACGATCCAACCATTCTAACATCCATCCGCAAAGGAAATCAAGGGGCGGCGGTAACTACATTTTTATCATTTTATTCCCACGCAGTGGGAAATTTTGTCAATGGAATGCTTGCCCCATTGGGGGCCAAGATGATGGGGGCGACGGTGACGGGTGCTTGCACACAGGCAGCGGCGCTCACGTCAGCTTGATAGGTGCTGCACCAGCAGCACCAAGCATTCCATTGAATTTTGTTTCTTTTATCGATGCTCAAAGAGCATCCAAGAGCCCAATGAAATTTTCCTTTTCATATATCAGTGCGCAGCCCAGCTATCGCTATCGCTGATTATGCGCAAAGAACCGTTCCGAGGAGGAGGACGAGAAAAAGTTTTAACCATTTCGGTAGGGTGTTGTTGATTGATAATGTGTTCATGATAAGGGGGGTGGGGGATGGCTGTCGATTACAGGCACGACGTCATGCCGATGGCGCCGGCGATGGCCGTCAGGACAGTGATGATGAATTTCAATACTTCTTTCCAGTTGATCGTTTTGTTCATGTTTAGTATTGTGTTTAGATAAATAAAAAGTGGGAGGCACATTGCCCCGCCTCCCATGAGGCCAGCGGTACAGACCCCGCTGCGGTCCAAGGGGAAGACCCTCTCTAACTCCCCCTCAAAGGGGGAGGACGGGGACCCACCTAAATCCTCCCTCAAAGGGAGGACTTACAGAGCCGCTGAACAGACCCTCTCTAACTCCCCCTCATAGGGGGAGGACGCATGCCCGCCTGCAAACGTTTAAGCGGGTTTGAGCCCCCTCCCTTTGAGGGAGGGATGGGGTGGGTCCGTCAGGGGAGGCTCCCTCACGCCATCAGTTCGCTGGCGACGCGCTTCACGCTGTAGCCGGCACGGACGTACTTGAGCAGGTCAGCCTCGGCGCGGAAGCGGATGCCGACACCGTCAATGTAGCTGGACGGATCGAACGTGGCGCTGGTCATCGAGGACTGACGGAAGCAACGGCCCTTGAGGTTCATCTGGAGGGAACCCAGCTCGACCAGCACGATGCGCTGGCCGGCGAGCAGACCCTTTTTGATATATTCCTTGGCCGCGGTAAGCACAGCAACAACGTCGGCTTTCGTAACAGTCGTCGCGTACTGGATGTCCTCAGCGAGTGCCTTGAAATCATAGTCGCCCGTCTTCACGGCGCGGTTGCAAGCGTAGTCCACGCCCTCGTCGCCAGCCGGATTGGTACAGGAAACAACTTTGTAAGTAACTGCCATAGTCTAGTTCTTGT
>JAZUDS010000085.1:0-4833 GCA_045639805.1 Alloprevotella sp.
AATATCATGGATCTCATCGCACAAGAGGATGGTAAGGGCATCATGAACGTGCTTGCAGCCGACAAGCTGATGCTCAACCCCAAGCTCTACAGCACCTTCCTGATGTGGCTCATGACCGAGCTGTACAACCAGCTGCCCGAGGTGGGCGACCTGCCTCTGCCCAAGCTCATCTTCTTCTTTGACGAGGCCCACATGCTCTTCGACGGCACGTCAAAGGCGCTGGTGGAAAAGCTGGAGCAGGTGATTCGCCTCATCCGCTCAAAGGGCGTGGGCATCTACTTCATCACACAGTCGCCCACCGACATCCCCGACACCATACTCTCGCAGCTGAGCAACCGCGTGCAGCACGCCCTGCGCGCCTTCACCCCCAAGGACCAGAAGGACGTGCGCGCCGCCGCCGACACCTTCCGCGCCAACCCCGATTTCAAGACCGACGAGGCCATCATGAATCTCGAGACGGGCGAAGCCCTCGTCTCCTTCCTCGATGAGAAGGGCGCTCCCGCCATGGTGGAGCGTGCCCGCATGCTTTTCCCGCTCTCCCAGATAGGTGCCATCACCGACGGCCAGCGCCTCGACATCAAGAACGCCGCCCCCGCCCGCATCAAGGCCTACGAGCAACTCATCGACGGCGAGAGTGCCTACGAGAAACTCTCCGCCGCCAACGCCGAAGAGGCCGCCCAGCAGGAGGCCGCCCGCCAGGCGAAGGAGGAAGCCAAGGCCCAGAAGGAAGCCGAGAAGGAGGCTGCCCGTCAGGCCAAGGAGCAGGCCAAGGCCGAGAAGGAAGCCGCCAAGAAGAGTTCATGGTGGAAGAAAGGCATCATCGGTGCCATCATCAGTGCCATCCTCGGCAGTCTCGCTCGCAGCGTAGGCAGCAGCGTAGGCAAGGCCGTGACGGGTGGCAGCAGCAAGAGCAAGAAATCCACTGGCTCCGACATTCTCGGCAAGGCCGCCAAGAGTGCCACCACCACCGCCACGAGAAAAATCTCGGAGGAGGTCCTGAAGAATATATTTAAGTAGGCCCCCCTAAATCCCCCCCTTGGGGGGACTTTCAATTAGGGTCATATATAAAATTATGAAGAAGGATATTTGTGTCCGCACATTATTATATATACTCGCGTGCGGGTTCAGTGCGTGCGTAATGCAGCCGCAAGAACAGGGAAATGAAGACGGCGCAGACACCACGAGCTCTGCCGGCCCCCTCCCCGCCACTTTTTTTGGGGGAAGTCCAAAGAGCGATGAGAAACCCGCGCTGCAGCTCTCCCCCAAAGGGGGAGCGGGGAGGGGGCCAGCAGGTGTGCCTCGCCTTATGGAACTCCCCGCCACCGCTGAAGGCGAGCGCGTCATCTCCCACACGGGCTACACGCTCTCCTTCAACACCACCACGCTCTGCCCCAACTGGGTGGCGTGGGAACTCACCTCCAGCGAGACGCGCGGCCACCTGGACCGTTCGCGCGACTTCTTCCCCGACGAGGCCGTGCCCTCTGCCCAGCGCGTCACCACCGGCGACTATTCCGGCTCCGGCTACACCCGCGGCCACATGTGCCCCGCCGCCGATATGGAATGGGGCGCCAAGGCCCTCCACGACTGCTTCCTGATGAGCAACATGTGCCCGCAGACGGAGGAACTCAACCGCTACAGTTGGGAAGCCCTGGAGCGCGCCTGCCGCCGTTGGGCCCGCAAGGAAGGTGCCGTGAAAATCGTTTGCGGCCCCATCTTCAACCCCGACCGCAAGAAGAAGACCATCGGCCGCCAGCACAAGGTGCGCGTGCCCGACGCCTTCTTCAAGTGTGTGCTCTCCCTCCGCAAGGGCCACGAGAAGGCCATCGCCTTCATTTATCAGAACAACCGCGCCGAACAGGATATGAAGGACTGCGCCACCACGGTGGACAAGGTGGAGGAGCTCACCGGCTACAACTTCTTCGTCAACGTCGCCGACCCTCTTGAGGACCGCCTCGAGCGCCAGTGCAACCTCTCGGCGTGGCATTGACCCCCGCCTTTTTTTTCAGTAAATAAAGGGAAAAAAGGGCCAAAAATCAATGCTCCCTCCATGCCCCAAAAACATGCACATTTAACATCGCTAAAAAGTGCAGTAAAACAGGGTGTAATTTTTGCATAAATTTTGGGCCGTTTTCGAGGCTCGCGAAAGCCTAATCCCGCTTTCCTCCCAAAAACGTCTGTTTTCAAAAAAAACGAGAGCAGTCCCGTTTTTTCCAAAATTTCATCCATTTTTCCCGATGTCCCTTTTAATTTTTCCGACACCCTATTTTAGCAAAAACTAAAAGGGCTATCGGAAAAATTAAAAGGGACATCGAACGAATTAAAAGGGCTATCGGACGAATTAAAAGGGCTATCGGCGCGACTAAAAGGCCTATCGGCGCGCCCCCCTCCCCGCTCCCCCGCGGGGGAGGGCTGCGAATTGGGACAAAATCGCGCCTGGATTTTCGCCTATAAGGGGGTGTAGAGGACCCTTTAGGGTGGCGTTTTTATTCACTCTTGCGTGATACGCAAGAGAATCAGCAACATAGCAAACCCTCCGAGAATCGCACGAAAGTAAACGCGAAAAAAAATTTTGAAAATACGGCCTATTTTTGAGAGAAAAAGGTGAAAATATCTTGACAAAAAGCGTGCGTTTTTCCTGTTGCACGGCACGCCGGTTTTATAGGGGATAGACGGGGGCGAAATTAGCGCAATTTGCAAGCTCTGCAGCGAGAGGTGGCGCTCCTGTATGCGAGGCGCCACGTTTTTTGCCGCTTAGCGCGGCCCGTTATGTGCAAAACACTAACTGCAGAGAGCATTTCGCGCCCCTTTTCCGCGCGTAGGGGGGCGTGCGCGCGCCTTTCGCGAAGAATAATTTGGTGTTGTGGGAGTTATTTCGTAAATTCGCGGCGCAACTTTGTGTGGAATGTCACATAAGTGCGCTAAACATTCGAAACGAACCAATAACAAGTCATAACAACGACCTCATGCAGGACATCAGAAACATAGCCATCATCGCCCACGTGGACCACGGCAAGACCACCCTCGTGGACAAGATGCTCATGGCGGGCAACCTCTTCCGCCAAAACCAGCCTACCGGCGAACTTATGCTCGACAATAACGATCTGGAGCGCGAACGCGGCATAACCATCCTCTCCAAGAACGTCAGCATCAACTTCCGCGGCACGAAAATCAACATTATCGACACTCCGGGCCACGCCGACTTCGGCGGCGAGGTGGAGCGCGTGCTCAACATGGCCGACGGCTGCATCCTCCTCGTCGATGCCTTCGAGGGACCTATGCCCCAGACGCGCTTCGTGCTGCAAAAGGCGCTGGAAATAGGACTGAAGCCCATCGTGGTGGTGAACAAGGTGGACAAACCCAACTGTAGGCCCGAGGAGGTCTATGAAATGGTGTTCGACCTTATGTTTGAACTCGGCGCAAGCGAGGAACAGTTGGACTTTCCCGTGGTTTACGGCTCGGCAAAGCAGGGCTGGATGGGCGAGGACTGGCAGACGCCCACCGACAATATCGAGTACCTGCTGGAGAAAATCGTAGAAGTCATCCCGGCTCCCAAGCAGTTGGAAGGCCCCACGCAGTTGCTCATCACGTCGCTCGACTACAGCAACTACACCGGCCGTATCGCCGTGGGACGCGTGCATCGCGGCAGCATAAGCAAGGGCCAGCAGGTCGTTATCTGCCATCGCGACGGCACCGAGGAGAAGACGAAAATCAAGGAGGTGCACACCTTCACGGGCCTTGGACGCCAGGAGACGGCCAGCGTGGAGAGCGGCGACATCTGCGCCGTGGTGGGCCTTGAGAATTTCGAAATAGGCGACACGATCTGCGACGCGGAAGTGCCCGAACCCCTGCCCACCATCGCCATTGACGAGCCCACTATGTCGATGCTCTTCTGCATCAACGACAGCCCCTTCTTCGGCAAGGAAGGCAAGTATTGCACCTCCCGCCATATCAATGACCGCCTGCAGAAGGAACTGGAAAAAGACCTCGCCCTGCGCGTGGAGCAAGGGGAGGACACCGACCGCTGGACAGTCAGCGGACGCGGCGTGCTGCACCTGAGTATCCTCATCGAGACTATGCGTCGCGAGGGCTACGAACTGCAGGTGGGACAGCCGCAGGTCATCTTCAAGGAAATAGACGGCCAGCGCTGCGAACCCATTGAGGAACTCACCATCAACGTGCCGGAGGAATTTGCCTCCAAGATGGTTGACATGGTGACGCGCCGCCGCGGCGAACTCATCAATATGCAGACCATCGGGCAGCGCACCGATATAGAATTCCTCATTCCTTCGCGCGGCATCATCGGTCTGCGCACCAATGTGCTCACCGCCAGCCAGGGCGAAGCCATCATGGCGCATCGCTACAAGGAATACCAGCCTTACAAGGGCGAAATCCTGCGCCGCCAGAACGGCTCAATGATAGCGTTGGAAGGCGGCACGGCCTACGCTTACTCCATCGACCACCTGCAGGACCGCGGCCGCTTCTTCATCTCGCCGCAGGACGAGGTGTATGCCGGACAGGTGGTGGGCGAGCACGTACACGACAACGACCTCGTCATCAACGTCACCAAGGCCAAACAGCTGACCAACATGCGCGCCTCAGGTGCCGACGACAAGGCCCGCATCATCCCCCCCACCATCTTCTCCCTGGAAGAGGCGCTGGAATATATCAAGGAGGACGAATACGTGGAGGTGACGCCGAAGTCAATGCGTATGCGCAAGACCATCCTCGACCACTTGGCCCGCAAGCGTGCCGGCCGCGAGTGATTATTGCCCCTCCCCGGGCGAAAGATAGCACCCCTCCGCCCCAGTGCCGGTGGCGTAAGCCGCCGGTCTC
>JAZUDS010000086.1:0-20631 GCA_045639805.1 Alloprevotella sp.
CGTTCCACGAAAGAAAGCTTTATTACAAAAATAAGGAGCCCCGAATTTGGGTTTGGGTCTTTCGAGTCTCTCTTTTTCTGTGATATTGTGATTTGTGTCGCGTTTGGTGGCCTCCTGGCATGAAGTCTTGTTGCGGATAACCGTCGTATGGGAGTAGGCGGTGCTTGAGCTAAGGACAGCAACCGTGCGGTGCGGACGTATTGTCAGTCAACGAAGATGTTGTTGTCGTTAGCCATGCGGCGCATGTTGATGAGAGCATAGTGCATGCGGCCCAGGGCGGTGTTGAGGGGCACACCCGTCTCGTCGGCGATTTCCTTGAACGAGAGGTCCTGGTATATGCGCATGAAAACGACGCGGCGCTGCTCTTCCGGCAGGCGCTCCATGAGGCCTTTGACCTCTTCGAGAATCTGCTCGTTAATCATTTCCGATTCGCGGCTGTTTGTGGCGAGCTGAATGTCGTTGAAGAGTGCGCCTTCGGTGTCTTCGTCGGAGGTGGTGGGCATATTCATGGCGTCGCGGTACTCATCTAATACGATATTGTGCGCGATGCGTGTGAGCCAGCCGTAGAATTTGCCGCTCTCAGTGTACCTTCCCTGGCGTATGGCCATTATTACTTTGACGAAGGTCTCCTGGAAGACGTCGTTTGCACGGTCTTCGTCGTGGATGAGGAACTGAATGTAGGAGAAGAGCCTATCTTTGTATCGGTCAAGTAAAACGTCAAAAGCGCAGTCGTTTCCTTCTGCGTACATTTTGACCAACTTTTCGTCGGCCAGTTTCTGGATGTCGTTCATTGTAACTTAATGATTTATATTAAGCGTAGAGTGAACCGATAGGCAATGATTTTAGGGGTTAATAATACTTGACTGATGGTTTCTTTTGTTGAAACTCGGGTGCAAAGGTACGATTTTTAATGCATCTCACAAAATATTTTGCAGTTTTTTTCGTTATATGCCCTTATTTTGTATCAAAAATGCATGTCAGGGACCTCTTTTCGTGCGAACAAAGGGCCAGAGCTGTGCCTAAGGCCCCTTGTAAAAAATAGTGATGAAAATTCGTTCGAAACAGTTTGGCCATTTCGGCGGAATTATGTACTTTTGCACATGGTTCCTCACCCCTCCCTCCCATCTTCCCTCTTACAGAGTTCCGCTATATATTTTCCCCTTCTCATCATCCCCTATTTCCTCTTCATCATCCCCTGTTCCCTCTTCATCATCCCCTGTTCCCTTCCCATTATTCCCCTTTCCTGTCCCATCTTCCCTCATCTCTTTCCCTTTTTCCCTCTTCCAGAGCTCGCAATATAACTTTCCTCTTTTTCGTTTTGCCGTTTTCTAAAATTGGCACGTGGCCAAGGCTCTCGTGGTCGTGTTTCCCTCCTTGTTAGGCTGCGCGGCGCATGACTTCCGGCACCTCGACGCAAACCTCCCCCTCCGGAGGTTATTTTTTTGCCCTTTTGCTAAAAACTAAGTCCCTTTTAGTTCAACCGATGTCCCTTTTAGTTCAACCGATGTCCCTTTTAGTTCAACCGATGTCCCTTTTAATTTCCCCGATGTCCCTTTTAAATTCATCGATAGCCCTTTTAGCTCAATCGGTATCCTCGGTAGCGCAGCCGAAGCCGTTCTTTGTTTCGCCGAAGCCCCTTTCTGTGCGGTTGTAATCAGGTATAGCCTCGCCGATGTCCCTTTCGGTTCCTTTCGAAGCCTTGATTGGCGTCATTGAAATAGGGTGTCGGGCAGGATAGGATAGGGTGGGGGCGAGCCGAAACGGGGTGTAGGAAAATACGAAAGAGGGGTTAGCAAAATCCAGGCCTTCAAAATTGCGGTCTAAATGCAGGCTTCTGTCATGCGAATCGGCGGCGTGACGGCGTGAATTTCCGAAACGCTCTTGCCAGCGACCTTCTGCGCTTTTTTTGCCGGAAGGTGGTCATATAGATGCCCGAGTAGGGGGATGTCAGAAGCAAGTAAATGTTAATAATTCTTAAATGTTGATGTTTCTTTGTTAATTTTGTGCGAACAAGTCAAAATAATGACTAAATTTGCAAGGTCAAATTAAAATATTCTGCGCAAGGCGCGCTTATGCGTATGCGAAAATATGCGGCGAGCCTTCAGGAATATAGGACGCAACAATTTTAACAAACAACTATATTATCAACAATTTAAACAGTATGAAACACCGTTTATGCAGAATTGGCAAGATGTGGCTATCGGCCGCTTGCCTTCTTTCGGCTTTTGGGTTGTCGTATTCCTGTTCCGATGATTATGATCTGGATGATACTATGCCAGACTTCCTCGGGGAAAGTATTTACAAAGAACTCGGAAGCCAAGGAACTTTCAAGTACACAATCCGGTTGATTGATGACTTGAACTATGCAGATGTGTTAGGTCAGACCGGTAGTAAGACACTATTCGTGGCACCGGACTCTGCCTATGAAACCTTCTTCAAGGACAATGCTTGGGGCGTGCGCTCTTATGAAGAGCTCACACTTCCGCAGAAGAAGTATCTGCTGTACAACTCTATGTTCAACAACGCCTATGTGATGGAGATGATGAGCAACACGGAGAGCAGTGGCAATCCGGGTGCCGTCAACTACGTGGGCGGTAAGAACCAGTGCCTGCGTCAGGGCAGTGCTTCCGGCTCTACCGACAGCATCCCCTACTTCCACTGGTATGAACTCCCCAACAACCAGAATATGGCCACCGACGACGATGAAGGTGATGCCAAGTATGGTAAGTTCTGGGAGAAGTACCGTCGTCAGGATCTGAAGGAAGGCATCTTCCTCGTGTGCGACAACACGACGCCCATGACGACCCACTTCCTGGAAAACAACCTGAAGTTTAAGAATATCACTAATGATGACGTAGCCTTCATCCTCGGCGTGCCCAAATACGGCACGGAGAACCGTAGCTATATCTACAACGCCCGCGTTGTGAAGCAGGATGTGACCTGTATGAACGGTTACTACAACGTTCTGGACCGCGTGCTCCTCGCTCCCAGCAACATGGCCGAGATGATTCGCACGAATGGCAAGACGAATCTGTTCAGTCGCATTCTGGACCGCTTCAGCGCTCCTGTGTATGACTCTAAGCTCACGAACAACGCCCAGGCCCTGTATGCCGGCGTGACGGACTCCGTCTTCGTTAAGCGCTACTTCAGCACCCGCTCGCAGGACGGTAAGTTCAACAGCAACCCCGTGACGAAGAACGCCATGGCTGACTTCCCCGTGCTGAACTTCGATCCGGGCTGGAACTCCTACGCAGCCAGCAACACCGCTCCTGCCACCGAGGATATGGGCGCCATGTTCGTGCCCAGCGATGAGGCCCTGAAGGCCTACTTCCTGACAGGCGGCGGCCGCGTGCTGATGGACCGCTACGCCGTGGAGCGCCCCGTGACTGAGGCCAACCTCGAACTCAATATTGACCAGATACCTCTGGATATCATCAGTGCCCTTGTGAACAACCTGATGAAGGCTTCCTTCTGCGAGACCGTTCCCTCCAAGTACCTGACCATCATGAACGACGCCCGCGACCAGATGTTCAATGGCGGAGACTACCCCACGCTGGACAGCTACAAGGCCGCCATTGACAAGTGCCTGTTGGCCAACAACGGCGTGGTTTACATCATGAACCGCGTGATTTCGCCTGCCGACTACGCTTCCGTCATCGCCCCCGCCCTCTACAGTAAGAATACGAGGGTGGTGCGTGCCGTGGTACGTGCCGACGAAAACTTCATCCAGGGCTCCGACTACGGCAACGCTCCTCTGCAGAAGTACTTCAGCACCTATCTGAAGGCCATGCAGAGCAGCTTCTCGTTCTTCGTGCCCGTTGACGAAGGTCTCGGCACTTACGGCTACGTGGACCCCGCCTCCATCGCCACGCAGAACCCGCGTAACTATCGTTACTGGGTGTGGAAGTATGTGACCGGCAGCAGCGGCACGAATGGCGCCAAGACCATCTCCGTGCAGGCCGACGCCTATACTTATGACCCCAACACCGGCCAGCCCGATCAGCTGGACGAGAACAACTGGAAGGGTTCCTCCTTCCGCTCCGCTTACTCGCAGCCCGTCACTCAGGGTTACGGCGAAACAAAGCGCGCCCTGCTGACCGAGATGGTCAACCAGCACATCATCGTGCATAACAACGACGATGCCAGCGGCGTGCTGAACACTGGCCGCAAGTACTTCCTCAGCCGCGACGGTGCTCCCGTCATTGTGAAGAGCGGCAACACCGGCAACGGTGAGAATATGGAAGTGGCCGGCGGATGGCAGCTGCAGTTGGAGAACGACGGCGTTGACGGCAACGAACATCAGTGTAAGGTAATTGAGGCCTATGACCAGTCCAAGGCTACCAACGGTTATGGTAACGGCCACACCTTCCTCATCAACCGCCCCATGCAGCCCTCCATGCAGAGCGTCTATGGCATACTCGACAGCAACGAAAACTTCAGCGCCTTTAAGAACCTGTGTAACGGCTTCGACGCACAGGTGCTGCAGGATGCCGGCTTCCGTGAGAAAGCAGCCGCCGACGCTGTAGCCAGCGGCAGTATCACCGATCCCTCTTCATACACCGAGGCCGACTGGCTCGGCGCAGCCGAACTTTACAAGATTTTCGGCGAAGGCGAAGTGAAGGCCGGCGGTAAGACCATCGCCAAGTATCTGGGCAGCGACAAGCTTGTGCGCTCCTTCAATAACTATAACTACACCGTGTATGTGCCCACCAACGAAGCCGTAGAGAAGGCTCTGAGCCTCGGCCTCCCCACCTGGGATGCCATCAAGGACTTCGTTGAGAACCACATGGAACAGCAAGTTGACAGCCTCGGCCAGCCTATGACCGACGATGCCGGCAATCCTGTGATGGCCCTCTCCGCAGACAACAAGCTCAAGGCTCAGGCCATGATCACAATGCTGACAAACTTTATCCGTTACCACTTCCAGGACAACAGCCTCTTCGTGGATAACGTGACCGAGAACAACACCAAGCAGACGGCTTGCATCGACGAGGTGAACAACGTCTATCTGCCTATCGTTATCAATCAGACGCCCAATGCTATGACGCTGAAGGACAACGCCGGCAATACCCGCAAGGTGGTGACCGCTGGCGGCAAGTACAATATGCTGGCCCGCGACGCACACTTCAATGCTCACCCCCGCACCAGTGCCGCTTCCTGTAAGCTCATTGAAACAAGCAGCTATGCAGTAGTACATCAGATTGATGACGTGCTTAACTTTACCAAGCTTTCCGGCGGTCGCTATGACAGCGCCTGGAGCACTTCCGCTAAAGCTAAGAAGTTCGTCAAGAAGTTCCAAATCAAGAAATAATTGTAAGCTATGAAAAATATTAAGTATCTTCTGACGCTCATCCTCTGCTTCGTATGTGCAGCGGGCTTCGCACAGCAAAAGCGAATCTCCGGCCATGTGTGGAGTAAGGGCGATGGGGCAATCATGATGGCTAACGTCGTGGAGAAGGATGGCAACGGCCGTATCATCTCCGCCACACAGACGGATATGAGTGGTAACTTCTCCCTCACCATCAAGAATCCTGCAAACAAACTGGAAGTATCATACATCGGCTATCAAAAGAAGGTGTTGACGATTGGCTCGCAGAGTTCCTTCCGCGTAGAGCTGATTGACCGTAACACCCTGGCCGAAGCAAGAGTTACGCAGGTGAGAAAGACCAAGAGCGGTGGCTTGACCATTCCCGAACGAGAACTGAGTACCGCCACCCAGACCCTCGACATGGAAAACATGCAAGGTCTTTCCTTCGAGACTGCAGGCGAAGCCCTTCAGGGCCAGATTGCCGGTCTTGACATTGTAAGTAACTCCGGTAACCTTGGTGCAGGCACCAGCATGCGCCTGCGCGGTACGAGCACTATTAATGGTAATCAGGAACCCCTCATCGTTGTGGACGGCTATCCTCTGGAAGGCCGCAGCACCGATGACCTCGACCTGAGCGATATGGAAAACACCGAGCAGTTTGCTACCCTGCTGCAGGTGAGCCCCGATGACATCAAGTCCATCAAGGTACTGAAGGATGGTGCTTCCACAGCTGTGTGGGGCTCTCGCGGTGCCAATGGTGTAATTGAAATTACCACAAAGCGTGGCCGTCGCGGTAAGACCCGCGTGGAGTTCAACTATCGCTTCACGGGTGCCTGGCAGCCTGAAGGCCGTAAGCTCCTCAACGGTGACGGCTACACCATGATGCTGAAGGAGGCCTACTTCAACCCCCGCCAGAGCGACGCAGCTTCCGGCATCGTAGAGTTGATGTACCTTCAGGACCACCCCGCCTACTACGGCAACTACAACAAGAACACCGACTGGGTGAAGGAAGTGACGCAGTTCGGTCAGACTCACGACTACGGTCTGAGCCTCGCCGGCGGTGGTGAGAAAGCTACCTTCCGCGTATCTGCCAACTACAACCATGCTACGGGTACCATCATCAAGCAGTCCATGAACCGCTTATATACCCGTCTGGCTTTGGACTACTACGTGAGCGACCGCATCACGTTCCGCTCTAACTTCGGCATGACCTATACGAAGAACAACAAGAACTACGGTAACGATATCCTTAGTCGTGCATACTCCGCTATGCCTAACATGGCCATCACGCGTCAGGAATACGACAACGTGACCGGCGAATACTATGACTCCGGTGAATACTACCTTATGCCTAAGGCTGCCGGTGCTGCTGGTTTGCTTGACAACTCGAGCGGTCTGTCCAGCTACTATCTGAGCGACATGGTAAGCAACGGTAACCCCGTGGCTCGCGCCAATCTGGCCAAGGCCGTTGAGAGCAACTACAACATTACGCCTCAGTTTGACATCGAATACAAACTTCTCGGTAAGGAGGATGACGAGCATCATCTGGACTATAAGGGCTCTGTGCAGATTTCTGCCGGAACGCTGTCCAACGATACTTACTTCCCCGCCGCCCTCAGCTATGATGACTGGAGCGCAGGCTTGAATAAGACCACCAATGCAGAGTCCAAGAACTTCAGCTTTACCACCCGCCATGAACTCGTCTTCAAGCCCGCTTTTGAGAACGAAGACCATTCGTTCCAGGTGCTGGGCCGCTATGAGCTGACTACTTCAAACAACTCCGGCCAGTCCACCTCAACAACGGGTGTGAACGGCGGTATCACCGACCCCACCGTGCCGGGCTATTTGAGCGGTCTCTCTTCCTATACGGGAAAGTCACGCGCTATTGACTTCATTGCTCAGACTCACTATAGCTACAAGTCAAAGTACAGCCTCTCTCTGGCTCTGCGTGCCGATGGTAGCAGCTATTATGGCTCCGAGCAGAAATGGAAGCTCAACGCCGGTGTGTCCGGCCGTTGGAACATCAGCGATGAGAATTTCTGGCAGCCTATAAGAGATATTGTTAATATGTTCGCCATTCGCGGCGGCTGGGGCCTGACTGGTAACCCCGTTTCCGAGCAGGGCCTGATGTTCAACAAGTACAGCACCTTGGGCAACTATAACGGTGTGCAGGGCCTGTATCCTTCCAGCCTCCGCCTCGTGGAAATCCGTCCTGAGAAGTCTATGGACTGGAACATTGGTTTCAACCTCAACTTCCTCAACGACCTTATCATGGTTGACTTCAACGTTTATGATAAGAAAAACAGCGACCTGCTGATGCGTGGTGTGGCTATCCCCACTTCAACGGGTTATCCTTCACTGAGCTGGAGTAACGTTGGTGAGATGGAGAACCAGGGTTGGGAACTTTACATCTCAACGCGTCCTATCTTCAAGATTGGTAAGTTCTCCGCCGTGCTCCGTGCGAACTTCGCGCAGAACATCAACTCCATCAACTCTATGGACGCCAACGTGCTGAACTCCATGAACGACGACTTTAACTACAATGGTGGTAATATGCAGATACTGAAGCGCTGCCAGATTGGCAATGCACTGGGTGGTATCTACGGCTTCCACTTCAAGGGCGTCTATGTTTATGACTACGACCACAATGGTTACTTCGATCCCCGCACGGGTAAGAATGGCTACTACGATGCAGCAGGCGTTGAGAATACCGCAGCCCATGCTCTGGCAGCAGGCTACGAAGGCGTGAACCTCTACAATGCTGCGCCTGTAGCACGTGATGCTGAAGGTAAGGTTATCTATGACAAGAGCGGTAATCCTCTTCCTATGATTTATAACTATGGTGGTATCAACTACCAGTTCGGCGGTGGCGACGTGGCTTATGAAGATATAAACCATGACGGCCAGATTAACGAACTTGATATCCAGTATCTCGGCTCATCCAGCCCGAAGTTCAACGGCGGTTTCGGCGTTGACCTCACATACGGCCGCTGGACGCTGAAGACCAACTTCAACTTCCGCGTAGGTAATAAGATTATCAACGTTGCCCGCATGAACTCAGAGGCTATGCGTGATAACAAGAACCAGAGCGCAGCCGTTAACTGGCGTTGGCGCAAGAACGGTCAGGTGACCGAGATTCCCCGTGCCTTGAGCACCAAGATTGCTGCTTCTTACAATGCCCTCGTCAGCGACCGCTACGTAGAGAAAGGTGATTACCTCCGCTTCCAGTACCTGCAGCTGGGCTATAGCCTTGATCCCAAGAAGCTTAAAAAGGCTGGCTTCTCAACAGTCCGCTTTACGGCCTCCATCAATAACCTCTTTGTCTGGAGTAAGTACACCGGCGCCGATCCTGATCATAGCCAGTCGCAGTGGTCTCCTTGTGTAGATAATGACACCACTCCCCGCTCACGTTCGTTTACGGCAGGTGTAGTAGTAGGTTTCTAACTCAAAAAATCAAGAAACATGAAAATGACTAATATATATAATAAGGTGCTACTTGGCGCTGCCCTTGTATGCACTGGATTGATGGCATCCTGCGAGGATTATCTTACGATCCTGCCCACCGACTCCATCCCAGAGGAAAACTTCTGGCAGAGCAAGGGTGACGTGGACAACGTCCGTGCAGCTGCTTATTATCAGCTGACAAAGGAGGATGCCCTCTCCAAAATACTCTATTGGGGTGAGTTCCGCAGCGATAATGTTGAACTGAAGGATATGACCCAAACTTCCGTCAGCCACATGATGGAAGGCGTGCTCCAGCCTACGGAAAATATGTTTAAGTGGGACACGTTCTACAGTGGTATTTCCTATTGTAACAAGGTTCTTGAGAAAGCTCAGGAAATGATAGACAATGATGTGGACCAGACCTTCAAGCTTGGTGCTTGGCGTCCCATCAAGGCCGAGATGCTCAGTCTTCGCGCCCTGTATTATTTCTACCTTGTTCGCGCCTATCGTGACGTTCCCTTTATGACAAAGACCATCAGCACCGATGCTGAGGCCCTGGAAGCCCGTAAGGGTGTGCCTGCCACGCAGGGCGTCGTAATTCTGGACTCTCTCATCAAAGATCTTGAGGATTGCAAGGAATATGCAGCCAAGAACTATGGCAATAGCCTTGACAATAAGGGCCGCTTCACCAAGCGTAGCGTACGCACCCTGTTGGCCGATATGTATCTGTGGCAGGGCTGTATGCTGAAGCATGGTATTGACAAGGGCTACATCCTCCTCAACGAGCAGGGAGACACTATCAAGACTCAGAGCGAACTTGATACCAAGGCTACTGCAAACTTCCAGCGCGCCATCGAATTATGCGATGAGGTAATGAAAGAGATGCAGGATGACTACAAGAAAGAAATAGACAAGAACCCCAACCAATATACTGAAGTTGAGAAGAAGCAACCTTATCCCCTCTATCAGATATCCCAGAGTGGAACAACCACGGAGGATAAAGTATATAATTATGTATGGGGACGTGGTAATTCCGATGAATCCATCTTCGACCTCCAGTATGATGGCGATCAGAACTCCAATACGGTTTTGGGCTCATTGTACTATAATTCTTCCAACAAGTCTGCAAGGATAATTGTTGGTAAGCCCTCGCTTTTCACCACTATCAACACTCTTGACAACGACGGTACTCTTAAAGGCTTTAGCAAAACAGATATCCGCCTTCATGAAAGTGTAACTTTTACGGACATTACGCAGTCTGAGTATCCTATTTGGAAGAACTCCGTTGAGAACGTAAGTTTTGAAGATAAGGAAGATATGTCAAGAGGCGGTGATGCAGAGCCCCGTGCCACGGAGAATGCTAACTGGCCTGTATATCGCATCAGCGACCTTATGCTCATCAAGGCAGAGTGTATTGCCCGCTTGGGCTTCAAGGAAAACTCCGCAGAACTGGTAGAAGGTTTCCAACTCGTGAACAAACTGTTTGCACGCTATAATCCCGGTCTTGACTCCACCGGCTCGGGCAAGGTGAACACCTCCGACCGTTTGAAGTATGACTTCTTTAAGGATAAGAACGCAAGCGCTCTCCTCGAACTTGTATATCGTGAGCGTCAGCGTGAATTCTTCTCCGAAGGCAAGCGTTGGTTTGATATCGTGCGTCAGGCCGAGAGTGATAACAATACTACCGAGGTACTGAGCAGCTGGGTCGGTGCCAGCAAGAGCTTGCAGACTCGTCTGCGCAAACTGGCTGCAATGTACGTGCCTTACTACAATGATGAATTGAAAGTCAATCCAGCACTGAAGCAAAATGAAGTGTGGGATAAATATACGCCGAACAGTAGTAAACCCACAGAAAATTAGAGAAGTCATGAAAGCAATTAAACATTTTACTATAGCAAGAGCCGAGGCATTAGCCCTTGCTGGCTTCCTTGCAATAGGCATGGGTTTCCAAAGTTGCTCGGAAAATATTGATGACAGCGCCTTTGCCATCAAGACAGAGCAGACTATAGCCGACTATCTACAGGCCAATGAGGAGTTTAGCGAAATCTGCGAAATCTTTGCCGAGATGCCGTTAGGAACCAAGGCTGAGGCATCTCCTATTCTCAGCGCTCTGTCGGCACGCGGTAATTACACCGTCTTCGCGCCGACGAATGAAGCAGTAGAGACATTTGCTAAGAATTTTGGTCATAGTTCCTACAAGGAGTTGACCGCTGATGAGAAGAATCTCATTGCCTACAGTTGTATCATTGACAACGGTACTAACAGCGCTTATGAAAGCCCTGAGTTCCCCCAGGACGGCAGCGCCTTTGCTCTGCCCGACTTGAACGACCGTCTCATCACTTGCCAGTTGGTGGACTCTCTTGATATGTATGTCCTCAATGGCACGAGCCTCTTGACGAAGACTGATATAGAACTCAGCAACGGCTATATGCACGTTGTGGGTGACAGTCCTATTGCCCCCTCTAACAAGAGCGTGGCTGACCTTATCAAGGCCTCCGAAAATATGCAGGGAATGGGCATACTCCTTGAGGCAACAGGCTGGGATCTCGTTATGAGCACCGATTCTGCCGACCTCGATACCGAGTATGAGCAGATAGAGCATGATGAGCAACTCAATATCAAAAACCTCGCCACCTTTACCGTGGCCCAGCATCGCTATATGGGTTACACCGCATTTGTGGAAACCGATGATGTATTTGAACAGGAACTTGGAGTGAGTGTCAGCGACCCGGAGGCTTTCCTTCAGGCTGTAACAGCTCGCGCCGAGGCCGTTTACGGAACAACAGCTAAGGGTGACCTTAAGAATCCCGACAATGCCGTCAACCGTTTCGTGGCTTACCACATCATTCCGGCCAAGATATCCTTCAATAATCTCGTCCGCCATTTCAACGAGTACGGTTACAAGTATGGTAATATGAAGACCCCCCAGACGACGAACCTCTCCGTTGACGTTTGGGACTACTACGGCACAGCAGGCCAGTATCCCGCTCTTCTGAAGGTTAGCCAAGATGGACAGACTCCCGAACGCGAGACCTCCCACAACGTCTATCTTAATCGCGTCAGCAAGTACGAGACGAAAGCCTACAATACAATAGGCGTCGTGTACGAAGGTGTACAGACTGTCGCTTATAATGAGAGCGTGGATGGCCAGATGTTTGACAACAATGCCAAGAACGGATTCTATTATCCCATCAAGGGCCTTCTCATTGACAATGAAGCCAATCAGAATGCCCTCGGCAGTGAGCGTATCCGTTTTGACATTACCACAATCCTCCCCGAGCTCTTGAGCAACAATGTTCGCGGTGGTGGTTACACCCACTTCCCCAACGGCTATTTCAATTGCATCACCAATGAGAGCGCCGACACTAAACTCCTCTACCTCAATTCTGCAGCCGTTGGCGGTACCGCTTGGCGTGACTATCAGGGCGATGAGTTTATGGCTTGCGGCGTGTTTGACTTTATCCTGCAGTTGCCTCCCGTGCCCAAGACCGGCACCTACGAGTTCCGTTTCGGCACCAGCCACAACTCTCTGCGCGGTATGGCCCAGCTCTATGTGGGCGATGACCCCAACAACCTCCAGCCGGCAGGTTTGCCTTATGATATGCGTCAGGCAGTCAGCGGCAACGACAACATCGGTTTTGTGGATGACGGAAACGATGAAAGCGTTAATGAAGAGAACGACCGCAATATGCGCAACCACGGCTTTATGAAAGCCCCGCGTTATGCAATGCTTCCCGATGGCTCTGGCACAAGCACCACGCTCCGCCGTGTAGGCGGCGACACCGGTTGCCTGCGTCGCATCATTACCCAGCAGACCTTTGAGAAGGGCAAGACCTACTACGTACGTTTCAAGAGCGCACTGGAAAAGAACGACGCCCAGTTCTTCCTGGACTACTTCGAATTCTGCCCCTCTGTCGTGTACAACGGCACTACGCCTGAAGACCAATGGTAAAATCAGTAGCAAATAAAAACTCTATATTATGAATAAAATCTTTAAGAACAGTCTGAAAGGCGGAGCACTGGCGTTGGTAGCAATGTTAGGACTCACCGCCTGTACCGACGACCACTTTGACGTCAATGGTGGCAAAGGTGACAAGACAATCTGGAAGAACATTGAGAGCAATCCTCAACTCTCCCAGTTGAAGCAAATCCTGTCGCGCTCCTATATGATGCGTTCCGAAACCGACAAGATAAACCCTGCCACGACAAAGACACTGGCCCAACTCCTTGATGAGCCCCAGAGTTTCACCGTGTGGACCCCTCTTGACGGCACTTATGATGCTCAACGTTATCTTGACATTCTTGACAAGGCAGAAGCTGCCTATGATTCTGCTGGCGTGAGCACCGACTTCCTCAAACAGGAATTTATCGTGGCCAACCAGTTCGTGTATAATCATGTGGCTCGTTTCAATTATGAGAGCAATCCCGCCGAGCAGGAAGTCATACTTCTTAACGGTAAGAAGGTGAAGTACACCGCCGGAGGTAACGGAGAATTCAATGGAGTAAGTATCCAGGGAGCTCCCATCGTAGCCAGCAATGGTACGATGCACCTTCTGAGCAATAAATCTCCCTTTGCTTATAACATTTACGACTACATCGTCGCTTCTGACAGACTCAAGTCGCTCAGCGAGTATCTCTTCGATCCTACCATTGATAAGTACACTTTCAGCGAAAGCAGTTCCGTAGAAGGCGCTCTCAATGAGAACGGTGACATGGTCTATGTGGACTCCGTTTGGAGCCACAGCAACGAAATCCTCAACAACTGCAACGCCAAATTGCAGAATGAGGACTCCCTCTACGTGGCCATCCTTCCTACAGATGCCGCTTGGGAGGATGCAGTTAATAAGCTGAGTAAATACTTCAAGTTCCAGAATACCTACTACTACG
This sequence comes from Alloprevotella sp., assembly GCA_045639805.1. Taxonomy (GTDB): domain Bacteria; phylum Bacteroidota; class Bacteroidia; order Bacteroidales; family Bacteroidaceae; genus Alloprevotella. The sequence goes on from JAZUDS010000086.1 coordinate 13,640, forward strand.
ACTGGAGCAACACCAACAGCACTTTCGCCAACAATAAGGCCGCTACGGCCTACAAGATTAATGTAGACTCTCTGACAAATTACAACGTCAAGGCCTCTATGATCCGTAGCGCCTTCTTCAGCCCCTCTACATGGCACGGCATCTCTTCTGAGAAGGACTCCGCCGAGGTTGTTAACTACGCCCTCACGGCCGACTCCCTCATCTCCACCAACCACACCATATATTATAATAGTAATAGCACGATGTTTGGAGGCAATGGTGGCGAAAACCCCATGTTCAACGGCCAGAAACCCGAGCGTGCTTCCAATGGTTACGTATTCTGTGTTGACCAGTATACCGTGCAGCCCGAGTACACGTGGATGAAGAAGGACGAAATCGACCCCACCAATGTGTACAACATGGCTATGCAGGCCATGGCCAACAGCCACTGCACCGATAAGAACGGCAGCACCATCCTTCTGACCTCTGCCAACCGCGACAGCATCGTTGCCGACCCCTATGAGGTAACTAAGTATCAGCGCTTCCAGCGTGCCGACCGCAGTACGCTCCAGGTGGACTATCGTCTTCCCAGTGTGATGAGTGCGAAGTACACCATTAAGGCCGTACTCGCTCCCAGCCGCATTTGTTACGATATCGTGCCTGACAGCACAGTCACCGAGATCAGCACGTTCTACGTACAGGTGCTCGACGATAAGGGTAACGCTATTGAAATTGCTGAAGGTAACAATGGCTCCTCTTCCAAGAATAAGGCCCGTTCCGTAGATTTCACTGTGGATCAGGACGCTGTGAAGGAGTATGTTGTCATCCCCTGCATAGAGTTCCCCTATACTTACTACGGACTTCCCTCCGATTGTAACACCTTCTGCCGCCTCCGTTTCAATAGCGAATTTGACCGTAAGAAATCCACCGAAGGCGATGGCCTCAATATCGTGGGCATCACCATTGAACCTTATCGCGAAAAGGCAGAATAATCCTCATAATACTTAATACATGAATACGATGAAAACAAATCCGTTCAATATTCTGCATACCGCACTCCGTGCCAGCGTATGCCTTCTGATGCTCACCCCTGCTACCGCAGCCGTGGCACAGGATGAAGTAGATGAGGAAGCCGTTGAACAGGTTGAAAAGAAGCCTGTGAAGAAGGTAGTTCTTCCCACCTACGAAATGAAGGAAGTCACCGGTAAAGTGTACGATGCCGCTACGAAGGCTCCCATGCCTGCCGTGCGCGTTCAGGCCCTGGATAATCCTTACTATACGGCTCTTACCGAGGACGACGGCTCCTATACCATTAAGGTGCCTACCTTCGTAACTTCTCTCTACATCACTGCTCCCGAGTACAATGGCCTTCAACTGGGCCTGGTCAAGGGTAATGCAGCCCCCGATGCCTATCTTCACAGCGACAAGCTCGTAGGTGGTTATCAAGATGGTACTGAACTGCTCCACCGCAGCTCCACCGTACTCGACAACACCTCTGCAGCCACCGCTGAGAACGAAATGGAAAACCATCTGAACGCCAGCGTTCGCACCATCAATCGCGGAGGTATCCCCTCCCAGGGTGCAGCCATGTTCATTCAAGGTATCAACTCCATCAACATCAATGCCCAGCCCCTCGTTGTCGTTGACGGCATCATCTGGGACATGCAGTATGACCGCACCAGCCTCCACGAAGGTTTCTACAACAACCTCCTCTCCCTTCTCGACACCGAGGATATAGAGGACATTCAGGTACTCACCAACGGCACCGCCCTCTACGGCAGTGAAGGTGCCAACGGCGTCATCCTCATCAATACCAAGCGTGGTAAGTCCATGGCCACCCGCATCAACGCCCGCATCTATGGCGGCTTTGAGCAGAAGCCCGAGCTTATGAGCATGATGAACGCCCAGCAGTATCGCAACTACGTCACCGAGTTCCTCGGCACCACCAGCGCTGCCAAGAACCTCAGCGGCATGAGCAGCAACGTGGCCTTCATGAATCCCAGCTCCTTCTACTATCCTCAGTACAACAACAATACCGACTGGCAGAAGGACCTCTACCGCAACTCCTTCACGCAGAACTATCGTGTCAACGTGCAGGGTGGTGATGACGTGGCTATGTACAACCTCTCTCTCGGTTATACCAAGAGCGACGCCACCATCAAGAACAACGACTTCAATCGTCTGAACATCCGTTTCAACACCGACATCAATATGTTCCGCAACTTTGATGCCGGCCTTGATATGGCCTACGTGCGTTCCGCCTACAACATCCTTGACAACGGATGGGCAGAGTCCTACGAACAGCAGAACGTTTCCTCCCCCAACGTCCTCGGTCTCATCCAGAGCCCCTTCCTCAGCAAGTACACGTGGTACACCACCTATGATGAGGACACCCATCAGCTCTACCTCCGCGAAACCGAAAAGATTCTTGGCGGCAAGGACTTCAACCAGAGCAACAGCCCCTTCCTCTTTGCCAAGCAGTTTGGCTATGAAGGCCTGGCCAACCCCTACTGGATTCTCCAGAACGGTGAAGGCGAAAACAAGAACTTTATGGAGCAGACTCAGTTCTCCGTCAACGTAGCTCCCCGCTACAAGGTGAACCGTTTCCTCACCATCTCCGACCGCTTCAGCTATCAGATCTTCCGCTTCAACGAGCGCCTCTATATGCCTACCAACGGCACGCCCGCTAAGGAAGTTGAAGGCCTCGGCACAGTGCAGAGCGTCCTGAAGAGCCAGTTCTCCAAGGAGACCCTCCTCTTCAACGACTTCCGCGTAGATTGGAAGCGCAACTTCGGCAAGCACACCGTCAATCTCTTCGGCGGCTTCCGCATCGGCTCCTACAGCTTCAGCAACAGCTACATCAGCTCCTACAACAACGACAACGACAAGATGCCCAATATGTCGTCCTCGCAGCAGTACAAGAGCAATGGCGGTGCCAACGACCGCTGGCTGAATCTCACCTACTACCTCAATGCCGATTACAACTTCCTCAACCGCTACTTCGTCAAGGCCATCCTCTCCGCCGAGAGCAGCAGCCGTTTCGGTAAGGAAGCCACTGGCGGCGTAAAACTCTGCGGAGTACCCTGGGGCCTCTTCCCCTCCATCCAGCTCGGTTGGGTGATGAGCAACGAAGAGTGGTTTGATGTCAAAGGCATCGACTACCTCAAGCTCAACGCCGGTTGGGAAATGAGCGGCAACGACAACATCGACTACTACGCAGCCCGCACCTATTTCGCCAACGTGAAGTACCTCGACAAGCTCACCGGTCTTGAACTCGCCAACATCGAGAACGCCGCCATCCAGTGGGAGACCACCTATCGCTGGAGCGCAGGCCTCGACCTCCGCATGCTCAACAACCGCCTCAACCTCGGCGTCCGCTACTTCAACAACCGCACCACCGACCTCCTCACCCGCAAGAGCGTAAGCTACATCACCGGTCTGGAGTATATGTGGGCCAACGACGGCGAACTCCGCAACCGCGGCGTGGAAGTCAGCGCCAATGCTGTCCTCCTTGAGAAGAAGAACTGGAAGTGGCAGGCCGGTCTCAGCGTAGGTCACTACCAGAACGAGATCACCTCTCTCGCCGACAACCATCTCAACCGGATAGAGGTTTACGCCTACGACGCAAATGGCATCGACAAGAGCCAGAAGACCGTCATCAATGGCTATATCACCAATATCTATGGTGCCAACGTTCTCACCGCAGTAGGTCAGTCCGCAGGCGTATTCTACGGCTATAAGACCGCAGGCGTATTCGCCTCCGACGCCGAAGCCTCTGCAGCCGGCAAGTACGGTTACCTCCGCTATCCCACCGGCCTCGCTGAAGAAGGCAAGTCTTCCCGCAACTTCCAGGCTGGCGACGTACACTTCATCGACCAGAACGGCGACGGCTGGATCAGCGATGCCGACATGGTAGTCATCGGTAACCCCAACCCCGACATCTACGGCAACTTCTGGACAAGCCTCACGTGGAAGCACCTCACCCTCGACCTCAACTTCAAGTACAGCCTCGGCAATGACGTCTTCAACTATCAGCGCATGCAGCTCGAGAGCGGCAACAACATCTGGAATCAGACCACTGCTCTCTGCAACCGCTGGAAGGCCGATGGCCAGAAGACCGACATCCCCCGCACGATGTCCGCTTCTTCCGACTATTGGGTAAACAACGAGCGTTTCTCCGACCGCTGGGTAGAGGACGGCTCCTACCTCAAGCTCAAGAAGGTGCGCCTCACCTATCAGATACCTCTCAACCTCAGCTGGCTCCTCGGCCTCAATGTTTGGGCTGAAGCCAACAACGTATTCACCGTTAGCAAGTATCTTGGTCTGGATCCCGAAGTGTCCTGCTCCAACAGTGTCCTCTATCAGGGCATCGACGCAGGCATGCACCCCACCTATCGCAACTTCAACCTTGGCGTAACCATTAACCTCTAAATGGTAAATTGTAAACAGTAAATTGTAAATCCATAAGATGAAAAAGTCAATAATAAGTCTCTTCGTCGGCTTGCTTTGCTTCGGCTCCATCGCCACTTCTTGCGAGGATATGCTGAGCCCCGACCTCGACCGCTATGCCACTGAGTTCAACGGCAAGGATACCGTAAACTTCTATGCCGGCATACTGCGTGGAGTGCAGCAAATCACCGAGCAGAACATCCTGCTCGGCGAACTGCGCGGCGACCTTGTCTCCCCCACCGACTACGTCACCGACTCCATCTCCGACATCGCCAACTTCCAGAACCTTGAAGATGGCAACAATGCACTTCTCAATGCTGCTGCATACTACAAGGTAATCAACCAGTGCAACTTCTACCTCGACAAGGTTGATAGCCTCTCTTGCAACAACAACTATTACTACATGCGCAAGGAGACCGCCCAGGTGCTCCTTATCCGCGCATGGACCTACATGCAGCTCGTTCAGAACTACGGCAAGGTGCCCTTCATCACCGAACCCATCCGCAACTCCAACACCGGATGGGAGACCAACCCCAAGGACTGGGCTTCGGCCGACAACCTCATCACGCTTCTCCACAACGACATGGAGCAGGCGTGGGGCTACTGCCAGGCTGAAGGCTATCCCAACTATTCCAACGTGTCCACCTTCAACACCGGTCTGAAAGGCATCAACCAGCAGCTCCTCAACTTCGACGCTGACGTAATCTACGGCGACCTCTATCTCCTTCGCGGTAATACTACCGAGGACTTTGAAAAGGCCGCTGAGCACTACTACAACTTCCTCTATAAGGATCCTCGCACCAAGACCAACGTCAAGAGTGAGGCTTCCCAGAGAAAGAACGATCGCGTCAATCCTCCCACCTTTGAGGTAAACGGTAAGTCATGGACCGGCAACGCTGCCAACGAGGCCTACGGCTTCGGCGGTAACGAAATCGTCACCGGCGTACCCTCTGCAGCCAACAGCCACTTCGGCCTCGTTCTCTCGCGCATTCCCAACATCTACGGCTTTGACATCCATTCCGGCAACACCACCGAGACGGGAGCCGACGATTCCGGCAATGAGCAGGTTTCCACCACCGGCAACATCTCTACCACCTCCAACTACAAGGTGCGTCAGTTGCAGCCCTCCTATGCCTACGAGGCACTCAGCAAGGCACAGACCATCTGCGTCCCCACCTATGAGCAGGGCGACATCTATTCCGCACCCACCGAGATCGACTATGCCACCGACTGCTACGACAGCCGCATGGACTACAGCGCACCCCTCATTGAGACACAGGACGTAGGCCGTATCCGCTTCATCTCCAAGTTCTGCGGAAATACCTCCAACGTCAATAATGACGGTATAGCCGGCAACCGCTTCGAGTTCCGCTATCTCCTGCCTCTCTATCGCTATCGCACCGTCATGCTGCGCTATGCCGAGGCTCTCAACCGCGCAGGATTCCCCGGCCACGCCTTCGCCATCATCCGCGACGGCCTCGACCCCGAAACCTATCCCATGCTCAACGTAGTCAACGACACCATCGTTGTTGCCGACTCCACAGTCTATGCCCACTATGCCCTCTCTCCCCAGTCCGACGAAGGCCCCAACTACATCTCCAATGATGAACTTGCCCGCGCCTACGACAAACCCTGGATAAAGGGCATCATCCAGTACGGCTCACAGAGCCAGAAGGGCCTCCGCGAGGCAGGTTGTGGCCGTTCCATTGCTGAAGCCTACGACTCCCTCTACACCTATAGCGGCGAAATCACCCGTCGCCTTGCTGAGGAAGACAGCCGTCTCGGCACCGCCGCCGCTCGCAAGTATGTCAAGCGCCTTGCTGAAGAAGACGGCGAAGGAGGAGAAATCGCTCCCGAGGACACCACCGAAGAGGAAATCGACATCACCGACTTCGAGGTCATCATCGCAGAACCCGCAGCTGCCGATCCTGCCGAGATGCGCGCCATGTCCCTCCTCATCGCTGACCAGTACGCCCTTGAGACCGCCTTCGAGGGCCAGCGCTACTACGACCTGATGCGCATCGCCCGCCATCTCGACAAGTTTGAAGGCGCCCAGTACGGCACCCAATGGCTCGCCTGGAAGGTAGCGCGCCGTGGTCTGGAGCTCGCACCCTATGAGAACCCCACTCAGAAGGATGCTCGCCTGTACAACCTCCTCTCCGATCAGGACAACTGGTACCTCCCCCTCCCCGGGAAGAAGTAGCAGAAACACATTCCCCTTTCCTTAATATCAGCAGCCCGTCGCCCTCCACAGAGCGACGGGTTGCTTTTTTTTTAGGCAATCATATACAATTTGCCCCCAAAAGTTTTCAATATCCCGTAATCGGCATTGCCGCTTGCCAGAGCAAGAATTAGCGAATTCTCTTTTTTTATACAAGAATTATATGATTTTTTGGAATTTATAGGAATTGCTGCTCGCAGCAGAATTTCAGGGTCATCCGACATTTGGAGTGATAAATCTCCCGCAGAGGCGCAGAGCTCGCAAAGGTTTACGACGCGATTAATAATAGAGCTCGCAAGGTCGTGGAACACTCCCGGCAGAGCTCGCAAAGCCTGCGGATGCA
>JAZUDS010000087.1:0-42985 GCA_045639805.1 Alloprevotella sp.
AAGGACGACATAATGGAGGGTGGGGCGCAAGCCCTACCGCATTCGTTGTCTTTTATTCCGGGAGCGCTGTAAGTGCGATACATTTCAAGTAAAGTGGTAATTATGTCGCACTTACAGCGCTCCCATATAGGACCACACACAAAAGACAGGGCTCTCGCCCTATCCTCCAATCTGTCGCCCCTTCGGGGCTTTTCCGTCGCTCGTCAAGAGGATGGGCTTACCTTTTATGAAGCGGGCTGAAAGCCCAGAAGTGTAAAGCATAGGGCAGAGTGACCGAAGGGAACGTCGCCCTAGGGTTATAAAGCAAACGCTGGGTAAGTATTCCTCCCCTTGGGGGGAGGTGGCGCGAAGCGCCGGAGGGGGCTTTATCTTTCAGACTAGTGCATTGGGGCGCTGCCCCGAAACAATTATGCCGCGTTGCGGCATGCATGGTTCTTGCTCTGGCAAGCGTTCCTACGGGCCGAGCGGGCGCACCTGCGGCCTAGGGCGGGGTTCCCTTCGGTCACTCTGCCCCAGGCTATACAATTAAGGGCCTTCAGCCCAATGCTAAGAGAATTCAATTTTCCTCTCGCATAGAAACCTTTTAATTTCGTTTCCACATATGTAGAAACTAATTTCCACATATGTAGAAAATGTTTTTAACATATGTAGAAAGTATTTTCCACAATTGTGGAAAATTGTTTTCACAATTGTGGAAAAACATTTATATGCCGATTTGTTCCACTGACTCCTTTTCCTCGGCACACGTGCGCAAACAAAACTATGACTGCCTTTTGCGGGATGAAGCGGGGATGTAAGAGGCTGGGAAAGTAGGAGGGACTCTATTATTCCTCGCGCGCGCTTGCGTATGTCATAAATAATGAGTAATTTTGCAACGGAATTATCTATCACAACTGAATAATGAAAACGTTTTTTCAAAAAATCTTCCTCCTTGGCGTGATGACGCTTCTCACGCTCGGAGCATCGGCAACACCCGACAGGAATTACCTGTGCTTCACGGCTAACACGGATGAGTCTTCTGTTCAACTTAACTACCCGGAAGACCCCATCGCTTTGGAGTATAGCCGTGACGGAGACGATTGGCGTGAATACACTTTAGAGACTATAATTACTCTCGACAGTGCTGGCGACAAGGTGTATTTCCGCAATGCAAGAGAGAACGGCGTTACGGAATTTTCCAAAAATTCGACAACATATTATAATTTTTCAATGACCGGTTCAATTGCAGCGAGCGGCAATATCATGTCGCTGGTTGATGGGAGATGCGCGTCAACGACTATTCCTTGCACAGATTGTTTCTATCGTCTGTTCCGCAACTGCACGTCCCTGACATCTGCTCCCGAACTTCCTGCCACGACTTTAGCAGAATATTGTTATTCCGAGATGTTCGAGGGCTGCACAAGTCTGACGTCTGCTCCCGGACTTCCTGCCACGACTTTAGCAGAACGTTGTTATCGCGATATGTTCTCTGGCTGCAAAAGTCTGACGTCTGCTCCCGAACTTCCTGCCACGACTTTAGCACGAGATTGTTATTCCAATATGTTCAATGGCTGCCAAAGTCTGACGTCTGCCCCGGCACTTCCTGCCATAATTTTAGCAGATAATTGTTATTTCGAGATGTTCAAAGGCTGCACAAGTCTGACGTCTGCTCCCGCACTTCCTGCCATAATTTTAGCAGGAAATTGTTATTACGGTATGTTCGAGGGCTGCACAAGTCTGGCGTCTGCTCCCGCACTTCCTGCCACGACTTTAGCAGGAGGTTGTTATACCAATATGTTCTATGGCTGCACAAGTCTGACGTCTGCTCCCGCACTTCCTGCTATGACTTTAGTAGATTTTTGTTACAGGGCAATGTTCAGAGGCTGCACAAATCTGACGTCTGCTCCCGCACTTCCTGCCACGACTTTAGCACAATTATGTTATAGCAATATGTTCAATGGCTGCAAAAGTTTGGCGTCTGTTCCCGAACTTCCTGCCACGACTTTAGCAGAAAGTTGTTATAGCGGTATGTTCTCTGGCTGCACAAGCCTGACGTCTGCTCGCGCACTTCCTGCCACGACTTTAGCAGAAAGTTGTTGTGAAAATATGTTCTATGGCTGCACAAATCTGACGTCCGCTCCCGCACTTCCAGCCACGACTTTAGCAAGACGTTGCTATTTCAAGATGTTCACCAGCTGCACAAGTCTGACATCTGCTCCCGCACTTCCTGCCACGACTTTAGCAGAAAATTGTTATTCCGATATGTTCTATGACTGCAAAAGTCTGACGTCTGCTCCCGCACTACCGGCCACGACTTTAGCAAATGATTGTTATGCCGGTATGTTCAGAGGCTGCACAAGTCTGACGTCTGCTCCTGCGCTCTCTGCCAGAACTTTAGCGGAAGGTTGTTGTCAAAGTATGTTCGCAGCTTGCAAAAGTCTGACGTCTGCTCCCGCACTTCCTGCTACGACTTTAGCAAAATCTTGTTATTTAGAGATGTTCATTGACTGCACAAGTCTGACGTCTGCTCCCGCACTACCTGCCACGACTTTAGCAGAACATTGTTATAGCGATATGTTCAATGGCTGCACAAAGCTCAACAAAGTGGAAGTGTCCTTTACAGACTGGGGAGAGGGCAATACTTCCAATTGGTTGAACGGCGTAGCCTCAACGGGTGATTTCATCTGTCCCGACGGACTCATCAAGAAAAGCGGAGCTGACTATATCCCTGAACGCTGGAGTATCAATGGCCATTTGCCCCTCTATCTCAACTTCAAGGCCAATGCGCCAAGCTCACGTGTGCAGCTGAACATGGTGGGCGGCGAATCTACGGGGCTGGCCCTTGAGTACTCCACCGACGAGTGCCAGACGTGGGCGCCCTACACCATCACCTACGATGCCGACACCAACGGCAGCATAGGCCTGCCCATAACTCTCGCCAACGCTGGCGACAAGGTGTATTTCCGCAAGTCGGGCAACGGAGAGGTCACGGCTTTCTCCGCCAGCGACAACTCCTATTACAGGTTCAGCGTGTACGGCTCCGTGGCCGCCGACGGCAATATAATGTCGCTCATCGACAGGTACGCCGAGACCACCACTATCCCCGGCGCGTACTGCTTCGCACACCTGTTTGAAAGCTGCACAGGCCTGACCACGGCACCCCAACTGCCCGCCACGACGCTGAAACCGTACTGCTACGCGAGCATGTTCTCGGGCTGCACAGGCCTGACTGCGGCTCCCGCACTGCCCGCCACGACATTGGAGAAGGACTGCTACAACAGGATGTTCTACTACTGCACGAAGCTCAACGAAATCAAGGTGGGCTTCACGGACTGGACGGTGACGGTGAACGGGATAGAATACACGCCCACCAAGGACTGGATGTATAACGTAAGTTCCGATGGCGTCTTCTTCTGCCATGCCGGCCTTGACAAGACGCAGAGGGATGCCAGCCACATACCCGCCGGCTGGATGACAATGAACTACAGGTATGTCGTTACGGCCAACAGCGCGGACGAGAGCAAGGGCACCGTGAGCGGCGGCGGCACATACGAGGAAGGCACCGAGGTGACCCTCACCGCCACGCCCGCCGAAGGATGCGTCTTCAAGCAGTGGAGCGACGGCACGACGGCTAACCCCTACGTGTTCACCGCCACGAAGGACGTGACGCTGACGGCACAGTTTACCAAGAGCTACACCGTGCAGGTGTCTTCCGCAGACGAGAGTAAGGGCACCGTCAGCGGCGGCGGTACTTACGAGGAAGGCACCGAGGTGACGCTCACCGCCGCGCCCGCCGAGGGATGCATCTTCAAGCAGTGGAGCGACGGCACGACGGCTAACCCCTACGTGTTCAACGCCACGAAGGACGTGAATCTGACGGCACAGTTTACCAAGAGCTACACCGTGCAGGTGTCTTCCGCAGACGAGAGCAAGGGCACCGTCAGCGGTGGCGGCACATACGAGGAAGGCACGGAGGTGACGCTCACCGCCACGCCTGCCGAGTACTATAAATTTGAGAAATGGAGCGACGGCACGACGGCCAATCCCTACGTGTTCACCGCCGAGAAGGATGTGGAACTGACAGCCTCGTTCAGCAAAATTATTTGCACTATAACGGTTGTGAGCAATAACGAAAGATCTGGCACGGTGACCGGCGGCGGCACTTACGAAGCCGGCGAGGAAGTGACAGTGACTGCTACGCCTGCAGAGGGCTATAGATTCATAGAATGGTCGAATGGCTCAACGGACAAATCCTGTCGTTTTATTGCTACGCATGATATAGTTCTTGAGGCGACTTTCGTAAAGGCTGCTTGGGACTTTATAGAGGGTGGCATTGGTTATAAAGTCAATGGTGAAAGAGTCTCTGTGGTAGGTTGCGATAACCCTCCAGCCAACATGGTCATTCCCGGCACTGTCACTCACAACGGCAAGACCTATCGCGTTACAAGAATAGAGGAATTTGTCTTTGCTAATAACCAAAATTTGACTTCAGTAATGATTTCCAACGGTGTGAAGGAAATAGCAACCAGCGCTTTCGCTTATTGCAACAACCTGACAGAAGTTATTTTGGGTACAGATGTCTCTTATATTGACCTTTATGCCTTTGCGTTTTGTAAAAACCTGAAGGATGTGTATTTCTGGAGCCTCACTCCGCCGGAAATGAGCGCTGCATCGTTTAACGAAGACATCTGCTGCTATATCCCCAACGTGCCCGATGCCATGATGGCGTATGACGGTCTTGGCGATAGCTATAGCTGTTTCTACACCGTCAATATATACAAACTGAACGTTGCGCCGTCCGATGCCAAAGTTATCATAGACGGAAGACAATATAAAAACGGCGATGCCGTCGGTGTGGGCGGCTCCCTCTCCAACCCTCTGTGCAATGTTATGCAACCTTCGGATGTGAAGAAGGACGAGGCGGCTATGCTCGGCTACGACTTGACGAGCGTGAGCATTCAGAACGGTACCATCCATGTGGAATATACCGCCAATTCGTCCGTTGTCTTCACGGATGCCACGGCCTTTGGCTATGCCAATGAAAAGACCTTCTCCGAACTGACCTACTCCCGCGAGTTCACCAACACGGAGTGGCAGGCCCTCTACGTGCCTTTCTCCATGAGCTACGACGAGTGGAAGATTGATTACGACATCGCCAAGATTCTCAACTTTATCGAGTACGACGATGATGACGACGGCACAGTGGACCGCACCTATCTCGTGGCCATCAAGAAGACTTCCGGCAGCACGGAGCCCAATACGCCCTACCTCATCCGCGCCAAGAGTACGGGCATTAGCGTGCTCTACCTGGGCGAAAGAACCTTGCAGCCCGCAGAGACCAACAGCCTGGAATGCAGTAGCACGGAGAATACATACACCTTCACGGGTACTTATACCGGCGTGACGGATATGTACGACAAGGGTTACTACGCCATGAGCGACGGCAGCCTGAAGGCGGCCAACAGCGCCAGCGTGGTGCTCAAGCCCCAGCGCTGGTATATGGTTCTCACACCGAAGAAAGGCGCTCCCGCCACCACCAAGGCCCAGAGCATACAGATTCTCGTGGACGGCGAGGAAGGCGTTGAAGCCCCCTCCACCTCCCCCAAGGGGGAGAGCCCTGCCACTTTTGACCTTATGGGCCGCCGAATGATGGCTCCCGCGAAAGGCATTAACATCGTGAACGGTAAGAAAATCATCAAGTAAGTTATGAAGAAGTATATTATCCCTGAATCCGAGCGGACTTCAATGACATCAGAGCACGCTTTCCTGGGCGGCGCCAGCGAGATACCTTTCGGCGGCGAGACCGGCCACTTCGACACCCGCGCCCAGAACGACTGGGCAGAAGAATGGGATGATGATGTCATAATAAAAGAGTAATTAAAATCATAATAATCATAAAGTGTCATAATAATCATTATAGCCAGCGCAGTGGCCTACGGCGTTATGAAGATTTATTTATGATTTATATGATTTCCTAAACCGAACACCCCGCCGAGGAGAACCTTGGCGGGGTGTGCGTTATGGAATAGGTGTAGGAGATGTAGGAAAAAATGCCCTTCGCGCGCGTGCGTGTATATATATAAATAAGGAGTGACAAGAATTAGAAGGGCAGGGGAAGCTGGCCGTCGTCCTTGCGGCCGAAGGTGAGGCGATGGTAGGGGGTGAGGCCGTGGAGGAGAATGCCGTCGCGGTGCTCACGCGTGGGGTAGCCCATGTTGTGGTCCCAGCCGTAGTGGGGGGTCTGGCGGTGGAGTTCCATCATGTATTCGTCGCGATAGGTCTTGGCCAGGATGCTGGCGGCAGCAATGCTGAGATAGCGGCCGTCGCCTTTCACGATGGTAGTGTGGGGGAGAATCTCTCCCGTGGCAGGGTCGGCGTAAGGATGAAAGCGGTTACCGTCCACGATAACGTATTCCGGGCGGGTGGTGAGCTGGTTCAGCGCACGGTGCATAGCCAGGATACTGGCGTTGAGGATATTTATGTTGTCTATTTCCTCAGGTGTGGCGGTTGCTACGGCCCAGGCAATGGCGTCGCGCTCGATTTGCTGGCGCAGGGCATAGCGTTTGCGGGCCGAGAGCTGTTTGGAGTCGTTGAGGTCGGGGTTGGTGTAGTCCGGGGGCAGAATTACGGCGGCGGCATACACGCTGCCGGCGAGGCATCCGCGGCCCGCTTCGTCGCAGCCGGCCTCGATGAGACCTTTCTGATTGTAGAGGGGAAGTAGCATAAGGTGTGAGTGGGGTGGGGGAAGATGAAAAGTGAAAGACGTCAGGCTTGTGGGGAAGTGGGCCTGACGTCTTTCACTTTTGTGGGGCGATAGGGCGGAAGGAATCCGCCTGAGCTGTTAGGCCTGGCCTCCGGGGATGCCGAAGGGCGTGGCGGTGCCGCCGCCCTGCTGTGTGTTCTGGCCGCCTACGGGAATGGTGCCGAACTGCTGCTCGTATTTGCTGATGTTGTCCTGCAGAGCGTAGAGGAGACGCTTGGCATGCTCGGGGGCGAGGACGACGCGGCTCTGCACCTGAGCCTTGGGGAGGCCGGGGAGGGCGGCAACGAAGTCGGCAATGAACTCCGTCTTGGAGTGAGCCAGGATAACGAGGTTGGAGTACACGCCGCCGGAGATTTCGGGGCGAAGCTCTATCTGGAGCTGGTTTTCTTTGGGATTGTTATTAGCCATAATTCTTTTATGTAATTGTGATGTTTTGCATGCAAAAGTACATAAAAATATGCAAAAAAAGGGAAAAAGAGCCTTAAAAGTGAAAAAAAAATGGAAAAAGTATGCAGTGTGAAGATAAAATAGTACTTTTGCAGTCGATAAACCCCTTTAATTAACTTTTTATATGAAAAAACTTATTGCAATTGTTGCTGTGGCCATGGTAGCCATGACCGCTAGCGCTGACAAGCTCTACAACCAGAGCCGTTTCTTTGACAACTGGGCTATCGGTATCGAAGGTGGTGCCGTTGCTCCTACTACTCATCACCGCGTTATCGCTGATACCCGTGGCACCTTCGGTCTGAACCTGACCAAGATGATTAGCCCCGTGTTCGGCCTGCAGTTTGAAGGCGAAGCCTATGTAAATACTTATTGCAGCACCAACGCTATGCGCCACAATCCCAACATTATCGATGCTACCAATGTTAGCCTGAACGGCATCATCAACTTCAGCAACTTCTTCGCAGGTTATAAGGGCCAGCCCCGCCTGTTTGAGGTTGAAGGCGTTATCGGTGCTGGCTGGGGCCACACTTTTGCCTCTCATTATTATACCACCATTACCACCGTTGCTCTTCCCGACGGCTCTACCACTGGTGGTGTTACCAAGGGCAACTACATGACTGGCAAGTTCGGTCTGAACCTGAACTTCAACGTTGGCGAAAAGAAGGCTTGGACCATCGGTGTTAAGCCCGCCATCGTTTACTGCCTCACCGACGCTGTTGAAAACAAGACTCTGGAAGGTTACAACATCAACCGCAGCAACCTCGAGCTGCTCGCTGGCGTTACCTACCACTTCAAGAACAGCAACGGCACCCACCACTTTACCTTCGGCCGTGGCTACGACCAGGCTGAGGTTGACGGTCTGAACGCTCAGATCAACGCCCTGCGCGGCACCGTTGCCGACAAGGACGCTCAAATCGCTGCCGACCAGAAGACCATCAAGGATCTCCAGGACGCCCTGAACGACTGCCGCAACAAGAAGCCCGTCATCCAGACCGTCACCGAGACCAAGACCAGCAACACTCCTGACGTGCTCGTTACCTTCCGTCAGGGCAAGAGCACTATTGACGCCAGCCAGCTCCCCAACGTTGAGCGCGTTGCTACCTATCTGAAGAACCACAACGATGCAAAGGTGGAAATCAAGGGTTATGCCAGCCCCGAAGGTGGCGCTGCCATCAACGCCAAGCTTGCTAACGACCGTGCTGAAGCCGTTAAGGCCCTGCTCGTCAACAAGTATAAGATTGCTGAGAACCGCATCTGCGCTAAGGGCGAAGGTGTTGGCAATATGTTCAGCGAGCCTGACTGGAATCGCGTGAGCATCTGCACAATCGGCGAGTAAACATTGCATTATAGGACGCAATATAAAAAAAAGAGTAAAAAAATGCGCTGAAATTTGCGGGAATTCAAAAATTATGTGTAATTTTGCACCCTGCAAGCAAAAAAGCTCATAATAATAACTCAATAATCAACAAAAACAAATGATTGTAGTACCCGTAAAAGAAGGCGAAAACATTGAACGCGCCCTCAAGAAGTTTAAGAGAAAGTATGAGAAGACTGGCGTAGTGAAAGAGCTCCGTCGTCGTCAGCAGTTCGACAAGCCCAGTGTGCTTAAGCGTCTGGCCATGGAACACGCTGTTTATGTACAGAAGCTTCATCGCGAAGAAGACTAGTCAGCTTTCTCCATCTACAGAATGCCATTGCACCCACGGTGCGATGGCATTCGTGCTTTTTTCTCCGTCGTCCCTATGGATGAAAAGTATATAGAAGAATTCCTGCATTATATTCTGTCTGTGAAAGGACTGAGCCTGCGCACTGCCGAAATATATGGCGGGGCGCTGCACAGCCTGGCCACCTTTTGCGGACAGACCGATAGTGACATAACGTGGGAAAGCGTGGACGCCGACATCGTGCGTCGCTGGATGGCCGCGCAGATGGAGCGGGGCGTACAGCCGCGCACCGTGAGGCCCATGCTGGCCGCAGTGAGAACGTTCTATCGCTATATGCTGCGCGAAGGAAGAGTGAAGACAGACCCTGTGCATAAACTTATGCCGCCCAAAGCCCCCAAGACGTTGCCGCAGTTTCTGAAACGCAGTGAGGTGGAGGCTCTGCTTAACGACGTAGTGTTTACTGATGACTTTGAAGGGTTGCGCAATAAGGCAATCGTCACAATGCTTTGTACCACGGGCATCCGCGCTGCAGAGATTTTAGGGCTGTGTATGGCCGATGTAGATATGGGGGCGTGCCAAATAAAGGTGACGGGCAAGAGAAACAAACAGCGAATTGTGCCCTTTGGTCGGCATCTGAAGGAAGCCCTGGAGGCGTATTTCCCCGTGAGACGTCAGTTCGTTGATGCTTTGGCTGGAGTGATGCTGGGAAGAGAGAGGGATGTGAATGCTTGTCAACATTCTGCGGATTCTATTCAGGAAAAGGGTGACGCAAATCGCTGGAATGCAGATTCTATCCGGCGAGCGAATGGAGAGATACGGGAAAGTGCAGACGTGCACGTTGTTCGGACAGGGGTGGAACAGCGCCCGGTTGCCGTATTTCTAAACAAACGCGGGCGGCCCCTTCGATACGAGGCGCTGAGAAACATAGTCGTGGCAACTTTGGGCAATGTGACGTCGCTAAAGAAACGATCACCCCATGTGCTTCGACATACGTTTGCCACGCTGATGCTTGACAATGGCGCAGATTTGCAGACCATACAACAACTTTTAGGGCATGAGAATGTGGACACGACTGAAATATATACCCATACGTCATTTGCCGAACTTAGACTTCAGTATGCCAAGGCCCACCCTCATGCTCGCGATGAAGAATGAGACGAAAAACATCTTGTGCGCGCGTATTATTTAATAAGGTGTACATAGCAAAAAAGACAATAACTTCGAGTATTTTGCATTTTTTACAAAAAAAACACGCGATTTAGTTGGTGGGTAATAAAAAAAGCCGTACTTTTGCACCCGCAAACCAAAAAAGGGCAGTTACCAGAGTGGCCAAATGGGGCAGACTGTAAATCTGCTGGTTTTTACCTTCGGTGGTTCGAATCCATCACTGCCCACCCGAGCGAGATGCTCATCCGCGGAAGTAGCTCAGTCGATAGAGCACTAGCCTTCCAAGCTGGGGGTCGCGGGTTTGAGCCCCGTCTTCCGCTCAAATTTCTTTGCTGTTATAGCTCAGTGGTAGAGCGCATCCTTGGTAAGGATGAGGTCGTGAGTTCAACTCTCACTAACAGCTCTAAAAATTAGGAAAAAAGTCTCAGCGGCCGCCCAAGAGTGGCGGACCGAGACTCTTTTTGCGCGTCATTATATTAACAACATATATTAACGAACACCAATTATGGCTAAAGAAACATTCGTACGTACCAAACCGCACGTAAACATTGGTACTATTGGTCACGTTGACCATGGTAAGACTACTCTTACCGCTGCTATCACCACCGTTCTGGCAAAGGCTGGCCTCTCCGAGGTTAAGAGCTTCGACCAGATTGACAACGCTCCCGAAGAAAAGGAACGTGGTATCACCATCAACACCGCTCACGTAGAGTATGAGACCGCTAATCGTCACTATGCTCACGTTGACTGCCCGGGCCACGCTGACTATGTAAAGAACATGGTAACTGGTGCTGCTCAGATGGACGGTGCTATCATCGTAGTTGCCGCTACTGACGGTCCTATGCCTCAGACCCGTGAGCACATCCTGCTCGCCCGTCAGGTGAACGTTCCCCGCCTGGTTGTCTTCCTGAACAAGTGTGATATGGTTGACGACGAAGAAATGCTTGAGCTCGTTGAGATGGAGATGCAGGAGCTTCTCGCTCAGTATGAGTTCGAAGATGACACCCCCATCATCCGCGGTTCTGCCCTCGGCGCCCTCAACGGTGTTGCTGAATGGGAAGAGAGCGTGATGAAACTGATGGAAGCTTGCGACACCTGGATTCAGGAGCCCGAGCGCGACCGCGATAAGCCCTTCCTGATGCCTGTCGAGGACGTATTCTCCATCACTGGTCGTGGTACCGTTGCTACCGGTCGTGTTGAAACTGGTATCATCAAGGTTGGTGACGACGTTCAGATTCTCGGCCTCGGTGAGGACAAGAAGTCTGTTGTTACCGGCGTTGAAATGTTCCGCAAGCTGCTCGATCAGGGTGAAGCCGGCGATAACGTAGGTCTTCTCCTCCGTGGTATCGACAAGCAGGAAGTTAAGCGTGGTATGGTTATCACTCACCCGGGTGTTATCAAGCCTCACACCTCTTTCAAGGCTTCCATCTACGTTCTGAAGAAGGAAGAAGGTGGCCGTCACACTCCTTTCGGCAACAAGTATCGTCCTCAGTTCTATCTCCGCACCATGGACTGCACCGGTGAGATTTCTCTCCCCGAAGGCACTGAAATGGTAATGCCTGGTGATAACGTTGAGATTAAGGTTGACCTCATCTACGCCGTTGCCCTCAACGTAGGTCTCCGCTTCGCTATCCGTGAAGGTGGCCGCACCGTAGGTTCCGGTCAGATCACTGAGATTCTTGACGATTAATCATTACTGACTCTTTAGTCAAATCTCAATAAATCAAGGTTCTCGTTTCGCCTTGTGTGGAACGAGAACCTAACTACGGGAATAGCTCAGTTGGTAGAGCACTGGTCTCCAAAACCAGGTGTCGGGAGTTCGAGCCTCTCTTCCCGTGCAAAAATAGAAAAGTTATGTTCCAAGGTATTAAAAACTTTTTCCAAGGTATTAAAAACTTTTTCAAGAGCGTTGCAAAATACTGCAAAGATTCTTTTGAAGAATTAGCACATAAAACTACGTGGCCCACAAGAAAGGAGCTTACGCACAGTGCGATTGTTGTACTCATTGCTTCCATCATCATCGCAATTGTAGTGTTCGCATTTGATTCCTTCTTCCAGTGGATTATGCAGTTCATATATAGCGTGTAGTCCTATGGCAGATGTTGCAATGAAATGGTACGTTATGCGTGCCATTAGTGGAAAAGAAGGCAAGGTCAAGGAGTACGTCGAGGCTGCCATACGCAATGGTAGTTTCGGCGGCAACGTGTCCCAACTTCTCATTCCCACAGAGCGCGTTCTGCAGAAATCAGGCAGCAAGTCAGTCGTAAAGGAGCGTAATATGCTTCCCGGTTACGTATTGGTAGAGGCTGCCATGGTGGGCGATCTCGCACGCCAACTCCGACAGGTTCCTAACGTGCTTGGCTTCCTAGGCGGTCTGGACAATCCCGACCCTGTTAGCACGGCGGACATCAATCGCATCTTAGGAAAGATGGACGAGGTGCCCGAGGAAGACTTGGAGCTGAACATCACATTTGAGGTGGGCGACAAGGTAAAGGTAAACGATGGTCCTTTCAGTGGCTTCTCTGGCGAGGTTGAAAACGTCAACGTCGATAAGAAGATGCTAACTGTGAGCGTCAGAGTTTTCGGACGTCCTACGCCGCTTTTACTTGGTTTTATGCAAGTTGAGAAGGAATAAGCCAAGATATGTTACGATCTTAAGGCTTAGGAAACTCGCAAATCTTTTAAATTACAAACAAAAATGGCAAAAGAAGTTGCTGGACAACTGAAATTACAGATTAAGGGTGGCGCAGCCAATCCATCACCTCCCGTAGGTCCCGCCCTCGGTTCCAAGGGTATCAATATTATGGATTTCTGCAAGCAGTTTAATGCTCGCACCCAGGAGAAAGCCGGTAAGGTGCTCCCCGTTGTTATTACTTATTACAACGACAAGAGTTTCACTTTTATCGTTAAGACTCCTCCCGTAGCCATTCAGCTGCTGGAAGCTACCAAGAAGAAGAGCGGCTCTGCTCAGCCTAACCGTACCAAGATTGCCGAGGTGACTTGGGATCAGGTACGCGCTATTGCTGAAGACAAGATGCCCGACCTCAACTGCTTCACTGTAGAGTCCGCTATGCGTCTGGTTGCTGGTACTGCTCGCAGTATGGGTATTACCGTTAAGGGTGACTTTCCCGCATAATTCACTTCAATTTAACTGACAAAATCATTAAGAAAAATGAGTAAACTGACAAAGAATCAGAAGTCGGTAGCCGGTAAGGTTGAAGCAGGGAAAGCCTATGCTCTCACAGAAGCTTGCCAGTTGGTAAAGGAAATTACCACTACCAAGTTTGATGCATCACTGGATATCGACGTACGCCTCGGCGTTGACCCCCGTAAGGCCAACCAGATGGTACGTGGCGTTGTAAGTCTTCCTAACGGCACCGGTAAGGTGACCCGTGTACTCTGCCTCTGCACTCCCGACAAGGAGACCGAAGCAAAAGAGGCTGGTGCAGACTATGTAGGTCTGGACGAGTATATCGAGAAGATTAAGGGTGGCTGGACTGATGTTGACGTTATCATCACCATGCCCTCCATCATGGGTAAAATTGGTGCCCTGGGCCGTGTTCTCGGTCCCCGTGGCTTGATGCCTAACCCCAAGAGCGGTACTGTGACTATGGACGTAGCCAAGGCTGTTCGCGAGGTGAAGCAGGGTAAGATTGACTTCAAGGTCGACAAGGCTGGTATCGTACACACCTCCATCGGCAAGGTAAGCTTCTCCGTTGATAAGATGGTGGGCAATGCCAAGGAGTTCATCAATACGATTATCAAGCTGAAGCCCGCTGCCGCTAAGGGTACTTATATCAAGAGTATTTATCTTTCCTCGACTATGAGTAAGGGTGTCAAGGTTGACCCCAAATCAGTTGACGAAGCAAAGTAAGGAGATTGAATCATGAGAAAGGAAGATAAAGCTATTGCTATTGAACAAGTAAGCGCTAAGCTTAAAGAATACGCACACTTCTATCTTGTTGACACTGCCGGCCTGAACGCCGAGCAGACTAGCGACCTCCGTCGCAAGTGCTTCAAGGCTGACATCAAGATGGTTGTTGTGAAGAACACTCTCTTTGAAAAGGCCCTCGAAGCTGCAGAGACCGACTACAGCGGTCTTTATCCTGCACTGGTAGGCAACACGGCCGTACTGTTCTGCAACGTGGCCAATGCTCCTGCCAAGCTGATAAAGGAATTTGCTGGTAAGAACGAGCTGATCAAGCTGAAGGCTGCCTATGCTGAAGAAGGTATCTTCGTGGGTGCCGAGCACCTGGCAGAACTCTGCGCCATCAAGAGCAAGAACGAGCTCATCGCAGACGTTATCGCCCTGCTTCAGAGCCCCGCAAAGAACGTTATCTCTGGTCTCCAGGGCTCCGCTGGCAACAAGATCCACGGCCTGCTCCAGACCCTCGGCGAGCGTCCCGAATAATAAGAGACGTTGCTTAAAAAGACAATTCACTAATTATTAATTTATAAAAATTTAAAGAAAATGGCTGATATCAAAGCTATCGCTGAGGAACTTGTGAACCTCACCGTGAAAGAAGTTAATGAACTGGCTCAGGTCCTGAAGGACGAGTATGGTATTGAACCCGCTGCTGCTGCTGTTGCAGTTGCTGCTCCCGCTGCTGGCGGTGCCGCTGAGGCTGCCGAGGAGAAGACCTCCTTCGACGTAGTGCTGAAGGGTGCTGGTGCCAACAAGCTGCAGGTTGTTAAGGCTGTCAAGGAAGCTTGCGGTCTTGGCCTGAAGGAAGCTAAGGATCTCGTTGACGGCTGCCCCTCCAAGCTTAAGGAAGGTGTCGGCAAGGAAGAAGCTGAAGCACTGAAGAAGGCTCTCGAAGAGGCTGGTGCTGAAGTAGAACTCGCCTAAGCTTTAGTTCGCAAAAATTCCCGCAAGGGTATGGTTAAGGATCCGGTGGTACCGGGTTCTTAACCTTTTTGCGTGTAAAAATGTGCGCGCACGCGTATATATAAATATAGCGTACTATTTGCTCCGCCGCACACCCTCATTTATATTTTCCTACATCCCTTTTAGTTTTTCCGATAGCCCTTTGAGTTGGAACTAAGTCGGCACTAGTTAAAATTAAGTCGGCACTAGTTGAAACTAAGTCGGCGTTAGTTGGAACTAAGTCGGCACTAGTTGAAATTAAGTCGGCACTAATTAAAACAGAATCGGCACCAGTGGAAGAAAAAGGGGAATAGATCCAGAATAAAACAGGGGTTCGTTTGAAGCACCGCGGGCTGAAAGAGCCTTAAGCGCGATTCAAAATTCCTTGAAACGGATGAAAAGCCTCTTATACTGCGGAGAAAAAATAGTAGGAAAGCCTCTTGCAATAATGTCGGAAGCAATGAACTTTTAGCAAAGTGGTTGCTGCCACCCCCTCCTCCAGACAATATAAAATTTTTTTACTAACATAAATAACTCTCAGAATGTCTTCCAGAGTAATTAACCAAAGAGAAAACTTTGCGTCTGTCAAGAATCCAATGCCTTATCCTGACTTTCTTGACATTCAGCTGAAGTCTTTCAGGGAATTTTCCCAGCTTGACACTCCTGCCGAGCTGCGCAAACAGGATGGTCTGTATCGTGTTTTTGCAGACAACTTCCCTATTGACGACACGCGCAACAATTTCCACCTTGACTTTTTGGACTACTGTATTGAGGCTCCCCGCTATAGTATAGAGGAGTGTCTTCAGCGTGGTCTGACCTTCAATGTGCCGCTCAAGGCTAAGTTGAAACTTTCTTGCTCCGATCCTGATCATGAGGATTTCGACACAGTGGTGCAGGACGTGTATCTCGGTTCTATTCCTTACATGACGGACAACGGCACCTTCATCATCAACGGTGCTGAGCGTGTAGTGGTGAGCCAGTTGCACCGTTCTCCCGGTGTGTTCTTCGGCAGCAGCATGCATAGCAACGGCAGCCAGCTCTACAGTGCCCGTATTATTCCTTTCAAGGGTAGCTGGATTGAGTTTGCTACTGACATCAACAACGTGATGTATGCTTACATCGACCGTAAGAAGAAGTTGCCCGTGACGACACTTCTGCGTGCCATCGGTTATGAGTCCGACCAGGAAATTCTGGACATCTTTGATCTCGCTGAAGAGGTGAAGGTCAATAAGGCTAACCTGAAGCGTGTGGTAGGCCGCAAGCTTGCTGCCCGTATTCTGAAGAGCTGGGTTGAGGACTTCGTAGATGAGGATACGGGCGAGGTAGTGAGCATCGAACGTAACTCTTTGCTGTTCGACCGTGAGGCCGTTATCACGGAAGATATGATTGACGAGATTATAGAGAATGGCGCCCAGACCGTGCTCGTGCATAAGGAAGAGACGGGCGGCAGCGACTACTCTATCATCTTCAATACGCTTCAGAAGGACCCCACTAATTCAGAGCGTGAGGCAATCGTGTATATCCATCGTCAGCTGCGCAACTCCGAGCCTGCCGATGATGCTGCCGGCCGCGAGCTTATCAATAGCCTGTTCTTCTCTGACAAGCGCTATGACCTCGGTGAGGTGGGCCGCTTCCGCATCAATCATAAGTTGGAACTCGGCATCGATATGAATGTTCGCGTCCTGACCCGTGAGGATATCATTGCCATTATCAAATACCTCGTGGAGCTCGTAAACTCCAAGGCCAGCGTGGACGACATCGACCACCTGAGCAACCGCCGCGTGCGCACCGTGGGTGAGCAGTTGGCCAACCAGTTCAACATCGGCCTGAGCCGTATGGCCCGCACCATCCGTGAGAGGATGAACGTGCGCGACAACGAGGTGTTCACCCCCACCGACCTTATTAACTCAAAGGCTATCAGCAGCGTTATCAATACGTTCTTCGGAACGAACGCTCTCAGCCAGTTCATGGACCAGACCAACCCCCTGGCCGAGGTGACCCACAAACGCCGTCTCTCCGCCCTTGGTCCTGGCGGTCTGAGCCGCGAGCGTGCCGGCTTCGAGGTGCGTGACGTACACTACACACACTACGGCCGCCTCTGCCCCATTGAGAGCCCTGAAGGTCCTAACATCGGTCTGATCAGCTCCCTTTGCGTATATGCCAAGGTCAATCACCTCGGCTTCATTGAGACGCCTTACCGTAAGGCTGCCGACAAGCAGGTGGACCTCAACAACGAAAACGTCGTATATCTCTCCGCAGAAGAAGAGGAGAGCAAGATTATCGGCCAGGGCAACGCCCCGCTCGACGAAGAAGGCCACTTCATCCTTAAGAAGGTAAAGTGCCGTCGCGATGCCGACTATCCTGTAGTGCCCCCCGATCAGGTGGATCTGATGGACGTAGCTCCTCAGCAGATTGCCTCCATCGCTGCCTCCCTCATCCCCTTCCTGGAGCACGACGATGCCCACCGCGCACTGATGGGCTCCAACATGATGCGCCAGGCCGTGCCCCTCATCCACAACGAGGCTCCTATCGTCGGCACCGGCATTGAGAAGCAGGTGTGCGAAGACAGCCGCACGATGATTACTGCCGAAGGCGACGGCGTGGTAGATTTCGTTGACGCCACCACCATCCGCATCATCTACGACCGCACCGCCGACGATGAGATCGTAAGCTTCGACAGCGCCACGAAGGTGTACGACATACCCAAGTTCCGCCGTACCAACCAGAACATGACCATCGACCTGCGCCCCATCTGCGAGAAGGGCCAGCGCGACAAGAAGGGCGACATCCTCACCGAGGGCTACGCCACCGAGAACGGCGAACTCGCTCTGGGTCGCAACCTCCTTGTGGCCTACATGCCTTGGAAGGGTTACAACTACGAGGACGCCATCGTTCTCAACGAGCGCGTCGTCCGTGAGGACATCCTCACCTCCGTCCATGTGGACGAGTTCTCCCTTGAAGTGCGCGAGACCAAGCGCGGCATGGAAGAGCTTACCAACGATATCCCCAACGTCAGCGAAGACGCCACCAAGGACCTCGACGAGAACGGTCTGATCCGCATCGGCGCCCGCGTTGAACCCGGCGATATCCTTATCGGTAAGATTACGCCTAAGGGCGAGAGCGACCCCACGCCGGAAGAGAAACTCCTCCGCGCCATCTTCGGCGACAAGGCCGGAGACGTGAAGGACGCCTCCCTCAAGGCCAACCCCTCCCTCTCAGGTACTATCATCAACCGCAGCCTCTATAGCCGCGCCGTCAAGACGCGTGCCAGCAAGGCTGCCGACAAGATAAAGGTTCAGGAACTCGACAAGGCCTTCGAGAAGGCTACGTCCGAACTTCACAACGAACTGTTGCTCCGCTTGATGCGTCTTTGCAAAGATAAGGTTTGCCAGGGCGTTCGCGACAACATCGGCAATGAGGTTATCGCCGTAGGCACGAAGTTCTCCAAGAGCGTGCTGACCAATATCGACTACAACAGCGTGCAACTCTGCGACTGGACTACCGACCTGCACACCAACGAGCTCATCAGCCGCCTCGTCGTAAACTATCTGCACCGCTACAATGAGCTCGACGCCAAGCTGAAGCGCGACAAACTCGCCATCAGCGTGGGCGACGAGCTGCCCAGCGGCATCATGCAGCTTGCCAAGGTCTATGTGGCCAAGAAGCGTAAGATCGGCGTGGGCGATAAGATGGCCGGCCGCCACGGCAACAAGGGTATCGTGTCCAAGATTGTGCGTCAGGAAGATATGCCTTTCCTTGAGGACGGCACACCCGTAGATATCGTGCTCAATCCTCTCGGCGTGCCCAGCCGTATGAACATCGGCCAGATCTTCGAGGCCGTTCTCGGTGCTGCCGGTAAGAAACTCGGCGTGAAGTTTGCTACGCCCATCTTCGACGGTGCCAAGCTCGACGACCTTCAGGAATGGACCGACAAGGCCGGTCTGCCTCCCTTCTGCTCCACTCAGCTTTACGACGGCGAGACCGGCGAGCCCTTCGACCAGAAGGCCACCGTGGGTGTCACCTACATGCTTAAGCTGGGCCACATGGTAGAAGACAAGATGCACGCCCGCTCCATTGGCCCGTACAGCCTCATCACCCAGCAGCCCCTCGGCGGTAAGGCCCAGTTCGGTGGCCAGCGTTTCGGTGAGATGGAAGTCTGGGCCATCGAGGCCTTCGGCGCCAGCCACGTCCTGCAGGAAATCCTTACCATCAAGAGTGATGACGTCACCGGCCGTTCCAAGGCTTACGAGGCCATCGTCAAGGGCGACAACATGCCCACTCCCGGTATTCCTGAATCCCTCAACGTGCTCCTCCACGAGCTCCGTGGTCTGGGCCTGAGCGTCACGCTCGATTAGTGCAAGCATTTGTTAATAACGATAGTATCTATAGCATATATAGCCACTATATATAAATATAATGTATCATGGCATTTAAGAAAGATATCAAGGTAAAGAGCAACTTCACCAAGATCACCATCGGCCTGGCTTCCCCTGAGGAAATCCAGGAGAACTCCTTCGGTGAAGTGCTGAAGCCTGAAACTATCAACTACCGCACCTATAAGCCTGAGCGCGACGGCTTGTTCTGCGAGCGCATCTTCGGTCCCACCAAGGACTACGAGTGTAACTGCGGAAAATATAAGCGCATCCGTTATAAAGGCATCACCTGCGACCGTTGCGGCGTAGAAGTAACCGAGAAGAAGGTGCGCCGCGAGCGTGCCGGCCATATCGAACTCGTTGTTCCCGTGGCCCACATCTGGTACTTCCGCAGCCTCCCCAACAAGATAGGTTATGTGCTCGGTATCCCCACCAAGAAACTTGACAGCATTATCTATTACGAGCGCTACATCGTGCTCCAGGCCGGTGCTGCCGCCAACATTGGCGACGGCGTCAAGGAAGGCGATCTCCTCAGCGAGGAAGAATACAGCGAAATCTATGACCAGCTCCCCCGCGAGAACGATTATCTTGAGGATGACGACCCCAACAAGTTCATCGCCAAGATGGGTGCTGAAGCCCTTCTGTACCTCCTCCGCCGCGTGGACCTCGACAAGCTCTCCTATGAGCTTCGCGACCAGGCCAACACCGACGGCTCCGTACAGCGTAAGACCGAGGCCCTCAAGCGCCTGCAGGTCGTAGAATCCTTCCGCGCTTCCAAGGACCGCAACAAACCCGAGTGGATGATCATCAAGATCCTCCCTGTGACGCCTCCCGAGCTCCGTCCTCTCGTGCCCCTGGATGGCGGCCGCTTCGCCACTTCCGACCTCAACGACCTCTATCGTCGCGTACTCATTCGCAACAACCGTCTGAAGCGCCTCATCGAGATTCAGGCCCCCGAGGTCATCCTCCGCAACGAGAAGCGTATGCTGCAGGAAGCCGTTGACTCCCTCTTCGACAACAGCCGCAAGTCCTCTGCCGTCAAGAGCGATAGCAACCGCCCCCTCAAGTCACTCTCCGACTCCCTCAAGGGTAAGCAGGGCCGCTTCCGTCAGAACCTCCTCGGTAAGCGTGTTGACTACTCCGCCCGTTCAGTTATCGTTGTAGGCCCCGAGCTCAACATGGGTGAGTGTGGCCTTCCCAAACTGATGGCTGCCGAGCTCTATAAGCCCTTCATCATTCGCAAGCTCATTGAGCGTGGCATCGTCAAGACCACCAAGAGCGCCAAGAAGATGGTGGACCGCAAGGACCCCGCTATCTGGGAAATCCTTGAGCACGTCATGAAGGGTCACCCCGTGCTCCTCAACCGTGCGCCTACCCTCCACCGCCTCGGTATCCAGGCCTTCCAGCCCAAGATGATCGAGGGCAAGGCCATCCAGCTCCACCCGCTGGCCTGTACCGCCTTCAACGCCGACTTCGACGGCGACCAGATGGCCGTGCACCTTCCCCTTTCCAACGAGGCCATCCTTGAGGCCCAAATCCTCATGCTCCAGAGCCACAATATCCTCAACCCGGCCAACGGCGAGCCTATCACCGTGCCTTCGCAGGATATGGTGCTCGGCCTCTACTACATCACCAAGATACGTCCGGGTGCCAAGGGCAGCGGCCTCACCTTCTACGGTCCAGAGGAAGCCATCATCGCCTTCAATGAGAAGCGCGTAGATGTCCACGCTCCCGTCAAGGTCCTCGTCAACGACATCGACGAGAGCGGCCTCCCCATCCGCCATATCATTGAGACCTCCGTGGGTCGTGTCATCGTCAATGACATCATCCCCAACGAGCTCGGCTTCGTCAACGAGGTTATCTCCAAGAAGTCCCTCAAGAAGATTATCACCCGCGTCATCAAGGCCGTCGGTATGGCTCGTGCCTGCGTCTTCCTCGATGGCATCAAGAACCTCGGCTACCACAAGGCATACGAGGGCGGTTTGTCCTTCAACCTCGGCGATATTATCATCCCTGAGGAGAAGAAGGCCATCGTGCAGCGCGGTAACGACGAAGTGGACCAGATTACCATGAACTATGGTATGGGCTTCATCACCGATAACGACCGCTACAATCAGGTCGTAAACACCTGGACCCAGGTGGACAACGAGATCAAGGCCACCCTCATGAAGCAGATGACCGAGGCCGACCAGGGCTTCAACGCCGTGTTCATGATGCTCGACTCCGGTGCCCGTGGTAGCGCCGACCAGATTAAGCAGCTGGCCGGTATGCGTGGTCTGATGGCCAAGCCTACCCGTGCCGGTAGCGACAGCCGCGGTACCATTGAAAACCCCGTTATCTCCAACTTTAAGGAAGGCATGTCCGTGCTGGAGTACTTCATCTCCACCCACGGTGCCCGTAAGGGTCTGGCCGATACCGCTCTGAAGACGGCCGACGCCGGTTACCTCACCCGTCGTCTCGTTGACGTCTCTCACGACGTCATCATCACCGAGGAAGACTGCGGCACCCTCCGCGGCCTCGACTGCACCGCCCTGCGCAATGGCGACCACGTAGTGGCCACCCTTGCCGAGCGCATCCTCGGCCGTGTCAGCGTCCACGACGTCATCAACCCCCTCACCGGCAAGCTCATCGTTGCCGCCGGTGAAGAAATCACCGAGCCCGTGGCAGCCGAGATAGAAGCCAGCCCCATCGAGCACGTCGAGATACGTTCCGTCCTCACCTGCGAGAGCAAGCACGGCGTCTGCATGAAGTGCTACGGCCGCAACCTCGCCACTGCCAAGATGGTGCAGAAGGGCGAAGCCGTAGGCGTCATCGCTGCACAGTCCATCGGTGAGCCTGGTACACAGCTTACCCTCCGTACGTTCCACGCCGGTGGTCTGGCCGGTAACGCAGCCGCCGTCACCCAGATGAAGGCCGCATGGAAGTGCCGCGTAGAATTTGCCGACCTCCGTTCCGTTCCCGCTGAGAGGGACGGCAAGGCCATCCAGATCGTTGTCAGCCGTCTCACCGAGGCTCGCTTCGTCGATCCCAAGACCGGCATCGTGCTCTCCACCAAGGACGTGCCCTACGGCTCCCACCTCTATGTTGAGGACAAGGCCGAAGTAGAGAAGGACACCGTAGTGGCCGAGTGGGACCCCTTCAACAACGTCATCGTCACCGAAGTAGGCGGACGCCTGCAGTTCGAGAACGTAGAGGAAGGCGTCACCTACAAGGTAGAGACCGACGAAGCCACCAACCTCTCCGAGCGCATCATCATCGAGTCCAAGGATAAGACCCGCGTGCCCTCCGTCCACGTCCTCGACAAGAACGGCGAAGTGCTCCGCACCTACAACTTCCCCGTAGGCGGCCACATCACCGTTGACGACGGCCAGGAAGTCAAGCCCGGCGACATCCTCGTCAAGATAGCCCGCGTCCTCGCCTCCGCAGGCGATATCACCGGCGGTCTGCCCCGCGTTACCGAGCTCTTCGAGGCCCGCAACCCCAGCAACCCCGCCATCGTCAGCGAAATCGACGGTATCATCACCATGGGCGGCCTCAAGCGCGGCCACCGCGAAATCGTCGTCACCTCCAAGCTTGGTGAGCAGAAGAAGTACCTCGTGCCCCTCAGCAAGCAGATCCTCGTTCAGGACGGCGACGCCGTGCGTGCCGGCACCGCACTCTCCGACGGCAGCATCACGCCCAGCGACATCCTCGCCATCAAGGGTCCCACCGCCGTGCAGGAATACATCGTCAATCAGGTGCAGGACGTCTATCGCCTCCAGGGCGTAGGCATCAACGACAAACACTTCGAAGTCATCGTGCGCCAGATGATGCGCAAGGTACGCATCAACGATCCTGGCGACACCCGCTTCCTTGAAGACCAGATAGTCGATAAACTCGAGTTTGCCGAGGAGAACGACCGCATCTGGGGCAAGAAGTACATTGTCGATGCTGGCGATTCCGAAGTCATGTTCAAGGGCCAGATAGTCACCGCCCGCAAGCTCCGCGACGAAAACTCGCAGCTCAAGCGCCGTGACCTCCGTCCCGTACAGGTTCGTGACGCCGTGCCCGCCACCTCCACGCAGATCCTCCAGGGTATCACCCGTGCAGCCCTGCAGACCAAGTCGTTCATGAGTGCCGCCTCCTTCCAGGAGACCACCAAGGTGCTCAACGATGCAGCCGTCAGCGGCAAGACCGACTACCTGGAAGGCATGAAGGAGAACGTCATCTGCGGTCACCTCATCCCCGCCGGCACCGGTCTGCGCGAATTTGGCAAGATCGTCGTAGGCGATGCCGAGGACTATGCCCGCACCTCCGCCGAGACCGTCAAGACCGCCGCTGTCTATTCCGACGACTTCTAAACCGCAACCCTCCGCCGCATCGGGAGGCTCACCCCTTCCCGATGGTCGGCACAATAAACAAAATAGCGGCCCGTGCACTCACGGGCAGCTATTATTTTATTGTTGCTGTCCGGGGAAAGTTGAAAGTCCTGAAAGGACGACATAATGGAGCGTGGGGCGTGAGCCCTACCGCATTCGATGCCATTTGTTTTGGGAGCGCTGTAAGTGCGACACAATTCAAGGGAATTCTGTCGCACTTACAGCGCTCCCATATAGTGTCATACATAAAAGATGGGGCTCTCGCCCTATCCTCCAATCTGTCGCCCCTTCGGGGCTTGCATAAGCCCTTCGCATAAATATCTTCCAAACTCTTAATACTTGCGTGGGGCTACGCAAATTTACTTCCTTTTTTCGCAAAATGGTACGGGCTACACATCCCATCGTTTTCCCTTCCCGTCATTTTTCAACAATTGTTGACATTAATTTCAACAATTGTTGACATTGATTTTAACAGTTGTTGAAAACAGTTTTAACAATTGTTGAAACAAAACTAAATGAGGGGTTAATAAATTGAGAGTGATATCCCGTAAAAGTAACAATCTTTTTGCGTTGGGCACACCACATTTTGGGAAGTCCCCCCCAATGGTTACGTTTCGCACGGCGGGCAATAACAAACACCGCCGCCAAGCAGGGCTTGACGGCGGTGAAGATGTGTTCCGGGGAGCGGACTATTCGTCGGAGGCGGGGGACCATTCCTCATCCCAGTCGGTCTGGGCATGAGTGTCGAAGCTGCCGGTCTCGCCGCCAAACGGAATCTCGCTGGCGCCGCCAAGGAAAAATCGCTCCGATGTCATTGAGGCCAAGTCGGCCTGAGGGATGATATATTTCTTCATGGCGTTACTTGATAATCTTTTTACCGTTGACGATGCTGATACCCTTCACGTTGCCCTTTATGATGCGGCCCGTAAGGTCGTATACGCTGTACGGTTGAGATTTATCCGTTGACAGTTGCTCTATGCTCTCCTCGGAGCCCCAGGAGTCCATCACGTCCGCAAGGGTAAAGACGGCGGTGGCTACCTTGGAGGGAGCGTGGTTCTCGGCCTTGGCCACGGCAGTCACTTGGAAGGCAATGTCGGCGCATTCCACGTTGCTGCTGGCGGTGGAGCCGGGCACGGGGGCGAGGGTGTAGGAGATGGCCGCGCCCTCAGTGGTGCTGCTCATTTCCAGTGCGCCGTTCTGCAGACGGATAACGGGAGTGTCGCAGCGTGAGCCGGTGGTCGTGGGGAGCGTGGTGATGCGCACCTCGTCGGCGTTGTGCACCTCGCTGTCGGTGAAGTCCTTCGTGCCCTCCTGGAAGGGGTAGGTGTAGTTGTCGTAGGAACTGACGAACACCACGAGGTTCATCTTCGTGGGGTCGGCAGCTATGCTGCGGCCGTAGGTCTCCTCCACGGTGTATTCCTTGATGTATTCATACCAGCCGTCCTTCACGGTGAGTTTGTCGCCGTGGATGTCCTCCGTCAGGTAGGTGCGGGAGTTCTGGCTGTAGGCGTGGTCGGTATTGCCCTCGATGCTGTCCTGTGTGAGGAATACGCTGATGGCGAGGTCGGGCACCGCCTTGGTCACTTCGCCGCGGGCCTGCACGGTGAGCTTGCGGGTGTCGGGGTCGTAGGCCGAGCCTTCCAGCGAGAGACTCACGTATGTAGGCTTGGCCAGACGCTTGCCGATGCCGTCCCAGCCGGAGGATTGCCAGTTGCCCCACTGGCAGTGGTAGCCGTGAGGATTGGCAAAAAGGCCGCCGTCGGGGTCGCAGCGGTCTATGAGGTAGGTGGGCCAGCCACTGATACCCCATTTGTTGGAAAGGGTGGAGTGGAGGCCTTGCACGGTAAGGCGGTCGGGAGTGTAGCTGTTGTGGCGTATCAGCACGACCTTGTCCTTGTATTCCGGATGGTTGTTGAGGAATTTGTTATAGGCATTGTCGGCCGGAGGGCAGTTGGGGCAGTTGAGGCCCGTGTGCTTCTCCACCAGAACCTTGTTGCGCGTAAACGAGCGCGGCTCGTCGGCGTAGGCCTTCAGTCCTTCTTCTTCGGCGGCACGGGCGAGGCGGCGGGTGCTGCTCGCTCCGAGGAGGTCGGTGGGCGTGAAGGTGTAATCCACCGTCTCGGACTTCTTCTTACCTTCAGCCTCGGCGTATGCGCTGAGGGTAAAGCTCCGGAGGGGCAGGGAAGAGGCTATGCCGGTGCTCTGCGGCGCATTGGGGGCGACACCGTAGTAGCACACGGCCCCTTCGGTGGCGGAGACAATGGCAAAGCGCGTCCCGTCGTAGCTGATGGCGGGCGCGGCGCAGAAGGCTGAGGAACCTTCAAACCAAATGCTGATGCTGGAGATATAATAGTCGGTTTCGCTGCTGCCGGCAGCAAACACGATATGCTTGGCGTTGCCCTCCCATGTGGATGTGCCCTTCGGCTGGAAGTCCAGCGTGCCACCGCCTTCGCGCACCACTACGGCACCGCTCTTGGCGGTAGAGCCTACAAACTCAATGCGCATGATATTTTTCGTGGAGGTAATGTCCAGCTTGCTGTCGAGGGTGGTGCTTGTATAGATATTAGCACCTTCATAATACCATTTGTAGTCAACGGCTACGTCGCCCACGGTGCGCGGGCCGTCTGCCTGGAGGTCGATGGTCAGGTCCTGTGCCAAGGCACGTAAGCCCATGGCCTGCAAAATCACCGCGGCAGCGAATGCGAGGATAAGAGGAAACTTTTTTGTTTTCATTAGTAATTATTGTAGTAGGAATAAATCTTATCGGAATGCAAATATACGAATAAATTCCTAAAACACAAAAGAATCCTCCACAAGAGGCGCGGGGGCTTCCTTTAGGTGGGGGGCATCTGAAAGTTATAATTATCAAAATGCTTGCGCGTGTGTATGCGATGAATGATGAAGCTATGAAACGATGAAAGATGTAGCAATGTAGGAAATGTAGCAGGAAAAATACATCGTGCGTATGTGTATGTATATTATTAAAGGAATAAGAAAAAGCAAAAAAACACGCGTGAATGCCCGATATGTAAGATTTTTGACGTAATTTTGCAGACGAAAATGGAAAAGCGATAATAGACGATAGAACTTTGATAATAGAAAAATATGAAAATTATTAGATTTTGTGTGATTGCTGCCGCTTTCGTGGCCTTGTGGGGCTGCGGAAAAGAGGAGCAGAAACGCGAGGCATTGCCGGCGCGGGTGACTACGGAAGTGGCGACCCGGACGACGGACTATGACCAACTGGCGTATGTGGGTCAGGTCGTGGCAGAATCGGAAACGATGGTGTCGTTCAGCAGTATGGGGGCACTGCTCTCGGTGAACGTGAGCGAGGGCCAGAACGTGGCGAAAGGCCAGACGCTGGCTACGATTGACCCCGCCTCGGTGAAGAGTGCGCTGACGGGTGCCAAGGCTCAGTTGGAGCAGGCGCTGGATGCTCAGGAGCGTCTGCGCCAGGTGCACGACGCGGGTTCCCTGCCCGAGATAAAATGGGTGGAGATACAGAGCCAGGTGAGGCAGGCCCAGAGCCAGGTGCAACTGTTGGAAAAACAGATGCAGGACTGTCGCGTGGTGGCTCCCGTGAGCGGCGTCATCGGCAAGGGTATCTGCCACGTGGGCGAAACGGCGTTGCCGGGTCAGCCACTGATGCGTATTTTGAATATTGACCGTGTGCGCGTCAGTGTGAGCGTGCCAGAAAAGGAATATGCCAGCGTGAGCCGTGCCACGAGCGCGTGGCTGACGGTGGAGGCCCTTGGCGACGAGCGCTTTGAGAGCAACAGCCTGACGCGCGGCGTGGAGGGCGACGCCCTGACGCACACCTACACGATATGGGCCAACGTGCCGAATCCGGGCCATAAGTTGCTGCCGGGAATGGTGGCTAACGTGCGCTTCGGCCAGCAACAGGCCACGCCGGCCATTACGCTGCCCGTCGGGTGTGTGCAGCGCGGTGCGGAGGGCAACTTCGTGTGGGTCGTGAAGGACGGCAAGGCCGCCATTTGCCCCGTGACGGTGGGCCGCACGTGCGGTAACCGCATCGTCATTGACGGTGGACTGACGGAAGGAACGACCGTCATCACGCAGGGCTATCAGCGATTGAGCGAAGGGAGTGCGATAAAAAAATAATCGAAGTATCGAATAATCGAATAATCGAAGACTAAAAAATCCCAACTGTGGCAACAAATAAGAAGAACTGGGTGGCGTGGCTGATGCGCAACTATCGGCTCACGTTCCTGTTGATAGGAATTCTCTTCGTCTTCGGCCTCTACGGGCTGGAGCAGATGCCGAAGGCCGAATTCCCCGATATGGTGATAAGGCAGGGCGTGGTGGTGGCCGTCTATCCCGGTGCCACGAGCGAAGAGGTGGAGGAGCAGGTGGCCCGTCCGCTGGAACGCTACCTCTTCACCTATAAGGAGGTGCGGCGCGCCAAGACAACATCATCAAGCAGCAACGGCATGTGCATCATCATGCTGGAACTGGAGGACGACGTGGCCAATGCCGACCAGGTGTGGGCAAAACTGCGCCACGGCCTCAACGAATTCAAGGCCACACTGCCGAGCGGCGTGCTGGCCCTCGTGTGTCAGGACGACTTCGGCGACACGAGTGCCCTGCTCATCGCCGTGGAGTCGCCGCAGCGCACCTATCGCGAGCTGCATAAATACGCCGACGACCTGGGCGACCGCCTGCGCGCCATCAAGTCGGTGAGCAACGTGAAGGTGTATGGCGACTTGCGCGAACAGATAACGTTGCGTGTGGACCACCAGCGCCTTTCCGCCTACGGCATCTCCGACAAGATGTTGCTGTCGGCCCTGCAGTCGGGCGGCATGACGATGATGAGCGGCTCCCTGACCACCGGCACGCTCAACCAGCCGCTGCACGTAAGCACTACGCTGACGAGCGAGGAGGAGGTGGCCAACTACATCATCTACACCGACGCCCAAAACCGCGTGGTGCGCGTCAAGGACGTGGCCACCATAGAGCGCGAGTACGACCGCTCGCAGAGTTACATAGAGCAGGACGGCCACCCCTGCATACTCATCTCTGCCGAGATGCGTTCCGGCAATAATATCGTGCACTACGGCAAGGACGTGGACAAGGTCATCGAGGATTTCTGCAAGTATGAAATGCCTTCCGACGTGAACGTCACGCGCATTGCCGACCAGCCGAAGGTAGTGGCCGACAGCGTGCACGACTTCCTGCGCGACCTGCTGCTCTCCATGGTCATCATCATCCTCGTGATGATGGTGCTCTTCCCCTTCCGCACAGCCATAGTGGCCGCCGCCACCATCCCGCTTTCCACCTTCATCAGCGTGGGGATCATGTACGGCGTGGGCATACCGCTCAACACCTGTTCGCTGGCCGGCCTTATCCTCGTGCTCGGTATGATAGTGGACAACAGTATCGTGGTGCTCGACGGTTATCTGGAGTTCCTCAGCAAGGGCATGAGCCGTTGGCACGCCGCGGCCCACAGCGCGCAGCACTATTTCCTGCCGATGATGACCGCCACCGTGTGCATCTGCGCCATCTTCTATCCCTTCCTCTATACGATGACGGGCATGTACTCCGACTTCATCCAGGTACTGCCGTGGACCATCACCATCAACCTCATGGTCAGCCTGATGCTGGCCGTGGTGGTCATCCCCATTCTGGAGTTCTTCCTCATCAAGAAGGCGCCCGCCGACGGCGGCAGCAAGATAACGCGCGGAGTGCAGACAACCTACAACCACGTACTGGACTGGACCTTCCGCCATCCCTGGCTCACCATCGTGGGCGGCATAGCTGTCGTGCTGCTGAGCGGCCTTATCGCTCCGCAACTTAAACTGCGCGCCATGCCATATGCCGAGCGCGACCAGATAGCCGTGGAAATCTTCCTCCCTGAAGGTGCCGGCCTTGACGAGACGCGCCAGATAGCCGACAGCGTAGCCGCCGCCCTCCACAAGGACAAGCGTGTGCGCTACATCACCTCCTTCATGGGCTGTTCATCGCCGCGCTTCATGACGAGTTACGCCCCGCAGATGGGGGGGCGCAACTTCGCGCAGTTCATTGTAGCCACGCATTCACCGGAGGAATCGGCCTCCCTCGTGGCCGATATGGACGCTCGCTACACCGAGCACTTCCCACAGGCCTACGTGAAGTTCAAGCAGATGGACTACCAGAACTTGGAGACCTTCGAGTTCCGTTTCTATGGCGACGACCTCGACTCCCTCCACCTCGTGGCCGACCGCCTCATGGCCCACATGCGCCAGAACCCCGACCTTGAAGGCATCCGTTGCAACTTCCAGCAGCCGCGCCCCATTACCGAGGTCACGCTCGACCCCGTAGCCGCCGCTCAACTGGGCCTTAACCGCACCACCACCTCCGCCTCCCTCGCCCTCCTCACCACCGACCTGCCCGTGAGCAGCATCTGGGAGGACGGCTATGAGATGCCCGTCGTCCTGAAGGATATAAATGCCGAGAAACGCACCGCCTCCGACATTGCCAACCTCCCCGTCAGCGGCACCACGGCCCTGCGCCAGGTGGCCAACGTAGGTACGGCGTGGAGCGAGCAGAACATCGTCCACCGCAACGGCGTGCGCTGCATCAGTGTGACGGCGGAGCCCAAGCCCGGTGTGCTGCCCAAGCCCATTGAGACGGAGTTGGAGGACTACGTAGCCGCCATGCGTCTCCCCGCCGGCATGCACAGCGAGATAGGCGGCATAGAAGAAAGCAACAACGGCGACCTCTACCCCATGATAATCAGTGGCACGCTCGTCTCGCTCTCCATCGTCTTCTTCTTCCTCCTGTTCAGTTTCCGCCGCTATGGTCTCACCATCGTCAGCATCGTAGCCATCGGCCTCGCCATCCCAGGCGTGCTCATCGGCCTGTGGGCCATGAACCGCATGCTCGGTCTGACGGCCATTTTCGGCATCATCACGTTGATGGGCATCATCATGCGCAACGAAATCCTCATCTTCCAGCACGCCGACGATATGCGAAAGAAAGGCATGAGCGTGCGCGATGCCGCCTACGATGCCGGCCGTCGCCGCATGGTGCCCATCTTCCTCACCACCGCCACCACCGCCGTAGGCGTCGTGCCCATGATTCTCGCCGGCACCAGTTTCTGGATGCCCGTGGGCGTGGCCATCTTCGCCGGCGGCATAGGCGCCCTCATTCTCGTCGTCACCGTGCTGCCCGTTGTCTATTGGAAAATTTACGAATAGTCCCTTATGAAGCGCATATTTCTCTTTTTATTATTTAATATGGTGCTGTTCAGCCTGCACGCCCAGGACCTTCAAGCGTTGCAGCAGGCCGCCATACAAAACAACCGCAAATTGCAGTCCTCCCGCATTGCCGTGCAGATGGCGCAGGAGGACCGTAAGCAGGCCTTCACCAACTATTTCCCCTCCATACAGGCAGCGGGTGGTGTTTTTCAAGGCTTCCATCATCTCGTCCAGGTAGATGTCGGCGAGTCGCTGTTCGCTCAGTTCGGCTTGCCGCCCATCACAATCAGCGCGATAAAGAAAGGCGCCCTCGTCAACGCCATGGCCGTGCAGCCCGTCTTCGCTGGCGGACAGATAGTCAACGGCAACCGCCTCGCACGTCTTCAGGAAGAGATACGTCAACTCCAACTGCAAATGTCCGAGCGCGACGTCTCCCTTCAAGTAGCCCGTCTCTACTGGCAGATAGTAGCCCTCAAAGCCAATATCGGCACGCTCGATGCTGCCGACCGCCAACTGGCCGAAGTCCACAAGTTCACCTCCGACTACGCCGCCGCAGGCCTCACCACCCGCAACGATGTCCTGCGTGTAGAACTCAAGCAGCAGGAACTCGCCTCCTCCCGTCTCCAGCTTCAGAACGGCATCGCCCTCTCCGAGATGGCGCTGGCCCAGCTCTGCGGCGCCCCCTCCGCCCCCTCTGCCTCCTCTGCCACTGTTCCCGCAGCTTCTCCTGCGGGCTCTGCCCCTGTTCCCGAAGTTTCTCCTGCGGGCTCTGCCATCGTTCCCGCAGTTTCTCCTGCGGGCTCTGCCACTGTTCCTGCAGTTTCTCCTGCGGGCTCTGCCGCCGTTCCCGCAGTTTCTCCTGTGGGCTCTGCCCCCGTTCCCGCAGTTTCTCCTGCGGGTTCCTGCAGCGAGCGCTCGCCCATTGACTCCCTCATCTCCCTCATCGGCGCCGACACCACCCAACTTGCAGCAGTCTCCACTCCCCTTCCTTTAGGTGAGGGTCTTGGGGCGGCCCAGCGCATAGAATCCCTCCTCTCCCGAAAAGCAGTAGATGCCGCTGCCCTGCAAGTCAAGATGGAGCGTGGCAAGTATATGCCCACGGCGGCCATAGGCATTTCAGACATGTACTACAACATGATGGCCAAGAACGTCAACAACGGCGTCGTATTCGCTACCGTTGCCGTGCCCATCAGCGCATGGTGGGGCGGTTCCCACGCCATTCGCAAAGCGAAACTCGCCCAGCAGCAAGCCGCCAACGACTATGAGGACACGGTAGAAAAACTCCGCCTTGATAATCAGTCCGCTTGGAACAACCTCCAGGAGTCGCTCTCCCAGATTACCATTGCCGAAAAGAGCATCGTCTCCGCCGAGGAAAACCTCCGCATGAGTCTCGACCAGTACAAGGCCGGCACGCTCCCCCTCATCGACCTCCTCGATGCCCAGACCCTGCGCCAGCAAGCGGCCGACCGCCTCATAGAAGCCCGCGCCAATTATCAGTTGCGTCTCGCAGAGTACGAGAGCAAAGTCAATCCATAGCCCTTTCAATTTCGTTTCCACATATGTAGAAAGTATTTTCCACATATGTAGAAAACGTTTTCCACATATGTAGAAATTGTTCCCGTTCTGGCATTGTTTACAATAAACCGGAAATAATAAAAAGCGCACCGCAAAGAAAATCTTCGCGGTGCGCTTTTTTGAAGGGGGAGAGTGTCGTTATTTTTCTTTGACCACGATGGTGGTGTCTTCGGTCACGCTGCGGAATTCGGGAGCATAGACACACTCGGCAGTGGCAAGGCCGAGAGTGAACGTGCCCGCGCGGTCGAGGGTCATTTCTTCGGTGAATTCGCGCGTTCCTTTGCGCATATGCTCAAAGAAGTAGTCGGTGCGCTGGTCGCGAACGGCGCGATAGCAACCGCTGTACCAGTCATAACCGGAGAGAGCCTTGCGCGGTTCCATGCAAGCCGCACGGCTGGACTTCAGGCTGACGAAATCCATGTCGCGGTCGGCACGTATTGTATAATTAATACGCACGCGGTCGCCTACGTGCAGCGCGGTGGCGGCAGTGACGGGCTTCCATTCCTTGCCGTTGAACACTTCCAGCGTGCGACTGACGTTGAGGCCGTTGGCGTCGGCCTGCACCTTGGTGGCGGGCAGCAGATAACTTACGAAGGCTGCGCCCCAGAGGGGATGGTCCTCGTCGTTCCTTACGGCGAGCGTGGCGTGATTGGCGGCGAAGGCGGCGAAGTTCTCTTTCTTCACGTTCTCAAGAGTGCGCTTGTAGCCCGTGCCGGCCACGTCGGGGGAGAGGAGACTGTCCTGCCCCACCAGTACGGCGTAGGCCGCATCAGCGGTAGCCTCGGAGGTGAGCCACTGCTGGGTGCGTTTGCTCTGCAAGAGCCAGAGGCGCATTTCTGCGATGGTTTCGGCCTGTTTGTCGGCTTGCAGCCGCTGCAGGGCCTCGATGGCGAAGGTCTGCGTGGGAATCTTGTAGGAGGACCAACCGGAGATGGCGCGGTCGGTGTCGAAGTAGCGGCCCATTTCTTCGGTGGATACGCTATGTTCGAGCATACTGCGCAGGAGAAGGTCGCTGCGTTTCTCTCCACCGAAGTAAGCGAGAATTACGGCGCAGCCAGCCTTTCCGTACATGGTGAGATCGTGGTTGGCTTTCTGGGCTTTCTTCAACAGGTAGTCCATGTCGGCAGATTGGCTCTGCTCAGTGATGGCGCAGAGATAGAGGTAGCGGTAATGCCCTTCGCCGAGGCCGAGCGTGGTCTTGTACTTCTTTTCGTAGGCCTTCATTTCCTTCACCGTCTTGTGCATATCCTTGTGAAGGTAGGGAAGGGCCTTATCCAGCATTTGGCGGGCCTTGCCGTTGCCGCCCGTAAGAATCTGTTGGCGTGCCAGAAGCGTGGCAATGTGGGTGGTAGTCCACGCGCTTTCCTCCATACCGCTGAACCAGGGCCATCCGCCCGAGTGCTTCTGCATTTTCTCCAGTTCGGCGAGGGCGGTAGTGATGTTGGCTTTCAGCGTAGCGTCATCAAGGTTTTCTGCGAGGGTGGCTTGGCGCTTAGCCTCCGTCTTGGCCTGCATGAGCCAGGGCGATTCATCAAGGAGCGTTTGACGCAGGTCGGCGTTGCGGGTGAAGGGGTCGGAATCTTCGGTGGAAACGGTGTTTTTTGTCGTGCTGTCGTTAAGCAAGGTCGCGAGCGTGGGCACGTATTTCTTGACATGCTGCGAGAGCTGGAGCGCATAGAAGCGCAGAGCCCAACTGGAGGCACTCTCGGCCCGTTCGTCGAAGATAGGGTTGAGGGTGTTGACCACATACCAGGCGGGATTGCTGCACTGCTCGGTGGAGAACGTCACGCGCTCGGCCTCGTTGATTTCGCGCCATAGCGGAGAGAGGTCAAGGGTACGCTCGCCGCGCTTTGTGAGAGAGTAAGGCACGCTGTGGGTCACCTCCACCATATTCGTGAGAATGGGAATGACGCGCTCCTCGCCGTCACTGAATTCTTCCGATGAAATCGTGGTTTTCAGCGTGAGGAGGCCTCCCTCGGGCACTTCTGCCTTATAAGGGAAGAAAAGCGTGCGGCGCTCACCGGCTGCCAAGGTCAGGGACTGGTCTTCGGCGGAGTCGTTGCGCCAGAACGTGACGCGGCAGTCCTGAGATTTGTCGGAGAGATTGGTGAACGTCACGGGAATCATCGTCTCATCGCCGTTGCGCAGGAAGCGAGGCGCATTGATTTCAGCCATCAAAGTCTTGCGGGCCACTATGGTGTCGTTGAGAATACCATAGTTGAGCAGAGCATCGTGGGCGAACGCCGTAAATTTCCAGGAAGTAAGACTCTCCGGTAAGCGGAAGCGGATGCCCACCTTGCCATCCGCATCCGTGCGGAGCGCAGGCATGAAAAAGGCGGTTTCATCGAAGTTTTCGCGTATCTTGGGCGTCTCTGCTGCGGGAGCCTCGGCGGATTCGGCTGTACCGTTGGTCATCACGGCTTTTTCTTCAACATCCATCTGTTTTGAGGAGGCCATGTCGGCCGTGGCCATAGCCATTGGAGCCGATTTCATCAAAGCCACCTCATTGAGAACACCTCCTCGTGCACGGAGGGGGCGGTGCATGCTGAAGCCATAATAGCGGAAGAGCCCGCTTTGCCATGCGGTGATGTTGAGGGCACTGTACTGCGGCAT
Organism: Alloprevotella sp.; assembly: GCA_045639805.1. Classification (GTDB taxonomy): domain Bacteria; phylum Bacteroidota; class Bacteroidia; order Bacteroidales; family Bacteroidaceae; genus Alloprevotella. Next base: position 35,003 of record JAZUDS010000087.1, read on the forward strand.
TTTGGCGGCGAGGAAAATACCGGGGAAGTCCCAACTAGCATCACGCCAAGAGGCAGAAGGAATATTGCGGCGGAAGTCCAGACCGAAACTCCAGCCGTTGTCGGTGAAGGCATCCAGTGTGGCATCGTACAGACGTGCCGTCACGAGTGATTGAGCCGGCTTGCCATCGGGGCGAAGGACTTGCAGTGTCCATTCCTCGTCCTGTCCGGGTTGGAGCTCCGAGCGGAAGGTGCTCCAATGCAGCAAGAGACGCTTGTCCGGCTCGGGGCGGCGCACCTCAATGGCGGCCGAGTGGAGTTCACCGCTGTGCACGAAGGCCAGATGAGCCACCGCGCCGTCGCCCCATTCCGGGCGGTATTTCAGTTTGTAAGAGAAACTGTCCGTGAAAGTCACGATGCGGCTCTCCACCACCTTCTTACCCGCCAGCACATCGAGGAAGGCGTGGCAAGGCTTGTGGCATGAACCGATGGTGAGGGAGGCTTCGCTGCCATCGGCGGAGCGAGACTCTTCTCTCCAGAAAGGCAGCGTGTGCTTATCCACCTGCTCCTTATTATCCTCTGCACGATAGCGGATAGGGATGCGTGCGGAGGCTGTGGCCGTTTCGCCGTTGGAGCCCGTCACGCGCACCTCCACCGTCATGCCCCACCAGCGCCACCATCCGCCTTCAGGGCGTTCCACCTTCACGGGGAAGGAAAACTGGCCATTGTCATCCGTGCGCACCGTATCGCCGAGGGAAGAAACCACCTCGGTGTCGGCCAATGGGATGCCGGAATAAGTCTTGACGGAACCGCGCACTACGGCCGTGTCGCCTATAGCAAATTCTTCGGTGAATGCGTCGGTTTTTACTTCAAAGGTGGGGCGCTTGTATTCTTCCACGCGGAAACTGTGCCATGCCCCGTAGGACTTGCCGCGGTTGACGATGACGGAGAAATGTCCCGGCAGGCACACCTTCGGCAGACGGAAAGTCGTGGAGGCCTCGCCAAGTTCGTCGGTGACGAGGTGGGTGGTAGACAAATCTTCACCATTGTTGTTGCGGAGAATTAAGGTCAGGCTATCGTGAGGCACAGCGGCGTAGTCGTCGTCATGGCGCTTGTAGGAAAGTACGGCCACCTGCACCTCCTGCCCAGGGCGGTAGATGTTGCGGTCGGTGAAGACCTGGACTAAGTTAGACTTAATCTCGCGCTCATCTTCATAATAGCCGCGTACGAAACACCAACGCTGGACGGCAGGATGGAAAGTGTCCTTGCCGGCTTGAGGGAAGAAGTCGTAAGAGTAATAGTTGCCGTTGTAGTCTTTGTTCGTGAGATAGATATATCCGTCGGTCTCGGGGCGGAACACCGTCTCGCCCTTCTTACCGCGGCGCACGAGGCGGATATCGGAGAGTTTCTTTCCCGTAGCAGCATCGACGAGAGCCACGCGGCAGCGGCCGTCGGAAAGGCCAAAAAAGAGCGGTTTCACCGAAGAAACATTGATTTTCTCCGTGTCCGACAAGTCGCCCGATGACAACAGCACCTCATAGACGCCCGCCTTGGGGATGGAGAGGCGAACAGTGTCGGTGCGTTCTTCCCACACGGGGGAGTCGGGGAAATGGAGCTGGAGCGTCTGACCGGCCACTTGCAGCGAGGCTTCGCGAATATTCCGAGCGCGGGCGGCAAAAGTGACGGATTCACCGGGGTAAATGACATAATCTTGAGGTATGGAGAGCGACAACGTGGGCTGCTCCTTGCCGGCCAGATACGTCATGATAGGACTGACACGTTTCAGCGCGGCATCCTCGTCCACGGCTTTGCGCCATGCAGGGTAGAGCACTTTGTCGGGGAGATTTTGACGCTGCATGAGCAGGAGAGCCGCCGCCTTGTTGCTGCGCTGCTCATAAAGTTTTTGGGCCGCCGTGATGATGGCCGCATCGTCGTCCTCATCAATTTCCGCAAGGAAAAGGCTCAGGAGGTCGTCGCCGTAGAGCCATTCCGAGTCCTTGCCCTTGACAATCAGCGGCAGATAGTCCGTAGCCTTGGCGTCTGCCAATAGAGGGAGGTCGGAAAGCGAGGCGTGGATGAGAGCCGTGTCGCTCTTGCAAAGACCCAGCACGTGCTGATAGACGGCGCGCTGCACGGGGCGTTGCTCGGCATCAAGGGCAGCCTGGATGGCATCCAGGGAGGGTTGAAGCGAGTCGGGTGATATCTCCGTCTTGCATTGCATCGTCTGGAAGAGCGCACGGCAGAGTTGCGGCATGTTGTTTTCAGCCTGCGCCTTCTTCTGAATGGAAGAAAGTTCTTTAAGGGCCGTAGCGGGGAGGTCGTCCTTGAGAGCCTTTTCCACGCGCAACCATTGTGCTTCGTATGAAGAACCGGTGGCGGTGGGGGCGGCAAAAGAAAAAGTCGCGCACATAAATATAATAAGGAGTGAAAAAGTGTGTCTCATACCTTACAAATAATATAGACATTAGTTAATTTGAGCGCAAATGTAGTGAAAAACGAGGGAAGTTCCAAAGAATTTATCTATTTTTGCCGTGAATTTTAGAGAAAATAACATAAAAGCGGATGACAACTGTACTAATTTTCACCTTGATATTGCTCGCGGCATCCTATGCGGCGGGCTTATTAGGCTCGCTGACGGGCCTCGGCGGAGGTGTGGTTGTCATCCCCGTGCTGACGTTGTGCTTCGGCGTAGATTTCCACTATGCCGTAGGAGCAGCCCTCGTGGCCAGCATCGCCACCTCCAGCGGTTCCGGCAGCGCCTATGTGAAGGAAGGCATTACCAACGTGCGCCTCGGCATGTTTCTGGAGATAGCCACCACCATAGGAGCCGTGGCCGGTGCCTTAGTGGCAGTGTACCTCAACAACAGCGTCATTGCGATAATATACAGCATCGTGCTCTTGCTTACAGGCACTATGCAGTTTGTCAAGAAGCAGGACCATACCGGTGAGCGCGGCAGTGAGGCAGCGCGCCGTCTGCGCCTCTTCGGCACTTATCCCGACAAGGACGGCGTCAGCCATGCTTACGAGCTCCGCAATGTGGCCGGTGGCTTCGGTGTGATGGGCATAGCCGGCATGTTGAGCGGCATCCTCGGCATCGGTAGCGGCGTGCTGAAAGTCATCGCTATGGATAACCTGATGAAGGTGCCTTTCAAGGTCAGCACTACGACGAGCAACTTTATGATGGGCGTCACGGCCTGTGCTTCCGCCGTGGTGTATGTGCAGCGCGGCAACATTGCTCCCGGCATAGCCTGCCCCGTACTTGTCGGCGTGCTGTTTGGTGCCCTGACAGGGGCACGCCTGTTGAAGCGCCTCGACGTGCGGTTGCTCCGTAAGATATTTGCTCTGGCCGTCTTCGCCGTGGCCATCAATATGATGTATATGGCGTTGACGGGAGGATTTGACAGTTGATAGTTCTTGCTCTGGCAAGCGTCTCCTGGCGCCGCCGAGCGGACATTTGATAGTTAGTGATGAAGCAGAAAGAAAACAGTAGCATGCAGCAACTCATAGCCCGCACCCTCCGATGGGGCGTGGGCTTGGCGTGTGCCGTGGCCATGGTAGGCGGTGTGCTCTATCTTCTGCGCCACGGCAGTGAGCCCTTGCCCGATTACACGCACTTTTCATACGAAGCCCCCGAGAATCATCCCGCGGAATACACTACGCTCTCCGGCATTTGGCAGGGCGTGCTCTCCGGGACGGCCCGCTCGTGGATACAACTCGGCGTCATTATCCTTATTCTCACACCGGTGATGCGCGTACTTCTTTCCCTTGTGGAGTATCTGCGTGAACACGACTGGCTCTACGCCTTCATTACTTCCGTCGTGCTCGCCGTGATTATCTGTAATTCTTTTCAAATATTCTGAGACCTTCGCTCTATGGACCTTGCCGTCATTGATTCCAACCGCCTCTCTTGCATGGGTCTTCAGAACCTCTTGCAAGACATTATCCCGCTGTCCACCATCAGTGTGTTCTGCTCGTTTGAGGCCTTCGTGGTGAGCCGTCCCGAGCGCTTTGCCCATTGCTTCGTCAGTTCGGGCTTGTATTTCGAGCACGCCGCATATTTTCAGAGCCTTTCCCATCATTGCATCGTGCTGGTGCAGGGCGACAACTTCCCCCGCATGGCCGGCTTGCTCACCATCAACGTGTGCCAAGACGAGTCACATCTGGTGAAGGATCTCCTCCGCCTCCGCCGGCAGGGCCATGAGGGCCGTCCCGCCTTGCTCCCAGACGCCTCGCCGCTCCTGTCTTCCCGCGAACAGGAAGTGGCCGTGCTCCTGGCCAAGGGCTATATCAACAAAGAGGTGGCCGACCGCCTCAATATCAGCCCCACCACCGTCATCACCCATCGCAAGAATATTATGGAGAAACTCCATGCCCGCTCCCTGGCCGATATCATCATCTACGTCGTCACGCAGGGCCTCGTTCCCCTCGAAGAATTGTCATAAATCCGCCTTCTTCCTGTCGCAAGAGCCACATTTTTATTCTTGTTGTTGCAAGTCTCGCTTTTTTTACCTAACTTTGCACCCCTCATTATAAATATATTATGCAACTCGCTTTATACATCGCTCTTTTCCTCGCCGGTCTCGTCATCATCATCAAGGGTGCCGACTGGCTCACCGATGGCGCTGCCGACATAGCCCATCGTATGGGTATTCCTACCATCGTCGTTGGCCTTACGGTAGTGGCCATGGGCAGCAGCATGCCCGAGTTTGTGGTAAGTTTCCTGTCCGCCCTCAATGGCCAGACGGGCATGGCCGTAGGTAATGTCGTTGGCAGCAACATCTTCAACGTCCTCGGCATCCTCGGCATCACCGCCCTTGTGCGCCCTATCGTGGTGAACCGCAGCAGCATCCGCAATGACGTGCCCTTCGCCGTCCTTGCCGCTGTCGTGGGTCTCATTGCCGTATGGAATGGTGTGGTGGAGCAGACCGACGGACTGATGATGCTCTGCATCTTTGCCGTCTTTATGAGCTACACCCTCGCCATCGGCGGTGGAGAAAAGGCCGAAGAGCCTGAAGAAGAGAAGCCCCAGGGCAGTGTGTGGAAGACCATAGGAATGACACTCCTCGGCCTGGTAGGTCTGATTCTTGGCGGTGAGATGCTCGTGGAAGGCGGTGCCAATGCGGCCCGCCTCGTGGGTGTCCCCGAGAGCCTTGTGGCCCTCACTTTCATCAGTATAGGCACCTCCTCTCCCGAACTGGCGGCTTCCATTATGGCAGCCCGTAAAGGCGACCACGGCATAGCCCTCGGCAATATCGTGGGCAGTTGCGTGTTTAATATGTTCTTCGTGCTCGGTGCTTCCGCTGCCGTCTGCCCCTTGGAACAGGGCGGCGTCACGATGGTCGATTTCGGCGTGCTCGTGTTCGCTTCCGTTCTCCTCTGGCTCTTCTGCCGTTTTGGCGACAAGAAGAACTACCGCCTCAACCGTGTGGAGGGCGCCATCTTCATCCTCATAGCTGTGGCCTACTACGCCTGGCTCATAATCTCTCCGCAAATACAACAGCAATAATAATGAAAAACCTTCGTATCTTCCTGGCAGCCTTCCTTCTCGTGCTGCCTCTCACGCTCTCCGCCGACCAGCTCACCGTAGAGCAGAGCATCGCCCGTCTCACCCAGCAGACCGGCACGCGCCATCTCCTGCCCCAGAAACAGAGTGACCTCACCCTCGCCGCCACCTACGGCGACAACGGTGAAAACCACTTCTACGTGCTCAACCGCGCCGGCAACGCCGGCTTCCTCATCCTCGGTGCCGACGATGCAGCCCCCGCGCTCCTCGCCAGTGTGGAACAGGGCCATTTCGCCCCCGACTCCATAGCCCCCGCCCTCCGCTGGTGGCTTAAGGAGTACGACCGCGCCATCAATAACTCCCTGGCCCTCAACCGGCCCCTCTATTCCTCCACACAGCGCGCCGCCAAGCACGACGCCATCACGCCCCTCGTCAAGACCACATGGGGACAGGGCGACGCCAACCTCGGCTACGACCCTCACTACAACATATATTGTCCCGTAATGAAGGGCCAATACACTTCTGCCGGCTGCGTAGCCACGGCCATGGCCCAGATTATGAACTTCCACCAGTGGCCCCAGAAGGGAAAGGGCAGGGTGACCTACACCACGCTCACCAATAAGCTCGCCGTCTCCGCCGACTTCTCCCAGACCACCTACGACTGGGCCGCCATGCAGGACCACTACGGCTACACCGTCCTTTCCGACGGCTCCTACAAAGGCTACGACTTCAACCAGGCCGCCAACGATGCCGTCAGCCTCCTCATGTTCCACTGCGGCGCCGCCACCGATATGGACTACGGCATCCCCAGCGAGGGCGGTTCCGGCACCTCCGGCTACTACATCGCCGGCGCGCTGGCCAACACCTTCGGCTACGACGCTGCCGTCTTCCATGAGCAGCGCTATCTCTACGAGGACGCCGACTGGGAGGACCTCGTCTATAGCGAACTCGCAGCCGGACGCCCCGTCCTCTACACCGGCGACACCGAGAAACTCGAGGGCCACGCCTTTGTCTGCGACGGCTATAAGGACGGACTCTACCATATCAACTGGGGATGGAACGGCCTCTCCGACGGCTACTATGCCATCACCGGCACCTCCTGCCTCCATCCCAAGCAGCAAGGCACCGGCGGCAGTTACAACTGCGACGCCTTCGTCAACGACCACGTCATCATCACCGGCATACAGCGTCCGCAGGAAGGCAGCAAGCCCCGCCAGCTGGTGGCCGCTGCCGGCACCGAAATCACCTTCCTGCCCTTCTACGGCACAGAGTACACCAACGGCACCTATTTCCAGGTAGGCTGCGAGGTAGGCTTCTACAACTTCTGTTACAACCCCCTCAAACTGAAGATGGGCGCCAAGCTCGTCAGCACCGTCTCCGGCAAGTCCTACAACATCGATTACCCCAACAGCCCCTATCAGGAACTCGGCATCCTCGACGGCCTGACGTCCTACACCGTAAAGGGCGTCAACGTCCCCGACGGCATGTACAAGGTATATCCCACCTATCAGGTAGAAGGCGGCGAGTGGCAGGACATCGCCCTCCCCGCCGGCACCACAGTGCCCACCGTCAAGTACGGCACCGGCGTTGAGCCCGACCCCGACGGCCCCGACCCTGTAGAGATAACCCCCCAGCTCGCCTGCAAGAGCGTCGAGAGCACCGACGGCGGCAACGACGACCGCACCGTCAACATCACCGTCACCTATCCCGCCAACACCGACGACACCCGTTTCAGTGGTGAGGTCACCCTCGGCCTCGCCGACCCCGAAGGCAACATCGTGGCCATCTTCGCCGAGCAGGCCCTCGCCCTCTCCATGACGCCCTCCTCCTATTCCGAAGTGCCCATACGCCTCTCCGCCGTCATCCCCGACAGCATAGCCGACGGCAACTACCTCGCCGTGCCCTTCGCCCGCTACAGCGAAGGCAAGGAGTGGGCCGCTTTCCTGCGCTTCGACCCCTCCACCGGCAAAATATATAAGGCCAACCCCCTCCTCTCCATCTGGATAAGCGGCAAGCACATCAGTCTCCAGCAGGAAGGCCCCGTAGTGGCCGACGATGCCATCCTCGTCTGCAACACCGTCCAGAGCGCCGACGGCGGCAACCGCCTCCGCACCCTCCGCCTCAACCTCACCTATCCCGGCAACGGCTCCAAGAACGACTTCAAGGGCAAGGTAGCCGTAGGCCTCTGCGACCCCGACGGCAACATCCTCACCATCTACGAGGACCAGACCGTAAACTTCGAGATAGCCTCCTCCAAGTACACCCAGCAGCCCCTCCAGCTCTCCGCCGTGCTCCCCGCCACCGTGGCCGACGGCCACTACCTCGCCGTGCCCTTCGCCTTCCAGGACAATAGCACCAACTGGACCCCCTTCCGCTATCTCGACATCAACGCCGGCAAGATAGAGAGCCGCAACCCCTACCTCGACTTCTGGCTACAGGGCAACGATATCCTCCTCGACGACCCCCTCACCGGCATCCAGTCCCCATCCATGACCCATGACC
>JAZUDS010000088.1:0-54869 GCA_045639805.1 Alloprevotella sp.
GCTCAAAAAGGGCCGCCACAGCCAACACTTTTTGATTAGTGGGGGGGGGCTTACTTTTGAGAATAAAAACCCCGAAGTCCGTGTTTACAGGGCTCCGGGGAGGTTTCTTATGCTGTTTTGAGTTTTACCGGACAGCAATATAAGATATACAGGCATGAGCAGATCTTGGGTACTGAAATTTGCATCCCGATATAGCATTCCTTCTTATTACGTAGGCAGACACAGGCGTTTTTGCAAAACTACCTGCATGGAGGTATGGAATCTAGAAAGAATCAAAATAAAACCGTGGGTAACTATTGAAGAATGTATCACTATCTGCGAATTACCTCCAGTTAATATTTATTGGGCAATAGCGAAAAGTAGAATACGTGTAAAGCATACGGGCAACGTTATTCTATATTCGAGAAAGGATATAATAGATTTAGCAAAAAAGGAGGTTGAGTATGTCTAGAGTAAAGCTAAGTTATAAGTCAATAGCAAAAGGTAAGATGAAATCCATCTATCTTGAATATAATCCATCAGTTAAAGATTCACGAGGTAAAAGAGTCAGATACGAGTGTCTAAATCTTGAGATATATTCAAATCCGAATACAGAAACTCAGATTGAATATAACAGAACTATCGAAGATATAGCCGAAAGAATCAGATGCGAAAGGTATATAAAACTGGTTCAGCATGATTTTTCATTCTTACCGAAAGCTAGACTTGATGAAGATTTTCTTGAATATTTCAGAATCAATGGTGATTGTCATGGGGCTAAGTACAAAAGTAGCAGACTTCATTTCGAACAGTTTTGTGATGGTAAATGCTACTTCAAAGACATCAATGCCAGCTTATGTGACCGATTTCGTTTATATCTGCTTCGCGGAAAGGGATTGTATCATAAGAACGACAGACTGTCCAGAAACACTGCGTCGTCTTACTTCAATGCCTTTTTAGGTATTGTGCAGTTCGCCTATAAAGACAATATTTTGCCAGAGGACTTCTCTACCATGGTAGACAGAATAACATGGGATCACAATACAAAGAAAGAGTATCTTACAACAAGCGAGATAAAACAGTTATCTAGTACTAACTATGAAGATTGTCGAGAACTTTACGAAGCTGGACTATTTTCTATATACACAGGTCTAAGAAGAAGCGATATTTTAGCATTACGCTGGGAGGACATAATATTCGAAAGAGGGCCAAAAGCATACATAAGTATTACAATGCAAAAAACTGGCACTCATGTTCAGCTCCCTTTGTCCATACAAGCAGTAAAAATACTGGGGAGTCATAAAAATAGAGGAAAGGTGTTCCCTAACTTAACTGCCACTCTAATTACTACCCATATAGATAAATGGATTAGGAAAGCAAAGATAAATAAGCACATTACGTTTCATTGTTTTAGACACACTTTTTCTATGCAACTATTAAACAAGGGAATTGACATATATACTATTGCTGCTCTTCTGGGCCATAAACAAGTAGCAAGTACACAGAACTATGCCAAAATAACACCAGAAAGAGTACTCGAAGCCATATTTAAGATGGACAAATAATAACTTTTGACTACAAAAGAGATTGTTTCAACATTCTGATGGTTGATTCAATCTCTTTTGTAATTTCCCTATAACTGTTTTATATATGACACGAAAACAAGAAACAAAACGCACAAAAACCACCTATAACAGGACGCTAACGCATTTTTTTTTGAGTTTACCGCCCTACTATCGCTTGTTTTTCGATTTATTTTATTAACTTTGCAACCAAAATCAGAATAAAGGTAATATGGCTTACAAAAGTACAATCATCGGCAGAAAGCATGAACAAGACATACTTTCAAAATGCATCGAATCTGATAAAGCAGAATTTATAGCTGTTTATGGACGAAGACGTATTGGAAAAACTTTCCTTGTAAAACAATTCTTTTCAGAGTCTTTCGATTTCTATGCAACAGGTGTATATAAGATTTCACGATCCGAGCAACTGAAACTTTGGCAAGAACAACTTGCTAAATATAGCGGAGTCAAAAGGACAAAGCCCAAAGATTGGTTTGAGGCTTTCAGTCAATTGCGTGAATACATTGATACTGTTTGCGAAAAGGAGAAAATTGTAATATTCATAGATGAACTTCCATGGCTTGACACCCCGAAATCTGGTTTCATACGTGCACTTGAATTGTTTTGGAATGGGTGGGCTGCAGAACGTCGTGGCTTAAAATTAGTTGTATGTGGCAGTGCAACGACATGGATGACAAACAAACTGCTTGGCGATAAGGGAGGTTTACACAACCGTGTCACCCGACCAATCCGCCTTGCACCTTTTACACTGAAAGAAACAGAGGAATACCTTAAGAGTATCAATATTGAATGGGAGCGCAAAGATGTTCTTGACACATACATGATACTCGGTGGTACACCATTTTATCTATCACTTCTTCGACCGGAGCTTACATTATGGCAAAACATTGACGATCTTTTCTTTAGTCAGGATGCTGTACTAAAAACAGAATACAATTTCCTCTTTAATTCGCTGTTTAATGAAGCGAATTTGTATAGGCGTGTTGTTGAAGTACTAGCAACAAAACTAAAGGGAATGACAAGGTCAGAACTTATTGATCATCTAAAGGTAAAAGATAGTGGTAAGATTACGGAAGCCTTAGACAATCTAGTAAAATGCGACTTCCTTCGTCGTTATCAAGCATTCGGAAAGAAAGAGAGGGATATGTTGTATCAACTCTCAGACATGTACACACTCTTCTACCTACGATTTGTCAAAAACTATCATGGCATGAATGAACACGCCTGGAGTAATATGGAAGAAGGTAAGCGTAATGCATGGGCAGGATATGCTTTCGAACAGGTATGCATTCTTCACATCAATCAAATAAGGACAGCGCTTGGAATATCCGGCATTGCCAGCGATGTATGCTCCTGGACTTACCGTGGCACTGAACAAAGTGCTCAGATTGACCTGATAATAGATCGTGGAGATAAAGCTATCGATTTATGCGAGATGAAATATTCTGACCACGAGTATGAGTTAAAGAAAGACTATGTAGAATGGCTGCGTGAACGTAGGGATTTATTTCGAGAAGTAACAGGAACAAAGAAAACTCTTCGCCTTACAATGATAGCCTCTTCGGGAATAAAACAGAACATGTACACTTCTTCGATTCAAGGTAAGCTATCATTAGATGATCTGCTATCATAAAATGTATAACGATTAAACAAAATCAACATGTCAGAATTTATCAGAGCTATCGGTATTTATTATAAAAACGAGCTGAATGCTATAAAAAAAAGTAGCACCCCACTTCAACCATTATATGAGGCTTTCTCAAATGCATGGGAATCGATTGTTGAGAGATTTCCACAGGAGCATTTGCGACATGGCAAAATACGAATGGAATTCCACTATACAATGGGACTCTTTCAGGATGATGCAGATAACCGCACAGCTGCATTGGATAAAATTGTAATTATTGACAATGGCGCTGGCATCAATCCTGCCAGTTACAATAGATTGTTGACATTACGAGATAATAGCAAATCTGTTTGTAATAAAGGTACAGGACGAATACAGTTTGCACACTACTTTGATGAAACCACTTTTGACAGTATGTATTCCATTGACGAACATAATGGTAAGCATATCGTTATGACTTTATCAAAGAAGCAAGCTTTTTTGAATAATAATGCTATACTCCGCAAGGAATTTGAAGAGAGTGTCACAGACTGGCAACCATACACAAAGGTGACCTTGTTACGAATATTGGATGAGAAGAAGGATGGCAAATATTACGGAGAGATGTCACTAGAAAACATCATGATTGAACTGAAGCATCACTTTCTTGCAAGATTATGCGAAAGCAGGTCAAATCTCCCAACTATTGAACTGGTTCGATATGAAGACGGCACAGCGTTAGACCCCATTTACATTCTTCAAGAACATATCCCTACGGCAGACAAGACAGAGGAAATCATAGTCAAATATAGCAAGCTCGATGAGCATAATAAAGTCGTTGACACGGATCGTGCAGCCGTATTTACACTTATGTCTTTTGTTCAAAATAAAGATGCTTTGTCTCAGAATTCTCTTTATTATGTTAGCAATGGTGCTCTAGCTCAAGAAAATGCAGTTGACGGTCTGCCTAAAAAAGATTCTATTGATGGCAATCGTTATATGTTCTTGTTAAGTGGAGATTATTTTGACAATATAGATGATGATTTAAGGGGAAAGCTTCATTTGGTAAAAGAAGCTGCATTCAAAAAACAGAATGAGGCAAACTTATTTGCAGAAGAAGAACTCCTGGTTGACAATATTGTTGCTCAGGCAAATGAGAAAATTGCAGAAGTATATCCTATATTCTCTGCAAAAAGGGAGGAAACTCTACGCAACTTGGATGAACTTCAGAGCATGTTCCTTATTGATGAAGAATCCGTTGAAGCATTCCGTAAGAAAGTTAAATCATCAGATAGTGACGAACACATATTATCAACGATATATAAGACAGAGATGGAAGAGATTGCTCGTCGTGATGCTGCGTTGAAAGCAGAATTTGAGAAGGTTAAAGCTCTTACACCTGATAAAAATGAATATCAACAACTGTTAAAAGAACATGTTGACGCTTTTTCAAAACTTATACCGTTGCAGAATCGCACAAATTTATCTAAGTATATAGCAAGACGCAAGTTAGTATTAGAAATCTTCAAAACAATCTTGGAGAATGAAAAGAAAAATGCAAAGAATACAGGCTGCATCAATGAAGATGTTCTGCATAATCTGATATTTCGCCAGAAAACAGATAATAAAAATCCTGAAAACAGTGATATGTGGCTTCTAAACGATGAGTATATCTATTTTTCTGGAACATCTGATTTAGAACTTAAACAAATTGAGATTAACGGCAAGAAACTACTGAAAGAAATTATGACAAATGAGGAGGAAGAATATCTTGTAAAAGCTGGACATGACGGCGGAAAACGTCGCCCAGATATTTTCTTGTTTCCAAAAGAAGGACGTTGCGTCATAGTTGAATTTAAGGCACCTGATGTAGACGTTGCCAATCACCTACATCAAATTAACCGGTATGCTAGATTGATTAACAACTTGTCAGACCCATCATTTGGATTTCGTAAGTATTATGGCTATTTGATTGGCGAAAATATTGATATTGAAGAAATACGTGATAGTGATCCATATTTTCAGGAAGCACCTAATTTGGGCTACATATTCAAACCATATTTACCCGTGTCTGCAAAGTTTGGAAGAAAAGATGGTTCCCTATATACCGAGGTAATAAAGTATTCTGATATTTTGGAGAGAGCGCAGCATCGTAATCAAATATTTTTGGATAAACTTGATGGAAAATAGTTTATGTCCTCAAAAACATTCTTCTAATGATTAAAATACTAACGAGCCATTAAGTGATAAGGAGATAGAAACACTCTTGAACGCAGGAATGGCAACACCATCAGCATGCAACTTCCAACCATAGAGATTTGTTGTAGTAACCAAGCCGGCTGTCAAGAAAGCAATAAGCGAACAAATCAAGCCAGCAGGTCCAGCTTCCAAGGCTCCTGTTGTCATCGTTGTATGCGGTGACATGGATCACACTTTTGAAGCTGCACCCGACTACTGGGCAGAGGATTGTTCTGCGGCAACAGAGAACGTCATGCTCGCAACTCATGCTATGGGACTTGGAACTATCTGGATGAGCATCTATCCTCAGAAGGAACGATATGAACTTCTGAAGGACTTGCTCGAATTGCCAGACAATATCAAAGCATTTGGCATGATTGCCGTTGGTCATCCTGCTGAACATCCTGCACCAAAAGACAAGTGGGATGCGAATAAGGTACATTACGAGAAATGGTAATTATATTGCCGTCCAAAAGAAAGAGAACAGTCATCTGATGGTTCTCTTTTTTTGTAGAATACAGAATCAAAGAAGTCTGTACCCGATTGAATGTAAGGCACTAATGTGTGGTATCAAACATTCTATTGCCGTGCAAAAAAAGAACCTCCAATGATTTCGACAAGATTGTAGAGAGATTGGCGGAGGTTCAAACTTCAGCACGCGGAAAGTCAAAAAGATGTTCAAATCCAAGAGCAGATTTGTGCTTGCAGAAATGTGTGAATACATTCGTGAGGAGGACTAATCGATCTAATTTTTTGATTGTAAAAAAGCGCATTTCGGTTTAGTTTATCTGCTTTATATATCAACTTGGACTAAACCTTTTTGAGCAGATTGCCACAAAATTCGGTTTAGTTTAATTTTTTTACTACATACAAGTGTTAAACTAAACCTTTTTTTCTTTTGTTCGGCAAAAATTTTGTAATTTTGCACTCAGATTAGAGTTGGTTCTTAAATGACTGACATAGTGGAAATAGTAAGTTGAGATAACTCCCTTACGAATCTGTCCCCAGGGACACTTTTACCACACTAATCCGTCCCTCGGAGGACGCAAAAGGCAACTCAGTGGAGTTCGGCTTTGAAACTAACGTTTCTAATTATACATCTAAATTGCTTCGATTAAGGACAAATAGACCAATATGCAAAAAAAAGCATACTAACGGAAAAGAAAATTGAACAATTCTGGACGTCAAAAGAGACTCACCGTTTAAGGATTTTTGGGAGTATAAACAAACGAAAGAACACGTGTTAATGGCTCTTAACAATCCAAACATCGGAAAAGAAAAGACATCGCTTTTTACGAGTTTCTTTTCAACGACTATGACAGAAACATCAGTATTACTATAAATAGTCCGTCCCTATTCTGTCCCCCGAAGTGTGATTTTTGCGAAAGATAATCTCTACTCATCTGATTATCAATGATATAAAACTCTCAATTTTCTTTCTGCGTGGGAAAATAAATTCTGCATCGGCAAGTAGCCCTGTTATCAGTATATATGTATTTTGTTTTCGCAAAACATCATTGCTAAACGGATTACATTAGTTCTGCTCCATTTTCACAAGGTATTTAAGTTCAACAAGGAGCAATTTGCATCTTTTTACCTACGTCTACATTTGCGGCAGGGACAAACTGGCTCACGACTTGAATAAAACGACACCTTTGTTATGAAAAGTTCCTCTCTCATAGACAACCGACAAATACGAGTGTTCATCTCATCTACATTCCAAGACATGCAAGATGAGAGAGACTATCTTATGAAACGTACATTCCCGAAGCTTAGAAAGCTTGCGGCAGAACGTGACGTGACCCTTACCGAGCTTGACCTTCGCTGGGGTATCACAGAAGAAGAGTCAAAATCTGGTAAGGTTGTTGAGATTTGTCTTCGAGAGATTGAGAATTCAATCCCATTCTTCATTGGCATCATAGGAAACAGATATGGTTGGGTTCCTGCAAAGGAAAATCTTGGTGGTAATGTTACCGAACGCTTCACTGATGTAAACAAGTATATTGACCAGCATCTGAGTGTAACTGAGATGGAAATGCAGTTCGGTGTCCTGAGCAGAGAGGAAAACATGCATGCATATTTCTACATAAAGGAACAGGAAGAAGATGCTGACAACATAGAAATGTTGAATCGTCTGAAGGAGGAAGTGCGTCAAAGCAAATATCCTTCAACGACCTACAGTTCTCCTGAAAATCTCGCTATGCAGGTTGAAGAGGCATTCATTGCCCTACTCGACCAACTGTTTCCACAGACAAACCTTTCAGAATTGGAAAAAGAACGTATCGGACAGCGTTCTTTCATGAATCAACTTTGCCAGAACTACATTAAAGATGATAAGAACTTTGCTGCTTTAGACGCTTGGATGACAGATGAAGATAGCCGTCAATATGTAGTTACTGGTGCTAGTGGATTAGGAAAGAGTGCCCTCATAGCTAACTGGGTAAAGGATAAACTGAATGACACTGAATGCAAGTACAACATCATTTACCACTTTACGGGCAATGGTGGTAGCGAAAGCAATTGCGAGCATATCACCAAGTCTCTTGTTAATGAGATAAACGACATATACGGATGGGAAGATTCTGACGCAGATACGAAGTTGAACGACTTGTTTGTTAGAGTGTCAGCAGAAGACAAACCGCTGTTAATAGTCGTGGATGCTATTAATCAGATAGTTGATGTAGATAACGCGAAGCTACTCAACTGGTTACCTGCACCAACAAAGAATATAAAGATATTATTCTCTACTCTTGAAGATGACCGTACCATGGAAGTATTCAAGAATAGAAACTATCCTATCTTTATCTTGCAGCCACTTAGTGTTGATCGTAGATCTCTGTTAGTCAAGAATTACTTGAAGCTATACGCAAAGACTCTCACAGACAAACAAGTAGAACGCATTGTAACAGATTCACAATGCGAGAATACTCTTGTACTCAAAACTCTTCTTGACGAGCTAATCAACTTTGGCATCTATGAGAAGTTGGATGATAGAATTGAATACTATCTAAAAGCTGATACGATCGATGATTTCTATCAGACTCTATTGGAATCGTATGAAAATGATTACAAAGAATATAGTGAAGACTTTGTTAAAGACGTATTATCTTTAATTGCTGTATCAAAGAATGGTTTGACAGAAGATGAAATATTATCAATTGAAAAAATTGATAAACCTCTGCACTGGTCATCGTTCTTTTGTTCTTTCGACAAAATGTTTTGTATCAAAAATGGAAAGATTTCATTTAGTCATACATACATAAGAGAGGCTATAGAAAAACGCTACAATCTCAATGAACCTGACTGTGGTTACAGATATGATGTGGCAAACTATTTTGCATCCTTTAAAAAGAATGATTGGATAGCTCTATCCGAATGTCTTTATCAATTATACAAAATTAGAACAGAAGAAAGTGCAGAAATTTTATATAATCACTTAAAGAATCCTGGAACCACATCTATAGTATATGTTGCTGACGAATACTTCTGCCGGAAATATTGGGTGTATCTAAAAAGTATAGGCTATTCTTTTGATTGTTTTATAAATAGTACAGAAGATTTAACTCAATTCGGAGATTATTCAAAGAATCAAATATTTATATTTCGATTAAGAGATTTACTTCATTCATTTGGTGAAAACACTATCTCGTTATTACTTGAGAAAGATTATGTAAAAAAACTTGAGTCGGATTCTAATATTCCTATAATAGCACTTATAAGAGCATATAATGATATTGCTTCTGAATACACTAAAATGGTGGATGGTGCTACGAGTCAAGAAACTTTCGATTCTTACGTAAAATCTGCGTTTGATTATTATTCAAAGACTATAGAGCTATCAAAAAAACATTCTACAAGCGAATTGGCGGTTGCATATAACGGAACGGCAGAACTCTGTCACTATTGCAAAATGAACGAGGAGGCCATTAAACTAGCAAACAAAGCACTTGAAATTAATTTAAACAAGTTTGGCCAACTACATAATGAAATTGCAATCAGTTACAATATTCTTGCAAATGCATTTTCAAAACTAAAGAATTTTGACAAAGCCATTGAATTTAGCCAAAAAAGTATTGATATTAACAAAACATTATATGGAGTATCTTCAAATGAACTAATAATCTCATACTATAATTATAGCTCAACACTACTATCGGCTGACCGATATGAAGAAGCTTTAATTGCCATAGATTATGCGCTTAACATAATTAATGACCTCTATGCAAATGGATATTCCGATATTGATTCATATTTAAGTTTAAAGAAGGAAATTGAAGATAAAATGTAAATCAAAGAGTAACTATACATTTAAGTATGACTACGATTAAGATAGGGATTGTCGCAAATTAAGCGAAATAAATCTAACAATTTAATTGCCAATATTATAAGATTTTTGTATCTTTGCATAAGAAACAAAAAAATCCCCCAACTGCTTTGCACGGCCTGTTTTGGGGGAAACGAAAAACTTATCGTCATGGCAAAGATACGGCTCAGTGGAAATTTAGTGGGGATAAGCATAAATCTTAGCGAGTCTGAAGAGAAAGAATTTCTCATCCACGATGCCTCTCAGTGACGCTCTGAAAGCCTTTATTTTTGCATTGAAAGATTCTGCCGCAGCGTTGGAGGATCTGTTGACATAGAAGTTGAGTATGTCGTCATAGTGTTCGTAGAATGTCGCGGCAATGACATTGAAGGAATGGAATCCGGCCTCCTCTACTTTGTCGTACCATCTGGCCATGGAGAGCCTTGCTGCATCCTTGACAGTATTCTTCGAGAATATCATCCTGAGGGAATGAGAGAGCCCGTACGCTGTCTCCAAATCAGGATATTCACGGAAGAGTATCTCTGCCCTAAGCCGTTGTGACGGTGTCCACTTATCGCCGGATTTGAAAAGAAGGTATCTGCTCCGGGCCAGGAGTTCCTTCCTCGTGTCGCCGTTTTCATATCGGAACGCCACATACTCACGTCCCTCCAGCTTTGCGTTCTCCATCTCCTCGTTAGCTTCCTGTATGGCATCCCAACGGTGCTTGATGCGCAGTTCCTGTACGGCATCGCATGCCAGTTTCTGTATGTGGAAACGGTCTATCACCCTCATCGCCTTGGGGAAGCATGTATGCACAATCTTCCTCATGGAGTCTGACAGATCAAGCGTGACCTCCTCTACGCTCCCCAGAAGTTCTTCAGGTATGTGGCCCAGCGCCTTGATGACATCCTCCGACTTTACGCCCCTAACAATGGCCACCAGACAGCAGTCCCTTCCGTGCCTGTCCCTGTTGGTAACGATGGTGCGCAGTTCCCCGTTCGACATGGAGGTCTCGTCTATGGCAAGCCGCGGGCCTGTGTTTTCCGGAAACACGAGCCAGTCATACGCATGGTCAAGCTCCGGCTATGTCCGGTAGCCGCTCAGAACGTCCTTGTACTGTTTCTCCAGTGTGTTGGCATTTACATGGTAGTATTCCTCAAGCGTACGGCAGGTCGTTGGGGATGTCTCCTTTAGTATAGAAAAAAGAAATCTCCAAAGTTATTAACTCCGGAGATTTCTTTACCTTTA
The DNA here is from genome assembly GCA_045639805.1 of Alloprevotella sp. Lineage (GTDB taxonomy): Bacteria > Bacteroidota > Bacteroidia > Bacteroidales > Bacteroidaceae > Alloprevotella. Next base: position 10,961 of record JAZUDS010000088.1, read on the forward strand.
CTTTTGGTCTTTTGTAGCGCCTACGGGACTCGAACCCGTGTACCCGGCGTGAGAGGCCGGTATCCTAACCACTAGATGAAAGCGCCGTGGAGAGCGGAAGGAGGGGGATTCGAACCCCCGGTACCCTAATCGAGTACGTCAGTTTAGCAAACTGGTGGTTTCAGCCACTCACCCATCCTTCCTTCTCACAAGGAGGACGCTGGTTTCCCAAACGCGAGTGCAAAAGTACAACTTTTTTGCAAACTACCAAAACTTTTTTGCCTTTTTCTTTACTATTCGGTGTAATTTTTGTAATTTTGCAGTCGAATTTCAAACAATACATTATATATTTATATGTATAGGACAAAAAACTGCGGTGAACTCCGCATCGAAAATGTGGGCGAGAGCGTGACCCTCGCCGGATGGGTGCAGCGCACCCGTGAACATGGTGGACTTATCTTCGTGGACCTGCGCGACCGCTACGGCATCACGCAGTTGGTGTTTGACGAAGAAGTGAATGCCGACCTCTGCCACGAGGCCAAGCGCCTGGGACGCGAATATGTGATTCAGGTGACGGGCGACGTTCGCGAGCGCTACTCCAAGAACCCCAACATGCCTACGGGCGACATTGAAATCAACGTGACGGAACTGCGCGTGCTCAACGCTTCGGCCGTACCTCCTTTCACCATCGAGGAGAACACGGACGGCGGCGATGACCTGCGTATGAAATACCGTTATCTGGATCTGCGCCGCGCTCCAGTGCGTGCCAACTTGGAACTGCGCCACAAGTTCTGCCTGGCCGTGCGCCACTTCCTCGACTCGAAGGGTTTCCTGGAGATTGAGACGCCGGTGCTGGTGGGCAGTACGCCGGAAGGTGCGCGCGACTTTATCGTGCCCAGCCGTATGAATCCCGGCCAGTTCTACGCTCTGCCTCAGAGCCCGCAAACGCTGAAGCAGCTGCTGATGGTGGCCGGCATGGACCGCTACTTCCAGATTGTGAAGTGCTTCCGCGACGAAGACCTGCGCGCCGACCGCCAGCCGGAGTTCACGCAGATTGACTGCGGGATGAGCTTCGTGGAGCAGGACGACATCATCCGCACCTTCGAGGAAATGACGAAGCATCTCTTCAAGGAGGTGCGCGGCGTTGACCTCGGCGAAGAGCCCTTCCTGCGCATGAGTTGGAACGAGGCCATGTGCCGTTTCGGCAGCGACAAGCCCGATATGCGTTTCGGCATGGAGTTCGTGGAACTCATGGACGTGCTGAAGGGCAAGAGCGACTTCAGCGTATTCAACCAGGCAGCCTACATCGGCGGCATCTGCGCCGAGGGCTGCGCCAGCTATACCCGTAAGCAGATTGACGAACTGACGAACTTCGTGAAGAGCCAGCAGGTAGGCGCCAAGGGCCTCGTTTATGCTCGTGTGGAAGAGGACGGCAACGTGAAGTCCTCCGTGGATAAGTTCTACTCGCAGGAGGTGCTGCAGGAGCTAAAGGCCGCCATGCAGGCCAAGCCCGGCGACCTCATTCTCATCCTGAGCGGCGACGATGCCATGAAGACGCGCAAGCAGTTGTGCGAACTCCGCCTGCTGATGGGCGAGCGTCTCGGTCTGCGCGACAAGAACAAGTTTGCCCTGCTGTGGGTCGTCGATTTCCCGATGTTCGAGTGGAGCGACGAGGAAGGCCGACTGATGGCCATGCACCATCCGTTTACGGCCCCGAAGCCCTGCGATGTGCCCAAGCTCGACACCGACCCCGCCAACGTACTGGCCGACGCCTACGACATGGTGTGCAACGGCGTTGAAGTGGGCGGCGGTTCCATCCGTATCCACGATGCCGTGCTGCAGGCCAAGATATTCGAGGTGCTGGGCTTCACGCCCGAGAAGGCTCAGGAGCAATTCGGCTTCCTGATGAACGCCTTCAAGTACGGTGCTCCCCCTCACGGCGGTCTGGCCTACGGTCTCGACCGCTTCGTGAGCATCTTCGCCGGCCTCGACAGCATCCGCGACTGCATCGCCTTCCCGAAGAACAACTCCGGCCGCGACGTGATGCTCGACGCTCCCAGTTGCGTGGACCAGAAGCAGCTGGACGAACTGATGCTCGACCTGCGCCCTGTAGAACAATAACATTATAGCCCAGTCCTCCTTGGCAAAAGGGAGGAGTGGGCTTTTTGTTTTCTTACGACACCCAACAAGGATTAGTCCCAGCAAAAGAAAACGCCACATGAAGAGAAGTGTACTCCTTTCCATTCTGCTTGTATTGCTTTTGACGACCGCACGGGCGCAGCAGACGTTGATAATCTCTGAGACGCGCCTGCCGTACACCTCGCAGGTGTGGTGGACGGAAGGAAGCAGATGTGCATTGAGCGAGCGTAAAGTACGCGAACACTGGAACGATGACCGCCAAATCACCTCACTGGCCTACACCAAGCAGGGATGGTTCGTGACGATGGCCAGGGACACCGGCCTCAGCGACCAGCAACTCAAGGTCAGCGATGAATGGCCGGAGAAATGGATTCGTTCTAACTGGAACGCCGGCTACTACATCACGTCAATGGCTTACGGCAACGGCGAATGGGTGGTAGTGATGTCGAAAGGCACCGACTACCGCGAGCAATGCTACATAGCCTGCGACTGGGACGAGGAGGCCGAATGGATTCACGAATGTTGGGATGCCGGCCTGTATATCACCTCGGCCACCTTCAACGGGAAGTATTGGTTCATCGTGATGTCGCGCACCTCGGACTATACCTCGCAAGGCTACGTGTGGGCCACGTCTTTCAGCAAGATGCAGGATAAGGTCAGTGAGAAGTGGGACATCGACCGCAACATCCAGATTTTGGAATACGGCGACGAGGAGTACTTCGGCGTCTATTGCGTCTATAACGAAGACAACGGCCGCGGTCAGGCCTATGTGCGCAACCCCTCAAGCCTGAAGAGTTACATTCAGGAAAAATGGGACGAGGAGAAGAAGATTTCCTACATCGGCGGCGGGCCGGGCGAATACAAGTCCTCGCGCTCCGACGACAACTACACCTACTGCGACTGTTCCACCACCTACCACCGGCCGACAAACACCCACACGCCTCCTCCCACACCCCGCACGCAACCCACTCCTCCGCCAACACAAGGAAAGATTGTGGGCGGCGGGCGACGATAAGGCCCTCAACTCATGTAGAGAGCCACCTTGGGATTTCCCCGCAAGGTTAAGGTTATTTTTCATTCTTAACTTTTCACTCTTCGCTACCTCCATTGCGCTACTTCATCCATCTCTCCTACGACGGCGCCGCCTACCACGGTTGGCAGGTGCAGCCCGATGACATTACCGTGCAGCAAAGGCTCAACGAAGCCCTTGCTACTCTGTTGCGCACCCCCGTTGAGACGGTGGGGGCCGGACGCACCGACGCCGGCGTGAACGCTTCGTGCATGGTGGCCCACTTCGACTGCGACGCCCTGCCCTACCCCCCTGAACAGCTCGCCTACAAACTCAACCGCCTCCTGCCGCCCGACATCGCCATCCACGACATACGTCCCGTAAAGGCCGACGCCCACGCCCGTTTCTCCGCCCTCGCGCGCACGTACCATTATTATATATGCACGGAGAAGTCGCCCTTCCGCCGCCGCTACGCCATGCGGTTGCCCTTCGCCGTGGACTATGAAAAGATGAACCGCGCCGCCGAAATCCTTTTGAAGACGGAGGATTTCACGTCCTTCTCCAAGCTCCACACCGACACGAAGACCAACATCTGCCACGCCACTGCCGCCCGTTGGGAGGAGACGGAGCCGGGCCTCTGGCGCTTCACCATCACGGCCGACCGCTTCCTGCGCAACATGGTGCGGGCCGTGGTGGGCACGCTCCTCGATGTAGGTCGCGGCAAAATCACGGAAGACGACCTCCGCCGCATCATCAATGCCCACGACCGCTGCTCCGCCGGCGACAGCGTGATGGGCGAGGCTCTCTTCCTCGCCGATGTGCGGTATCCCGACGACATCTACATTGCGTAACACACCCTCCAAATCCCGACTGCCATGACCTGGTTTCTCCTTGCCCTCCTTTCAGCCTTGTTGCTGGGCGTCTATGACGTTTGCAAGAAGCAGGCGCTCCAGGCCAACGCCGTCATCCCCGTTCTCTTCATCAACACGGCCCTGTGCGCCCTGTTTTCGGGCGCCTTCTGCCTCGTGAAAGACCCTGCCGCGCTCATGCCGCCCACGGGGAATGAAATGCGCGCAATAGGGCTCGTGGCACTCAAAGCCGTCATCGTGCTAAGCAGTTGGCTTTGTGGATATTTCGCCATCAAGCATCTGCCGCTGACGCTCGTAGGTCCCGTGAATGCCACGCGGCCCGTCCTTGTGCTTATGGGAGCCGTCATTCTCTTCGGCGAGCACCTCAATCCCTGGCAATGGGCCGGCGTTTCACTCGCCATTATCGCCCTTTTCCTTCTCAAGCGCAGCAGTAGCCGCGAAGGCATTCGCTGGACACACAACCGCTGGGTGGCCCTGCTCATTCTCGCAGCCCTGTTGGGCGCCGCCAGTGGGCTGTACGACAAGTATATACTCTCCCCCTCGGGCGCGGGTCTCAACAACTTTTTCGTGCAGACGGGCTTCACCTCCATTCAGGCCCTGCTGATGTTCGTCATTACCGCCCTTCTCTGGTGGCCAAAGCGGCAGGAGCAGCCCTTCCACTGGCATCCCGCCATCATTGGCGTGAGCCTCTTCCTCACGGCTGCCGACATGGTGTATTTCTACGCCCTCACCCACCCTGCCGCGATGATTAGCATCGTGAGTATGGTGAGGCGCTGCAGCGTGCTCGTCAGTTTCGCCTACGGGGCCTTCTTTTTGCGCGAAAAGAACCTGCGTGCCAAACTCATTGATTTGGCACTTCTCCTGCTGAGCCTCGTATGTCTCGCGATGGGTGCCAGTGCTGTCTGAATGTTCGTAACTGAAGTTATTTTGTAACGATTTTTTACCTTTTTCGCGCGTTTTTTTGGCAAATTTTGGTCGTAGAGGCGTGCGCACGAGGCCTCGGGCGGAAATACGCGATTTTTGAGGACGCCGTTACACAGCTCATTTATAAACGCTTAACTCCGCAAGGATTTTGGCGGAAATTTGTTTGGGCGCGCTACACCCGCCTTTAAGTGCGAAAAAAGGCCGTCGCGCGATGATTTTTTTGTGATTTTTTTCGGAAAACGGCGGGTTTTAGCGAAAACTATCGCCCTTTTAGTTGAAATTATGTCCCTTTCAGTTGAAACTATCGCCCTTTCAGTTCGTCCGATGTCCCTTTTAATTTTTCCGATGTCCCTTTTAGTTTCGCGTAAAATAGGGTATCGGGAAAAATGAGGGGGGGGGGAACGGAGAAAAAGATGACGGGGCGGAGCGCGTTTTTCGCCAGAAAGCACGTTTAGGCCTCGCGTCGCTCCGTTTTCTCCTTTTTTCGTTTTGTCAAGATTTTTTACACCTTCAAAAAAACGTAAAACGCGTTTTGTTAAAGTAAAGGTGTAACTGCCCGGAGGGCCTTGGAGGCGGATTTCCGTGAAAGAAAAAAAACAATGAGCAGTCCTCGGCAATGCTCCGGGACCGCTCATTATTATTTATATACGCGCGGGAAAAGGAAAAAGCGCTTTTACTCCTTCAGGAAGGGAATGTGGCGCATCTGCTTCTGAATTTGGCGCTGACGCTTACGCACATATGGCGAGGGATGGCGCGACGACATGACGCGAGGGTTGGGCAGCGTGGCGGCAATGAGGGCACAGTCGGAGCGGGACAGTTGGCGCGCTGAGCATCCGAAGTATTCTTGTGCCACGGCCTCGGCGCCATAGATGCCAGGACCCATCTCTATGGAATTGAGGTAACATTCCATGATGCGCTCCTTCGGCCATGTGAGTTCCATGAGAAGCGTGAACCATGCCTCAAGTCCTTTGCGCACCCATCCGCCAGGCCAGAGGAAGATGTTCTTGGCCGTTTGCTGCGAAATGGTGCTGCCGCCGCGGAAACGCTTGCCGCTCTGGCGCTCCTCCACCACTTGTTTGAGGGCATTGAAGTCAAAGCCGTTATGTTCGAGGAAGAGTTGGTCCTCGGAGGCGATGACGGCTACGGGGAGGTAGGGCGATATGCTGTCGAGCGGCACCCATCGGTGGCGGCACTTGGGCATTTCGGCGTTGCCGAGGTCTTGCGCCATGCGTATGCCCATGAGGGGCGTGAAACGCACGGGGGCAAAACGATAATAGAGTACGCCTACAACTGAAAGGGCCATGAAAAGAATCACGGCCCATTTCACTATTTTAAGAAGGAATTTAAACATTTAGAAAGGCATGTCGCTGAAATTGTCGCCTGCGGGAGCGCCAAGGGGATCGGCAGCAGGTGCGGCAGGAGCGGCAGGTGCAGCGGGGGCTACGGCAGCGGCGGGATTGCCAGCAGGAGCTGCGGGCATCTCGGAGGGACGTACTACGCGCCAGGCACGGAGCTGGTTGGTCCAACGCTGACGACCATCGTTGCCAGTCCACTCGCGGGCGTCAATGTCGAAGCTTACGATGAGTTCTTCGCCCACCTGTATGTTAAACTGCTGCAGACGGTCTTCGCCGAAGACCTCGAAGCAACACTTACGAGGATACTGCTCGTGGGTTTCAATAACAAATTCCTGAACCTTCCAGGTGCTGCCGGTACGCTGGCTCACACCGCTGCGGGGCTCAAGGGCCGCAATGATTTTTCCAGTAATTTCCATAGTGCTTTATTGACAATTGCACGGCAAAGTTACGAAATTCCAGCAAATAAAATATAAAATCGCGAGTTTTTTTTCAAAAAACGTGTCATTTACAAAAAAAATCACTAATTTTGTAACCTCAAAAAAGCGCATTAAAGGCGTTGCTCATTACGACGAAGCAGCGCTGCCGTAAAAGACAATTAAAATTAATACACACATATCTATGAAATTTGTTATTTCAAGCACATTGCTTTCCGCCCATCTGCAGACCCTGGGCCGCGTGATTTCCACCAAGAACACCATGCCTATCTTGGAGAATTTCCTCTTTGAGATTGGCGAGGACAAGAAGCTGACCATCGTGGCCACGGACAGCGAAATCCGCATGACAACTCAGGTAGAGCTCGTGGAGGCTGAGACCGCCATCCGCTTCACCGTCAACGCCCGCACCATTCAGGACGCCGTGAAGGAACTGCCCGAGCAGCCGCTGAGCATCTACGTGAACGAGACGAACCAGGAGATTACGATGGAATACCAGAACGGTAAGTATAAGTTCATGGGCCAGCCCGCCGACGAATATCCTGCCGCCCTCGCCCTCGACGGCGACATCAGTGAGCTCCGCCTGCCCGCCCAGACACTGTTCAACGGTATAAACCGCGCCCTGTTCGCCACTGCCGACGACGTGCTCCGCCCCGTGCTGAACTGCATCTACTTCGACCTGAGCGCCGACAGCCTGACGATGGTGGCCTCCGACGGCAACCGCATGGCCTGCGACACCGTAAAGCCCACGAGCGTCAACAACCCCAGCACCTTCCTGCTGCCCAAGAAGCCCAGCCTCCTCATCAAGAACATCCTGCAGAAGGAACAGGACGAGGTGGACATCCGCTTCACCAAGCGCTCTGCCCAGATCGAGACGAACGAATATCTCGTGGAGTGCCGCCTCGTAGAGGGCCGCTTCCCCAAGTACACCAGCGTAATCCCCCGCGATAACCCCAACGTGGTGACCATCAACCGCCAAGCCATGCTCAGCGCCCTGCGCCGCGTGCTCATCTTTGCCAACGCCAACAGCGCCCTGGCCAAACTGCATATCGAGGCCAACAAACTGACGCTCTCCAGCCAGGACATCGACTTCAGCATGAGCGCCGAGGAAGGCCTGCTCTGCGAATACAGCAGCATGCCCGTGACCATTGGCTTCAAGGGCACGTACCTGATGGAACTGCTCAACAACCTTGAGGGTGACGAGGTGGTAATCCGCCTGGCCGATGCCAGCCGCGCCGGCGTTATCCAGCCCGCACAGCAGAAGGAAGAGGAAAACATCCTCATGCTCCTGATGCCCATGGTGCTCAACGACTAATCAGAAACTGAAATTAGCAAATTCGGAAATTAGCAAATTAGCAAATTGAGGTGTTAAGAAAATGTGCGTATCCACAGCGCCATTTACCTCCCTCACGTTCGCTAATTTGCTAATTTGCCAATTTGCTAATTTGCTAATTATCCTATGAAGCGCATACTCGTATTAGCCGCTCTGGCCGTCAGCATGCTGACGTGCAATGCCCAAGAGCTCAATGCCACCGTGAACCTGAACCACCAGCAGGTGCAGGGCACGAGCACCAGCGTGTTTGAAAACCTGGAGCAGAGCATCAAGGACTTCCTGAACCAGACGCAGTGGACCAACCTGCAGTTCCAACGCAACGAGCGCATCAACTGCTCGTTCAACATCACCGTGAAGAAATACGACGACAACGAGAACGCCTTCGACTGCACGCTGGTGGTGCAGGCCAACAGGCCTGTGTTCAACTCGTCGTACACCACGGTGACGTATAGTATCACGGACAACAGCTTCAACTTCGACTTCAAGGAGTTCGACCAACTGAACTTCCGTCTTGAGAGCATTGACAGCGACCTGACTGCCCTGCTCGCCTACTACGCCTATATGATAATAGGCATGGACCTCGACACGATGTCGCCGCTCGGCGGCACGGAGGTGCTGCAGCAAGCCCGCCAGGTGACCAACAACGCGCAAAGCCTCACGCGCTCCGCCAAAGGCTGGAAGGCTTTTGACGATTACAAGAACCGCTACGGCATCATCAACGACTATCTGGACAACGCCATGGAGCCGATGCGCCAGTTGATGTACAAATACCACCGCGACGGCCTTGATGCCATGGTGGAGAACCCCGACCGCGGCCGCGCCACCATCCTTGAAGCCATGGATCTGCTGAAGGAAGCCCACAGCAACAAGGCCATGAGCATGGTGCCGCAGGTGTGGACCGACTACAAGCGCGACGAAATCACCAATATCTTCAAGGAGAAAGGCACCAGCACCGAAAAGGCCGACATGTACGAGACGCTGATGAACATCAACACCTCACAGAGCGCCTACTGGAACCAGATAAAATAGGAAGCCACACAGCTTTTAAAGGAAGCCCCCGTGCCGGCTGCGTCAGCAGTCGGCCTCACAAGAAAAGCACCATGCTGAAACACCTCCACATAAGCCACTACGCCCTTATCGAGCATCTTGACATCGACCTCGAGCAAGGCTACACCGTCATCACCGGCGAGACGGGTGCGGGCAAGAGCATCCTCCTCGGCGCCCTCGGTCTGTTGCTCGGTGCCAGGGCCGATGCCCACGTAGTGAAGGAGGGCGAGCAGAAGTGCGTGGTGGAAGCCGTATTCAGCACGGAGGGACTTGACCTCTCCGCTTTCTTCGCCGAAAACGACCTGGAAGAAGACGGCAACGAGTGCATCATACGCCGCGAGCTCACCGCCACGGGTAAGAGCCGCGCATTCGTTAATGACAGCCCCGTGCTGCTGGGCGTACTCAAGCCCCTCGGCGCACGTCTCGTGGACATCCACTCGCAGCATCAGAACCTGCTACTGGGCGACGAGGATTTCCTCCTCCAGACTCTTGATCTCGTGGCCGACAACGCCGGGGAGCGAGACTCCTATGCCAAGGCCTTCGCCGCCTACCAGCAAGCCTCCGAAGCCCTGCAGCAAGTCACGCTCCAAGCACAGAAAGACAGCGCCGAGCAGGAACTTCTGGCCTTCCAACTGCAGCAGCTCACCGAATTCGCGCCCCGCGAAGGCGAGCAGCAGGAACTGGAAGAAGAACAGCAACTTCTGGCCCACGCCGAGGAGATAAAAGGCAGCCTTTATCAGGCCGCCGGGTTGCTTTCAGCCGAAGAATGCGATGTTTGCCAGCGTCTTCGCCAGTGCGAGCAGGCCCTACAAGCCGTAAGCGCCCATCTCCCGCTCGGCGACGAACTGGCCCAGCGCCTTGAAAGCACTCGCATTGAGTTGGCCGACATCAAGGACGAAATAGAAACCCAACTGGAGCGCGTGGAGTTCAATCCGCAGCGTTTGGAATATGTGGACGAGCGTCTTGCCCGCCTCTATGAACTGGAGAAGAAGCATCACGTGGAGTCCGATGTCGCCCTCGTTGAGGTGCAGCTGCAACTGCAGCACCGTATCGATGCCATAGAGAACATTGACGAAGAAGTGGCCCGCCTCCAAAAAGCCCTGGACGAAGCCCACAAGCGCCTTCTCGCCGAGGCAGCCGTACTGACGGACACCCGCCGCAAGGCCGCCGACATTCTCTCCACCGAACTGGTCCAAAGCATCGCCACCCTCGGCATGCCGAACGGAAAAGTGCAGGTGCAGTTCAGCACCCGCCCCGAGCCCACCGTCCTCGGTGCCGATGCTGTGTCGCTCCTTTTCAGCGCCAACAAAGGCGTAGCGCCGCAGAACGTGCAGGACATCGCCTCGGGCGGCGAAATGTCGCGCCTGATGCTGGGGCTCAAAGCCTTCACGGCCCGCTACCGCCAACTCCCCACCATCATCTTCGACGAAATCGACACCGGCGTAAGCGGCACAATGGCCGAGAGCATGGGGCGCCTGATGAAGGAACTCTCCAAACACTGCCAAGTCATCTGCATCACGCATCTGCCGCAGATTGCCGCCCTCGGCACGAGCCATTTCCGCGTCTATAAGCAAGAAGATGCCGCCGGCACCCATAGCCATATCGCCGACCTCTCTCCCAATGAACGCGTCAATGAGATTGCCAATATGTTAAGCGGTGCTGAAATCACCGAGGCCGCCATCAGCAACGCCAAAGCCTTGCTGAAGATTTTCTAAAACCTCCGCCCCCCCCTAATGCCAAGGCATCAGCCTATGGACTTCTCCTCCCCGATTATGAAAAAAGCACTCTATACCCTTCTTTTCTTCGCGGCCGCCATAGCTGCAGTTGCCGCCTCAGGCCCCGACAACAAGGCCGTGGCGCGCATCATCAGTTTCAACGCCCAAGGTGACACGCTTTCCCAAGGCTACGGTTTCTTTACCTCGGCCGACGGTGAGGTCGTGACGCTCTATAACACACTGAAGGGCGCTGCCCGCGCCGAGGTTATCGACTGGAAAGGCAAGACGCACCCCGTCCTTCTCATCAAAGGCGCCAACAGCAGTCAGGACCTCGTTAGGATGCAGTGCGAAGCCAAGAAGATGAACTTTCTTCCCCTTGCACAAGTTTCTGCCAAGCAAGGAGATGCCGTACTTCAGCTCTACTACAGCACAAACAAGAAGAGTATCCCCGATTCTGCCTCCATCCTCTCTGCCGATGCCTACGAGTCCTACTCATATTACGGCGTGAGCACCGCCAACGAAAGCCATTTCTTCGGCTGCCCCATCCTCAACGCGGCTGGTGAAGTTGTAGGCGTTGTACAGCGCAATTTCAGCGCCAAGGCCGAGAGCGCTTGCGCCATTGACGCTCGCTTTGCTGCCGACCTCAAGATTGGTGCCACCAGCGCTCTCAACGCCGACCTCAGGAGCATCAGCATTGCCCGCGACATCCCCGCCGACGAGACCGACGCCTTCTCCTATCTCTATATGCTCAATCGCATGGGGGGCGACAGTCTGCAATATGTCGGTGCCAGCCGCCTCTTTGCTGAGCGTTTCCCCAATAATATCAAGGGCTACACCGAGACGGCCAACTTCTATGCCACCCATCGCGACTACGCCAAGGCCGAAGATGCCCTCAACGCAGCCCTCCGCCTCAAAACCAACGAGGATGAAGTTCACGGCGTGCTCTCCGACCTCATCTATCAGAAGGCCTTACGCAATCCTGAGCCCGCCTACAAGGACTGGACCCTTGAACGGGCCCTCGCCGAGAGTGAGACGGCCTATGCTCTGCGCCCCGACACGTCCTACGTGCTCCAACAGGCCAACTGCCTCTTCGGATTGAAGCGCTACCGCGAGGCCCACGACCGCTACCTCACCGCTGCCGCACACAGCAAGGCACCCGCCGAACTCTACTACTATGCCGCCAATGCTCTCCAGCGCGCCGAGGGCGACACCCTTGAGGTCACCAACCTCCTCACCAAGGCCGTGGACTGTTTTGAGCGTCCTTACACCCCCGAGGCCGCCGAGTATATCTTCGCCCGTGCCCAGCACTACGACCTCACGGGGCAATACCGCAAGGCCGTGCAGGACTACAAGGACTATGAACTTGCCATCGGCACCGGCAACCTCACCGCTCGCTTCTATGAAATCCGCCAGAATGCCGAACAGCGCGCCCGCCAATACCAACTCGCTATTGATGATCTCCGCACGGCAGCCTCCCTCGCCACAACCACCGAGGAGAAGGGTGAATACCTCACGGAGATTGCCTTTATCTATCTCCGGGCCGGCATGTATGAGGAGGCCATCCAAGAGGCGAACGTTGCTAAAGAGACCGTCCCCAACAACCCCGACGTTTACAAGGCCCTCGGCATTGCCCACGGCTACCTCGGCCACAAAGCAGACGCCCTCTCCAACCTCTCTCGCGCTCAGGCCCTCGGCGACAACGACGCGCAGAAATTCATTGAGCAGTTCAGCAAATGATACCCGACTACGTGACACGCATTCCTTATAAACATCCATCAGCCTCCCATTCCCATGAATAGAACAAAGAACTACGACTTCACCATCATCGTCCCCGTCTATAACGAAGAGGACAACATCGACAGCCTTGAGCGTGGCCTCTCCGGTTATCTCCCTCAGTGCCCTCTCAAGGCCTGCGTGCTGTTCGTCAACGATGGTTCGTGCGACGATTCCTTGCGCCGCATAAAGGATGTTTGCTCCCGTCAGGAGCACTTCTTCTACATATCCTTCGCCCGCAACACCGGTCTCAGCGCCGCCATCAAGGCTGGCATTGACCATGTGGAGTCGCGCCTGCTCGGCTATATTGACGCCGATCTCCAGACATCCCCCGAGGACTTCAACCTTCTCCTCCCCCATGCCGACAAATACGCCCTCGTCACCGGCATCCGCACCAACCGCAAGGACTCCTGGTGGAAGCGTCGCCAGAGCCGCATTGCCAACAGTTTCCGCCGCTGCATGACGGGCGACACGGCACAGGACACGGGCTGTCCTCTCAAGGTGCTCCACACCGACGTGGCCAAGCACATTCCCTTCTTCAAGGGCCTCCACCGTTTCATTCCCGCCATGGTGGCGCTCCAGAAGAAAGAGTATATGCAAGTGCCCGTCAGCCACCACCAGCGCGTGGCCGGTACCTCCAAGTTCACCATGAGCAACCGTTTCTGGGGCCCGCTCCGCGACTGCTTTGCCTACCGCTGGATGCGCAAGCGCTATATTCTCTACACCATCAACGAGTCTGCCATCTAATCCGTGAACGCTGCTACTCAACTTCCCCTCTACGTCCTCGCCATAGGCTTCCTCGCCCAGGCTCTTTTCTCGGCCCGCACCCTCGTGCAGTGGCTCCTCTCTGAAAAGCGCCGCGAAGTAGTCTCCCCCACTCTTTTCTGGGCCCTCAGCCTCGCCGCCAGCATACTGATGTTCTCTTACGGCTGGCTGCGCAACGACTTCGCCATCCTGCTCGGGCAGGTCATCTCCTATTATATATATATATGGAACCTCCGCATCAAGGGCGTATGGCAACACGTCCCCCTTCTCATCCGCGGAGCCATCACCCTCCTGCCCCCGGTCGGCATTGGCGTCCTCGCCTCCCACACTGACTTCACGGCTCTCTTCCTCCAGAACTCCTCCATCCCTCTCTGGCTCGTCATCTTCGGTTCTGCCGGACAGGTAATCTTCACTCTGCGCTTCATCTATCAGTGGTACTACAGCCGCCGTCAAGGCGAGTCACAGCTTCCCCGCGGATTCTGGTGGATAAGTCTTTTCGGTTCTTCCGTTATTGTCTGCTATGGTCTCCTCCGTCTCGACCCTGTCCTTATCCTCGGCCAGTCGGTAGGGTTCATCGCTTATATTCGCAACTTAATGATAGGCCGCCATGCGAATCGTCCGTAAACACAAACTCGCCCTTCTCTTCTTCCTCGCGCTATTGCCCGCCATGCTTCTGCGCGACTTCACGCCCTCCAACGAGTTGCGCTATCTCAGCATAGCCGACGAGGCTCTGCGCGACGGCCACATCTTCGCCTTCTTCAACCACGGCCTCATGTATGCTGACAAGCCGCCTCTCTACCTTTGGCTCGTCATGCTTGGCCGCTACCTCTTCGGCGGAGGATGTATGCTCTTCCTCTCCCTTTTCTCGCTCATTCCCGCCATCGTCATCGTGCGCACCATGCGCCAATGGACCGCCGCCGAACTCCCTGCCGAGCAGAGCGACGTGGCCCGCTTCATGCTCTTCACCTGCGGCCTCTTCCCCGTCATGGCCGTCACCCTCCGCATGGATATGCTCATGGTCATGTTCATCGTGCTGGCCCTCCGCCGTTTCAGCATCATGGAACAGCGCGCTGACTTCGGCTGGCACAACAGCTGGCGCTTTGCCTTCTTTGTCTTCATGGCCATTTTCAGCAAAGGCCCGCTCGGCATTCTCATTCCCCTCGTCAGCATCCTTGTCTATGCTCTCTGGACGCGCCGTCTCCGCCTCTTTTTCCGCGCATGGAACGGCCGCACGTTCATTGTCCTCATAGCCCTCTGCGCCGCTTGGTTCTCCTGTGCCTACCTTGAGGGAGGAGCCCCCTATCTCAACGAGATGCTCTTCCATCAGACTATGGGGCGCGCCGTCAACGCCTTCCACCACAAGCGACCCTTCTATTTCTATCTCATCGCCCTCCTCTATACGATGCTCCCCTGGCTCCCCTACATCGTCATTACCGCATGGAAGGCCATACGCCGCCGTATCTCCATCTCCGCTACCGAGCGCCTCTTCATCAGCATCATAGCCTCCACATTCATTATGCTTTCGGCCTTCAGTTCCAAACTGCAGGTCTATCTCCTCCCCATCTTCCCCTTTGCCGTCTATCTCGGCGTGCTCCTCGGCGTGCGCACAGGCTTCACCTGCCGTCTGTCTCGCGTCCGCCGCTTCGCCTACGGCCTGCTCATCATCATCTTTCTCGGCGGTCTTGCCCTTCCCTGGATAAACCCCTACATCGGCTACCGCGACGCCTGCCGCGAGGCCACGCGCCAACAGGCACTCCTGCCCGCCGGCGCCACCCGCACCCTCTATACCTTCGACGTGCGACGTCCCGAAAACATTGATGCTTACGGTCTTCAACCCTTAGAAGTCACAGATACCACCCACATTGACCTCGCCTCCCAGACCTTCGTGGCGCTCGCCAGTTCCGGCCACATGCCCGCCAACCTTGCCGTAACTGACTCCACCCTTGTCGGCAACCTCGTCGTCTTCACCCATTGTCCGTGCCCCACAGCCCCATAATGATGCTCAAAAAAACTTTAAGAATCCTCCTCCCCTTCATTATCGGTGCCGCCATTCTCTGGTGGATGTACCGCAATATGGATTGGCAGACCTTCCTCACCCTCCTCACGCACGATATGAAGTGGGGCTGGATGGTCCTCTCCCTCCTTGTGGGCATACTTCCCTGCGTCTTCCGCGGCCTTCGCTGGCGCATGGCTCTCGATCCCCTCGGCGAGCACCCCTCCCGCCGCGCATGCATCAACGCGTGCTTTATGTCCTACGCCGCATCCCTTGTCGTCCCCCGCATAGGCGAGGTCACGCGCTGCGGCACGCTCAAGACGCATTGCGGCACATCCTTCTCGCGTTCCCTCGGCACCGTCGTCACTGAGCGCATCATTGACAGCCTCCTTCTCATCCTTATCTCAGCGGCTGCCTTCTTCACCCAACTCCCGTGGTTCCTCCGTTTCCTTCGCGAGACCGGCACGGACTACCACCTCCTTCTCTCACGCTTCACCTCGGCTGGCTACCTCGTCACGGGCGCCTGCATTATCCTCATCATCCTCGTCGCCATCTTTATTCTGTGGCGCATGCAGGCCTTCCGCCGCAGCCGCAATATCTTAAGCGGCCTGCGCGACGGTATCCTCTCCCTCCGCAATGTGCGCAGCGTGAGCCTCTACCTCCTCCTCAGCTTCGCCATCTGGGCCGCCTATTTCTTACATTTCTACATCGCCTTCTGGGCCTTTGACTTCACCACGGGCTTCCCGCCCCTCATGGCCCTCTTCATCTTCTGCATAGGCTCCTTCGCCGTCATCGTCCCCACCCCCAACGGGGCCGGCCCCTGGCATTTCGCTGTCAAGACCATGCTCGTCCTCTGCGGCATAGCTGAACAGTCTGCCGTATTCTTCGCCCTCGCCGTCCACACCATACAGACGCTCCTCGTCGTCGTCCTCGGCATATACGCCGCGGCCGACCTTGCAAGACCCACCCCCAACCCCTCCCATAGAGGGAGGGGAGTAGATACTCTCTGACAATGAAAAAAGCGAACAATAATAAGTTCTCATCCACTTCCCCATCATACTCCCCTCCCTCGCTCAAAGAGCGAACTCTTTCCCCAACAGGGGAGAGATGGCGAAGCCAGAGAGAGGCCGGAGGGGCTGGGGGTGGGTCTGTCAAAGCCAAAAAACACCTCGGCCAGCATTTTCTCCGCGACCTCACCATCGCCCAGCGCATTGCCGACACCGTTGACGCCTGTCCCGCCATCCCCGTCCTGGAGGTAGGTCCCGGCATGGGCGTTATGACCCAATATCTCCGCCAGAAGCCCCGCCCCCTAAAAGTCGTGGAGCTCGACGATGAAAGCGTGGATTACCTCCGCCGCCAATGGCCCGATATGGAAGACTGCATCATCGCCGACGACTTCCTCAAGATGCACCTTGAGCACACCTTCGACGGCCAGCCCTTCGTCCTCACCGGCAACTACCCCTACAACATTTCCTCGCAGATTTTCTTCAAGATGCTCGACTACAAGGACCTCATTCCTTGTTGCACGGGCATGATACAGAAAGAAGTGGCCGAGCGCCTCGCCGCACAGCCCGGCACCAAGGCCTTCGGCATCCTTTCCGTCCTCGTCCAGCTGTGGTACGACGTGGAATACCTCTTCACCGTGCCCCCCGGCGTCTTCTCCCCGCCCCCCAAGGTGCAGAGCGCCGTCGTACGCATGACGCGCAACCAGCGCACCGGACTTCCCTGCCCCTATGACCTCCTGCGCCGCCTCGTCAAGCAGTCCTTCCAGCAGCGCCGCAAGATGCTCCGCGGTTCCCTGCGCGGCATAATCCCCGCCGACCACCCCTTCGGCACCCTGCGCCCCGAACAGCTCTCCGTGGAGCAGTTCATTCGCCTCGCCTGCGACGTAGCCGCACGATAGCCGCCTCCTTCGCCACTATTTTTGCAACTTCCGAACACTCTCAGCCCTCTCCTCCCGAATAGCATCGAAGAAGAGGGTTTTCTTTTCCCCCTTTCTATTTCGTGTCAACAATTGTTGAAATTCATTTTAACAACTGTTGAAATGCGTTTTAACAATTGTTGAAATTGATTTTAACAGTTGTTAAAAACTATCCGCGTCGGATCACCTTGAAAATAAGGGGAAGACGAGCGGACAAAAAAAGGGGAAAATCAAAAATCAGAGAATCAAGGGTCGGCGCCCTTGGCTCAAGGGTTGAATCAAGGGGTCTGCCCCCCTGATTCACTCCGTGTAGAAACGTATGAGACGGAGGAGTTCGCGACGGCACACGGGGCAGAAGTCGGCACAAGTGTTGGTGCGCATACGGCAGTCGGCACAGGGGCGCCAGACGCCCTTGCTCTGGTAACCGCCGCCCTCGATGGTGTCCACGGGGCCGCAGACAGGATCAACGGTGCCTACGAGGTCGGCCCACTTGGAGGGGAAATCTACGAGTGTGGTGAGGTTGGCCTCCCACGGTTCGCGGTCGGGATAGAAATACTCGGTGTATTGGTCGTCGTAGGCGTACTCGTCGGCAAGGGCGGCGAAGGAATGGCCAAACTCGTGGACGACAACGGGGAGGAAATACTTGTGGCCGGTGGCGGCAAGGTTGTAGAAATTGTAGATACCGCCTCCGCCGTAGGTGGAAGTGTTGGCAAGGATGATGATGTGCTCGGTGGGTATGCCGGCGAGGACGTCGTGGAGGTCCTTGAGGTGGAGCGTGGTGAGGTAGCGGTCGGAATAGAAGGTGTCGAAGTGGGCGGAGAGGGCCGTGTTGCGCCAGTCGGCGTTGCGGGGCACGCTGACGCCGCTCTCTGCGGAGGGACATCCCACGGCGCGCACGTTGAAGCGTGAGCGATGGGAACGGAAGGGCTCGTAGGAGAAGAGGGCCTCGGTGGCCTCGCGGGCTTCGCGATAGAACTTCTTCATTTCCTTCTTGGTGTAGCCCTCGGCGACGAAGGTAATGTCGATGCACTCCTCGGGCGTGCCGCTACTGATGAGAGTGCGCACGGGAGCCGTGGAGGCAGGTGCGCGGCGGATGAGAATGTCGGCGGGATTGAGGGGATGGGCGTAGGTGCAGACGATGCTGTCGCGGAAGTCGCGCAGGGTAAGACTCACGACGACGCTACGGCGGGGTTCGGGGATGAGCACGACATTCTGGAAGGAACGGCTGCGGCGGGCAGCCTCCTCCGTGCCGGTCCATTCCTGGAAAAGGGTGGCGAAGGAATGGCAGTAGATGAGGCGGCCGGTGAGGGAGTCGGTGAGGGTGAGCTGCGCGTAGCCCTGCGTGGGGAAACTATCCAGATGGTGACGCCGCCCACACCACGTGCCGGGCTGACGGATAACCTCGTCGAGCGCGGCTTGCTGATGAAGGCTGTCGCCCGTGAAGGTGTAGTCGAGACGGAGGGTGGCGTCGCGGAAATAGCGGGCGAAGTCGTCTTCCGCGCTCACTGCGGAAACGAAGAGAGAAAGAAGGACTGTGAGAGTTGCAAGGCGTTTCACGGGCGGGTAATGGGTAAGGAGTCTTGGGTAATGGATAACAGGGGGACTTTATTTCTATTCCGTGAGGGTGAAATCGAGGGCAGCGGGGAATATGCGGCGGGGGTCGCCAAAGAGTTTGAGGCTTTCGTGGAGCCAGCGCTCATCAAGGTCGAGGCGGCCGTGGAATACCTTGCGGCCGTTGATATAGACGATGACGGGCTGCGTGAGGTCAACGAGTTCCTCGCTGAAATAGAGGCGAACCTTGCCGGCGGTGCTGGGCTTGAAGTCGCGGGCAAAGCGCATCTCTATGCCCCAGATGGAGTCGCGCTGGGTAGTGGTGTAGGCCACGTCCTCCACGGTGAGGCGCACGTCCTGGCCGTCGATTGCCATGCGGTACATCTGGCGATAGGCGTCGCTGCGCTCAAGAACCTGAAGGTTGTAGAAGCCGTCGCGACGGCGGCCGTCCATCTCGAAGTCCTCCCAATCAAAGACGCGGGGCTGGGCGTTGCGGCGGAAATGGGAGAGCCAGGGCGTGGTGAGGCGGTAGTCGATGTGGTGGCCGCGGCCGGGGATGAGGTTGACGCGATGGGCGTAGCGGCCGGGGTTGCGCACTTGCAGGGAATCAAAGGCCTGCTGCGTCCAGTAGGTAAGTTCGTCGCGATAGAAGCCCTTGTCCTGTGCGCCGGTAAGGAGGGAGAAACCGATGTTGCTGCAGTTCTCCACGGGGGCATTCTTGAGAGGTTCGCCTCCAGCCATGGGGCCTGCTGCGGCAAGGTAGTCGGCATAGAACGAAGCGAGGCGCTGACTGCCGTAGCCGCCCTCGGAGATGCCAAAGAGATAGACGCGGTCGGGGTCTATGCGGCCGGTGGCGAAGGCGAGGGTGAGGAGGCGCTCGTAGGCCCACTGCTTGCTGCACTGATACCAGCGGTACCACTGTCCTTCCTGGGGTATCTGGGGAATGTAGTAGTAGCAGGGGCCGTCGTCAAACATCCGTGCGAGTTGGTAGCCGGTCTTCCATTCCATCTCGCGGGGGCCGGAGCCGTGGAGATAGACAAAGAGGGGCAGCGGGGATGAGGTGTCGCCCTTATGGCCCCAGTAATAATTCCAATCAGCATTGGGCTCGAGGTCGGCGGGGAGAGTCCAGGTGAAGTGCCAGCCGTCGGTGAGTTCTTGGGCAGGGAGATTCATGCGGGCCTGTTGGTCGTAGTGTTTTTGCCACTCGGACCAAACGCGCTGGCGGGCGTCGGCGACGTGCTTAGGTTTGAGGGACTGTGCAGCAGCACTGAGAGAGAAGGCTGCGAAGAGGAAAAGAAGAAAAGTTTTGCGCATGGTATTTTATATTTAATGTTATATGTTAGCGGAGTTTGTTCCTGTCAAAATGTCGGCGGGCCGAGAGGAAGAAGAAAACGACGCCGCAGAGATTGACGGCGGCAGCGCTCCAGAAGGCGGCGCCGTAGCCGAGGTGCTCGCTGAATATGCCACCGAGGACTACGCCGAGGCCCATGCCGATATCCCAACTGGTGAGGAGGGACGAGGAGGCTGTGCCGCGCTTGTTGTGGGGCGCGAGATTGATGAACATTGTCTGCGTGGCGGGATACATGTGGCCGTTGCCGAGACCCACGAGGATGGCACAGCCGTAGTAGCCGACGGGGTTGTGGAGGCCGGCGAAGGCGGCATAGCCCACGAGGGAGAGGAGCATGCCGCGGCCTGCATTGTGCGTAACACGGCCCTCGCGGAGAGAACGCGCTCCAAAGAGGCGCGACACCATAAGGCCGAGGGAGAGGAGGAGGAAGAAGCCGCCCGTGCCGGAGGTCATGCCGAGTTCTTCCTTGCCGTAGATGGCGAGATAGGTGCTCACGACGCCGTAACTGCAGGCGAAACAAGCGAGCATAAGTCCTTGGCGCCAGGCGCTGACGAGGACAAAGCGGTCGAAACTGAGCGGGGCTTTATTAGGGACGGCTTCGCGGGCCGGAATGTGTACGGTGCTGTTGGCGATGAAGCCGAGGAGCGCAGCGATGAGGGCGAGGGCGAAGAGCACAGTGTAGGACTGCGTGACGTCGTAGGCATAGAGGCCGGCGAAGGGAGCAATGGCGGTGCCGAGATTGTTACTTAAGCCGTAGTAGCCTATACCTTCGGCTCGCCGAGAGGCAGGAAGGACGTCGATGGCCGCCGTGGTGGTGGCGGTAGTCGCAAGCCCCATGGGCGCTCCGTGGAGAGTGCGTACAACAGTAAAGAGGGCGAGGCCTATTGCAGCGGGCATGGCGTTGAGGCCCAGATAGAAGGAGAAGAAGAGGGCGAAGATGCCGTAACTGATAAGGAGGACGCGCTTTCGGGGGAAGGAGTCGGTGATGTAGCCGCTGAAGAGGCGCGCGAAGAGAGCCACGACGGTATAGCCGGAGAGGACGATGCCAATGGTGTGCTTGCCGGCACCGAACGTGTCGCTGAGATAGAGCGGCAAGAGCGGAGCCAGCACCATGAAGGAGAAGCTGCTCATGAAGTTGGCGAGGCATACCTTCAGGTAATTGGAGTTCCAGAGGCGGTCCATTTAGGGGTAATGGGTAATGAGTAATGAGTAATGGGTAGTGGGGAAGGGTTAGAGGAGGGGGCGGTGCTGTCCCTGGCGCCACTGACGGAGGCGGTCGTCGGCCTCGGCGAGGAGAGCGGGCGTGAAGAGCCAGCGGCGGAAGCGCTCGGCAATGATATCGACGGCCTGGGGGCTGGGATGCAGCATATCGGGGGCATAGAAACGGTAGTCGCGCAATTCATCAAGGAGTATCTCATAGGCCGGAAAATAGTGGGCGAGTCCTGCGTTCTGAAGCGCGTCGCATAGAAGGAGCAAGGTGGCCTTCTGGAGTTGCGAGGCGTGTAGGCCGTACTTTTTGTAACGATAAGGGCTGACGGTGAGAAGGACACGGGCCTGCGGATTGAAATGGGTGAGGCGAAGGAGGAGATCCTGCCAGGCGCTTGTCAGTTCGGCCAGTGCGGGTTGCTGTTCAAGGAAGAGGCTGGGCGGCTCCTTGTGGCAGTTGGCGACGAGAGAGTCCCCCGAAGGCTGATGGGCTGCACGCAAATGGTAGGCCCGAGTGGTGCCAAAGGTGATAACGACGAGGCTTGCCGTGCGGAGGGCCTCCCTACCCTTCTCCCAGGCGGCGGCAAGGCGGGAGCGACACTCCTCTTCCGTGGCTGCGGAGCACACCGAGGAGGCCTGCCAACTGTGCCACAGGCTGTCCCGTCCGCGGAAGGGGGCTGCGGGCGGTACATCTCTCATCCACGCATCCAGCAAGGCGGCAACGACCTGCGGAGAGTAGAGCGGGCCGAGCGGATTGACGCATACGCGACCCTCTGCCAACTGATGTTGCAGGCGCTCCCCCACTTCCTGTGCGAAACAGGAGCCGAGGCACAGGATGTTGTCGTCCGGCGTCAGTTGGAAGGGGGCGGCGGGCAGTTCTACCGGTGTGGAGAGCGGAGGAAGATAGGCTGGCGTAGCGGGTATACTGGGAGAGCTCACGGGGAAAGTGAAAAATTAAAAGTGAAAAGTGAAAAGTGAAAAATTAATAGTGGGAAGAGGGAATGCCTTCAAATTTCAAATCTTTGTGAGGCGGGCAAACTTTAGGAGGAGTTTCTTGTTGCCCACGGCTTCGAAGTCCACGCTGATGCGCAAGTCGTCGCCCGTTCCTTCAACGGCGGTGACGAAGCCTTTGCCAAAGCGCTCGTGCTCCACGCGGTCACCAGGGGAGAAGGACGGCGTGCCTACGGCTGAAGGGCGAGGAGAAGAGGCCGTGCGGGACAAAGGACGCATGTGCGAGGGAGGTGCAACGGGAGAAACGCTCTCTGTAAGGCGGGAAATGGAGGGCGAAGCGCTGCGCTCCACTTGAGGCACTCTCACAGTCGGGCGGGACAGCCCAAAGTCCGGGCGCCGCATTCCTGATGCGCTCCTGGCACTGCCTGCATAGCGGTTGCCACCTAATACGTGCTCTTGCAAGTAGCGGCTGTCCACCTCTCTCAAGAAGCGGCTGGGCTCTGAGAACTCGACACTTCCGTAGCGGAAACGGCTGCCGGCGAAACTTATGAAGCAACGCTCCTTAGCCCTTGTCACAGCCACATAAAACAGGCGGCGTTCCTCCTCCATCTGCTTGGGATAGAGGGACTGTGAGCCTGGGAAGATATCATCCTCCATACCCACGAGGAATACAACGCCAAATTCCAATCCTTTGGCGGCGTGGACGGTCATCAGCGTGATGCGCTCTTGTGTTTCGTCGGTCTGCTCATCAACGTCCGTCAGTAGGCTCACCTGCGAGAGGTAGTCGGAGAGCGGCACGAAGCTGCTGCCGTTCTGCTCCAAGGCGTCTTGCTCCATCTGTTTGATAGAGCCGAGGAGTTCATCCACGTTTTCCTGGCGGGCAAGGTCTTCAAGGTCTTTGCTGGCGTGGATATCGGCAGCTATACCGGAGCGTTTCACCACCTCGTCCACGACGTCGAAGGCCGAGCGTGTGGCCACCATTTCGCGCAGCTCTTCTATGAGCATGCAGAACTGCGTGATTTTGCCCTGCGTGCGCCCCACATTGAAAGCATATGGCACAGGGTCGTTGGCCACCTGCCAGAGTGATGCGCCGTGGGCGTGGGCGGCGGCTATGAGGGCGTCCTGCGAGGTCTTTCCTATGCCTCTTGCGGGGTAGTTCACCACGCGGCGGAAGGCCTCCTCGTCGTGCGGGTTGCACAGGAGGCGGCAATAGGCCAGCACGTCCTTGATTTCCTTGCGCTGATAGAAACTCGTGCCGCCATACACGCGATAGGCTACGCCCTGCTTGCGCAATTCGTCCTCGAAGGAGCGGGAAAGGGCATTCTGGCGGTAGAGTATGGCCATGTCGCTGTAGCGCATGTGGTCATAGCGCGCCAGACGGCGTATCTCGCCCACCACCTTGGCGGCCTCTTCCCTGTCGCTGGCCGACGGCATCAGAAGGAGCGGAGCGCCCTGTTCCTTCTCGCTATACACCACCTTGGGTATCTGCCTGCGATTGTGGCTGATAATGCTGTTGGCGGCATTCACGATATTCTGCGTGGAGCGGTAATTGCGCTCGAGCTTTACGGTGTGGGCCGACGGGTACTGCTGCGTGAAATTCAGGATATTGTCAATGTTGGCACCGCGGAAGGCATAGATGCTCTGGGCATCGTCGCCCACCACGCAGATACTGCTCTCGGGCGTTGTCAGCAGGCGGATAATCTGATGTTGGGCGTAGTTGGTGTCCTGGTACTCGTCCACGAGGATATAGCGGAAGCGGTCCCTATAACGCTTCTGCACGTCAGGGTTGTCGCGCAGGAGGAGGAAGGTGTAGAGCAACAGGTCGTCAAAATCCATGGCATTAGCCTGCTTGCAGCGGGCAAAATACGTGGCATAGATGCGGTGGATTTCACCGAGGTTGTTGGCCTTGTCATGGTTCACGATGTCGGCGCTGGCAGCGTAGGTTTCGGGCAGTATCAAGCGGTTTTTAGCGTCGCTGATGCGCCCTTGCACGGTAGAAGCCTTGTACACCTTGTCATCCAGCCCCATTTCCTTAATAATAAGTTTAAGGAGCGATTTTGAGTCCGTCGTATCGTAGATGGTGAAGTTGGAATTGAAGCCTATTTTATCGCATTCGCGCCGCAGGATACGGGCAAAAATACTGTGGAAAGTACCGCTCCACAAATACTTCACATCATCCGTGTTAACTATCTCACTGATACGACTATTCATCTCGCGCGACGCCTTATTCGTAAAGGTAAGCGCGAGTATCTGGAGCGCACTCACGTGACGCTCCGCCATAAGGTAAGCAATCTTATACGTCAGCACGCGCGTCTTCCCCGAGCCGGCACCCGCGATGACGAGGAGAGGGCCGTCGCAATACTCCACGGCTTGCAACTGGCTCTCATTCAGCGCTTGCTGCCAGAAATTTTGTTGGTTTTGAATCATATTTACCAATTTGGGGTACAAAGTTACGAATAAGCGAGCGAAAAGCAAAGGAAAGCAGCGCTTTTCTTTGTTTTTCCGAGCGAAAGTAACTTGGGCCGAAGGCCAGAGTACGAATAAGCGAGCGAAAAGCAAAGGAAAGCGGGCTTTTCTTTGCTCATCCGAAATTTGGAGTGAAGAAAAATGTTGGCTACAGATTGTTTAGGAAATCAATACAAAGCGAACGATATGGGTTCATTCAAGACAGAGGCGGCTGGAAGCCGCTACTTTGAGTAACCCGGGACGAAGTCTCGGGCACACATCCCAACTTCTATGTGGCTGGCTGGAAGCCAGCACCTCCTAACACGACACCGCAAGTCACTCTCTCAAGGTACTGGCTTCCAGCCAGACCAGAAGGAGCGAGTAACCCGAGACTGCGTCCCGGGTTACTCGCCGCTCACTGCGTTCGCTGTATTGGCTTCCAGCCAATGCCTTTTCAAATTCCATCGTTATTGAACGCACTATAATAATCACGCATAGAAGCACATACTGCCTCAAAATAGCTTGGTGCGTAAACCCTGGAAACACCGCTTCTTTTTGTTTTTCCGAGCGAAAGTAATTTGGGCCGAAGGCCAGAGTAATGAAAAATCAAATTAGATGCGGCTTTAGTCCTACACCCTCTTTCAAAAAAGTGTGGAAAATCCAACATTTTTTTTGCATGGATTTTTGACTGTTTTCGAGGCTCACAACGACATAAACGTGCATTGAGCACGAAAGCTTCCGTTTTACAAAAAACGAAATTTAGTCCCGTTTTTTCCTAATTTCCATTCATTTTTTCCTAAGCCCTATTTTATTTTTCCCGACACCCTACTTTAGCGAAAATTAAAAGGGACATCGGTGAAAATAAAAGGGACATCGGGCGAACTGAAAGGGCTTTAGTTGCGATTAAAAGGGCTTTAGGAAAGCTCCCTCCCCGCTCTCCCGAGGTGGAAGGGCTGCAATTTGGGACAAAATCGCGCATGGAAATCAGACTAAGAGGGGGATTAACCGAGCATATAAGGGAGAATTTTCGCCCGCATATATATTAAGCGCAAGAGAATCAATAATATACAAACCTCGCCGAGAATCGCGTAGAAGCAAACGTAAATTTTTTATTTGAAAATACGGCTATTTTTTGAGGGAAAAAGGCGTAAAAATCACAAAAAAAAAGAGAATTTTGTTTTCACTGTATCGAAAGAGGGACTGGAGCAAAAGGCAGTTCTGAGCGAAGGCATTTTTGCAGATGAAAAAGAGGAGGCTGTGGCCGCCATTTTGCAGCACAAAAACGCCAGGGCACACAGCCTTTTGCCCAGTCCGATTTTGCGCTCCGTTTTGCTGCATAAATATATAAGGAACAGGCGCGCACATGTACGCAAGGAGAGTTACGGTAGAAGTCAAGAGGAAAAAATTCGGCCAGCATCCGCGATAATACACCCTTTTGGCACGCCAGAGGTAAAAATAGGAGGAAAAAGGCAAAAAAAATGTAAAAAAAAGGTGAATTTTATGACGAGAATAAAAAAAAAGTAGTATTTTTGCATTCAGAAATCAAAGAGGAAACGGGCAAAAGCCCGCCCTCGACGAAAGAAAAGAGTTAAAGTAAAAGATGCACACACTGGCGAAACATATTGAAACGTTGCTCGTTAAGCACAACTGCGTAGTTGTGCCGGGCCTCGGTGGCTTCGTCACCCAGGTTCAGCCTGCGCATTACGACGAGCAGGACGGCTGTTTCGTGCCCCCTAAACGGAGTGTGACTTTCAACTCGATTCTGAGCAACAACGACGGCCTTCTCGTAGAGCGCTACCAGCAGTACGAACGCATGACCTACTACACGGCGACACAGCATATCGCCGAGCAGGTGGCAGAACTCAAGAAGCGCGTACAAGAAGACGGCCAAGTAGAACTCGTAGGCATCGGTGCCCTCTCCGCCAACGGCGCCTACGGCATGAAGTTCACCCCGAAAGAGAGCGGCCTGATGACGCCCGACCTCTACGCCCTTGAGCCCGTCTTTGCAGAGCCCGCCCACACTCAGAAAGAAACCATTGCCCCCGCCACACCCGCTGCGGCCCTCACAAACGAGGAGGAAAGCAAAAAATACTATGTGCTGCGCCTCAATAAGAAGATAGTAAACTCCGTGGCTGCAGCCGTGATGTGCATTATGTTCTACTTCCTCGTCATCCCCACAGGCAACATCACCGACGCCGGCCCCCACATGGCCAGCATGTTCCCCACTCAGGTGGTGCACAACACGAAGGTGGAGAAGAAAGTGGTGATCAGCAAGAAGGGAAGCATCAATAGCCGCGAGAACTTGCAGACTAAGGAAGCCGAAAGCAGCCCCCAAGGCGCGCAAGTGGTGGAAAGAAATGAAGCCCCCGTGGAAAAAGCCACTCAGACGGTAGAAAAGGTAGCGAAGAAGGAGTTTGTCATCGTGATGGCCTCGTCCGTTACCGAGCACTTCGGCAATATCTTCGTGGACAAGTTGAAAGCCGAGGGCCTTCCCACGCCTCGCCTCATAAAAACGGACGGTATGATGCGCGTAGTGGTAGGACATTTCGCTTCAACCGAAGAAGCCTACGAACACCTGCGCAAAATCACAGACAACGAGGATTACGCCGGTTCCTGGGTGAAAGAAATTCCTTGCGAGTAAATAAGAAAGAAAGACATATAGTCTTGTCTGCGACGGAATCCCAGCAGACAAGACTTTTTTATTCCACAAACCCACCCCTGAAAGATGAAACGCATACGCTGCCCCAAGTGTGACGAGCCCATACTCTTTGATGAGACGCAATACGCACCGGGAAGCGCTCTGGTATTTGAGTGTCCCAGTTGCAGGAAGCAGTTCCGCCTGCGCATAAAACCGACGGCAGAGCCCACAATGCCCGTGACCGACACCGCCGACGAGGAGGAAGAGGAGCGCGAAGCCGTGGGCAGCATGCTCGTGGTGGAGAACGCCTTCCACCTTAAGCAGGAAATTCCGCTCTATGAGGGCGAGAACATCATAGGGCGCCACGTGCCGGGCACCAAGGCCAACGCAGCGTTCAAGACGGTGGACCCCAGCGTGGACACCACCCACTGCATCGTGAGCGTGAACTGCAGCAAGGGCGAGCCCGTCTTCACCCTGCGCGACGCTCCCAGCAACACGGGCACCTTCATCGGCGACCACCTGCTGCGACTGAAGGAACGCGTCTGCCTGGAGGACGGCGACATCATCACCATCGGCGCCACGACGCTCATCTTCAGATATGGCGACGAAGAATAGTGGATGTGAGAACAAGAACGTCCGAAAAAGGCAAAAATAAATAAACGACAGAGGTGCCGAAAGGTGCACCCCGCAAAGCAAAAGAATATGAAACACGGATTTGTGCGCGTGGCCGCGGCCACACCCCACCTGTCGGTGGCCGACTGCCACTACAACGCCGAACAGATACAGCAAATGATGGTACAGGCCAATGCTCAGGGCGTTGAGGTGGTGTGTTTCCCCGAACTGAGCCTCACAGGCTACACCTGCCAGGACCTTTTCCGCCAGACACTGCTGCTGGAGGAGGCAGAAAGCGCACTGTGGCATATCGTAGAACTCAGCCGCTCGCTGCCCATCGTCACCATCGTGGGCCTACCCGTCGTGATGGACGGCCTGACGCTGGACTGCGCCGCCGTAGTGCACGGCGGAAAAGTGGCAGGCCTCGTGCCCAAGAGCTTCCCGCAGGGCCTCTACGGCAACGATGAGAGCCGCTGGTTCGCCCCTGCCGACATGTTGCCTACGGATAAGAAGGTGCAACTCTGCGGGCAGGAGGTCAGCGTGAGCAGAAACCTGATTTTCCGCGCCGGCACCTACAGTTTCGGCATAGAAGTGGGTGACGACCTCGAGGCCGTCTATTCTCCTTGCAACCACCTCGTCCTGCGCGGTGCCGACATCATCTTCTGCCCCGGTGCCGTCTGCGAGAGAGCCGGCAAGAGCGACTATATGCGCGATGAAGTGGCCAGCCAGAGCGGACGCTGCGTGTGTGGCTACGTCTTTGCCGGCTGCGGCTTCGGCGAGAGCACCACAAACGCCGTGTATGCCGGCCGCACGCTTATCGCAGAGAACGGCGAGGTGCTGGCAGAGGGCAAGCGTTTCAGCCTTGACGCGCAACTGCTCATCAGCGAGATTGACGTGGAACGCCTGCACCACGACCGCAACGCCAACAAGGCGTTTGCCGCCGCCGCAATGAAGAAGTGCGCCTTCGGCAAAGACGTTTACACGGTGGACATCCCCTACTCTGCGCCTGAGGATGAGCATTTCACCCTCACACGCCCCCTCACCGCCCACCCCTTCATCCCCGAAGGCGACCTGCTGGGCGAACGCTGCGAAGAAATTCTCTTCATCCAAAGCCAAAGCCTGGCCAAGCGCATTCTCCACACCCACGCCGAGACAGTGGTGGTGGGCGTGAGCGGCGGACTCGACAGCACGCTGGCCCTCCTCGTATGCGCTCATGCCTTCGACCGCTTGGAACGCGACCGCAAAGGCATTGTGGGCATCACCATGCCGGGGTTCGGCACCACCGACCGCACATACAAGAATGCCGTGCGCCTTATGAAGGACCTCGGCATCACCATCCGCGAAATCAGTATCGCCGATGCCTGCAGCGCCCACCTGAAAGACCTCGGCCACGACGGCACCACGCACGACACCACCTATGAAAATGCCCAAGCCCGTGAGCGCACGCAGATTCTCATGGACGCTGCCAACCAGATGAACGGCTTCGTGGTGGGCACCGGCGACCTTTCCGAACTCGCCCTCGGCTGGGCCACGTACAACGGCGACCACATGTCGATGTACGGTGTGAATGCCGGCGTGCCCAAGACGCTCATCCGCCATCTGGTAAAGTGGATTGCCGAGAACATTATGGACACATACACCCGTGAAGTGCTACTCGACATCGTCGATACCCCCATCAGCCCCGAACTCATCCCCGCAGCCGCTGACGGCACCATCCAGCAGAAGACCGAGGACCTCGTGGGTCCCTACGAGCTCCACGACTTCTTCCTCTACCATCTGCTGCGCCACGGCGCACGGCCCCAGAAAATCTTCTGGCTCGCCCAGCAGGCCTTCGGCGAGGCCTATAGCCACGACACACTCAAGAAATGGCTGCGCACCTTCTGCCGCCGCTTCATACAGCAACAGTACAAGCGTTCCTGCATGCCCGACGGCCCCAAGGTAGGCTCCTGTTCCCTCTCGCCCCGCGGCGACTGGCTGATGCCCAGCGACGCCGCCGCAGAATTGTGGCTGAAGGAGTGCGACGAACTGTAGGAATACCTTCCCCTTAACATAACTGCCCCCGAGCGAGGGGGACGACATATTTAATATTACGTTCTGTGTTATCGAATCACCTTGGAACCTGAGAACTTCTAACCGATTCAACCTAACACTATACAGAATGACAAGAACGTCTGCGCAATAGCGTGGGCGGCTTATCTGTATAGTGTGGGCTTTCTCAGGGCCTCAAGGTGGAGATAAGAATCGTCCCACGCTTTCTTTGTCTCCGCGCCTGAGGCCTTACTGCGTTAGCCCACATTGATAAGACAGCGCGTCCAAACGCTATTGTTATGGCTAACGCTAACCTTTCAAAGGCGAAGACGGCCAAGCAGGATGAGTTCTACACGCAGTATGCCGACATAGAGAAGGAGGTGAACGCCTATCTGGAGTACCACCCCGACACCTTCCGCGACAAGGTAGTGCTACTGCCCTGCGACGACCCCGAGTGGAGCAACTTCACCCGTTACTTCGCCCTGCACTTTGAAGACCTCGGCCTCCGGCGCCTCGTCAGTACGAGTTACGCCCCCGAGAGCAAGAAACTCAAAATGCCCCTGCAACTCTCCCTCTTCGAGACGGAGAGCCCGCAGTTCGACCCCGCCAAGACGCAGACGCACGGCAAGATATTTGTGCTCGACCGCGACGTGGACGGCAACGGCCGCATAGACATTGACGACCTCCAGTGGCACTACCTCGAAGGCGACGGCGACTTCCGCAGCAAGGAAATCACCGCCCTGCGTGATGACGCCGACATCATCGTCACCAACCCACCCTTCTCGCTCTTCCGCGAGTTCTTCGGATGGATTATGGAGGGAGAAAAACAGTTTTTGATGATAGGTAACAAGAATTGTGTTACCTACAAAGAGGTATTCCCTTATATTAAAGACAACAGGGTTTGGGCAGGCACGCGCAACTGGGCAGGAGGTATGTGGTTTGAAACCCGTTATGCCGATGACGTTGACAAAGTCATAGATGGAAAAGACTACAAAAACGTTCCTTCTATTTGGCTTACCAATCTTGACCACGGCCGCCGCCATCAGCCCTTGTCTTTGATGACAATGGCCGACAACTTGAAGTTTTCAAAGCATAAAGAATTGAAAGGACGAGAAGACTATATTCATTACGCGAACTACGATGCAATAGAAGTTCCCTACTCTGATGCTATTCCTTCCGATTATGAAGGCAAGATGGGCGTGCCTATCACATTCCTTGATAAGTATTGCCCAGAACAATTTGTAATAATAGGTCAAACACAAGGCGACTCCGGCAAAGAACTAGGCTTGGCCCCTTTTCCCAGAGAGCTCAAAGAACTTAACCCAAGCCTGCGCGACGGACAATTATATTATATGGAGGACGGAAGGCCCGAAAAGCCCTACGCTCGTATCCTCATTCGCAAAAAGCAATAATCTATGAAAACGACATTACAGCAAATCACTATCAAAGAAATCTGCGAGGGCTTTGTCTATAACGAATACGAGGGCAAGGGTCTCTTTGGCCTCGGCGGACGCCTCACCATCCAGCCGGAATACCAGCGCAGCTACATTTACGCCGACGGGAAAAAGGACGTGGCCGTGATAGACAGCGTGATAAAAGGCTACCCCCTCGGCCTCATCTACTTCAACAAGGTGGGCGACGACCGCTACGAGGTGCTCGACGGCCAGCAGCGCATCACTTCGCTCGGCCGGTTTATGACCAACAAACTCGACATCATCGACGCCGACGGACGCAACCAGAACATTGGCAGCCTTGCCGCCAACCTGCGACAGCGCATTGAGCAGACGGAACTCCTCGTATATATCTGCGAAGGCACGGAGGAGGAAATTCGTGAGTGGTTCCACACCATCAACATCGCCGGCATACCCCTCAACGAGCAGGAGATGCTCAACGCCACCTACTACGGCCCCTTCGTGACGAAGGCCAAGAGCGTGTACTCCAACTCCAACAACCCGCTGATGCAGAAGTGGAGCGCCTACGTCAGCGGCACGCCCAACCGCCAGGACATCCTCCACACCGCCCTCCAATGGGTGGGACGAGGCGACATCGACGGCTATATGAGCCGCCACCGCCACGACGAAGACATACAAGAGCTGCAGGCCTACTTCAACAGCGTCATAGACTGGGTGAGTGCCACCTTCAAAGACGTTCACCCCGAAATGCGCGGCCGCGACTGGGGACGCCTCTACGAAGCCTACCACACAAAGGCCTTCAACCCCGACGCCGTGGCACAGCGCGTGGAGGAGTTGCGCGCCGACTTC
Source organism: Alloprevotella sp. (assembly GCA_045639805.1). GTDB lineage: Bacteria > Bacteroidota > Bacteroidia > Bacteroidales > Bacteroidaceae > Alloprevotella. Next base: position 43,254 of record JAZUDS010000088.1, read on the forward strand.
TGCGTGACGGACAAGAAAGGCATCTACGAATACATCCTCGGCGGAGAGACCGACGCCAGCCTCCTCAACGTCCGCGTGTTCGACAAGCCCACCATACACACTCTCTACACGCGCCAGACCGTCGCCGCCCGTGCCGCCGGCCATAGCAACTGCCCCTACTGCGCCCAGGAAGGCAAGGCCAACGCCGACCGCATCTATAAAGAAACGGAGATGGATGCCGACCACGTGACCGCTTGGAGCCGCGGAGGCGCCACCACCCCCGACAACTGCCAGATGCTCTGCAAGACGCACAACAGGATGAAGGGGAACAAATAAGGGGTACAGGTAAGGGGAAGACCCGACCCACCGTCCCGAAACGGCAGACTCTGCTTCTTTTCGCCGACAGCAATATCGCACAACCTAGGTTGCGTGATTAAACAACCTAGGTCGTGCAATCAAACAACCTAGGTTGTGCAATAATGGAATGCGACGTAAAAGCCGGAGGTGCGGGCGCAGGGAGGGAAGATGCGGGGCGCAGAGTGGGAAGATGTGGGAGCGGGGAAAGAAGATTGTCAATAAGTAGGGCTTATCCTCTATGAAACGGGCTGAAAGCCCAAAAGTGTCCAGCCTAGGGCAGAGTGCCCAAAGGGAACGCCGCCCTAGGTCGCAGGTACGACCACCAAGCGCAGCCGCAACGCGGCATAATTGTTTCGGGGCAGCGCCCCAATGCACTGGCCTGTAAGATACAGCCCCCCCCCCTCCGGCGCTCTGCGCCACCTCCCCCAGGGGAGGAATACTTACCCAGCGTTTGCTTTATAAACCTAGGGCGGCGTTCCCTTCGGTCACTCTGCCCTAGGCTCTACAATTAAGGGCCTTCAGCCCAATGCTAACAGATTTCAACTTTTTGCCAGACACTAATGATATGACGTGCAGTAAGCACAATGCCACGCCGACTGCACATTGTAGGCGGTAATGCGGGGAACAAGCCGCGAGAATGTGAAAATTACTGAATTTCTACGGAGAATAATTTGGCCAAGTGGGAAAAAATGTTTAATTTTGCAGCGAAAAAGGAAATGCGGCAGTAGCTCAGTTGGCAGAGCATGAGCTTCCCAAGCTCAGGGTCGCGGGTTCGAGCCCCGTTTGCCGCTCAAAATACCAAGAAAGACAAATGGCAAAAATAAGATGTATCGGCGTTCTAACCAGTGGCGGTGATGCCCCTGGGATGAATGCCGCTATTCGTTCAATAACTCGCTCTGCCATCAGCAACGGCTTCAAGGTTAAGGCTATCTACCGCGGCTTTGAAGGCCTGATGAACGGCGAGGTGAAGTCTTTCACGACAGAGGACGTGAGCAACATTATCCAGACGGGTGGTACCATCCTCCGCACGGCTCGCAGCGAAGCCTTTATGACCGCCGCGGGCCGTAAGCGTGCCTACGACACCCTGCAGAAAGAAGGCATCGACGCCCTCGTGGTGATAGGCGGCAACGGTTCGCTGACAGGAGCCATGACTTTGGCAGAGGAATATGACTTCCCCTGTATCGGTCTGCCCGGCACCATTGACAACGACCTCTACGGCACCGACACGACGATAGGCTACGACACGACGCTGAACACCATTATGAGTTGCGTGGACAAGATTCGCGACACGGCGCAGAGCCACGAGCGCATCTTCTTCATCGAGGTGATGGGCCGCGATGCCGGCTTCCTGGCACAGAACAGTGCTATTGCCGCCGGTGCCGAGGCAGCCATCATTCCCGAAGACAGCACGGGCGCCGACCAGCTGGGCCAGTTTATGGAACGCGGCATACGCAAGTCGAAGAAGAGCTGCATGGTCATCGTGAGCGAAAGCCCCAAGTGCGGCGCCATGTACTATGCCGAACGCGTAAAGAAGGAATATCCGCAGTACGACGTGCGCGTATCCATCCTCGGCCACCTGCAGCGCGGCGGCAGCCCTTCGGCACACGACCGCGTGTTTGCCAGCCGTGTGGGCGTAGGCGCCGTTGACGCACTGGTGAAAGGCCAGCGCAACGTGATGGTGGGCGTAAGGAACAACGAGATCGTATATGTGCCCTTCGTCGAGGCCGTAGCCAAGCGCAAGCCTATGGATCCGCAGTTGATACAGGTGCTGGACGAGCTGAGTATATAAATAGGTAAGGACGGGGGAGAATGCCTCTTTTACGGATGCCCCAGTAAACCTCAAATTCTAAACAAGAGACCAAACCGAACAACAGCATGAAGAAGTTTTACACCATTCTTGGCGTGATTCTCTGCATAGGGTTCGCCGCCTGCACCAACGAGGATGAAGAAACCGTCGGCCTCGCCATAGAAAACATTCCGAATCCCGTATTCTTCAGCGCACCCAACTTCCCCAGCGATGACGGGAGCATCAGTTTCGAGAACTCCGAAAGTCGCAGCGACAGATTCGCCAAACTACTTAAGGCCACGACTCCCGACCGGGCTCTTGATGCCACCCCGCTGGATATCACCGAAGAGCAGATGGCCAAGATAAAGGCATTCGCCGACGACCTCTGCACCACCGCTACAAGCGAAACGCAGAAGATTAAGCTCCTCACAAAGTGGTGCAAGGAAAACATCACCTACGACTACACCAACAACAACGCATGGTCCGTTTTTGAAAAGCGCACCGGCGTCTGTCAGGGCTACGCCAACCTTCTCAAGGCCATGCTCCTGAGCCAAGGCATCCCTTGCGTCGTGGTAAACGGCTACTACGATTACTATGGCCACGCTTGGAACTATGCCTACTCCGCCAAAGACAAGCAGTGGTTCATCTGCGACCCCACCAACTCCACCTCCACCTACTACCTCGGCTCCAGCAGTGCCTCGCACCTCCAGCCTGAAATGGCAGACATCATTCTCTTTGAGGATGACGGCTTCTGCTACAACTACTATGAGAACAACCTAAACGTATGTACCGTCAAGAGCGAAAGCACTGACCTCGTAGTACCCTTCAGTGCCGGTGGCTACCGCGTCACAATGTTCAACCCCTCCACGGCCATACCCGCCTCCGTTAAAAACATCTACATCGGCAAGAACATCACCTCCCTTGGACAGAACATCAAAGGCCTCGTGGCTTATCGCTCGTCCGACGAGATGTGCTATGTTGACCCCGATAATGAATGGTACGGCTCTGCCAATGGTGTGATATACAACAAGGACTGGCAGGGCAACCTCACAAGCATCGTCTATATTCCCTCAATGATGAAGACCGTCACCCTCCTGCCCATGGAAAAGGTGGAGAAGAATACCATCATCGATCAGGAAGGCGTGGAGGTAATCATCTTCTCCGAAGGCACCAAGTACATTGAGGCCTACGCCATTGAGTCCTGCCCTAACCTCCGCACCGTTTATGTCCCCGAGGGCTGCAAGATGGACAAAGACGCCATCTATCGCTGCCCCAAGAATGTTAATGTCATCATCGGCAACCCCACCGGTATCAAACAGGTCAAAGTTTAAGGAACAGGAAGGTTCGGAGTTTATAGCAAAAGTTGACAACGAACTCCGGGTTAGAACAACAGAGCAAACAATAAATACATATAATATAAATAATGACTGGTAAAATCTCTCAAATCATCGGTCCTGTAATTGACGTCTATTTCGACACCAACGGCCAGGACCCCGAAAAGGTGCTGCCTCGCATCCACGACGCTCTGAAAGTGAAGCGTCCCGACGGCTCCGACCTTATCATTGAAGTACAACAGCACATCGGTGAGGACACCGTGCGCACCGTGGCTATGGACAACACCGACGGTCTGCAGCGCGGCCTCGACGTAGAGCCCACAGGTTTCCCTATCGTAATGCCCAGCGGCGAACAGATTAAGGGCCGTATGCTCAACGTTATCGGCAAGCCCATCGACGGTATGTCGAGCCTCTCACAGGAGAACGCCTACCCCATCCACCGCGAAGCCCCGAAGTTCGAGGAACTCTCCACTACGAAGGAAATGCTGGCCACCGGCATCAAGGTAATCGACCTCTTGGAACCCTACCTCAAGGGTGGTAAGATTGGTCTGTTCGGCGGCGCCGGCGTAGGCAAGACGGTGCTCATCATGGAGCTCATCAACAACATCGCCAAGGGCCACAACGGCTTCTCCGTGTTCGCCGGTGTAGGTGAGCGTACCCGTGAGGGCAACGACCTCATCCGCGAAATGATTGAGAGCGGCGTTATCAAATACGGCAAGAAGTTCCAGGAAGCCATGGAAGAAGGCAAGTGGGACCTCTCGCTCGTTGACCCCGAAGAATTGAAGAAGAGTCAGGCCACCCTTGTGTATGGCCAGATGAACGAGCCTCCCGGTGCACGTGCCAGCGTGGCCCTCTCCGGCCTGACCGTGGCCGAGGAGTTCCGCGACCAGGGCGGCGACATCCTCTTCTTCATCGACAATATCTCCCGTTTCACCCAGGCCGGTTCCGAGGTGTCCGCTCTGTTGGGCCGTATGCCTTCCGCCGTGGGTTACCAGCCTACGCTGGCCTCTGAAATGGGTACGATGCAGGAGCGCATCACCTCCACCAAGACGGGCTCCATCACCTCCGTGCAGGCCGTATATGTACCTGCCGATGACTTGACCGACCCCGCACCAGCCACCACCTTCACCCACCTCGACGCCACCACCGAACTCTCGCGTAACATCGCCCAGCTCGGTATCTACCCCGCCGTGGATCCCCTGGGCAGCACGAGCCGCATCCTCGACCCCCACGTGGTAGGTCAGGCTCACTACGACTGCGCCCAGCGCGTGAAGCAGATACTGCAGAAGTATCAGGAACTGCAGGACATTATCGCCATTCTCGGTATGGACGAACTCTCTGATGAGGACAAACTCACCGTGAACCGCGCCCGCCGTGTGCAGCGCTTCCTCTCACAGCCCTTCACCGTGGCCGAACAGTTCACTGGCGTGCCGGGCGTGATGGTAAGCATCGAAGACACCATCAAGGGCTTCAATATGATTCTTGACGGCGAACTCGACGACCTGCCCGAGCAGGCATTCCTCAACGTCGGCACCATCGAGCAGGCCATTGAGAAGGGTAAGAAACTGATGGAGCAGGCCCAGGCTTAATCTCAGTTTAGAGTTAATAGTTCACAGTTAACAGTTAATCCAATGGCATTACTGCTGAAAATAGTCTCTCCTGAGAAGGTCGCCTTTGAGGGCGAAGTGGAAAGTGTCGTCGTGCCCGGCACGGCAGGCCAGTTTGAAATCCTCGAACACCACGCCCCCATCATTTCCTCGCTTGAAAAAGGCGAAGTGACCTATACCACCGCCAGCAGCAAGGAAACTCTAAAGGTGCTCGGCGGCTTCGTATTGGTAAAGAAAAACGAAGTAAGCCTCTGCGTAGAAGTCTAGCTACACATTATATATAATATAAAGGAAATAGACTCCGAAGAGAGCGAAGACACCTCCGAAGAGAGCGAAGACACCTCCAAAGAAACGAAAGAATAGAAGTCAAGCAATATGAACGCCCCCGTCCGTTACCAGAGCAAGCGCTACGCCTTGCAGAGCCTTTTGCTGGCTGCCGCACTCAGCGTGCTGACGCTCGGAGTGGCCTACTTCATAAAGGACGGCATACACCTAGTGGCCGTACCCACGGCCGTCAGTTTCGGGTTCGTAACGCTGAGCAGCACGGTGATAGCCGTTCTCTGGCGCAAAGTTTCCGAGGGCAACAAGGAAATGCTCACGACTTTCTATTCCGCCGTACCGGGATTTCGTATGCTGGCTGCGCTGGCCACGCTCACCGTCTGCTTCTTTTCCGTCGGCAGAGACGCAATGGTGCCGTACGTCATCGTCTTTATGGCCTTCTACCTCGCCGCTCTCACCCATCACACCCTATATTTCTCACGCATAACAAACAATAATTGATGAAACGCATAAAGTCCGTATTCCTTATTCTTGTCCTGGCGCTCCTCCCCGTGCAGCTTTTCGCTACCGAAGAGGCCGGCAAGGAAGAAACAAAGGAAATCGACATTCCCGAAATCGTGCTCGAGCACCTCTCCGACGCCTACGAGTGGCACATTGCCGGCGACGTGGCCATCCCCCTGCCCATCATCGTCAGGAGCCAGCAGACCGGCGAGTGGTACTTCGGCACGGAGAAGAACCTGCCCGAGAACTTCTATTTCGCAGCCGACCACCACGGCAAAATCTACGAACGTCTGGCCGACGGCAGCGAAGTGCGCCCCCTAGACCTCAGCATCACCAAAACGGTGGCCCAGATTTGGATCGTGGTGTTCGTACTCATTGCCATCTTCCTGAGTTGTGCACGCTGGTATAAGCGGCACGACGAAAAGAGCGACGCCCCCAAGGGCTTCGTAGGGATGATGGAGATGCTCGTGATGACCATCTACGACGACGTCATCAAGGGCTGCGTAGGCGAGCAGTACAAGCGCTTTGCGCCCTACCTCCTCACCGTATTCTTCTTCATCCTCACCACCAACCTCCTGGGCCTCATCCCCATCTTCCCCGGCGGTGCCAACGTGACGGGCAACATCAACATCACGTTCTTCTTCGCCCTCTGCACCATGCTCCTCGTCAACCTCTTCGGCAACAAGGAGTACTGGAAGGAAATCTTCTGGCCCGAAGTGCCCCTCTTCCTCAAGGCCTACCCCGCCCCGCTCATCCCCGTCATCGAGGTGGTAGGCATCATCACGAAGCCCTTTGCCCTGATGGTCCGTCTCTTCGCCAACATGATGGCCGGACATGCCATCATCCTTTCCTTTACCTGCGTCATCTTCCTCGGCTGGACAATGGGCGTAGGCATGGGTACAGGTCTCAACATCTTCAGCGCTATCATGCTCCTCTTTATGAATCTCGTGGAAGTGCTGGTAGCCTTCGTTCAGGCCTACGTGTTCACACTCCTCTCCGCCGTGTTCATCGGCCTGGCCCACCCCAAGCACCACGCTGAATAGCCGTTCTCGAAGTCTATATAAAAGACTGATTTACGGAAAGCCTCGTTTCTCTCAAAACTATAGCCCTTTTAATTCAAACTATCCCCCTTTTAATTTAAACTATCGCCCTTTTAATTTAAACTAAGTCGGCTTTAGGAATAACTAAGTCGGCTTTAGGAAAAAATAAATGGGAAGAAGGAAAAAGGTCATCGTACTTTGATATAAAAGCATCAACATTAAACAATTAACAATATTAACAACTTAAAACTTTTTAAATTATGATTACATTATTAGCAGCAGAAGGTCTCGCACAGCTTGGTTGCGGTCTTGGCGCAGGTATTGCAACTATCGGCGCAGGTTTGGGTATTGGTAAAATCGGTGGCAGCGCCATGGACGCTATCGCCCGTCAGCCCGAGGCTACCAGCAAGATTCAGACGAACATGATTCTTACCTCCGCCTTTGTGGAAGGTGTTGCCCTGTTTGCCGTAGTAGCTTGCGCATTCCTTATCAAGTAAAGAAAGTCCAGACTAATCCCTTCAATCAGCAATGGATTTAAATAGTTTGCCCGCCATACTCACTCCAGACCTGGGTCTCCTCTTCTGGATGTTGCTGGCATTCCTCGTTGTCTTCTTCATCCTGGCCAAATACGGCTTCCCCGCCATCGTAAACATGGTTGAGGGCCGCAAGGCCTACATTGATGAGAGCCTGCGCAAGGCTCACGAAGCCAATGAGAAGCTGGCCAACATTCAGGCCGAGAGCGAGCAACTGCTGCGCGAAGCCCGCGAACAGTCCGCACAGATAGTGAAGGACGCCGCCGCCGCCCGCGACAGCATGGTGTCTCAGGCCGAAGTGAAGGCTCGCGAAGAGAGTGCCCGCATCATTGCCGAGGCCAAAGCTCAGATTGAGAACGAGAAGCAAGCCGCCCTCAAGGAGATTCGCGGCGAGATGGCTCGTCTCAGCGTGAGCGTGGCCGAGAAGGTGCTGCGCAAGGAACTCTCCGCCGAAGCTGCACAAATGGAGTATGTGGACAGGTTGCTGGATGAAGTTTCTTCTAACGCAAAATAGATAGAGCATGGATTTAGGCGTTATTTCGGTTCGCTATGCCCGGGCCCTTCTGAAGAGTGCCGTGCAGACGAAGTGCGAGGAGCAGGTCTATGGTGACATGAACACCATCGTCCAGGCCTACGCCGAGTTGCCGCGCCTACGCCGCACCATCGACAACCCCATGCTGCCCTCCGAGTCGAAGAAAGCCGTGCTCAGCGCCGCTGCCGGAACAAATCCCAGCCCGCTGACACTCAACTTCATCGACCTCGTGCTGCAGCAAGGGCGCGAAGAAGTCATGCAACTCATCGCATCGTCCTACATCACTCTCTATCGCCAGCAGAAGAACATCACCCACGGCCGACTTGTCACTGCCGCCGCCGTAAGCCCCGCTACACAGCAGAAAATGCAGCAAGTAGTAGAAAAGCGCACAGGCGGTACGGTCGAGTTTCTCACCGAGGTAGATCCCGATATCATCGGGGGCTTCATCCTCGAATACGACACCTACAGAATGGACGCTTCCGTTAAGTCGCAGCTCAACACCATTCTCAAAGAATTAAAATAAACAATGGACAAGATTAAACCCAGCGAAGTATCAGATATCCTTCTCCAACAACTGCAAGGACTTGGCACCCAGCACGACTTCGATGAAGTGGGCACCGTGCTCACCATCAACGACGGCGTGGCCCGTATCTACGGCCTCAACAATGCTGAAGCCAACGAACTGCTCGAGTTTGAGAACGGCACGATGGCCATCGTGATGAACCTCGAAGAAAACAACGTAGGTTGTGTGCTCCTCGGCCCCACCAGCGGCATTAAGGAGGGCATGAAGGTGAAACGTACCAAGCGCATCGCCTCCATCCGCGTGAACGACAATATGCTCGGTCGCGTCATCAACCCCATCGGTCAGGCCATCGACGGCCTCGGTGAAATCGACCTCACCGAGTCCTTTGAAATGCCTCTCGACCGCAAGGCTCCCGGCGTAATCTACCGCCAGCCCGTTAAGCAGCCCCTGCAGACGGGTCTCAAGGCCGTGGACTCCATGATTCCTATCGGCCGCGGCCAGCGTGAGCTCATCATCGGCGACCGCCAGACGGGTAAGACCGCCATCGCCATCGACACCATCATCAACCAGAAGTCCTTCTACGAGCAGGGCAAACCCGTATATTGCATCTACGTAGCCATCGGCCAGAAGGCCAGCACCGTAGCCGCCCTCGTGCAGAACCTCAAGGAGCACGGCGCCATGCCCTACACCATCATCGTGGCCGCCACCGCCTCCGACCCTGCCGCCATGCAGTACTACGCTCCCTTCGCAGGTGCCGCCATCGGCGAGTACTTCCGCGACCGTGGCGAGCACGCCCTCGTAGTGTACGACGACCTCTCCAAGCAGGCCGTGGCCTATCGTGAGGTATCCCTCATCCTGCGCCGTCCCTCTGGCCGTGAGGCTTATCCCGGCGACGTGTTCTATCTCCACTCACGCCTCCTCGAGCGTGCTGCCAAGATCAACGAGCAGCAGGAAGTGGCCGAGCAGATGAACGACCTCCCCGCCTGCCTCAAGGGTCACGTCAAGGGCGGCGGCTCCCTCACCGCTCTGCCTATCATCGAGACGCAGGCCGGCGACGTGAGCGCCTACATCCCCACCAACGTCATCTCCATCACCGACGGCCAGATTTACCTGGAGTCCGACCTCTTCAACCAGGGCTTCCGCCCCGCCATCAACGTCGGCATCTCCGTGAGCCGTGTAGGCGGCAGCGCACAGGTGAAGAGTATGAAGAAGGTGGCCGGCACCCTGAAGATTGACCAGGCACAGTATCGCGAGCTGGAGAGCTTCTCCAAGTTCTCCTCCGATATGGACGCCGTGACGGCCATGACCCTCGACCGCGGCCGTAAGAACAACCAGCTCCTCATCCAGGCACAGTACAGCCCGATGCCCGTAGGTGAGCAGGTGGCCATTCTCTACTGCGGCACCAACGGTCTCCTCGCCCCCGTACCCATCGACAAGGTGCGCGAATGCCAGGACGCCTTCCTCAACGTCATGCGCTCCCAGCACGCCGACGTCCTCGCCACCCTCGGCGACGGTAAGATTGACGACACAATCACCGCCACCCTCCGTGAGGTTATGGAGAACGTAGCAGGGCAGTATAAATAAGACCCTCCCCTATCCCCTCCCTTAAAGGGCGGGGAATAGATACTTCTTAAGGGTCTATATCATATTTATTTAACAACGAACTTAAAATCCGATTACCTCCCCCATTTCATCCCCCGCCCTTTAAGGGAGGGGTAAGGGGAGGGTCTTCTCCTTATGGGTTCTTTAAAAGAAATCAAAGGCCGCATAGCCAGCGTACAGAGCACGCGCAAAATCACCAGCGCCATGAAGATGGTGGCCAGCAGCAAGCTGCACCACGCCCAGCTGATGATTGAGAACATGCTCCCCTATGAGGCTATGCTCGAAAAGATACTCAAGACATTCCTCGCCAGCGAAGTTGACGCCCAGAGCGCCATCACGCAGGAAAGAGAGGTCCACCGCGCGGCTCTCCTCGTCTTCGCCAGCAACTCCTCGCTCTGCGGCGGCTTCAATGCCAACGTACTGCGCCTCATGGAGAAGCAAGTGAAGGCCTACAAGGACAAAGGCATCGAGGTCGTCATCTACCCCATCGGCCGCAAGGTTGCCGAGAAGGTGGCACGCCTCGGACTCCCCGCTGCCGGCGACTTCCAGGAACTCGCCGACAAGCCCAACGCTGCCGACTGCGTACGCATCGGCCGCGAACTGGGACGTCAGTTTGTCCAAGGCGAAGTGGATGAAGTCAAACTCATCTACCACCACTTCAAGAGCGCAGGATCACAGGTGCTGCAGAACAAGAAGCTCATGCCTATCGACATCGCCGAGGCTATGGACTACGACCACGAGCGCGACCTCCAGACCATCGCCACCTCGCAGCAGGCTATAGATTATCTGCGTGAGAACCAGCGCGAACGTCAGCGCGAGGAGACGCACGTTGCCGCCCTCAACGACAACTACCTCGTTGAGCCCGACATGCAAACCGTGCTCCACGCCCTCATTCCCCGCTACGTCAACCTGATGATCTACACTGCCCTGCTGGACAGCAACGCCTCCGAGCACGCCGCCCGCATGGTGGCCATGCAGACCGCCACTGACAACGCCGACGAACTCCTGCGCACGCTCAACCTGCAGTACAACAAGCAGCGTCAGTACGCCATCACCGCCGAGCTCCTCGACATCGTGGGCGGCAGTATGCAGTAGCCCCTGGCGGGAATTTATTATTAAAAGAGAAAAGTTAAAAGTGTGAAACGGAGAAGGTTCAGCCCTCTCCTGTCATTACCAATCTTAACTTTTCTCTTTTAACTTTTAACTTTTACTGAAGAAAGATATGCTCAACCTCATCAAAACCCGCCGCAGCGTACGCAAGTACCTCGACAAGCCCGTACCCGAAGACCTCCTCGCCCAAGTTTGCGAGGCCGGCACCTATGCCGCCACTGGCCACGGCCTTCAATCACCCCGTATCGTGGCCATCACGCGCCCCGAGCTCGTCAAGCGCCTCTCCCGCATGAATGCCGAAATCCTTATGGAGCAGCATCCCCAGTTGCGCGAGAAGAACCCCGACCTTGACCCCTTCTACGGCGCCCCCGCCGTCATCCTTGTCCTGGCCGACCGCAACTGCCGCACCTATCTCTACGACGGCAGCCTGACC
>JAZUDS010000089.1:0-14330 GCA_045639805.1 Alloprevotella sp.
GGGGGGATAACCCGGCGGAAAACCGCCGGGAACGGTGGCGGGGAGGGTGGCGGGCCAAGGGGCTAAGGGCCCAAGGGAAAGGGGAACAGTAGCGAGGGGGAACAGGAGCGAAGGGGGATATCGCTCGTAAGTATCTACTCCCCGCCCTTTATGGGAGGGGCTGGGGGAGGGGCTTATTCCACCTGCAATACGAGGCCCTTCAAATATTCGCCCTCGGGGTGGTAGATGTTTATGGGGTGGTCAGCGGGCTGGTGGAGCTGGTGGAGGATGCGCACGTGGCGGCCACTCATGGCGGCGGCGGTGAAGACAGCGAGGCGGAACTGCTCCTTATTGACGGCCTGCGAACAGCTGAAGGTGAAGAGGATGCCGCCGGGGGCTATCTTCTGGAAGGCTACGGCATTGAGGCGCGTGTAGCCCTTGAGGGCGTTGCGCAGGGCGTCCTTGTGCTTGGCAAAGGCGGGAGGGTCGAGGATGATGAGGTCATAGGGCTCTTTGCCCTTGGCTGCCTCATCCTTGTGACCACGGCCGGGGATAGCCTCCAGGAACTTGAAGGCGTCCTCGCAGAAGGCCTCGTGGCGCGGCTCATCGGGGAAGTTGAGAGCCACGTTGGCGTTGACGAGCTCTACGGCCTTGGCGCTGCTATCGACACTGTGGACACAGGCGGCGTCGCCACGGAGGGCATAGACGCTGAAGCCGCCGGTGTAGCAGAACATATTGAGGACGCGGCGGCCGCGGCTGTAGTGCTCTACGAGGCTGCGGTTGTCGCGCTGGTCCACGAAGAAGCCGGTCTTCTGGCCGCGCAGCCAGTCAATGTTGAAGCGCAGGCCGTTCTCCGTGGCCACCGTCTCAAGGCCCGGTGCACCGCCGATGAGGAAGCCGTTCTGCTGGTGGAGGTCGGCCTTGAAGGGCAGCGTGGTCTCGCTCTTATAATATATATTGTGTACGCCCGTCACCTCACAGAGCACCTCGGCTATGGTCTGGCGCTCAAGGTGCATGCCTACGCTGTGGGCCTGCACCACGGCAGTGTCGGCATACATATCCACCACGAGGCCCGGCAGGCGGTCGCCCTCGCCGTGGACGAGGCGGTAGGCGTTGTTGTCGGAGCGGATAAGACCGAGCGTCTGGCGCACGAGGTAGGCCTGGCGGAGGCGGCGCTGCCAGAAGTCGCGGGTGATTTCCTGCTGGCGGAAGGTGAGCACACGCACGGCGATGGAGCCTATCTGCCAGTGGCCGGTGGCGACGTAGCGGCCCTCGTCGTCGAAGACTTCTACGAGCTGACCTTCCTCAAGACTGCGGGGCAGGGAGTGGATGGCGCCGGAGAACACCCAGGGATGATAGCGGCGCAGGCTCTCGGCCTTGCCGCGCTTGAGATGGATTTGGGGGTAGGACATTGGGAAGTGAAGAGTTAACAGTTAATAGTTAACAGTTGAGAGTTGAAGCACGGACTTATTCGTTTTTCACTTTTTAGGAGAATCTTCCCCCTCCCTAACAGGGGAGGGGTGTCAGAGTGCCAAGGCAGCTCTGACGGGGAGAGGCCTCATTCTTAACTTTCATATTCCTCCACCACATACTCGCCGTTCTCCTGCAGTTCTTTCAGGCGGCGGTAGAGGAGGAGGCAGGCGTAGGCATCGGTGGCGGCGTAGAGTTTCTGGGCGTCGGTATAGACGTCGGCCTCCCAGTTGGAGAGTTGGGCGCCCTTCGAGATGCGCTGGCGGAAGACGTTGGCAAATATCTTCTGCAAGCTCATATCGTCGATACCCATTTCCTTGACGATGTGCTGGATGTCTATCCATCCGCCGGCCTTCAGGCCTTTGTGGCGGCGTTGCAGGGCGCGGAGGTCGTCGCCCAGGCTAAGGCCCACCTTGGCTACGTTCCCGTCTTCCAGGAGCGAGATGATTTCGGACGTGAGACCCGTCATGGTGAGGCGGAAGAGGAAGCACACGTCGTCGGTGCTGACCTGCAGCAGGGCTACGGGACGCATGGCGCCGGGCTTGAAGTTGGGGCGCGTCTCGGTGTCGATGCCGAGGAGCGTATGGCGGCGCAGGTACTGCACGGCGCGCTTGGCCTCGGCCTCGCCCTGCACTATCTCAATCCGCCCTGGAAACGTGAACCGTTCCAGGGCGGGTATGAGATGCTTGTCTGTCCGTTGGAAAAGACTTTGCATTATTTACGACAGGAGTCGGCGTCTTACTTCAGCGTGCCAGCGTTAGCAGCGGCTACCATCTCGTCGGAGGGGATGATGTAAACCTCTACGCGACGGTTCTGAGCCTTACCGGCGGCGGTGCTGTTGTCGGCCACGGGAGTGGTCTCGCCCTTACCCATAACGGTCTTAATCTGGCTGGAAGCGATACCCTTGCCGTTGAGATACTTGCTCACGGCGCTGGCGCGGCTTTCGGAGAGAGTCTGGTTCTTTGCGGTGCTCTCGGCAGCGGTGCAGCCCTTCCAGGCGTCATTGTCGGTGTGGCCCACGATGGCGAGGTCCATGTCGGAGGTAACTACGTTCTGGGCGAACTGGGTGAGGTTGTTCTGAGCAGTAGCGGTGAGGGTGCTCTTACCACTGGCGAAGAGAAGGCCACCGTCGAAGGTGACGCGTACGCCGATGGTGTTGCCGTTTTCGTCGGTCAGAGCTTCAGCCTGAGCAGCCTCGAGGGCAGCAGCAGCAGCCTTAGCCTTATCCATCTTCTTACCGATGAGCAGACCAGCGGTGGTACCACCTGCTACGCCTACGGCAGCGCCGATAGCAGCACCCTTCTTGGCGCCACTCTTGCCACCTACGAGCTTACCGATGAGAGCACCGATGCCGGTGCCGGCTGCACCACCTGCGGTGCTACCGATGAGACCACCCTTGGCCATGTTGGACATACCGTTACAGCCACAGAGAATCATGCTTGCGCAAAGAGCGAAAATTGTAACTTTGATTCCTTTCATTTGTTTTTAATTTTTAAGGATTAATAATAGTGAATGTTGGTTTTTCTTACCTGTAAGTGATATTTTCTTGTGAGAATGCTGCAAAATTACAGTTTTTAGGCGAGACTGACAAGAAATTAAGATTTATTATTACAAAAAAAGTTCTATCTTTCCGTTTTTACCTTTGATTTTAGCACTTTGGCTTTTTTTGTGCGCCCCTTAGCGCGGGATTTTTTCTTGCGCTTGGGTTTGGGGACTCGCTTCTCGCCGAATTGTTCGCGCCACTGTGCAGGAGTTATTCCCTCCACCTTTTCAAAGGACCTGTAGAAAACCTGGCGACTCTTGAAGCCGCAGCCCTTAGCGATGTCCTCCACCTTCAGCGTGTTATAGCGCAGCATCGTCATGCGCAGGCACACTTCCTTAACACGCAGGCCGTTGATAAAGCTGGAGAAGTTCTCTTCTCCTCCCATCTGCACGGCAGCCGACAATTGCCGCGCCGTACATTCCAGTTCCTGAGTCATCTGTTGCGCCGTTATTTCGGGCAACAGGTAGCGCTTATCTTTCGTCACCGTCTCCAAGAGGCGGAGATAAAGCGTCATGCTACTGCTCTGGCTTATTTTCTTGAGGTATTCCTTCATGGCTTTCTGCTTAGTGTTGCTCCTTCTTCTTCTGTTCTCGCACGAAGCCCTGGATATAGGCGCGCATCATCTCGATGGCCGAGCCGTTGTCGCCCAGGTTGGGGATGATAATGTCGGCATACTGCTTCGTGGGCGCCACAAACTCGTCGTGCATGGGCTTCAGCACGTTGCGGTACTTGGCGATGAGCATCTCCAGCGGATGGCCGCGCTCCACGGTGTCGCGCTGAATGACGCGCAACAGGCGCTCGTCGGCACCCGTCTCCACGTAGATTTTCAGATCCATCAGGTCGCGCAGTTGCTTGTCGTAGAGCGCCATGATGCCCTCCACGATTATCACGTCGTGGGGCTCCACGTGCACCGTCTCAGGCAGGCGCGTACACGTTATATAAGAATATGTGGGCTGCTCCACGGCCTTGCCGGAGCGCAGTTCCTCAATCTGCTTGGCCAGCAGCGACCACTCGAAAGCGTTGGGATGGTCGAAGTTGGTGAGCTTGCGCACGTCAAGGGGCAAATGGCTTTGGTCATTATAGTAAGAGTCCTGGGGGATTACGGCTACGCTGTTCTCTGGCAGCGACTCTACAATTTTGCGCACCACGGTGGTCTTTCCCGACCCCGTGCCGCCGGCTATACCGATAATTAGCATATAACTTGTGCTTTTTTAAGTATTTCGGGTGCAAATTTACACATTTTTCCGTAACTTTGCCTCCTCTAAGCCGAAAATTATGACAATTTCCGAAATTATTGACCTCTATTATGCCGACAACGAGCCTCTTCGCGCCCTTCTCGTGCACCATAGTGAGCAAGTGCGCGACCATGCCCTGCGCATTGCCGACCAGCATCCCGAACTCAACCTCAACCGCCAGATTCTCGCCGACGGCGCCATGCTCCACGATATAGGCATCGTCCTCTGCAACGCCCCCGGCATCCACTGCCACGGCCGTCACCACTACATTGCCCACGGCCGCGTAGGCGGCCATCTCCTGCGCCGCCTCGCCTCCCAAGGCCTCCAGAATGCCACCACCCTGGCCCGCATCTGCGAGCGCCATACCGGCACCGGCCTCCCCGGCTATGAGCCCGAGACCCTTGAGGAGCAAGTCATCTGCTACGCCGACAAGTTCTACTCCAAGAGCCATCCCGAGCGCGTCAGCACCCCCGAGCAGGCCGCCGCCAGCCTTTCCCGCTTCGGCCGCCACTGTGCCGACAAATTCTGGGAGTGGCACGAGAAATTTAAGGTCCTCCCCCTATAAGGCCCTTCCCCTGCCCCTCCGAGACCTTTCCCTTAAAGGGCAGGGTGGGAAGGTTCTCCATTCGTTTATCACAAGAACGTATTCGTAAAATTCGTGGGGAAAAAAGAAAAGCCGGTGGGCGCGAGGGGCACGATACCCCTCTGAACTGAAGTACCCCCCTCTTACTCCCCCTTTATGGGGAGAACGGAAAGTGATTAAAAGAAATTTTGTTCAGAATTTATTTTTTAAAGACCACGAATGACACGAATAGCACGAATCCTGTTGACGGACGAATGGCTGCACGATGCAGCACGAATCTGACTAATGATGACCGCCCGCATTCGTGCAATTCGTGCTGCATCTTCGCTTGGAGAGCGACCTCCTGCCCCGCGTCAGCGGAACCTTTCCCCAACAGGGGAGAGGTGGCGGAGCCGGAGAGAGGCTGGGAAGGGTGGGAAGGGTCTCCATTCGTTTATCGTAAGAACGTATTCGTTAGATTCGTGCAATTCGTGGTCTCAAAGAATATACTTTCAATAGAATTGCCACAAAGAGGGAGCAGTATGATGCCTTTCAAAAGGCTTATGATGCAAAAAATCAGCGAAATGTTTGGTGCGTTCGCAGAAAAGTAGTACTTTTGCAGCCGCTATTACGTGATGATAGCATCGAGTCGCCGCCACGAGATGGCGGCATAAGTCAAACTTTTAATTACATTTACACACATGGCAACTCGTATTCGCCTGCAACGCCACGGCCGCAAAGGCTACGCTTTCTACAGCATCGTGGCAGCCGACAGCCGCGCTCCCCGCGACGGCCGTTTCATTGAGAAGTTGGGCACCTACAACCCCAACACCAACCCCGCAACCGTTGACCTCTGCTTCGAACGCGCCCTTTATTGGGTAGAGTGCGGCGCACAGCCCACCGACACCGTTCGCAACATCTTCTCCCGCGAGGGCGTGATGCTGATGAAGCACCTCAATGGTGGCGTGCGCAAGGGTGCTTTCTCCGAGGAGGAGGCCCAGAAGCGCTTCGAGGCTTGGAAGGCCCAGCAGACCAGCAAGACCACGGCCGTGAAGAGCAAGGAAGCCGCCGACAAGAAGGCCGCTGCCGCTGCTCGTCTGGAAGCCGAGAAGAAGGTCAACGCTGCCATCGCCGAGAAGGTGGCCGAGAAGAAGGCTGCCGAGGCTGCTGCCAAGGCTGAGGCTGAAGCCGCTGCTGCTGCAGAGGCTGCCGCCACTGAGGCTGCTGCCGAAGAGGCTCCCGCTGAGGAGACCGAGGCTCCCGCCGAGGCTTAATCCTCCGCGCAGCCCGCTTACGGCACACAAAACTACGCCTGGACCCCGTGCCACCACGGAGCCCGGGCGCTTTGTTTTGAATACCCCGCCACGGATACCGCGGATGTTTCTTTTTAACCACGAATCTCACAAATAGCACGAATACTGAAAGTTTCTCAATGACTGCCGGGGGCAGCACGAATCTGACTAATGCCTGCCGCCCGCATTCGTGTAATTCGTGCTGCACCGTGCAGCTATTCGTCAACCTGCAGGATTCGTGTGATTCGTGCAATTCGTGGTAAAAAAATAATTTCGCGATAAAATTTCCTTAATTCTTGATAAAACAAAAGATGAAACACTTATTCCTTACAGCAATGCTTGCTACCCTACCCTTCGCAGCCAGCCAGGCTGCCGACGACTTCAAGTACACCGACGAGCAGTTTGCCGACATCCAGATGCTCCGCTATCAGGTGCCCGGCTTCGACCAGCTCTCCCTGCGCCAGAAGACACTCGTCTATTACCTTCAGGAAGCCGCCCTCTCCGGACGCGACATCCTTTTCGACCAGAACGGACGCTACAACCTCCGCATTCGCCACGCCTTCGAGAAGATTTACACCGACTACCGTGGCGACCGCAAGGACAAGGAGTTCCTCGCCTTCGAGGTGTATCTCAAACGCCTGTGGTTCTCCTCCGGCATACACCACCACTACGGCTGCGAGAAGTTCCACGCCGACTTCTCCGAGGTATGGCTGCGTAACGCCCTCAAGAGCGTAGGCGCCACCCTCGACGAGGAAATCTTCCCCGTCATCTTCGACGACAGCATCATGCAGATGCGCACCAACCAGCGCGACGGCGAGGACCTTGTCCTCACCTCCGCCAGCAACTACTACGCCCCCGGCATCACGCAGGCCGAGGCCGAGGAGTTCTACGCCCAGCGCAAGCCCCTCGCCGACCCGCGACCCGTCATGATGGGCCTCAACTCCCGCCTCGTGCGCAACGAGTGGGGCCTCATCGATGAGCAGGTCTATCGCGTAGGCGGCCTCTACGACGCTGCCCTCTCCCGCGTTGTCTATTGGCTGGAGAAAGCCCTGCCCTTCGCCGACACGCCCCAGCAGAAGCGCGTCATCGGCAAACTCATCGAATACTACCGCACGGGCGACCTCCGCACCTTCGACGCCTTCAACATCCTCTGGCTCAAGGACACCGCCTCCACCGTGGATTTCGTCAACGGCTTCACCGAGTCCTACGGCGACCCCCTCGGCATGAAGGCCTCGTGGGAGAGCATCGTCAACTTCAAGGACCTCGCCGCCACGGCCCGCACGGAGAAACTCTCCGCCAACGCCCAGTGGTTTGAGGACAACTCCCCCGTTGATGCCCGCTTCAAGAAAGCAGAGTGCAAGGGCATTAGCGCCAAGGTCATCACCGCCGCCATTCTCTCCGGCGACCTCTACCCCAGCCCCGCCATCGGCATCAACCTGCCCAACTCCGACTGGGTGCGCCGCGACTTCGGCTCCAAGAGCGTCACCATCGGCAACCTCACCTCCGCCTATGCCAAGGCTGCCGCTGGCAGCGGTATGGGTAAGGAGTTCACCATCGACGACGCCACCCTCGCCCTCGTCCGTCAGTACGGCGACCTCACCGACGACCTCCACACCGACCTCCACGAATGCCTCGGCCACGGCTCCGGCAAACTCCTCCCCGGCACCGACCCCGACACGCTGAAGGCCTACGGCTCCACCATCGAGGAGGCCCGCGCCGACCTCTTCGGCCTCTACTACGTGGCCGACCCCAAACTCTGCGAACTCGGCCTCACACCCAATATGGAAGCCTACAAGGCACAGTTCTACTCCTATATGCAGAACGGCCTCATCACCCAGCTCGTGCGCATCAAGCCCGGCAACAACATTGAGGAGGCCCACATGCGCAACCGCTCCCTCATCGCCCACTGGGTACTGGCCCGCGCCAACGGCGAGAAGGTGCAGGGCGCCCAGGCTCCCGTCGCCGGCAAGACGCCCGCCGTGGAACTCATCAAGCGCAAGGGCAAGACCTACGTCCGCGTCAACGACTACGAAGCCCTGCGCACCTATTTCGGCGAACTCCTTGCCGAGATACAGCGCATCAAGAGCGAGGGCGACTATGCCGCCGCCCGTGCCCTCGTGGAGACCTACGCCGTGAAGGTTGACCCCGCCCTCCACAAGGAAGTCCTCGCCCGCTACGAGAAACTCAACCTCTCCCCCTACAAGGGCTTCATCAACCCGCGCTACGAAGCCACCTTCGCCGCCGACGGCACCATCACCGACGTCCGCCTCACCTACGGCGAGGGCTACGCCGAGCAGATGCTCCGCTACAGCCGCGACTACGGCTTCCTGCCTGAAGTGAACGAGTAAAACGAAAACGAAAACGAAAACGAAAACTAAAACTTCGTCGCACCACACACCCAGCCCCGAGGACGCCCGCCGCCCTCGGGGCTCATTCTTATCCATTACCCGTTAAAATCATAATAATCATAAAGCATCATAATAATCATTATAGCCAGCGCAGCGGCCTACGGCGTAATGAAGATTTATATGATGAATTATGATTTTTATGATTCCATAACTTTGCCGAATATAACTCTTAACTCTTGGCCCATAACCCATAACCAACGACCCATACCCTCCCTTCCTATGACTCCTTTATTTATATATGCGCGCGTACGCGCGCATAAGCATTTCCTGCTACACTTGCTACACTGCTACATCTGCGCCACTCCGAATGTGCTGCGGCCTACGAGGACCCCTCTTTATTCCTTTTTGTTCCACGCCACTCATACCTCTTCAGCACTTACACCATCTCCTAATCGCTCATTCGCTACCTCTACATTGCATTTACCCCCCCCCATTTGCAAAAAAAACTTAACAGAATATCTTTTGCCGCTTGTCTTTTAGGACATTTCCGCCAATTCTAACTACATTTGGCTGGGTATTCGCCGCAAAAAACGCGCATACTGTTCCTTGCAATAAAGACACGATTAATAATATTATAAAATACAATTATGAAAGCACATCGTTACCTATTATTTATTATTGTCTGCATCCTGAGTATTGGGACGGGATGGGCGGACCAGAAGACCTTTTATTATAAGTACACTGCCAAAGTTGCGACGGGACAAACTGAATATGGTTCGGTGTATGCATCTACCGACAAGGATGCGACACCTGACTACAAATCTCAGATAGAATCAAACAGATTATCGCAAGCTGCCTACCAAGCACCGAGCATCACGTTATATCTCTGGGCTAAACCGAACGATGGCTACACCTTGGATTATTGGAGTGGCCCTAACAACACAACTATCTACGGAACCTCCGATGATAACATTGTGTTTACGGCCAACGCCAGTTTCTCGGCGAGTGCCACAGGTAATAATACAACATCCGTCACCTACACAGCCAACTTCAAGAAATTGGGTGTATTGCGCGTCTTCTCCGACATGGGTGGTGCAGCTTATGTCAGTAAGATTGACAACGACAACGGCGACAAGGTAACCCTCACGGCCTACAATCTCTACGACTATAAATTTACGGGCTGGATGCACAACGGCTCCATCTTTTCTACCGAAAAGGAACTGGAAGTAACCGTGCCAAACCTTGCCACGGGACAACATGACGATTGGACAGCCAAGTTTGAGCCGCAGACAGTAACCTACTATCGTCTCAAAAGCGATAAGGGCTACTACCTCTCCATTGTGGGTAAACAGGGTTCAGTGCTCAATGATAATACAACATTTTACGGATTCAAACTTTACGGCACTATTGGACTTGCAAGTACCAATGTGCAGAACGATCCAAGCACTATCTTGAAGGTTACCCACGGTGAGTACGCCTCAGGTGTCTATTCCAATCTTGAAATTGAAGCACAGGGTATAAAACTCACCGAGGTCATAAAGGCAGGCGTAAATAAGGCAAAGGAAAGCGACAATAGTTTCTCTTTAACAGAAAAGTTCACACTTATCTGGGATGGCCAGGACGGTTATAAGATTAAGAATGCTGACGAAGCTTTCTTTCTTCAGGGCGTAGGCAGCGATGGCTATGGTTATTTTGTGGGTGAGGATTACAACAATGCCCAAAAGGACACGTGGCACTTCGAGCCCGTGGATGGCTCTACCAGCACCGCCAACCTCGCCGTGACATCAGAGAAGACGATTGGCGACAAGCACTACGCCACCCTCTTCGTACCCTTCCCCTTCCAGTGTGCTGACGGCATGAAAGCCTACTACGTTGCGGACATCGTAGATGATAGAGCCGAGTGCAACACCAACGGCATCGTCAATGTCCACGGCTTCACCCCCGTCATTCTGGAGTGGACGGACGGCAGCAACTATGTGGTGCCCATCAACACCGAGAAAGACCAGCCCGGCAACGTGGTGAGCAACGCCATAGAGCAAGATTGGTGGAAAGGTTGCATCAACCTCTACACCACCGGCGGCAACAATCCCAGTTTGCATACATGCTACTTCGACCGCGACGGCAATATGACGGATGCAAACGGGTTGGTGCAATTTGATTCAAGCACCATGCGCGTAATGGATAAGGATGGCGACAACCTCGTGCTGAATACAAACTTCACACAAGGCACCACTATGCCAAGCAATAAGTGCTTCATTGAAAAGAACCCCGTCAGAGACCTCTATGTGGTCATCTTCCCGCTGGAACTCGACGAGGCCAGCCCCGAGCTAAGCGAACCCCACAATGCCATCTATGCGGAAGTGCATGTGCTCCGCTCCGTAGCCGGTCCGAAGGACGGTGAAGAATGGGGTAACTGGAACACGCTGTGCCTTCCCTTCGACCTTGATGCCACGGAAATAGAATCTCTGTTTGGTGAGTGTGAGTTGAAGGCTCTGGACCACTTCTGGGTAACAGACGACGGCACCCTCCATCTGCGCTTTGAAGATGCTACGGCGATAGCATGCGGCCAGCCCTACTTGATACGCGTGAAGAAGGACATCGCCGACATCACGCTCCACAACAAATGGGTGAATACCGAGAAGCTGAACAACCAGCACTTGGCTACAGACGACTACACACTGGACTTCCAAGGCTCATACGTCTATCTTAACGGCACAAATGGTCAGTATGTTCCCCAAAAGTCGTACATCATCAATAAGAACCTATACTACTATGTCGATTCCAATGTCAAGATGAAGGGCTTCCGCGCCTACTTCAAGCCTGAGGCAGCGCCCACAGCCAAGACCCCCATCAAGGCTATGAAGACAGCTGAAGGCGACCCCACCGCTATCAGCAACATCTGTATAGAAGGACTGGAAGATGGTACTATCTACAACACGCAGGGCATTCGCTTAAACAGTATGCAACGCGGCATCAACATTGTTAACGGTAAGAAGATTATTCGCTAACCCCTAAAACACAGACTATATGAGAAAAATATATAGAACTCCCTACACACGCGGCGTCACGCTTAACGCTGAAGAGACAATATTGGGTGTTTCCGACAACACGGGTATGGGCAACGGCGGAAATACCAGCGGCAATACTGACGAAGATTTTGAGGCAGAATCCAGGCACGCCGGTATCTGGCGCTGGAACATCAATGATGACTAAATCTCCACTATAGCGGCGGGCTTGCCAGACAGCAAGCCCGCTGCCCTTATTATCACCTTGCAAATGAAAAGCCTACGCCACATACTCCTTTTTCTCCTCGCCTTCATTCTTGCTATCTTTCCCACCAAGGCGCAGAAGCAAGGACAGCCCCCCGAGAACCCCGCCGAAGACTTCGTGCGGGCAAGTGTAGTCGTGGCTTCTCCCGGCGAGGCCATCTACTCTGCGCTGGGACACTCCACGATACGATTGGAATGTCCCGACTTGAATTTGGACTACATCTTCTCCGAAGAAAGCGAAAACGAATACGATGCCTTATGGCGCTTCGTACAGGGGAAACTCGGCGTGGGTGTCCGCGCCGTACCCACCCCAAAATACCTAAATACCTACCGCGAGGAGCAACGCTCCGTGTATGCCTACGAACTCAACCTCCCCATCAGAATAAAGCAACGCCTCTGGCAACAGATGGACTGGCGACTGCAACAGCCCGATGAACGCTACGATATAGTACACACAAGCTGCGCCGTATCACTCATGCAATGGTTGATGGACGCGGTGGACGCAGACAGTCTCAGGTTCGCCCCGTGGCCCGACGACTATGCCAAATCGCCCCGCGAAATAGGCGGCGACAGCATAAAAAACCGCTGGGTACACCTCCTTTGCTGCACTGTGGCGGGTGGTGACACCTACGACAAGGACGTAAGCCCCACACTCAAGATATTCCACCCCATGGAACTGGTGCGCGTGCTCCAAAACTGCAAAGCCTACGGGCGGCCCATGCTCTCCAGCAAGCAGGAAGTGTTGATGAGTTATCCACCCAAGGACCTCGTAGATACCGACCGCAGCAAATGGACTTATTGGCTCAAGCAGCCCGAATGTCCCTCCACGATTCTCCTCCTTCTGGCCCTTGTCGGCACCTTCCTCGACTGGAGACGGCGACGGAAGGAAAACCAAGCCCGTGGCCCTCTCGTGTGGGCACTCATCAGTCCGGCGCTCCTGGTCTTTGCTCTGGCAGGCATCTTTATGACCTACCTCACTTTCTTCAGCGACATGCCCTGCACGGAATGGAACTGGCTCATCATCCCCTTCAACGTCCTGCCGCTCCTCCTCTGGCACTGGCGCGAGAAGTGGGCCGTGCCTTTCGCTGCCGTATGCGTCCTCTGGTGTCTGGCCGTGACCATCCCCAAATATGGAATGGTGGACCCCACCCACCTACTCCTCGCCCTCTCCTCCGCCGCGGCCGTCTTGCCGTTGAGGAAAGAGGAAAGGCAACGCATAAAATAGGAAAGAACAGCACATAAAACGCAGATATAAGCGGTGAGCCGTCTATAAGAGTACGGGCCTCACCGCTTATATTGTGTTATACTCAGTGTCCGCCAAAAAGTTTAGCCTGTACCCCGAAGGGGTAGAGCCGTGCTTATTCTTCCCCACCTCTTATTTCGTATCATGGCGCCTTTACACCAAAAAAATCGGCTTTTAATCCTTTTTGCACATATGTGCAACTATCGTGGCACAATTGTGCAATAATCGTAGCACATATGTGCAACAATTATTGCACATATGTGGAAAATACTTTCTACATATGTGGAAACGAAATTAAAAGGCTTGGCGCAGGGCTTACGCACCAGCTAAAAGAAACATATTGCCTTGAAAGTTATGTTCTTCTGAAGTTATCTGTAAAAATCTCATCTTCCGAATGAGCGTTTGAGGGATGAGGCTGGAAGCCTCTACTACGAGTAACCCGGGACGAAGTCCCGGAAACTCGGCTGTCGCACTTATGAACTGGCTGGAGGCCAGTACCTCCCGACAGGACACGGCAAGATCCTCTCCCAAGGTACTGGCTTCCAGCCAGGCAAAGAGAAGCGATGTTAAAACCCGAGACTGCGTCCCGGGTTACTCAAAGTAGAGGCTTCCAGCCTCATCTTCATGATAATTTTACTCAAAGTAGAGGCTTTTAGCCTCATCACGGGGCTTATAATATGCTAAAAGTATAAAACTACCTATTTGATGCGTTTCCCCTGAGACTTGGCGTGTAAGCCGTGAGGGGGATTTGCCTTGACCTTTTAGATTATGAGAACTTTTGTCACGGACTATCAAAACACGGATGATTTCTTTAACTACGAATGCACAGGTCATTTTTTACCACGAATTGCACGAATAGTACGAATCCCGTCAATGGACGAATGGCTGCACGATGCAGCACGAATCTGACGAATGCCTGTCGCTCACATTCGTGTTATTTGTAGTTAAAACAAATAGCAGACAGGCGCGAGGGGCACGATGCCCCTCTGAACTGAAAGAAAATTAAAAGTGATTAAAAGAAATTATTTTTTAAGACCACGAATAGCACGAATAGTACGAATCCCGTCAATGGACGAATGGCTGCACGATGCAGCACGAATCTGACGAATGCCTGTCGCTCACATTCGTATTATTTGTAGTTAAAACAAATAGCAGACAGGCGCGAGGGGCACGATGCCCCTCTGAACTGAAAGAAAATTAAAAGTGATTAAAAGAAATTATTTTTTTATTGCTGTCCGGGGAAAAGTCGAAAGTCCTGAAAGGACGACATAACGGAGGGTGGGGCGCAAGCCCTACCGCACTCGTTGCCATTTGTTCTGGGAGCGCTGTAAGTGCGACACAATTCAAGTAAAGTGGTAATTATATCGCACTTACAGCGCTCCCATAAAG
>JAZUDS010000090.1:0-11329 GCA_045639805.1 Alloprevotella sp.
ATTTTGCTGGTCAGTCAATGGAGACCCTTCCCACCCTTCCCAGCCTCTCTCCGGCTCCGCCACCTCTCCCCTGTTGGGGAAAGGGTCCGCTGACGCGGGACAGGAGGTCGCTTTTCAAGCGAAAATGCAGCACGAATTACACGAATGCGAGCAGCCATCATTAGTCAGATTCGTGCTGCATCGTGCAGCCATTTAGCAGCCATCTCTATTCGTACTATTCGTGATATTCGTGGTCTTAAAAAATAATTTCTTTTAATCACTTTTAATTTCTTTCAGTTCAGCAAGGCATCAGGCCTTGCGCGCCCACCTGGGGAACTTCAAATTATGAATACACAACTCGAACAGCGCGTCCAGAGCGCAGTAGATTATTTCATGCAAGGCTACGGCTGCTGCCAGAGCGTCATTGCCGCCTTCGCCGACCTTTACGGCTACACCCCCCGGCAAGCCTTCCAAATCGGTGCCGGCTTCGGCGGCGGCGTAGGGCGTCTGCGCATGATGTGCGGCGCCGTGAGCGGCCTCGTCGTCCTTGCCGGCATGCACTGCGGCCAGACCGACGGTGCCGACCGGCAGGGCAAGGGCGAGTGCTACAAGGTCGTGCAGCACCTCCTCCACCGTTTTGAGGAGCAGAACGGCTCCGTCGTCTGTGCCGACCTCCTCGGCCTCAAGGGCCCCGCGGCCCGCGGCAACTATCAGCCCTCGCCCCGCACGGCCGAATACTACAAGCGCCGTCCCTGTGCCGCCAAGGTAGAGTGCGCCGCCCGCATCTTCGCCGAATATCTGAGCGAAGAAGAAAAGTAAAAATCCCCTCCTTATGTCAAAATCCTCCGTATTCTTCACGCTGCTTGCTCTCCTTCTGCTCACCGCTTCATGCACAAGGACGGCATCTTCCCCTGCGTCGTCCTCCCGCCTTGAAGGCATGTGGATTCTCACGGGGGAGGAGGGCACAGATGGCGAGCCCCTCAGCCGTAAAGAAAGCTATGCCACCGGTTCCCATAGTATGCTCAAAGCCTATGAGCCCGATGGTATGTGCTACAAGTTTATACGCCACACCGAGAGCCATCGCGATACCTATCTGCCCACAACCAAAGAATCCTATACGCTCCAACTGTCGGCCACCGACACGCTCTATGCCGAAGGAAAGGCCTCCATCCGCCTCTGTTCCCTCAACGATTCCGTGATGGTCATCGAGTGGGAAGATGCCTTGCAGACATGGCGACGGCTTGCGGACTTCCCCCAAAGCCAGCGCCTCGAACTGGAAGCTGTGGCCCGCGATCTCATGGGCGCCAGCCGCAGCATGCACGAAGAGTATTACATCGG
The DNA here is from genome assembly GCA_045639805.1 of Alloprevotella sp. Classification (GTDB taxonomy): domain Bacteria; phylum Bacteroidota; class Bacteroidia; order Bacteroidales; family Bacteroidaceae; genus Alloprevotella. Next base: position 1,318 of record JAZUDS010000090.1, read on the forward strand.
CCACTTCATCCATACGCGCCACCAACTCTCCTGGCTCACGCATCTGCTCATCGCCTTGGGAGCCGTTCTGCTGGTGGGCAGTGTCCTGCTGTTGCATTTCTTCCGTCGCAAGCGCCAGTTGGAACGCGCCCTGGCAGACCTGCGGAGGGAAATCAGCGAGCGTCCCCCTGTCATCACGCAGGCCACCGAGGCCGCTCGCGATGAACTCTACGAGTCGGCCTGGTATCAAGGCCTTTGCCAGCGTCTGGCACGGGGAGAGAGTCTCTCTGCCGATGACTGGTCCGAGGTGGCACATCAGGTGCGGCGCATATACCCCAACTTCCGCAGCCGCCTCTATGACCTCTGCCGTCTTTCCGACATAGAGTTCCGTGTGTGTCTGCTCATCAAGCTCCACGTAGCCCCCGCCGATATCGCTACGGCGCTTTGTCGCGAGAAGAGCACCATCAGTACCGTCCGTTCCCGTCTCTATGCAAAGGTGTTTGGCCGAAAGGGCAGTAGCCGTGAATGGGATGACTTTATAGAAACATTATAGGTAGGTTCTATAAATTAGCTCGCGGTGGTTTTGTGGCTCTTCCGAAAGTAGATTTCTTTCTTTCATGAAGGAGCGGTGCGGGCACCGTGACTGAAAGAAAGGAAGGAAGATACGAGAGAAGAGACCAAAAGCAGCCGAGCATAGAATACTACCCTGAATGGAAGAAATAACTAACTAATTAATAGAACCTACCTAAAATAACTGCCAGCGCTTTACGAGGGTTTGCAAACTTTTGCAAACCCTCTTCTCTTGTCTCGCCGTGCAGATGCAAACCCTTGCAAATCCCCAGCCTCTGGACGAATGGGGAAAATCCCTTATCTTTGCACCCGTAATAATCATTTACGTTATGCGAAGATATCTGTTCCTCTCTCTCCTCGCGCTCATCAGTCTCCACTCTTTCGCCCAGGACGACCTCCCCTGGGTTCAGCACCGGGAAGTCCGGCTTATTGATGAAGTAACGCGCAAGCAAATCCGCGGTGCCGAGTTTACGGCCTACGACACGCATGGCCGCAAGATAGAGCCCATTGACTTCTGGGAGGAGTCGGGCTTTTACAACGACAAGGAAATCTTTGAAGGTTACGCCGTGAAGCTGTATGAGTTCGTAGATACCCTCGTTCTCTGCGCCACAGTGGAGGGCCACGAACCCGCCAAAGCCGTGGTGCCCCTGCCCCGCGACAAATACAAAAAGGCCCCCGTGGGCAACCGCTACTACTGGGACGACGAGATACGCCTCATGACGCGCCGCAGCATGAACATCGAACTGGGCGAGGCCGCCGTAAAAGCCTCCCGCATCCTCATGGTGCAGAAAGGCGACACCATAATATATAATGCAGCCGCCTTGCAGATGTCCTCCGGCTCCATGCTGGGCAACCTTGTGCGGGCCCTCCCCGGTGTGCAGCTCCATGCCAACGGCCGCATTACGGTCAATGGCGAGTTTGTGCAGAGCCTCCTTGTAAACGGCAAGGACTTCTTCAAGGGCGACCCGAATGTGGCATTGGACAATCTGCCCTACTACACCGTGGACAAGATTAAGGTCTATCACGAAGGAGTGCGCGAACTCAAGAATGCCACCCGTGCCGACTCGCTCGCCGCTGAAGGCGTGGAGAAGACGCTCACCATGGATGTCCGTCTGAAGAAGGAGTACGGCGAAGGTTGGCTCGCCAACTTCGAGGCTGCCCTCGGTGTACGCACCACGGGCGACCCAGGCCTCGTGCACCGTGGCCGCGCCTTTGCCTTGCGCTATACCGACCATTCCAAGTTGGGCGTCTATGCCTCTGCCAACAACGTGGGCGACAACCACAACCCCACCCACAACGGCGAGTGGCGCGAGATGCAGGCCGCCGGCAGCGGTGAGAACACGATGCAGAACGCCGGCGTGGATTTCAGCATAGAGAACAAGGAGCAGACGCGCAGTTTCTCCACCACCCTCACGGGGCAGCACAATGCCAACGACACGCTGTCGCGCACTTCGGCGCAGAACTTCTTCCCCACGGGCGACATCTTTCGCAGGGCACTCTCGCAGTCAAACAACTACTCCGGCAATCTCAACTGGAATGCCTCTTTCTCGCAGAGCAAGAAAAAAAAGTACAGTTTCTCCCTCTCTCCCAACTTCAGTTACCACAAGGGCCACGGCTACTCGCAGGACTACGACACTTCCTATGACGGCGACCCGCAGGACACCACCCGCCTGCAGCAGAAGATAATCACCCAGGCGCAGGGTCTTGGGCGCAACGACTCCCGTTCCATCAGTGCCGGAGCCACAGCCTCGCTGAGCGTGTTCCTGCCTTTCACGAAGGAAAACCTCTTGCTCAATGCCGGCGTGCGCTACTATGAGCGAGAGAGCTCCAGCGTAAGTTTCCGCCAGACGTCAGGCCGTGCCATAGCGGGCTACGACGAAAACATGCGCACGCAGTCTCCGAGCCACAACTTTAGCTATAATGCCGGCGTCTCGCACCAACTGTTTATGCTTCTCCGCAAGCGCGGCTGGATTAACGGCAAACTGGCCTATCGCTTCAACCACAACAGTTCCCACTCCGACCGACGCCTCTACAAGAACGCCCTCCCCATCATCGGCATTCTGCCCCCTGACCCCACGGAACCCTCGCCCTACTGGGACGAGACCTCCGACGATTTCTGGCAACTCAATATCCCCAATTCCTATAACACCCGCGAGACGAACGATGACCACGGGGTGGAACTGACCTCATACTCCATCGTGGGCCATAACCCCAAGAACTCTTTCCATTTCAACGCTACCCTGCCTCTGCACATCGTGCGGCGCAGCATCACCGACAACCGCAATGCCACCGTGCTGCAACTCCACCGGCGGGACATCTACTTCGCCCCCAATGTGGCTGTGCGCTGTGGCGGATTCAGCGCCTCGTATCAACTCCAGCCGGAACTCCCCAGCATGAACGACCTCATCGACGTGGTGGACAACGGCCACTCGCTCTACATCCGCAAGGGTAACCCCCGCCTGCGCATGGCCGTCAGCCACGACACCAACCTCGGCTACAAGTTCAACAGCCCCAAACACAGCGAGTGGCTCAACGCCAATGCACAACTCAACATCACGCAGCACAAATGTATGGATGCCGTCACCTACGACCGCACCACGGGCGTCACCACCACGCAGCCTCTCAACACCGAGGGCAACTGGTGGGGCACGGCGGGCGTGACCTACGGCCGTGCCTTCGACAAGGCCAAGCATTTCAACGGCGACGCAGGCCTGCGCTACACCTTCGCCCACAGCGTGGGCTTCGTCTCCGACGCCACGGGCGAGGCACCTGTAAAGTCGCTCGTGCTCAACCATCGCATACGCTCCAACGTCCGCCTCTCCTACAACCTCAACCAGATGCGCGTGGAGTTCAACGGGCGCATCACCTGGAACGACGTAAACTCTCCCCGCGCCTCCTTCGAGCACCTCCGCTACAACGACCAGAACTACTCCCTCACCTTCTCCACGCCCCTCTTCCCCGCCGTGGGCAAGGACAAATGGACCATCGACTTCGACACCGACCTGGGCCTCAATCTCCGCCGCGGCTACCGTGAGGCCCGCATGAACACCACCGAATGGGTGTGGAACGCCGCCCTCTCCACCCGCGTGGGCAAAACAAAGCAATGGACCCTCCGCGCCGTAGGTTTTGACCTCCTCCACCAGCTCACCAACGTCACCCATGTCCTCACCGCCCAAGGCCTGACCGAAACATGGACGAACACCGTCCGCAGTTATGTCTCCTTCCATGCCGTCTATCACCTCCAGATGAAGCCCAAGAAGGGCATATAGGGCAGTCCTCGGAACCCTGCACCTACATACCCGCCAGCCCTATTCCCCGAAACGGCTTTTTCTGCGTCAATCGCGTCAAGTGCGTCATCCTTTGCACATCTATTTTAGAGTTTGGCGGTTTTTCACTTTAGAGTTTGGCGGATTTTACTTACTTCCATGTCATCGCGCTGAACTGACATTTTGTGCTACATTTCCTACATTGCTACATCCCCCCATCTATACCAGAAGCGGATGCTTCCCTGCTTGGGACGCATCCGCTTCTTTCTTATATGTTCAACGGGGGCTACCAGGCTTCGCCGTAGCCGGTTTCGTCGTCTTCGTAGCCGGGCGTGGTGGATTCACCGAGGTTGATGTCCAGCGTGTCGTCTATAAGGCTGCCGCAGAGCATCTGCGCAGGACGCGCTATGATGGTGTCGGCCTGGGGTGTTATATAGGTCTTCTTCATATTATTTTTTATTTTTCAGACCCTCTAAATCTCCCAAGACCCTCTCAGGCTCCGCCATCTCTCCCTTAAAGGGCGAGAGACTGCTCTGCGAGCAGGGAGACTTTTTATGTCCGATTTTGCTAATTTTCTAATTTCTATCTCAAGATAGCCTTCTTCCCGTTCCTGATGACGATGCCCTTGTAACCCTTACCGACGCGCAGGCCGTTCAGGTTGTACAAGTTTTCGTCTTCGTCTTCGTTTTCGTTAACGAAGTTTATTCCCGTCGTAGTGGTCTCATCATCGAAGCGGAATATCAGGCTCTTCACGCCCAGTGCCTCGTCTATGGTGAGGTATGCCTTGTTGGCACCGATGGTCTTGCCGTTCCACAGGTAGAAGCCTACGCCATTCTGACCGAGGGACAGGGCGTAGTCGTTTGCTCCGAGGCTGGCGATTGCCACGTCTGTACCGAGAAGCACATTGCCAGAAACGCCGCTGCCGGCATTCGCCGTCACGTTCATGCTGCCGTTGCTTGTCGTGCCCCTCAGTATGTAGCCCTCGCCACGTGTCATTACGCCATCCTTCACGGAGGCCAGTATCAGTTCCGTGCCGTCTGTGCTGACCTCACCGCGATAGGCCGTGAAACCTTCCGGAACGGCGTAAGCCTCCAGACTGCTGTAGAACGTAGAATAGTAGGTACCCTTGTTGTCGGGGTCTTCGTTGGCCTTGATTTTGGCGGACGGCGTGCCGTTGAAGAACTGCACCCTGTTTATCATTTCCTTGTCGTAGGTCACTGACTCGCCGTTGACGGTTAGGATGATGTCCCCGTCGTCGGTGAAGTTGAATTTCGCGGCATCCATATAGTGCTCCGTCTCGATAGGAGCCGAAGTGCCGGCGAAGTCAAGGTGCAGCACGTTCACGAGCTTCTCCAGAGTCCATTCCGTGAGTTCGTTCGTGCACGCAGCATCCCCGAAGTACTTACCGCAGTCGGGGCAATGCCAGTATGCCACGTTTCCTTCCGTCTCAATGGTAGGAGCCACATAGTCGGTGAAGGTCTTGTTCTTGTGGTTAATGGCAGGGATGGTCACATCTTCCGTTATTTGTGTTGCGCAAGCCTGTTCTTCAAAGTTCTTTCCGCAATCCGAGCAATGATAATGATTCATGGCAACTCCGCTTTCCGTGCAGGTAGCATCCTTCTGTGGAAAAAATGACAGATTATTGTGACTGCCCTGTTCCATTGATATTGTCACATCGGGTATTGCTTCGCCTTTGCCGTCCTTACTTCCGAAGTTCTTATCGCAGTGGTTGCAATGCCAGTACTGCACGTTTCCTGCTGTCGTGCAGGTGGCTTCAACGCGAGCGTGCTCCTCCAAAGCATCGGGATGGTTCGTTGGGTCAAAGTCTTTAGCGAGCGAAGCCATATTTGTCTCATGGGTACAATCTGCATCGCTATAAATCCTTCCGCAATCGCATGCCCAATAATCAGCCGTGCCATGTGTATAGCAAGTACTTGGTGAAGCCGCATAATACGTTCCTTCGCACCGATGGTAGGTTACAGAGATTGAAGTAACCTTGGCAATAGAGCCTTCGGGATTGCTGAATGTGATGACGTCGTAATATTGCAAGTCATCGTTGTTCGGCGACACCCATACGTTCATCTGATACCTCGTGAGTTTGTCGCACCCTTCTACTTTGCCGTACATCGTAGCAAACTCCACTTGCGTGACATAATATCTTGTAGGTGCTTTCAGTACGAGGGTGTTATAGTTTCCCACTTCCCAGTAAGGCTCTCCCTCCATACCATCAGAAGCCGTGGTAGCATTCACCGTGAAAGGAGATGTGTTCGTACCATTACAACTGATGGTAACTGTCTCCGTCTCATAGCTCCATGCACTCATTGCCGTGCAGAGCATAATCATTGAGAATAGAATCTTTTTCATTTTTATATCTTTTTTATCTTTATTTTTCATTCTTCCCTTTTGGGAGGGGCAGGGGTAGGCTATTCCGCTACAGGGCGCACGGCCGTACCTTTGAACGAAAGGATGGTGCCCATTGTCCGAGAGCTACTGCGGAAGCCGAGACACCTCTCGCCGCCTGTAGACCAATAGTAACCGAAGATGCCCTGGTATTCTAAAACGCTGCTGACGCTGCGACCGGCGGCAGGAAGGAAAAGATGAGCAACAGAAACAGGCGTATAGCCGCTGTTTTCTTTATTTAACTGATTTTTGTCATCATCACTTTTCGTCTGGTAAACAATATAGCCTGGTTTTCCGTTGTATGGGCTGTTTAAATAGTTATATGAATCTGTCCACTCCCAATAACAGCTATCAATGAGTGCCTGCCATTGTTTTTCACTTGGGAGTGTCCATGTACCGCCCCAACTCTCTGCTGCCAGTTTGGCATACTCTACATCATCGACTTTCTGGGCATAATATAAGCCGTATGTTGGATCAAAGCCAACAGCTCTTACCCCTTTTTCTATGCACCCTACATTCTCGGTAGCCCACTTGTAGCCGGCAAGCTCTATGAATGCATGCCCATTGATAGTGCCAATCTCCTTCTTTGCTCCGAAGTCCACTTCCGTCTTCGATGAGGTTTTGAAACTGCGGTAAGTACCATCGTCCAATTTCACGTTAACATACTGTGCGCTTGCCATGGTGCTCACCATGAATGCGCTGAGGATTGAGAATAAAAGCTTTTTCATCTATGTTTACTTTTCTTATTTTTCATTAATGATTAATCGCTGATAGTCATTCATTTTCATTCAGCACCGCGCGGACGGAGAAGCCGTAGTCGGGCTCGTCCCAGCGCACGAACTGGTAGCCCGAAAGGAAATACAGGTCGCACGCGTAGTCGTCGCCAGTAGGCGTGGAAGAAGTAGCCGTGGAAGACCAGTAGTACCCGTGGTAGCTCTGGCCGTGGTAGCCCTGGGCGTGGACATCGCCGTCGTAGCAGTAGCCGGCAGCAGGAAGGAAAATACTGTGGTCTGACTCGTAGTTATCATCTCTACCTTTTACCAAGTAGCCATTCATTCCTGTTTCATCATCGGTAGTCCACGTCCAATCGCAATAGTCAATGAGTGCCTGCCATTGAGCCGCGCTCGGAAGGACCCATGTGCGTCCACCACCGTTTTCGCTGTTCCATGTCCCTGCAACCTCAATTGCATTTGCATAGTTGTAGTAGTAGCCATAGGTGGCATCATAGCCTTCATGCATACTTACATTATTTTTGTCTTTGACTTCACCTACATTTTCGGTTGCCCAATAGTAACCGCCCAGCTTAACGAATTTATGACCATTAATTTGAGTTCCTGTCGGGTCTTCCGCCCACTTAGCGTATAGGGTCATGCTCTTGGTGACTCCAGTAGAGAAGTTCCATGCCTCTGTGCATGCTTTGTCTTTGTACCATCCACGGAAACTATGTTTTTCTGCAGAGGCGTAAGTCAGTGGGACGGTTGAGTTGTATCCAATCCGTATGTCCTCTGGTTTAGCCTTAAAATTATCCGTTATGTTCAAGTCAAAACTGACAGTGATATAACCCACAGTAACGACCATATCCTTTGAAATGTCGGAAACGGTGAAAGTATGGAATCCATTGTCAACAACAGGAGTAAGGACTTCATTATCCTTGATACATTCAAGTCCATAGCCACCCACGGAAACAGCCTTTATCTTCACTGCATCACCTTCAATGTTTGTACTGAACACGACCTCGCTTGCCGGAGTGTCATCTGCCAGCTTCACTGTCACCTTATGCCCATTGACTGTGACTGTCTGCTCAGATTCGGTCGGTTCAGTTCCTTTCTTTGCTCCGAAGTCTACTCCCGTCTTCGAAGAAGTCTTGAAACTGCGCCAAGTACCATCGTCCAATTTCACGTTAACATACTGTGCGCTTGCCATGGTGCTCACCATGAATGCACCGAGGATTGAGAATAAAATCTTTTTCATTTTATATCTTTTTTTATCTTTATTTTTATTCTCCCTTCCTCCCTTCCCTTCAGTTCACCCTGAGCTTGTCGAAGGAGGAGGGGCAGGGGGTAGGCTCTTACTCTGAGACAGGACGCACGGGAAGTCCGCGGTTTGAAGCGTCACCTCTTATGAACTTTTCGGCTCCGTAGTAGAAGAAGATACTCGTTTCATATTCTGAAGCCCAATAGTAAGCGTAGAGGGACAGCCCGATGAACCCCGGTTCGTAACCGCCGCCCAACTTGCCAACGGCAGGAAGGAAAATATGAGTATCGGCAGTAGGTGAATAACCGTTATATCCTTTTTTAAACTGTCCTTTGTCTTCATCGGTTTTCGCCTGGTAAACAATGCAGCCAGGCATTCCATTGTAAGGGCTATTTAAATAGTTGTATGAGGACGTCCATTCCCAGTAGCATTCATCCATAAGTGCCTGCCACTGTTCCTTATTTGGGAGATTCCATGCATGAACAACATTGTTTGCATCTTTTTCTTGGCCCCAGCTTTCTGCTGCAATTTTGGCCTCATCATCATCTTGTTTATAGTAGTAGAGCCCATAGGTGTTGCCAGGCGTTTCAGGGTCGGCAACGGCTTTCACAACATAAGATGCGCCTACATTCTCCGTTGCCCACTTATAGCCTGCAAGCTCCGTGTAAGCGTGATTGTTGATGCCATCCGTCCATTTGGCATAAAGGGTCATGTCTGCCGTCACGTCCTTGGAGAAATCATACGGTATTGTACATTCAGCATCCGTACACCAGCACCAGAACACCGAGTTGGGTACCCTTGAGAATGATGGGGCTGCGAGGGCCTTTCTGTATGCAATGTTAGCATCCTGAATGGCTTCTCCACGGCCTTTCATGTCGAACTTTACGGTATAGATGGGCCTGTATCTCACTGTTGCAACCACATCCTTTGAGATATCTGAAATGACGAAGGTATAGAATCCATTTGAAACATCAGGATCGGGAATTTCCTCATTGCCATCCCATGTGCACATAAGTTCCTTATTCAAGGCGGAAATAGCCTTAATATTCACCCTTCCCTCTTCCACATAAGCATTTAATACCACATCGCTTGCAGGAGTATCATCTGCCAGTTTCACCGCCACAGTATGCCCATTGACAGTGACCGTCTGCGTAGATTCTGTCGGTTCCAGTCCTGCCTTTGCTCCGAAGTTCACTTCCGTCTTCGTAGAAGTCTTGAAACTGCGCCAAGTACCGTCGTCCAGTTTCACGTTAACATACTGTGCGCTTGCCATGGTGCTCACCATGAATGCACCGAGGATTGAGAATAGAATCCTTTTCATTTTTTTGTTTTTTTATTTTATTGTCGTTAATAGTTCTTCAACGAATCGTTGCCCAACAAATTGCAAAAATACGACTTTTTATTGACTTCCTCATCCTTTTTCTATGAAAAAGTAAATGTATGCCCCGATTCCCCTTGCTGATTGGTACATAAATGGCTCAAAATCGTTAATCAAGGGGGGGGGCATCCCCTGAATCAAAAAATAAGGTTCGTCCTTGATAATTCACCCGCAGAGGCGCGGAGAAAAATAATAATTTCTGAACGAAATATCTTTTAATCAATTTTAATTTCTTTCAGTTCAGAGGGGCCTGCCCCTCGCGCCCACCCACCAAGGATTATGCTTGCGCCCATCTCACTTCTTAACCACGAATTTCACGAATAACACTAATCTTGGTGGCTTACGAATGGCTGGACGATGCAGCACGAATTACACGAATGCGAGCGGCCATCATTAGTCAGATTCGTGCTGCATCGTGCAGCCATTTTAGCAGCCATCTCTATTC
>JAZUDS010000091.1:0-8687 GCA_045639805.1 Alloprevotella sp.
TCCGGTAAAATTGCTATCTTTGCCCATGATTTGATTACTTTGGTTTTGTGGTGAAAGCAAAGATAATCAAAAGGGCTGATACTTTTACAGTACCAGCCCTAAATTTTATCAATTTTAAAAGTTTTACCGGACAGCAATATAATAGAATATGCAAGTATTTATTGGAGTATTCCGCCTTCTGCGGGAAAAACGCGCTTCACCGCTTTTCACACACACGCCCCCGTCCCCAATGATGTTTATTAGTACGACTCATTTGTCGCCACCTATACATTTTATGCTACATCGCTGTACCCGCGTAGGAGAACAGCTCTGCGGACAGAGCTTACAAACCTGCCGATTTACCTCACAACCCTATAGTCCTCATAACCCCATATCGTCGTCCGGCAAGGACTGATACGGCTTGCGCAGCACTTTCAGCCGAATTAAAAACGTTTTAACAACTGTTGAAATCAATTTTAACAATTGTTGAAATCAATTTTAACAACTGTTGAAATGCATTTTAACAACTGTTGAAATGAAATTGGAACTACGTTTGGAAAAATCCGTCAAGCATTCGGTGAAATGGGAAATATAAGAATTATTACTGTCCGGGGAAAACTTGAAATCTCTTAGCATTGGGCTGAAGGCCCTTAATTGTAGAGCCTGGGGCAGAGTGGCCGAAGGCTATACACTTCTGGGCTTTCAGCCCGTACAGCAATAATAAAATATAGACTTCTTATTTCTTCTTCTCTCCCAACTTCTTCAGAGCCTTGAAGTTCAGCTTCGGGGGCTTCTGGCCGTCGTAGGCGGGAAGGGGGAAGCGCGTGCCGTGTTCCACGTTTTGGTCGAAGAAGCCGCCCATCTGCAGGTAGAGGGCGCTGCCGTCGGGGGTGAGGCCGCCGGCATAGTCGAGGCGCACGCCGGCACGGCCGGTGGCATCGTGGGTGAAGCCGGCGGAGACGGGACGTACCCATTTGCCGCTGCGGGTGCGGGCCCACTGGTTGGTGAAGCGTACGGCGCGGGTGAGGTAGCCCTGGGCAGGACTGAAGTTCTCAAGGAAGGAGTGGGCGTGGGTGTACCACGTGTCGGTGTTGGGGCGGAGGAACTCGGCTACGAGGCGCCACTTGCCCTCCTCGGGGGCAAGGAAGTAGGCGGTGTAGAGAGTGTTGCCCTTGCCGTCGGGGCGTACGTGCATAAGGAAGGAATAGGTGTGGCCAGCCTGCCAGGGATAGCGCAGATAGCTCTGGCCGCCGGAGCCTTCGTTGCCAAACTCGCCGATGTGTACGTCGGGGCCGTGGCGCAGCATGCGAATGCGCTTGTCCTCGGGGATGTCGCGCGGGTTCTGGGTGTCGAAGGGGCTCCATACGGAGAACAGCACGCGGCGCTCCGTGGGCGAATTGTACTGCATGCCGAAGTAGCCCTCGCCGAAGCCGGCGGCCATGTAATAGCTGCCGAGGGTCTCGCCCTCCTGGGGCACGGTCACTTCGTTGTAGAACCATTCGTAGTCCTCGCCCTCGGGCAGACGGTAGTTCATGTGTACGGAGGGCCCGCGGCGGCCCCAGTAGTTTTCAAAGTCCTTGACGCATACGACGCGGCCGTCGGTGAGCGTCACCACGACGTCGGAGATGTCGGCAAAGCGTTCGCCGGAACGCTCCACGCCCTGGAGGTCCACCCTTACGTAGCCGGCCTTCTCGATGTTTACCTTGAGCGAGCCGAGCAGGGCGCTCTCGTCGGAATCGAAGTCCACCGTCTGCTTTTCTCCGCCACACGTCATGAGCATTGTGGCGTGTCCGCGGCCACGGAGCGAGAGGGTAATGGTCTGGGGCTGGCTGATATGGAAGAAGGCGCTCACCACGGTCTGCGGCGAGGTCCAGCCGCGTATGCCGCGGTCGGTGACGTGTGTCCAGTCGGCCGGGGTGGTGACGTAGGCGTTGCCGCCGATGGGGACGTCATACTGCGTGGACGACTGTGCCGAAGCCCCGAGAGAGAGAACGCTCAGCAAGAGGCAGAAGGCTTTAGGCAAGAAGGAAAAGGACTTGGTCATATATTTAGTTCAGGGTGCTATTATACGAAAAAAACACGGGGAAGGGCCCCGTGTTTTTTCATTTTCCGTTGTATTGATTCATGGCGCGCTGTATGCCTTGGAGGGCATAGGCGCGGACGGCGTCAGCAGCCAGGGCTACGCGCTCGTCCATAAGGGCCTTCTCCTCGGCGGTGAAGCCTCCGAGGACGAAATCCACCTGTCCGCCGCGGGCGAAGTCGTTGCCGATGCCGAAACGCAGGCGGGCATATTGCTGCGTGCCGAGGACGGAGGTGATGTGGCGCAGACCGTTGTGGCCGCCCTCGCTGCCGCCGGGCTTCATGCGCAGGGTGCCGAAGGGCAGGGCGAGGTCGTCGGAAACGACGAGGAGCTGCGCGGTGGGGATTTTCTTCTGGTTCAGCCAGTAGCGCACGGCGTTGCCGCTGAGGTTCATATACGTGGAGGGCTTGAGGAGGAGGAGTTGCTGGTTCTTCACGCGGATGGTCGTGACGAAGCCGTAGCGGCGGTCCTCCCACGTGGCCCCGGCATCAGCAGCCAGCTTATCGACTACGCGAAAGCCTATGTTGTGGCGCGTGTCAGCATACTCGGCGCCTATGTTTCCCAGTCCGGCTATTAAAAACATATCAGAGGGAGCCTCATTCTTGCGGCTCTTTAGAATCTTCAATAATAAATTCCACATCGTTGGGCTTTATTTTTACTTGCGACGTGCCGGGAGGAGTGCTCTTCAAGGAGAGGTGGCACCGGTTGCCCTCCGTCTGCAAGAGATCTTCGTAGTTCACTACCAAGATAAAATCCTCGGCCGTCACCTCGCGGTATCGCTTCATTCCCACCTGGAACGTGATGCTCACCTGGGCGGGGAAGGTCTGCAGCTTCTTGCCGGCGGGGAAGTTGACGCCCTGCACGGGCACCTCCACGCTCTTCTCCACTATGCGGTCGGTGAAGAACGTCACTTTGACGGAACTTGGCGAGAAGCGCGCACCACGCACCTTCTGAATGTAGCGTGTGAGCGTGGTGGTGTCGGCCACACCCGCCACCGTCGTCGGCTGAAGCCAGGCTGCCGTGATGGTGTCAAGCACTTCGCGGGAAGCATACACCATGACGCTGTCGTTTGAGAGGGCTATGTCCCCAACGGAATAGCCGTCCTGCGGCTGGATATCGCCTTGCCAACGCACGGGGACCCGTTTGCTCTCGCCATAATTATAATAGAATTCCAACGTGTCGGGGCTCACGCCGAGGAAGGTGAAATCGCGCGCTGCAATGATGGGCTCTACGAGAGCCGATGTCAAGATGCGCACGTGGCCATTGGTGTGGCGGTATTCGTTAAAATCAACTACGACATTAGGCAACGACTGCCGGCCATACACGTAGGGAAACAGCGCGATACCCTTGTGTTTCACCTTGACCCTTATGCTCGACGGCAACTCGCTCGTGATAACAACGTTGCTGGGCACGTTGGCTACCTCGAGCGGCACCTCCAATTCCTGCTCGTATATCTCGTTGGCCGCCTGGAACACCCAGAATACAGCAGCGAGAAGGACGAAGAGCAGATAATGAATGATTTCGCGCCGACGACGCTTCATGGTATAGGAGTCTTATTATGAATTAGACGTAAAAGCAAACAAGGAAACGTCGCGCATGCTTCTTCTCAAAGCAAACAAGGAAACGTCGCGCATGCTTCTTCTCAAAGCAAGCGCAACTCTGCTTGGAGAGAGGCTGAGCCCCTGTCTTCTTTCTTATTCTCTTTTATTTGCCAGCTGTGGGCAGGGGCATGATGGCCGTCTTGTCGAAGACGATTTCCACGCCAGTGGCCACCTTCAGGGTGACGGTGCCGTCGCCGATGGCCTTCACGGTGCCGTGCACGCCGCCGGTGGTAACAACGTCCTGGCCCACGGTGAGGGCCTGACGGAATGCGTTAATCTTCTTCTGCTGCTTGCTCTGCGGACGAATCATGAAGAAATAGATGATGACGAACATCAGGACAATCATGATGATGCCGGAATAGCCACCGCCGCCCTGAGCTTGAAGGAGTGTGAGTGTCATAATAATTATAAATAATGTATGTGATTGAATGTTTTATTTCAGAAGTTTGCCCTCGGCCTTGAGTGCGGCCACCACGGCATCGAGCACGCCGTTGACGTACAGGCCGCTCTTGGGTGTGGAATACGCCTTGGCCAGACTGATATATTCGTTAAGGGAAACGTTGAGGGGCACGTCGGGGAACGTAAGGATTTCGGCCAGTGCCTGCTGCATGATGAGTACGTCCATCAGGGCCACACGCTCATAGTCCCAGCCCTTCACGTGCTGACTGATGAGTTCGCGCAGCTCGTCCTGCCGCTTAACGGCGGCGGTGAGGAGCTTCTCGCCGAACTCGGGCCCTTCGCCCTCGTCGTACTGCGGCAGCAGGGACTTGTCGGGCTGGCTCTTGGCGCTGAAACGGCGCAATGTCTTCAGCACAAAGGAGTCCACCACCTGACGGTCGTCGTTCCAGAAGATACTGTTCTCCTCCAACATTTCCTCCACGTCGGTGTTCTCCGTAAGAAGGTTCTTGTAAAGTTCGCGGATGAGCTCTGCATCGCGCTCAAAGGTCTGTGCAGGCTCCTGCAGGTAAGATTGAAACAGCTCGCTCTGCACGAAGAGGTCGGCCAGGCGCTTCATCAGCGTGTCGCCCACCTTCCAGAGTTCGCGGCGCTTCTCTCTGAAGGCCTGCAGAGCCTCGTTCTCCTTCAACTTGAGCAGAAGGGCGTTGTCGGCCAGCCGGCGGTCGGGCAACTGCTCCTCCAACTTTTCGTGAAGGCGTTGGGCTCGCATCTCCTGACTCTCTGCGCGCCGCTCGGCGAAGTCGCGGATGTCCACGAGGAGGGCCAGCATGTGCAAATAGAGTTCATAGCCCTGGTCAAGGCTCATCTGCAACATTTTGAGGCTGCTGCTAATGCGACGGCCCTCGTCCCGGGAGTGGGAGTACAATACCTGAAGTGTTTTCTGACGTGTAAGAGCGCGGTTTATCATCTTTATATATAATAAGGAGGTCTATTTATGCAATCAAGAGCACACGGCGGGCGTTTGGGAGCAAGTCCGAAGGCCGGAAATCGTCCCTTTTGGCCCATTTACGCTGCAAATTTACACTTTTCTTTGCAAAATTGTATGCCAAAAGGCAAAAAAAACGCTCTTTTCCCTCCTCAGACTTGGAAGATTGAAAGGTTTTGTGTACTTTTGCGCCCGAATTCAACCAGTGTGATGGTGAATTAAGCACAATTTAAGTTTAATTTTAGAGTAACACATTCCAAAAATGAAAGAAATCTCTATCAATGGCACCAGCCGCGAGCTCGTCGGCAAGAAGGCCAGCAAGATTGCCCGTGCAGAGGGTCTCGTTCCCTGCGTAATGTACGGCGAAAAGCGCGGTGAGAATGGTCTCCCCGAAGCAATTCACTTTACTGTAAGCGAGAAGGAAATCAACAAGCTCGTTTACACCCCCAACATCTACCTCGTAAACCTCACTATCGACGGCGTAGCCCATCAGGCTGTGGCCCGCGAGATTCAGTTCCACGCCGTTAAGGACGTTGTGCTGCACGTTGACTTCTACGAAGTAACTCCCACCAAGCCCGTCGTAATGGCTGTGCCCGTTACCCCCACCGGTCTTGCCGAAGGCGTACGCGCTGGCGGTAAGCTCATCGGCATGGTGCGCAAGATTAAGGTACGCGCTACCGTGGACAAGATTCCTGAGAAGCTCGTCATCGACGTTACCAACCTCGGTCTCGGCAAGAGCATCAAGGTAGGCGAACTCGAGTTCGAAGGCCTTGAGCTCGTTACCCCGAAGGAGGTTGTCGTTTACACCGTGAAGATGACCCGTGCTGCCAGAGGCGCTGCCGCTGCCGCCGCCGCAGAGTAATCACACGTTTTTCACACAAGAGAATAACCGAGCCGAGTCTCTCCTGAGGCTCGGCTCTTTTCTTTTCATTCCCTCACCACAATGCTGCGCATAGCCATCACAGGAGGTATGGGCAGTGGCAAGAGTACGCTCTGCCACATGCTCAAAGAGGAAGGCATACCCGTGTTTTCCTGCGACTCCGAGGCGCGCCGTCTAATGGCCACCGACGAGTCTCTGCGGCAACAGATAACGGAACTCGTCGGCAGCCTCGAGCGCGACGACCTACGCCGCTTTCTCGGCGCAGGCCCCGAGCAGGCCGAGCGTCTCGACCGCCTTGTGTGGCCCCGCGTGGCCCAGGAGTGGCAGACCTTCTGCCGGCAGCACGAAGCCCTTGGCACCGAGACCGTAGTGATGGAGTGTGCCCTCCTCTTTGAGAGCGGTTTTCAGGATCAGGCCGACGTCAGCATACTCGTCACCGCCCCCGCCGACCTCCGTCTCCAGCGCGTCACGGCCCGCGACGGCATCACCCCGGATCGCGCCCGCAGCATCATGGCCCTACAGATGCCCGAAGAGGAAAAGATGCAACGCGCCGACCACACATTATATAATATACACACGCGCGAGGAACTCCTCCAAGCCTTCCACGCCCTCCAACTATAACTGTCAACTACCATCCCCCCTTCCATGGAAGCCCGCATCGACAAATGGCTCTGGGCCGCACGCATCTACAAGACCCGCACGCTGGCTATCGAAGCTTGCAAGATGGGCCGCATCGCCATCGGCGGCGCACAGGCCAAGCCCTCCCGCACGGTGAAGGCCGGCGACGAGGTGAGCGTCAAGAAACCGCCCATCACCTACACTTTCCGCGTGAAGCAGCCCATCGAGCGCCGCGTGGGAGCCAAACTCATCCCCGACGTCCTTGAAAATATCACGGCCCCCGAGCAGTACGAACTCCTTGAGATGAGCCGCATCTCAGGCTTCGTCAACCGCGCCCGCGGCACCGGTCGTCCCACCAAGAAGGAGCGCCGCGCCATGGACGATTTCACCGATGAGGCCCTCCTCACCGACGTCACTGCCCTCGCCGATTTCGACTTCGACCTGGAGGATGACGAGGATTAGGGAATTTACCAATTAGCCCACCTCTGCTACTTTTCATTTTTCACTTTTCACTTTCCAATGGCAGCATATTGGCAACGCAAGGACGACCAGTCCGAAGAACTCCGCACCACAAAGTCCTGGGAAGAAGCCATCGGCCACGGCGACAAGCCCGACATCAGGCGCCGCCGCATCTATGTGGCCTCCTCCTGGCGCAACGCCTATTACCCCGAGGTGGTGAGCCATCTGCGCGAGGCGGGCTTCGACGTCTATGACTTCCGCAACCCGCCCTCCGGCGACCCCGGTTTCCACTGGACGGACGTCTCTCCCGAATGTATGGAGTGGACGCCCGCCGAGTATCAGGCACACCTCGTCCATCCCCTCGCCGAGCGCCAATTCCAAAACGACATTGCAGCCATGACTTCCTGCGATGCCTGTGTGCTTGTCCTCCCTTGCGGCCGTTCTGCCCACACCGAAGCGGGCTGGTTTGCCGGTCGCGGAAAGACGGTGGTGGCCTACATCCCTGAGCGCATAGAGCCCGAACTCATGTACCGCCTTTTCTCCTCCGTCGCCACCACGATGGACGAAGTCATCGCCCAGCTCCTGGCCTGACAGTCCGCTTAGCCCTCAATTCTTCTTTAGGCACGCACCCGCCTGCTTTTATTTTATCAAGAATTAAAGAATTACGGAATTTCCCCATTCTTCTCTTACATAGATTTTTTCTGAATTAACTGCCGTGGGGGCAGCAGAATTACTCCCGCCCCCTATTCAGCAGTGCTTGCACTGCATAATTCAAAAAAATTCATCACCAAAACGCGATAAAATTCTTTAATTCTGTAATTCTTGATAAAAATAAAATTTCTCATTCCCCAAATACAAAAACGTCAAAAACTAATTAACTTCCCACTCCCCCTGACGTCACTCCGGGCGTCATAACTGATAGTAATTTGTCAAAATATTTTACACTTTTGACGACCTTAAAAGGGCAAAATTTGGCCATGTAGCGCACCGACCGTGCTCGCGCTCGCGGAAAATCAATTTTCCAGGAGGTAATTATTCCGCTTATTTATAGTGTATTATCTCTTGCAGGATTTTTCCCCGAGCACCTTCCCACTCGTTAATCCCCCTTTTACCACAAAAAATCGGCCGTCCAAAATCATGTGTGCGCCGATTTTTTTTCGTTTTTTCCCTGTCACCCATCGCTACAGCCCCTTTAATAGCGCCGAGCCCCCTTTTACTTTTCCCGATAGCCCTTTTAATTCATCCGATGTCCCTTTTAATTTCACCGATGTCCCTTTTAATTTTTTCTCAAATAGGGTATCGGGAAATATGAATCAGGGGAACCGAAAAAAATAAAAGGGGATTAAAGCAAATACTTCCGCGAAAGCACCCAGCGAAAGCCAAAAAACGGCGATTTCTCCTTTTTGCATTTTGTCACTATTTTTTACACTTTCAAAAAATCGTATAAAGCGTTTTGTTAAACAAAAGGTTTAACTCGCGGGGCTTGCTTGATTTTATATTATTGCTGTCCGGGGAAAAAGAACGTAATCTTTCGTGCCGCTTGTAAATGCAGGAGATTTGAACGGTTGAGGGCAGGAGGGACTTACTCCCTATAAAACGGGCTGAAAGCCCAGAAGTGTAAAGCCTAGGGCAGAGTGACCGAAGGGAACGCCGCCCTAGGTTTAAACGTAATCGCTGGGTAAGTAT
>JAZUDS010000092.1:0-9789 GCA_045639805.1 Alloprevotella sp.
TTTAAGAATTACGCAGTGCTGGAGCACTGCTGAATTGTTGTCCGCAGGAATTCTGCTGCATCAAGCAGCTAATTCAAAAGAATTCTAAGCAAGAAGGCTAACGAAGTAATTCTTAAATTCTTTAATTCTTGATAAAAATAAAAGACAGATAGGTTTGTGAAAAGTTGTATATTATCACCTAATAAAAACATGAGGCGCCACCTTCTTCTTCTCATCACAGGCCTCGCCGCCATTGTCACACAGGGGCAGCCGACCGGCAGTCCGGCAGTGGAGGGCCTCTCCCGCACCACGCTCTTCGGTGTGGGCGGTGCGAGCGTGATGGACACCTACCTCTCGCCCTACGCCTATACGGGGCCGTCGCTCTCCGTGGCCATGACCACCGAGCGCCCCACGCATTGGGGCCGCGGCCTCACCACCATGGCGCGCTACGCCGTGGAGGGCACCTATGCCAAGTCGCCCGTCAGCGGCGCGCATCAGTGGGACGGCAACCTGCGCCTTGCCGGCGGTTGCCACTACAACTGGAGGCTTGCCGACGGCCGCCTGCGCCTCGCGGTGGGAGCCCTCATGGAGTTCGACGGTGGCGGCACCTACAGCACGATAGGCGGCAACAACCCCGCACAGGCCCACATCGGCGCCGACCTTGCCGCCTCCGGCATCGCCGCCTACACCTTCAGCGTGAAGGAACGCCCCTGGCAGGCCGCCCTACAGGCCGACGTGCCGCTTGTGGGGGCACAGTTTGCCATGCAGTACGGCCAAAGTTACTACGAACTCTTCCATCAGAACCACTGGAACGGCAACCTGCGCTGCACCTACCCCGGCAATATGCCCGCCGTGCGCCTGCAGGCCACGCTGGCCATACCCGTGAGGAAGTCGCGCCTCGTCGTGGGCTACGGTGGCGACGTGCGGCAATACAGTCTCAACGGCATCAGGCGCCACGCCTGGTATAATCAGTTCCTCGTCGGCTTCAGCCGCAAACTTAAGCTCTTATAATTAGCAAATGTGAGAATTAGCAAATTAGCAAATGTCCTGCGGATCAACAACCTCATTTCCTAATCTACGAATTCCCCAATTTGCCAATTTGCTAATTCCCCAATTTGCTAATTTGCTAATTCCCTAATTTACTCCTAAATGAAGCGCCTCCTCCTCCCCCTCCTTATTATATATTGCACGTGCGTGGGCTGTATCACCGAGGAACTGCCCTCCGACGCCACCCCCACGGCGGCCTTCGAGGCGCTCTGGCAGACGCTCGACGAGCACTACTGTTTCTTTGACTATAAGAACATAGCCTGGCAGGCCGTCCACGACCGCTATGCCCCGCTTATCACCGACACGATGAGCCGCACAGCCCTCTTCGACACCCTCTCGCGTATGACCTACGAACTGCGCGACGGCCACGTCAATCTCATCTCCGGCATGAACGTCAGCCGCTACGGCGCGTGGTACGACGACCACCCCATGAACTTCTCCGACTCCCTCCTGCGCAAGACCCTCGGACGCACGGAGGAGTTCCGCGCCGCCGGCGGTATGCAGTATCGCATATTGGCGAACGATAGCGTAGGCTATGTCCGCGTAGGCTCCTTCGAGACGCAGCCCTCCGTCACGGCCATGAGCGAGATGCTCATGTCGTTCAAGGAGTGCCCCGCCCTTATCATCGACATCCGCAGCAACGGCGGCGGACTCCTCACGGCGGCAGAAGCCCTCGCCTCGTCGTTTGTTAAGGAGCGCACCCTTGTGGGCTATATGCAGCACAAGACCGGCCGCGGCCACTCCGACTTCTCCGCCCCCGAGCCCGTCTATCTCAATCCTTCCAATGGCGTGAAGTGGATGCGCCCCGTCGTCATCCTCACCAACCGCCGCACGTATTCTGCCGCCAATGCCTTCGTGATGTATCTCAAGGATCAGGCCCATGTCCTCCTTGTGGGCGACGATACCGGCGGCGGCAGCGGCCTCCCCTTCACCGCTGAACTCCCCTACGGCTGGGGCATACGCTTCTCCGCCTCACCCATGCTCGACGTGAACAAGAATCACACCGAGTGGGGCATCGCTCCTGATATTCACGCCGACATAACCTCCGCCGACTACCAGAAGTCAGAGGACACCATCCTGAAAACCGCCCGCCTCGCCATCAACCGCTGGTTAGGCCAACTCGTAGAAAAGCAATAGCCGCACGGGGCTACTGTCACAAATCATCAAGGTTCTTTAATTCTTGATAAAAATAAATAATCTCTTCACATCAACATGAACAAATATTTCTCCCGTCTTCTCCTCCTCATCATCCTGTTTTCCTCCCTTGGGGGAATAAGAGGAGGCCTTGCCCAATCCCTTGCCGACATTACGGCCGACGTCACCCTCTCCGCCTCCAACTACGTGTGCTACCGCGGTGCCGCCGCTCCTGCCCCCACGGCAGCTCCCAAGGGCTATAAACCCTGCTACATCAGCAGTTATGCCCGCCATGGTTCCCGCTGGCTCATACAGCCCGACCAGTACGCCTCCGCCTGCCGCAAGATGCACCGCGCCGACTCCCTCGGCCTCCTCACGCCCCGCGGCTGCGAAGTGATGGAAGTACTCGACCGCATGGTGAACGTCTCCGCCGGCCGCCTCGGCGAGCTCACCGACATCGGTGCCGAGCAGCACCGCGGCATAGGTGCCCGCATGGCCTCCCGCTGGCCCGAAATCTTCAAGAAGGGCGGCTTCATCGAGGCCCGCAGCACACCCGTCATCCGCTGCATCTTCAGCATGGAGAACGAGCTGTGGAGCCTCAAGCAAGCCTTCCCCGCCCTCGATGTCCGCAACGACGCCTCGCAGGCCGACCTCTGGTACCTCAACTGCCAGGACAGCAAGAAGCGCCGCCATTTCCTCTCCGATGAGCAGTGGCGCGCCGGCATGGAGGTGGCCCGCCAGTTCGACGTCCAGCATGCCGAGGAACTCAGCGACCTCAACGCCCGCCTCGCCCTCACCCTTTTCACCGATACGGCCCGCGTGAAGGACGTCGTCAATGTCGCCGCCCTCCGCGACCAACTCTTCGACATCGCCGGCAACATGCAGAGTCACGCCTTCGCCACCCAGGGCGGTCATGCCGTGGCCCAGCCCGTCCTTGCGGCCCGCTACAATCTCTACGACCTCTTCCCTGCCGCCGACGCCCATCTCCTCTGGAAGCGCGCCAACTGGGCGTGGTACGTCCACTACGGCCATAACCCCGTCTGCGGAGCCGAGGCGCCCTTCTCCCAGACCTATCTCCTGCGCTCCTTCATCGCCGCCGCCGACTCCTGCCTCGCCACTCAGCAGCAGGGCCGTACGCCCCGCAACGTCGCCACCCTCCGCTTCGGCCATGAAGTGTGCGTCCTGCCCCTCGCCTGCCTCATGGAGCTCGGCGAGTGTGGCTATCGCGCCACCGACCCCGACGACCTCGCCGCCCATTGGCGCAACTACGAAATCTTCACCATGGCCTCTAACGTCCAGCTCGTCTTCTTCCGCTCCAAGAAGGCCGGCGCCCCCATCCTCGTCAAGCCCCTCCTCAACGAGCGCGAAGTGACCGTAGCCCATCTCCCGCAAGTAGTCCCCGGCTATTACAAATGGGACGATGTAAGAGCCTTCTGGCTTACAAAACTTACTGGAAAATAAACTTTTCCGTCCAAAAGTTTGGCTCTTAAGAAAAAAAGCCTTACCTTTGCACCGACATACAAAAAAATGAGAGAGTTCCACGGCCTCACACGCCACGGAATTCTTTCTTTTGTACTATCTCTGAAAATAACAAATAATAATAATATAACAAAACAAAACCATGCAATCCCCATGCATTCCTCCCCCCTCGGGGGAGTTAGAGGGGGTCTTATATTATGGCATACATGACACGTGAAGGCTATGACAAGAAAATGGCCGAACTCAAACACATGGAAGAGGTAGAGCGTCCCGCCGCCTCCGCCGCCATCGCAGAAGCACGCGAAAAGGGCGACCTTTCTGAAAACTCCGAATACGACGCCGCCAAGGAAGCACAGGGCATGCTCGAGATGCGCATCGCCGTCCTCAAGGACCAGCTCGCCAAGGCCAAGATTATCGACCCCACCAAGCTCGACACCTCCTGCGTGCAGATACTCTCCACCGTTGAGATGAAGAACCTCACCAACGGCATGCAGATGCGCTACACCATCGTCAGCGAGACCGAGGCCGACCTCCGTCAGGGCAAGATATCCTCCGCCACCCCCATCGCCCATGGCCTCCTCGGCCACAAAGTAGGCGACAAGGTCAGCGTCACCACCCCCATGGGCACCCTCCAGCTCGAAATCCTCAAGATAACGTTTGAGTAATTTTTTTAGATAGATTCCTGATTTTTTTTACCACGAATCGCACGAATATCACTAATCTTGGTGGCTTACGAATAGCTGCACGGTGCAGCACGAATTACACGAATGCGAGCGGCCATCATTAGTCAGATTCGTGCTGCATCATCGCTTGAAGAGCGACCTCCTGCCCTTTAAGGGAAGGGTGGGAAGGGTCTCCATTTTACCCCCCATCTCTATTCGTACTATTCGTGATATTCGTGGTCTTAAAATAATTTCTGGATAAAATTCTTTTAATCACTTTTAATTTCTTTCAGTTCAGCAAGGCATCGAGCCCCTCGCGGCCGTCTGCTTTTCACCACGGATTATTTTTACCACGAATTGCACGAATCTTACGAATGCATTCTTGTAATAAACGAATAGCTGCACGATGCAGCACGAATTACACGAATGCGAGCGGCCATCATTAGTCAGATTCGTGCTGCATCAAGCAGCCATTTTACCCCCCATCTCTATTCGTACTATTCGTGATATTCGTGGTCTTAAAATAATTTCTGGATAAAATTTCTTTTAATCACTTTTAATTTCTTTCAGTTCAGCAAGGCATCGAGCCTTGCGTCACAAATTTTCAGTGTAAGACATGACCATCTTTTCCAAAATCGCCGCCGGCGAAATACCCTCCTACAAGTGTGCCGAGGACGAGCGCTTCTACGCTTTCCTCGACATCTCCCCCCTGGCCATAGGCCACACCCTCGTCATTCCCCGCCAGGAGACCGACTACCTCTTCGACCTCGACGACGACACCCTTGCCGCCCTCCAGCTCTTCACCAAGAAGGTAGCCCTCGCCCTCCGCGCCGCCTGCCCCTGCCGCAAGGTGGCACAGGTCGTGCTCGGCCTTGAAGTGCCCCACGCCCACATCCACCTCATCCCCATGCAGAGCGAGGCCGACGTAGATTTCCGCAAGGAGCACCTCTCTCCCGCCCCCGAGGTCATGCAGCAGACTGCCGACCGCATCTTCGCCGAATTCCAGAAACTCCAGTAATCATCAGTGGGGCATCCCCCCATTTCCCTATACCAGAGGCCGCAGGACATCCCCCGCGGCCTTTTTTGTGTGTAGGGGCGCCCACACTCCCAAATTCCTATATCAGCATCCCGTTGTCGTGTGACCCGGGTGACACAATCGTGTGACCCGGGTGACACAATCGTGTGACCCGGGTCACACAAGTAAGCTGTCCGGGTGACGCGATGAATTCATGGGGATTACCAAGGTTGATTCGCCTTGAAATGGGACCGCATATCCCGAACTGAGGTGAA
The DNA here is from genome assembly GCA_045639805.1 of Alloprevotella sp. GTDB lineage: Bacteria > Bacteroidota > Bacteroidia > Bacteroidales > Bacteroidaceae > Alloprevotella. Next base: position 5,592 of record JAZUDS010000092.1, read on the forward strand.
ATTACTATGCGAGGGGCGTACTTTAACTCCTTCGGGGCATGCCTGTGTTACTTTGGCGGACAGCAATAGTTCATTTCCGAATAATTTGCGGGAAAAAGAAAGGGGCGGCAGAAGTCTGCCGTCCCTGAAGTGTATAAACTAAAGAATGTTTATTCGTAGCCTCCGCCCATCATGTCCATGTCTTCATCGTTCTCCTCTTGCATGGGGCGTTTCTTGGGCTTGGTGTTGCCGAAGTTCCAGGTGAGGGTGAAGTTTACCTTGCGGCCATGGCGCCAACGCTTGCTGTATTGCTCAAAGGTGTCGCTGTGGGTGGTGGTGATGAACTTGTGGGAGTCCAGTACGTCGCGGCAGTTGATGGCCAGAGTGAGCTGTCTGTTGAGGAAGTGCTTACGCAGGCCGAGGTCGATGCCGTAGGAGGGATTGCGGTAACCCTGGGTGATGACTTGGCGGGAGCGATAGTAGCCGGTGCACTGGAGGGATATGTCCCAGGGGAGGGTGACGGCGGCCTTGATGCGGGCGTTCCACACGAAGCGACTGTCTTTCTTTCCGCTGACGGTGATAGTCTTGCCGAAGAGAGGGTCGAGCACTTCGTGATTGAAGGCGTTGAGGCCGAAATAATAGCCCGACAAGGTGGTGGTGAGCTCAAGGCGCTCCCAGAACTTATCCTTGGCGGTGAGCTCGAGGCCGGCGTTGGTGTTGCGGCTGAGGTTCATGCTGGTGGAGAAGAGGCGAGGGTCGCCGTCGATATGGTAGCTGATGCGCTGGAGGACGCTGGTTGTGGGGCGGTAGTAGAGAGATACGAGGAAGGAGTGGCCTTCAAGCGTCTTGAGGTAGTTAAGGGCGAAGGAGTTGGAGTATTCGGGGGTGAGCTGGGGGTTGCCGAATCGCACGCTGGTGGCCTCACGGGTGTCCATGAAGGAGTTGAGTTCTCCGCCGTGTGGACGGCGAAGGCGGCGCGTGTAGTTGAGCTGCAGCTGGTCGCCCTCGGTGATTTGGTAGGAGAGGAAGAGGGTGGGGAAGAGCTGGAAGAAGTCCTTGTTGTAGGGTTTGTCTTGCGGCGCGTTTTCGTATTGCTGATAGTAATCCAGCGAGCGTGTGTTGACGTGCCAGTATTCTCCGCGCAGGCCGGCCTGTATGCCGAACTTGCCGAACTTCATCGTGGCAGAGGCGTAGAGAGCGTGGACGTGGGACTTGTAGTAGAAGTTGTTATAGTAGGCCGTGTCGGGCACGGTGTTGTTGGGGTCGGAATAGGATTCCTGAGGGGTATGCTCGTTGTGGAAGTCGAAGTTGTAGCCCGTCTGGAGGGTGACGTGCTCGTTGAGCATGTTTTCGTAGTCGAGTTTGACGGACGTCCACTGGTTGTTGATGTGTCCGGGGCGGCTTTGGAAGCTCTTCTTGGCGGGGAGCAAGGGGTCGGTGTAGGTGGTGGAGTCGCGATAGAAGTTGTCGGTGTCGCTCTTCCAGCGGCCGTTGCTGACGTGAAAGTCGATGAAGTGGCGGTCGCTGAAGGAGTGGCGGTAGTCCAGCTCCACGTTGTACATGTTGCTGGCGAAGCGGCTCTTGGTGTCGCGCGTCAGGACGGAGGTGTCGAAGGGGGTGAGCACGCCGTCCACGAGGCTGTAAGTGCCGTAGTGATAGGGCGAAAGGCTGTAGCTGTTGTTGCCTCCCTTCATATAGGAACCGCCCAGGGTAATGTCGTCCTTCTTTGAGGCGTGGAGGGTGATGCCGGCGCGGGTGAAGAGGTTGTTGCCGTGTGAGCGTCCCTGGACATCGCCGTTCTGATAGCCCGTCTTTTCCCCGTCGGTGAGGAGGTCCTGACGGGTGAGGGAGCCGTTCTCGTCCTTGCGGTGTCGGTAGCCGATGTTGACGTAGGCATCCACCCACTTGCTGTTGTAGTTGATATTGCCCGAGGCGTTTGCACCGCCTTCGGTGTTGGCGCCCACCTGAAGGGAACCGTAGTAGCCGGCCTTGCGGTCGTTCTTGAGCACGATGTTGATGATGCCGGCGCTGCCTTCAGCAGAGTATTTCGAGCCGGGGTTGTCAATTACCTCGATGCGCTCAATGCTCTCGGCGGGCATCTGCTCGAGGATGGCGCCGCGGTTCTCGGAGGTGAGGCCCGAGGGCTTGCCGTTGAGCCACACCTCTACGGAAGTGCTGCCGCGCAGGGAAATGTTGCCGTCCTGATCCACCTCCACGGAGGGGATGTTCTCCAGCGCCTCGCTGGCCGTGGCGCCTACGTTGTTGAGATCCTGTGCCACGTTGTAGCTCTTGCGGTCCACCTCCAGGCGCATGGCGCTCTTCTCGGCGGTGACGGTGGCCTCGCCCAGTTTCTGGCTGGCGGAGGTCATGGCGAGGGCGCCGAGGTTGATGGGCTTCTTGTCCTTACCCACGTGGATGTCCTGCCGGAGCGTGTTGTAGCCCACGTAGGAAAGCGTGAGGGTGTAGTCGCCGGCTGTCACGCTGCCGAGGGTGAACGTGCCGCCGTTCCCCGTGGTGGTGCCCTGTACTACTTTAGTCTGGCCGGGGCGTGTCAGTCGGACGTTGACGAAGGGAAGGTCCTCTCCCGTAGTGGCGTCGGTGGCACGGCCGCTGATGACGCTCTGTGCCCACGACACGGGCGCAAGGAGAATGAAGAGGAAAGCGAGGAGAATGTGCTTTTGCATGAAAAAAGTGTTGTGTTAAAATTAGAATTTGCACAAAGTTACGCACTTCTGGCGAAACGGCAAAATATAAAAGTTTAAAGAAATATAAAATAGGAAAATACGTCCCGCCCTCATCGGCTGTTGCAAAGTGCTTATTATAAAAGATGCGCCGTAAATATATAAATATGGTGCATTTCTTGGCTTCCCGTTTGGCACTTCGCGCATATTTTAGTAATTTTGCAGCCAAACGACCCAACAATGACCTATACCACAAGAAAATGGGACGACCACGGCGTCGTGGCCGAGCTCTCCGCCTTCCCCGCGGAAGGTAGGAGCGAGTACCACGCCATGCTCCACGTCGAGCCCCGCGGCGAGCTCTTCGCCGGCCAGTTCGCCCGCCTGTGTGCCGCTGCCGCAGAACTGACGGCCACGCTCGACGGAGCACGTCCCGTGCTGAAGCGCTATTTTCTCAGCGATGCCGCCAATCAGGCACCCCTCATCCCTGCCGACGCCACCTGCGCCGTGAGCATCATACAGCAGTCTCCGCTTGACGGGTCAAAGGTAGCGATGTGGGTGTATTTAACAGCCCCCCTAAATCCCCCGGCCTCTCTCCGGCTTCGCCCCCTCTCCCCTGGTGGGGAAAGGGTTCGCTCTGCGAGCGGGGGGACTTCCAAAGACCGTCCGACCCCCGCTGAGGCACTCCCCCAAAGGGGGAGCGGGGAGGGGGCTTTATGGCACACCTGCCTCATCTCCCCCTCCGGCGATTCAGCCCAGCAGACCGCCAGCATTCTCCGCTCTTACGAATCAGAGCTACGCAGGCAGGGCGGAACCCTTGCCGACGACTGCATCCGCACCTGGTTCTACGTGCGCGACGTCGACACGCAGTATGCCGGCATGGTCAGTGCCCGCCGCGAGAATTTCGCCGAGCAAGGCCTCACCCCCGCCACCCATTACCTCGCCTCCACCGGCATACAGGGCATCCCCGCAGACCCGCACGCCATCATCCAGATGGACGCCTACGCCGTCCTCGGCCTCAAGCCCGGACAGCAGCACCACCTCAAGGCCCTCAGCCATCTCAACCCCACCATAGAGTATGGCGTCACCTTTGAGCGCGCCACCGTGGTGGACTACGGCGACCGCTCCCACTGCTTCATCTCCGGCACCGCCTCCATCGACAACAAGGGCGAGGTGCTCCACCTCGGCGACATCGTCAAGCAGACCCGCCGCATGTGGGAGAACGTAGAAGCCCTCCTTGCCGAGGGGCAGTTCGCTGTGCAGGATATGGCTCAGGCGATTGTCTATCTCCGCGATGCCGCCGACTATGCTACCGTGCGCCAGCTCTTTGCCGAGCATTACCCCTCCCTACCCATCGTCATCACCCACGCTCCCGTATGCCGCCCCGGCTGGCTCATCGAGATGGAGTGCATCGCCATAGCTGAAAGGGATAATCCCCTCTATGATCCCTTCTAAAGCCCCTATCCGTCCAGGCCACCTCCGGTGCCCGTCCCCCTTTCCCCCCCCCCATAGGGGAAGGAATATACCCCTAAAGGTAGCCC
>JAZUDS010000093.1:0-31199 GCA_045639805.1 Alloprevotella sp.
CGCGTTGCGGCGGCGGTCGCAAGTGCGACAACCAAACATCCTAGGGCGGCGTTCCCTTCGGTCACTCTGCCCTAGGCTCTACAATTAAGGGCCTTCAGCCCAATGCTAAGAGATTTCAAGTTTCTCCGGGCAGCAATAATATAGAAATATGTGTATTTGTAAGTTTTTTTCCGAAAAGAATTGTATCCTAAAGAGGAAATGGGCGGCGCTACTGTTCCTCTTCCTTCTTGTGTTGGCTGCCCCGGCCCAGCGCATGTATGACAGCCATGGCTCCTACATGGGCGAAATGCGCGACAGCCGCATATACGACCGCCACGGCTCCTACGTGGGCGAAGTGCGCAGGGAGCGTCTCTACGACCGCCACGGCTCCTACGCCGGCGAGATGCGCGGCGACCGCTATTACGACCGCCATGGCTCCTACCTCGGCGAGCAGCGCAAAGGCCGATGCTACGACCGCCGCGGTTCATACCTCGGCGAGGTACGCTCCGACCGCGTGTACGACAGCCACGGCTCATACCTGGGCCAATCCAAAGGCGTTTCGGCCTCGATGATGGCCCTCGTCTTTCTTTTCCACGTCATCGAATTGAACTGACACCCGCTCTCCGCATAGTAAAGAGCTATTCCCTATACGCAGCCCCCGCAACAATTCCGTTTGTGGGGGCTGCGTGTTTTCAGGGAGAAAGGAGGAGGGCAATAGATAGTAGATTCATAGTCTCTGCGAGCTCCTTAAAATCAATTTTCTGCCGACTTGCTTAATTTTGCACAATTGTGCCACGATTGTTGCACATATGTGCTCTAATTGTTGCACATATGTGCCACAATAATTAAAGGAGCGATGCGCGGCAGTAAAGGACGGCCGCTGCCAGGGAAAACGCACCAAATCACCAGGCGTGAAATAGCGCCTACTGGCTGGAAGCCAGCACAGCGAACGAAGTGAGCGGTAAGTAACCCGGGACGTAGTCTCGGGTCTTAACATCGCTTCTCCTTGCCTGGCTGGAGGCCAGTACCTCAAATAAACTCCAAGGAACAGGCCTCCAGCCAGCCTCCATGAGGCAGATAATAGCCCGAGACTTCGTCCCGGGTTCTTCGCAAGTTCAGATGCCAGGGCAAATCCTCAAAGTAGAGGCTTCCAGCCTCTTCGCGTGGGGCGGATAATGTGCTAAAAGTACAAAAAAAAGAGTCCCCGCCGGCCTTGGGGGCTGCGGGGACTTGTAGAGGGAACGCTCAGTGGGAGCGGAGGTGTCTTACTTGATAATCCGGTTACTTTGAAGTGAGCTTCTTGCTGCCGTTCTGGAGGACGATGCCGCGGACATTGCCGTTGATGCGACGGCCCTGGAGGTCGAAGCGGATGGCATTCTGCACTTCGGGACGGAGGACGTTGATGCCTACGGTTTCGGCGGGCTCAAATACCCAGAGCTGGCCGGTCTTGTCGGTGTAAACGCCGGCGCCGTCAATCTGATCGTCAACGCCGAAGCCCTGGCTGCCGTCCTTGAGGATGGCGGTGGGCTCTTCAAAGCTATCGATGTACCATACGTCTTCAGCGTCGGAGAAGTCCCAGGAGTTGGTGTGGTTGTAACCTACGAACTTGTCGGTGTCGAGGCTCTGGATGGTGAAGCCGTCGGCAGAGGGAGTAACGACGAAGGCTTCCTTCTCGGCGGAGATGGAGTAGGTGTACTGGGCGTTGTCGGCTACTTCGGTGGTGGAGAAGTAGAGGTCGGTGCCGTCCAGACGGATGTAGTAGTTGCCGGCTTCAGCGGGCGTGGGATCGTCGCCTCCGGGGTTCTGCACGGCCTCGTTGAGCACCTCGTAGTTGGCGTAGGTGGGATCAGCCTTGTAGGCCTCGATGGCTGCTGCCAACTTCTCGGAGAGGGTCTTACCTTCGAAGTAGGGATCTACGCCGTTGGAGAGATATTCGGCCTTTTCCTCGTCGGTGAGGACGCTGTAGGTGTACTTGCCCTTCGTGATCTTGCTGATGTCGAACTTCTTATAGACCATGTCGTAGCCGTCGTTGTGGCCGTTCTCCTCATAGAAGAAGGCGATGTGGCCGGACTTCATCTGGCACATGGTGCTGTAGGCAGAGGTGGTCTCGGAAATCTGATAAGCCGTCCAGTTGGGGGCGAACTCGGTGGAGGTGCGGTAGTAGGAGAGGTCCTTGAGGTCCTTCCAGTAGATACCTACGTTGACGCGGCTGCCGCTCATGGGGATGGACTGCAGGGCGAGGTAGGTCTTGGCACCGTCTTCTACGCGGGTAACGGGGACGAACATGATTTCGCCGTTGCATCCAGCGCCGAAGCAACCCTTGTTGTTGGAGGAGGAAGTGGTCTGCTTGCCCCAGTAGCCTTCACCGGTGGCAATGTTGGTGTAGTGATATACGTTGAAGATACGGCCACTGTCGCGGCTGCTGACAACAACGCTGCCGTCGGGCATTTCGTCGGCCTTGGGCTCGTCACCGCCGTTGATGGGCTTCACGTCGGGGTCGCCGAGCATGTTCCAGGTCTCGCCGAAGTCGTCGGAGTACCATACGAAGTTGCACTTGCCACTCTGCATACGGGTGTTGGAGGCGCAGTAGAGACGATAGTACTTGCCTACCTTGATGGTGCTGCTCTGGCTAATCTTACCGGAGCCGATGAAGAAGGCTTGCATCTGGTCGTTCTTGCGCTTGTCGAGCCATTCTACTACCTGGGGAGCGAGGTCGGTGTAGGAGGATTCCCAAGTCTCACCGCCGTCCTCGGAGTACCAGCGGGCCCAACCCTGGTGGTTGTTGTAGGTGCCGCCGGGGAAGCCGACATTACCGCAGCAAGAGGTAACCATAACGCGGTTGCTCTCGCGGTCGCATACGATACAGGGGTCACCGAAGGCGCAGAAGGGCTGAGGGATGTAGGCTGCGAGGGTCTTCTCTTCGCCCCATGTGCCGTCGGCGTACTGCTTGCGATACTTCAGGTCGAGCTTGGTGCCGGCGCCGATGTCGGCGTGGGAATAGCGGTAGTCAGCCACGAAGATGAGGTCGCCGTCCTTGGTCTGGCCCACGGCGGGGATGCGGTAGGGCACGGGGCTGGCGTGGGTGTCGAACACGACCTTATAGTCGTCATAGTCCACCTCGCTGGGGTCGCGGGGCTTGTACTGCATCGTTACGGTGAAGTCGTAGAGAAGGGTGCCGACGGCGTTGGTGCCGGTCTCGGTGAACTCTACGCGACGCTCCTCAATACCGGTCACATTGATTTCCTTGACGTCGGTGGTGGAGGTGGAGGTGTAACTCTTGTCGTTGATGGTCCAGTTCTCGTTAGAGGCACCGTTGGAGTGGAGCTTGAGGGAGTAGCCGGTGATGACATAGTTGTTCTTGTCGGCGGGCTCGATGGCGTAGGTGCTGGTGCCGGCGGTGCCGCAGCGAGCGTCGATGTTGTCGCCGCTCCAGGCCATATTATTGGCGGAGGCGGTGAACTTCAGCTTGTTGTCGTTGCTGGTCCATACGCTGGCCCAGGTGTTAGTGCCGTTGGCGGCAGTCCAGCGACCGTTGTTCTTGTCGATGGTGTAGGTGGTCTCTTCGCCTTCTTCGGGATCGGGGTCAACGGGCTCTTCGCCGCCTTCGTACTTATAATATACATAGAACTCGGTGAAGAGAGCGCCCTTGTTGTATTCCTTGGCGGAGCCGTCGATGGTGATGGCGAAGCTGGTGGCGTTGAGGCCATCCTTAGCGATTTCCTGGGGCGTGGCGGAGGTGGTGACGCTGGAAGTGCCGTCGCCCACTACGAGCTCGTAGCCGGTCTCAAGGTTGCTCACCTTGAAGGAGTAGCCGGTGATGGTGTAGCCCGGGGTGTTGGTGCTCACGGTCATGGTGCACTTGTAGCCACCGCGCTGGGAACCGCTGTAGCATACGAGGCCGTCGTTCAGGTGGGTGGCGTTGCCGATCATGTTGTTGGCAGGAGCGCCGTCGGAGACGTTGACAACAATCTGCGGGTTGTTCTGCGTGCTGGTCCAGCAGTCGTGGAAGGAAGAGGCGCTGGCGGTGTTGGAGAACGTGCCGGCGGACTCTACAATCTGGAACTTCTCGGGCTCGGGTTCAGCGACGGTGACCTTGTAGAGGTCCATCTGGGTGTTGCCGCCTTCCTGCTTCCACCAGCCTACGAAGGCGCTGGTGCCGCCGCCGCTGTTGAGATATACGTTGGCGGTGCTGCCGTTGTAGCTGCTGCCCAGGCTGCGGATCTGGATGCCGTTGGCTACATTGCTGTCGTAGTCCACTACGGTGAACTTGTCGCCGCTTTCTGCGAGGATGACGGGAGTGCCGGTGCTGGCAGTGGTGGAGAGGATGGGGAAGTAGCGGTCGGCCACGGCGGACTTGATGGTGAAGCCGTTCTCGTTGTCGCCGTTGAATACGAAGGCGGTCGTGCCGTCGATGAATTCAGAGTTGCCTGCGAGAGCGTGGTTCTCGGTGTTGTAAGTCACATAGCCGGGAGTGTTGTGGTGAACGATGGCATATACGCCGCCGTCAACTACTTCGTCAATGCTGGTGACCTTGTCGCCGAGGGTGTAGGTCTTGGTGGGTTTGGGATCTACGGGGTCAACGGGAGGATCAACGGGGTCGATGGGGTCAACCACCTCGCCGCCTTCCACTTCTACCATGATGAAGTCGGAAGACCAGCCGCGGTCGTTGTCCTGACGGCCGTTGGTGTACTGGCCGCCGCTGATGGTGCCGTCGCTGTTGAGGGCGCCGTTGCGGACGCCGCCGTCGAAGATTTCGCCGATGCACACCATGCCGGGGTTCAGGCCCTCACCGAACTGGATGGGAGCCTCGGTGGTGGTGAAGGTGAAGCCTCGGTTCACACCGAGATACTTGGTGGGAGTGGCTACGCTCTGGAGACCGGTGCCCGTGAACTTCCATACGCCGGCGTTGCCGCTGGGCAGGGAGGTGACGGAGGCCAGGTTGCCGTTGTTTACGACGAGGTAGCGGTTGGTGGCGTTCTTGTAGTTGCAGCAGATAGTGTAGTACTTGCCAGCCTCGGGAAGGTTGAGGGTGGGCATTACGTTCTGGAGCTCTTCAGCGGCAGTGCTCAGCTGGTCTGCGGTGGCGGTGGTGCCGGCCAGCAGAGCGCAGGCGGCGTCAATCTTGCCGTTGAGTTCGGTCACGGAACCTTCGCTGTACTCACCGATACCGGTGCCGATGTTGCCGGGCTTGCGGAAAGCGTCGGTCAGGACGTCGCCCAGTACCTTGCGGGAGGCGTACAGTTCGTTGTTCTTTGTGCACTCTTCGTCGGTGATGGCCTTGATGTCGAGGTCGTTGAAGTCCTGCTTGAGGGCGGTCTCGATAATCTGGGAGAGTTTGGCGTAGCCGTAGGAAGTGAGGTAGTTGCCGCCGTCGCCCTGATAGAAGTACTTGGCGTTGCCGTTCATAGAGGTGGCGTCAATCACCTTCACGTTGCTGTTGCTCGTCAGGCTGTTGAGCTGCGTCTTATAGGAAGCGAGCGTGTTGTTGTAGCTGCTGTTGGGCGTGTTGAGAGGCGTGATGAAGTAAATCTTTGTCTGGGGAGCCTTATTGCGCAGGGCGTTGATGAGGTTCTGACACTTCGTCTTGAAGTTGGCAGCCGTTACGTTGCTGCTGGCCTCGGAGATACCGGCATACACGAGGATGGCCTTGGGGGCCACACTGTTGGCGTGCTGGAAGTAGATGGGAGCGTTGGTGATGAGCTGGTCGATGTTCGAGCCGGGATAGCCCCAACCGAGGCCGCGGTTCTTCACCTTGTCGCTCTGCAGCCACTCGTGCCACTCACCGCTGCTGACCATCTCGTCGCCGAGGATGAGGATGTCGTTGGCATTGACTACCTGCTGGGCGAAGCAAGTGATGCGGTCGCCGGTGGAGTCGCCGCCGTGGCCGCCGGAGTAGAGCGTGGAGGCGTTGATGTCATAGACGCAGTCGCTGCCTACCTGGGGAGCAATGTAGTTACACCAGATGCCGTAGCCGATAACCGTGGGATGGAGGTTGTCGAAGGCGAGGCTCTTGCCGTTGTAGGTCTTGAAGCTGATGCCGTCGGTGCCTACGAGCTGGCTGAACACGTCGAGGTAGGTCACCTTGCCATACTCCTTGTTGAGTTCCTCAACGATGGGCTTGACGAGGTTGTTGAGCGTAACGATGCGTGCACCGCGGTTGCCGCTGGTGGAGGGCAGAACGCTCTGCATGTAAACCTCCGTGTTGGGGCTTTCCTTGCGGATGCGGGTGATGATGAGGCGGATGTTCTCGGCCACTACGGCGGGCTCGGTGCTCGTTACGTCGTTGGTACCGATACCGATGAACACCTTGGAGGGATGGCCTTCAAGAATCATCTCGAGATGAGGGAGCACCTCAGTGGTGAAGCCGCCGCTTGTGCCGCGGTTGAGAATCTGATGGTTGCCGCCGAAGGCTTCCCACCAGTCGTGCATGTTCGTGATGCTGTTGCCCACGAAGACGATGCTGTTCTCTGCGGGCTTGAGGCCGTGGAAGGACTCCCAGCGGTGTTCGCGGAAGGGGCCGGTGGCCATCGCTGTCACAGTCATAAGTACTGCGAGGCAGAGAAGGGTAAGAGTCTTTTTCATTGTCTTACGGTTTTTGAGTTAGTAAAGTTAATTAGTAAAGTGTTTAGGGTTATTTTAGGTATTTGTTGCCGTTCTTGAGGAAGACGCCGCGGAGAGCCCTTGAGCTGCCGCTCAAGGCACCGGACCGGAGCGCACGGCCTTGCAGGTCGAAGCAGTTCCCCGTATCAGAGCTCTCCCCCTTGAGGGAGGTGAAGGGGGCTTCTATCCCCTCGGCACCCTCGCCCTGCAGGACGATGCCGGTGAGGAATTCCGCAAAGGAGACGGTGGAGGAGGTGATGCGTCCCATGCTCACCATCAGGCCGGCGCTGGCCGTGTAGGTGTCGGTTTCGGGATTGTAGAAAAGGATGAAGTCGCTGGTGGCCAGGGTGGCGCCGTCGTAGTCGGCGCCATAGATGAAGAAGTGGGTCAGCGGCGTCTGGTCGTCCTCGTAGGAGTCGATGTATTGCTCGGCGGGGAAGACGATGTCGTTGCCTTGCCTGTAGCCCTTGATGCAGTGGCCGGAGTCTTGTGCCATAAGGCAGAAATCCGTGAGGTAGGCGTCCGTGCCGTCGATGGCCAGGCCTACGTTGTATTCCACTTCGCCCTGCGTCCACTCCATAGCCGTCATCGTGTAGGGCTTCACTTTCAGCCCGTCGGGCAGGAGTGTGGGCTCGCCGCCCTCTTCGGCAGGCGAGGAGGCGGTGATGGTTATGGAGGAGTAGTAGTCGCCCGGGTAGAGGCTGCCGTAGTAGTCGGCCACTTCGCAGAGGTACGTGCCGGCATCGGAGGTGTAGGTGTCCGTGTCGTAGTCGTAGGACATTACGAAGTCGCAGTACGCCCCGTTAGGCGTCACGCCGTAGGCATAGATGGGGTAGGAATACTCCATTTCCGCATATTCGTCGTAGCCTTCGTTCTGGAAGAGGAACTGGCGCTGGGGGAAGGTGATGAACCCGTCGGCATCCATTTTGCCCTTTATCCAGTATTCGGGATACGTGAGGCACAGGCCGCGGATATACACGTCCTGACCGCTCAGGGCAATGTCCACGGGCGTGTCCATCGTGAAGTTATAGGTTATGCTGGTCACGTTAGCGTTCATCGTACGCATGGGGCAACCGGCGGGAGGCGCCACGTTCTCCTCGGCACACACGGCGAGGGGAAGAATAAGGAGGATGGAGAGTAGAAGTTTTCTCATAAAAAAACATATTTGCGTGGCAAATTTACGCATTTCCTTTTATTCCGCCAAGGCAAAGCGCATTAAAAAAACCATTTTTTCCTTTCTGCCCGTTCTTTTTTTCTTTTACGCCCCCGCATTTGCGTACTTCGCGCGCGTATATATAAATAAGGAGTGCACTAAAAAGTCTTGTCCGGCTGGTCGGTAGCATCACTTTTCGCTGCGTAATGGTTTTTTCGGAAGTGTAAAAAATCTTGACAAAACGAAAAAAGGAGAAAACGCGACGTTGGGAGAACTAAGTGCGGTTGAAGGCGAATTAAGCGCCTCCATAGCCCTTCACTTTGCTCCGATAGCCCTATAAATTTTCCCTACACCCTATTTGAGCAAAAATTAAAAGGGACATCGGGCAAATTAAAAGGGACATCGGTGAAATTAAAAGGGACATCGGACAAATTAAAAGGGCTAAAGAAGGGACCCCCTCCCCGCTCCCCCGATGGGGGAGTGCTGCAATCTAAGTCAGCATTCGCTCTTTGAAAGTCCCCCCCTACGGGGGGATTTAGGGGGGTCTCCTAAATGTCATCGCGCGGCGGCTGTTTTTCGTGCTTGAAAGCGGGTGTAGCGGGCTTCAAGGAATCACCGCCGAAATTCTTCAGAAGTTAAGCGATTGTAAATGAGCCGTGTAACGGCGTCCTCAAAATGGCGTTTTTTCCGTCCGAACCCTCGCGCGCTCGTCTCTAAGCCCAAATTTTGCCAAGAAAACGCACGAAAAGTGTAAAAAATAGTGACAAAATGCCTTCACTTACGTCCATTTTGTTAAAGTAAAGGTTTAACAGCGCGCCTCGCCGCATTGACAATTTTGGGCTGAAAGTCCGCGGACCTTCAGCCCTTGATAAAAAAGAAGCGTTTTAGGGAACGCCCTTATGCGTCCTGCTATTTCTTGTGTTCCAGTGGCTTGACGAAGGAATCCTCCAGCGAGAACTCGTAGAAATCCTTCTGGGCGTCGAGGCCCTCGTGGGTGAGGAGGTGGAGCTTGCGCTCGGCGAGGTTATAGACGCTGGTGTGGGTGGAATACCACAGGGTGGTGGTGTCCGTGTGCCAGTTGGCCTTGTCGGCAAACTTCTTCTGCACGCCTTCCATCATAGTCTTGAAGCCCGCAATGTCCCAGGCGTCGGGATTGCCGTATAACTTCGCGGCGGGGTAATTGGGGCCTGCCGATTCGGTGAACCAGAAGTCTTTGGCGCCAATCTCCTTCGTGTAGGCCTGGGTGTACCACACTTTCTTCATCAACTCCTGAATGCCGGCGAAACTCTCCTCGGCGGCAGCGTAGCCGGCGTGGAGCACGTCCCAACGCTCGTAGCCGGCGCCGGAGGTCTGGATGAGGCCGGCCTCGTCCTTCACTTTGTTGGTGAAGTTGGTCATAATGGTGGCGTAGGAGGGCTCCGTCACCTTGTCGGTCTCCGTAAGGCAGAGCTTATTGTCGAGGAATTCTACCACCACGCTCGTGGAGTCGTCGCAGATGAGCCAGTGGAAAGCCTGCGTCTCGCCTTCGTGGGGGAAGCCGGATGGCTCATACCAGTTGATGCTGTCGAGGAGCGCCTTGGCCTCGGCCACGGAGCCGGCACGGTCGAGAACGACGCGCACGAGGTAGGTCACGCAGTAAGTCTCTTGGGCCTCGGGGCGGGTGAAGGCGGCGCCGTGGCCCCACTTGCCGGTCTCCCAGCGCGTAGAGTCGCAGGACGTTTCGCCCGTCGGCATCACGTTCACGCCGATGTAGAGGCCCTGGTCGTTTATGCCGTCCACGGTGAAGAAAGGAAGGAGGCTGTAGGCATCGTTCCAGGCCCCCGAGGCGGCTACCTCGTTGCTAAAGGGCGTGGCACAGCCCACTACGCCGAGGGAAGCATGGCGGCCTTCGGCGGCATTCACCTTGATGACGGCCGTAGCGTCGTGGTTGATGTACCAGTCCAGGTTGCGGCCCACGAAGTTGCCTTTTCGCACTTCGGAACATGCGGCCTTGGGCAGGTACTTCTCCATGACCTTTACGCCGGCCTGGAAGTCGTAGTCGTCGTACTCAATGGCGTAGAGATAATCGCAGATTTGCGTGTTGCAGCCGTTGTCCTTGAGGGTGGGGGTGAGACTGCTTTTTTCGGTGCCGCAGGAAGCAAGAAGCAGGGCGGCGAGAGAGAAAAGGGAAATCTTTTTCATAGGGCGTTACTTTTGGGAGGTGTTGAGGATTTTCTTGTTGTTTTTGATGAGGATGCCAGAGAGCCCCCCTCGCTCCTCCTTAAAGGGAGATGTCTTGACGGTGCGACCGGTCAGGTCGTAGGGGGTTGACAGTTTATAGTTATTAGTTGACAGGTGGGAGGGGGTGATGCCTTCGGGGACGTCCACTACGTTGAGGGTACACTGGGCCTGTGCGCCGCCGTCCTGGCTGCAGACGGTGAGGGTCACGCTGCCGGTGGCGTGGAGGTTCACTATGCCGTAGCGCACGGAGGCTACGCTCTCGTCGGAGGAGGTCCACGTGAGGCGGTGGTCCGTCACGGTGGCGGGCAGCAGACGGGCGTTGACGGCCACGGTGTCCTGCTCGCTCAGGGCCACTGTGCGTTCCGTGAAAGGCAGCACTATGCCCGTGCAGAGCGTGGGTTCAATCTGTTTGCTGCAGCGATAGAGGAAAGGCAGGGCGAGCGACTTGCTCGTGTAGTTCCAAAAGCGCGGATAAGAGCCGGAGGGCGCGTTGTAGCGCAGGGTGCCGTATTTCGTGTTGGTGCTGGCGATGGTAGCGCCGTCGTAGCCCAGGGAAATATCCCAGGTGCTGACGCCCTTGTCCCACGCCAAGTTTTGCGCAGCGGCGGCACAGAGTTGGCGGCCGTACTGGTCGGTGAGCGTCCAGTGGCTGTCGGCCGTCTTGTTGGCGGTGAAGAAGAGCACGAAGGGCTCCCGCACGTTGGCGGTGGAGGCAATACCGATGGCGTCAAGGTAGTGGCTCGTGTCCATGCCGTCAATGTCGCCGGCGGCATCGCCACTGCGATAGAGCATCACCACGTCGCCGTCAGCGAGCTTGCTTTTCGCTTCCATCTTCTCGTACACCCATCCCAGCGCACTCTCCGTCGGTGCGGCGGGAGTGTAGTCCACGGTGATGGCATCAATATATACGGAGCCTTCCTGCGTGCCGGCTTTCAGCGTGATGGCCAAGTCTTCACCGGCAGGCACGGGCACTTTCTGCGTCATCTCCTTCGTCACGTCCACGAAGATATGAAGGTCTTTGTTCACCCACTGGCCGAACCACGCCTCGTCGTTGAAGGGCAGTGGATTCATCGTGAAGAGGCTCTCATCGCCGGCATTGACGCGCAGGGCCAGCGTGCCGCTCGTCTTGTTGGAGCAGAGCGATAGCGTGATGCTGTTCACTATGCAACCGTCCCAGCCCGTGAGCCACAGCGTGGCCTCATTGTTGCGGGGGATTTGGTTGTAGCGGTTGCCGGTGGTGGCACCGTATTTACTATCAAAGATAGCGTAACTTCCCGTGGGCTGTTGGCCGTAAGCGGAGAGCTTGAAGTCGGCGGCTTCGGCGTCGTACTCCACAATGCGGTAGGTCACGCTTTCAGCCTGTGCCGTACAGAGGCCCACGAGGGCCAGAAGGATAATATTAAGCGTCTTTTTCATGGTCAGTCTTCAATGATAATCACCTCGCCGTCTTCTTCCTCCTCCTCTTCTTCTACGACGGGGAGGTCTTCTTCCGTCTCGGTGTCATCTTCAATAATGGGAAGGTCTTCTTCCTCCTCTTGCTCCGTCTTCACGGGCTCCATTATGATGGGCTCTTCCTCTTTGGGTTCCGTCTTGACGGGCTCTTCCTTGACGGGTTCCTCCTTCACGGGCTCCGTCTTCTGAGGTTCTTCGATGACAGGCTCCTTTTGTACGGGCTGTTCCTCAACTGGCGTAGCGGTCTCCTCCACGGGTGTGGCGGTCTCCTCCACCGGTGTGGCGGTTTCCTCAATCGGTGTAGCTTCCACCTCCACCGGTGTTGCTTCTTCTTCAAAGGCGTCGTCGGCGGCGTCATCTTCCGTGGACGTAGCCTTGGGTGCTACTTCGTCCTCGTAGATTGTCTTCACGTTGGGCTCGTTGAGGAGTGTCTTGAAGTTCTCCGGCAGTTCCAGCGGGGCGTAGTGCTTCTCGTAGAACTCCTGGTATTCGTCGTAACTGGCCACAACGCCCAGCAGAGCGAGGTTGGCGTCGGAGATGACGAAGGTGCGTGCCTTCTTCAGCAGTTCTACGTTTTCGGCCTCCTGATACAGTTTGCGCGTATAGGCCAGGGCTTCGTCGTAGGAGTTGAAGCCGCTCACGCGGAACTGCGTGATTTGTTTGCCGGTCTCAAACGCCATCTCGAAACCGCGCACCATAAAGCGCGTGAAGTTGAAGTGTGCCACCTCGTAGAGCAAGCGGTCGTTGTTGATGCTGTCGGTGGGGTAGGCGAGCACCACCGAGAACGGCACATTCCGCTCTGCCGTGAGTTCCTTGTTCTTCAGCGAGTCGGCGCCCTCCACTCCTTCCGCGGAGCGGCGGTCCCACAGCGCGGAGAGGTCGAAGCGTCCGTCGCCAATGGTGCGCCCGCTCTCCAATCCGTTGACTATCATGCCCGCCATCTCGGCCACGTCGGCCTTGGGGTACTCTTTGGCCAGGCCGCGCAGTTCGGCGATGATGGAATCGTTGGGTAGTGTGCCGATATTGTTCAGAGCGTGCACGAAGATGAACTTCGGGCGGTTCAGTCCCGTGGGGAAGCGGCTCGTGGAGGTGTCGTAGTTTCTGTTAACCACCGATGAGTGGCGGTCCTTGTAGGCCTGGTACGTCTCCGTGTAGAGAGAATCTTCCATCTGAACGCCATAGCGGGCGAGGAGTTCAAAGTCGGGCGCCGTTATTACCTTTGTCATCGCGCCGTCAGGGAATTGCGCCGCCAGCATCGCCCTGTACCTGTCGGCTTCCGCCGGTTTGCCCCATCGCGAGTAGAGGAGGAACATGTGGTAGAGGGCGTCTTCCATCTGCGAAGCGTCGGGGTATTCCCTCACGAGGCGGCCCAGCGTCTCCTCGGCCAGCGGGAAGTCGTCGAGTTTGTCCTTCTCGATGACGCCGGCGTTATAGAGGCCGTCCTTGATGATATCGTGCGATGCCGCCATCTGTTCCTCGGTGAACGGAATCTGGGCCAGATAGTATTCGCGGTTGTGCGGGTCGGCGGCCAGGGAGTCGGCCTCCGAGGCAAAGCCGTTGTTGAGCGAGTCGGTAGCCAGCGAGTCGGTCGCCAGGCTGTCCGAGGCGAGCGAATCGGCCAATTCTTCCGTCTCTTCCGGGCTTGCGGCAATCACGGTGTGGTTGGCGCGGCGCCAGTCGTCTTCGTTCTTGCGGTTTCCCCACACTTTGCGGAAGTCCTGCTTACCCTGGCTGACGAGGGTGGGGTTGTAGAAATACCAGGAGCGGTCTCCGCTCTGCATTCCCGGTGGGGTGCGGAGCCCTTCCTGCTGCTGGGTGCCGTATTCCTGCCCATTGGCCTGTGCTCGGGCCTGTGCGGCGGAGTCGCGGCGCAGTTTCTTTTCCTCGGCCTCCTTTTTCTTCAGCGCTTCTATCACGCGGTCGATGGCGGCCAGGCGGTCGGCTTCCGGCATACGGGCCAGGGTTTGCAGCGAGTCCTGCAGATACACGGCGGAGGTGAAGGGCACGAGTTCGTCGAGCACCTTCGAGCGCTTCATCACCTCCTGATAGCGCTTGTGCTCCTTGCCCAGCATGGAGATACACTCGCTGAAGCAAGGCTGGGCCTTGTCAAACTTGCGCTGGTCCCAATATACTTCGCCCAACTTCAGCAGTAGCACGCCCTTCTCTATTCCCGAGCGCGTGGACTTCTCACGGCCCTTCTCGTAGGCGGAGATGGCCGATGCCGTGTCGGCCTGTGCCAGGTAGATGTTGCCCATGGCGTAATACACCTGGTCAAGGTATTCCTTGTTGCTCGCATTGTGGGTCATCCTCTTCAGGCGGCTCACCATGCTCTTCGCCTTCGAGCGGTCCTTGCCCAGCATCTCCGTCTGCATAATGCGGGCGTTGAATTTCTGAAGATACACGGGACTCGTCTTCGCGCACTTCCCCAGCGCCTTGTAGGCCTCGTCGTCGTGGCCCAGGGCGTGTGCGATTTGTGCTTTCAGGAAGTAGAGGCGGCCCTTCTGGGCTTTGGAACCCGTATGCTTGATGGTGTTGTCCAGATACGGCATAGCCTCCTCAAAGCGTTCCTCGCGGATGAGAAGGTCGGCCATCGTGGCGTCGCGTTCGGGGATGAGGCGCGGAGGAATGCTGTCATGCTTCTGGCGGTTCATCACATCCTCGGCGTCATACGTCCAGTTGATTTGCGCATAGCAGCGTGCCAGCCACGTGCGGGCCTCGGTAGCCACCTCAGGCTCAGCACTGTATAGGCGGATAATGTATGAAAATGTGGCCGCGGCCTCTTCAAACTCGCCCTTCTGGAACTGCGCCTGGCCCATCATCAGCCATGCCTTTTTGAGTTGCGGGTTGAACTCCTTGCGCTGGCGGTATTGTTTCTCTTTAGGCGTGAGCGACTTGTTGCCAGAGAGTTCCGGCTTCTTCTTGATGCTGTGCAGCGTCACGGCCTTCTGCATCTTTTCGATGCACGTCTCAAAGTTGCCCTTGCCCAGGGCAGCGTTCTTCTCGTTTCCCACCATGAAGAGCGGCAGCATCTCCGTGTAGTTGTCCTGTGCGCCCTTCTCCTTGGCCTGAATGCCTTCTTTGTAGGCCTCACTGCCGTTGAAGAAAACGTTGTACTTGGTGTTGAACTTCTGCCAGAAGCGTGAGCCGGCCGTGTTGACCTTCGTGCTGCACGCCGTCAGCATCAGCATGGCGGCCACGGCTCCCACGGCGAGCGAGAGGCGTCCGGCCCGAGTGCACAGGCCGTTGCGGCACGTGCGGAGGAGTTTCCCCGTCGTGCTTGCGAGCCTGCGTGCTATGTATGTGTGTATAGATGCGCGTTCCATCACTACATAAACGCGCGTAAGCCCCTTTTATTGTGCCGCCCGCCCCAAATAAGGCAAAAAAAGCCCCGTGAAACACAAAAATCACCACCCCAAGACACACGAAAAATCCCCGAAAGCATGATTTAATTCGTAAGAAAAACGCGCTCCCCTTTTGTCAAGATATTTTCACCTTTTCCCCTCAAAATTTGGCCTTATTTTCAAGAAAAAAATCGCGTTTACTTCTACGCGATTCTCAGGGAAGTTGCTATACTGCTGATTCTCTCGCACTTAATGTTCGCACTGGAAAAACCATTCCCTTAATAGGCCTCCTACACCCCCTTATATCCGTATTCCCCATCGCATTTTTGTCCCAAATTGCAGCACTCCCCCCTCGGGGGAGCGGGGAGGGGGTCGCCCCTAAAGCCCTTTTAATCGCGCCGATGTCCCTTTTAATTTAACCGATAGCCCTTTTAGTTCGTCCGATGTCCCTTTTAATTTTCGCTAAAATAGGGTGTCGGGAAAACTGAAACAGGGTGTCGGAAAAAATAGATGGGAATTTGCGAAAAATGGTACTGTTTTCGTTTTTCGCCCAACAGACGTTTTTTTGCCGAAAGCGGGTTTAGGCCGTCGCGACCCTCGAAAACGATCCAAAATCCGTGCAAAAATTACACCCTGTTTTACTTCTTTTTCAGTGAAAAGGAAAAAAGGCTCTCCCCGCATTTACTTACCTTGAAAACCGAGGCGTGAAACAATGCGCGAAAAGTCGGAAGATTTTTATTTATTGCTGTCTGGTAAAATTTCAAATCTTTCAGCATTGGGCTGAAGGCCCTTAATTGTCCAGCCTAGGGCAGAATGACCGAAGGGAACGCCGCCCTAGGTGTCGTAAGTACGACCACCAATTCTATTCCTCCCCTTGGGGGAGGTGGCGCGAAGCGACGGAGGGGGTTATCCTACAGGCCAGTGCATTGGGGCGCTGCCCCGAAACAATTATGCCGCGTTGCGGCGGCGCACGGTTGTCGCACCTGCGACCCTAGGGCGGCGTTCCCTTCGGTCACTCTGCCCTAGGCTGGACACTTTTGGGCTTTCAGCCCGTTTCATACAGGGAAAGCCCTACTTATTGAACAAATTTCAAATCTCCAGTATTTGCTCGAGGAGACGAAAGATTACTTTCTTTTTTACCGAACAGCAATGATTTTTATTTTTCCCCAACTCTCTTTCCGCAGAGTCCGGGGTGGGGGCGGGGCTTAGGCGAACCGTGGCGCCTCAAGCAAAAAAAAGAAGAGGCTCAACTGCTGTTGAACCTCTTTCTTCAAGTCGGGGTGACTGGACTCGAACCAGCGACCACACGCCCCCCAGACTCTGAGTTAAGTTTTTGTAACCCTAAGGCTTATAATACGTTTCTTGTTTCTCTCGTTTCCCGGTTGATGATTCAGGTGACAGTTCCGGCACCAAAACAGGTTGGTATTATTTGATATGTCAGCCAAAGGAACGACTTTTTTTGCAAATACACAAGTCGCACGTCCACTTTCTAATCGAATCTTTTGTGTGGGGTAGCATTATTTTATGTGTACTTGCCAAAACATATCGTTGTGAGCAAACTATTGGTGTTCTTCTACTCCCTTCGGGAAGAGCATAAGAGAGGTAATAATTTTCTTCTTTATATAGTTTTGCAGGCAATTTGAGCAAAAAATATTACTTTTCTATCTTGTGTGTTCCTCGAAGAGGGGATTTAGGGGGTATTTGAGGACGTCATTCTCTTACTTGTGTATGAGACTCTTTAATATTAGAATTATGAAAAAGATTTCACTAAATGTACCTCCCCATGTCCGCAAAATTTCGGATTGGGAGGATTTCGAAGAGCATCTACCCGAAGGATCAATGATGCTCAACAAAGTATTCCCTGGATGTGGCATGACGTACATAGACTATGCAAACCGCTATTGGCGAGTTGCCCGTGCCAATTTCGCCACCAACAACTGTGCTTTCCTGTATTTCTTTTTGTTGGATTACGTGAATGGCTTACGTTGGCAACAACCGTTCAGATGTCCGACCGCATTGATAACAGGGACCTTCCACATCTCAAAGCAACAGGTTATCAATGCACGTCAGGAACTGGTAAAGTTTGGTCTGATCATTTTCAAAGAAGGAACCTCTCGTCAGGTTCCTCCTGTATCTACTTTTCTGCCCCTGCGAACTTATTCATGCCTCGGAGCATATGGCGGAGTTGACCTACAAGTTCCTGACTCTCCTGGAGGATGTGTATGGTGAGGAGAAGGGTGTTGAGATTGGCGGTTCCGTCTTGCATGGAGTCAAGGGCGCGTTTACGGTCGCTGGATATTTGCTGCTGTGCCTTGGTACAAGTTTCGCGCAGGACTTCAGCGTTGGTAAAATCACCAGTTTCGAGCATGTTCAATGCTTGGTTGTAAACATTCAATACGGATTCCGTTACATCGACAAATCGCTCATGATACGCATCTGGTAGCGGTGAGAAACTATTGCCAACGTGCTCACGTACAGGTTCATTGATGCGCTTGAGGCAGTAGAGCATCTGTTGGCAGGAGTTTATGCCAAGGAAGTACCATGTGTTGCGTGACATCATCTGCATTGGGTCGAGTCGTTGCATCGTAACAATCTCCTGCTTACGCTGGCGTTTCAGTGCTTTGCGTTCTTCCTCAATGAGTGATGATGCTCTGCGAAGTGGCTGGTATTGTTCACGAAGGAAGGCGTTGGTCATAGTGCCGTAGGTATCAATTACAAACTTTAGACGAGCGGCATTGCCCTTGCTAATGTGTTCGCATAGAAGTCTCCAGATGATAGTTTTATCCTTGCTCTTTAGAATCTGCGTGAAGAGGGATTCTTCATCCTTTTCTTCTTTTTGGCTTCTTTTGAAGTTGCTACGAATGAGGAGGTAGATGGCAAGAATGATAGCCAGAGCCATGGCAACGTAACTGCCAAAATACATCGTGTTAGTGAGAAGGAAACAGAATACGAATGCCACACCTGCAGTTATGAACCAACCACCGATGACGCTTATCACACCCGTTATGCGAAAGACGGCTGACTCACGTCCCCAGGCACGGTCGGCAAGCGAAGTACCCATGGCAACCATAAAGGTGACGTATGTGGTGGAAAGTGGTAGCTTCATGCTTGTGCCTATGGCAACGAGAAGTCCAGCAAGCACCAGGTTTACTGCTGCACGGATGAGGTCGAAGGCAGCACCCTGTTCCAACTTCATTTCCTCGCTATTGAAGCGTGTGCCAATCCAATGGAGGAGGCTATCGGGTATGAACTTGGTAACGAAATTTGATGTGGCGTGGCTGTTACGAACAAGTGCTCTTGCCACAGGTGACGAGCCAAACATCTCATCGCCATCGTCCTGACGGGACAGATCAACGGAGGTTTTAACTACATTCTGTGCTTTCTTTGAGAAGATGAGCGAAAGCACCATCACCACGCCGGCACCAATCAGGAAAATAGCCGGTGTGTGGGCGCTCGCCATCAGCGATTGCATCAGAAATGTATCGGGATTGCCGCTGCCATTTGCCATATAATCTTGATAAGCTTCAAGCCCTGTAAGTGGCACACCGACAAAGTTTACAAGGTCATTGCCTGCAAACGCCATAGCCAAGGCAAAGGTACCGAGAAGAACAACAAACTTTAGCACAGGAAGTTTAATGGCGCTTAACGTTGTCATGATGACGCTGAACGCCAACACACCACCTCCAAGGATGTACCATGTGTTTGCATTGATCATCTCCTTCAGTTCTGGGGACATGAACGAACTATTTTTCAACCCATTTATAAGTAGGAACCAGATGATGCTCGTTACTGCAATGCCCGAAAAAATACCAATCTTTAGCGAACTGCTTGTCAATCCTCCCATGTTGCCATTATAAGCAGTGGTTTTGCCGTTCACCCTGTAAGTAAAGGTAAACACCATACGGCTCACCCACATCACCAGCATACCCACAACAAAGGCAATGGCAACAGAGAGGAAGATACCCATGATAACCGATATTGCCTTTTCCGTGTTGAGCAGATCACCAAGAGCGAGTAATGTGCCATCGGCCGCTGCTGCACCATGCGCCAATTTCAAGATTGCCACGGCAAACGCACCACCAAGCAACTCGAACACCATACTTACGGTCGTAGATGTTGGCATACCAAGCGTATTAAAGATGTCGAGCAGAATGACGTCTGTCACCATCACAGCGAGGAAAACGCACATCACCTCGTAGAACGAGAAGTATTCAGGTGTCATGATGCCATGTCGAGCCACGTCCATCATACCATTGCTCATTGCCGCTCCGGCAAAAACGCCTACAGCTGCAATTGCTACTATCGTGCGGAACTTTGCTACCTTGGCACCGATGGCCGAATTGAGGAAGTTCACCGCATCATTGCTGATGCCGACCACCAGGTCAAACACCGCCAGCACACAAAGGAATATAACTATTCCGAGAAAAATTGTATTCATAACTTTATAGTGTCAAGTATGCCAAAAGTCCAATAAATAGGATAACTACTGTCAAGCGGAAGTAATCATAATACCGCTGAATCTTCTTTGCTTTTTCTTCGTTCATATCTTTAGTTGTATTCGGAATTATGATACAAAGGTATTGTGCGAGTATTAAAGATCAGTTACAAAAATATTGCAATCCTGTTACAGATAACTATATATACAAATCGTCACAGCTTTGTAACAAGATTGCAATAATACAGCCAACGTTTACACGCGTTTGCGTTATCTGTTAGCCAGTTCGTACTCCATCAGCGAATCCAATTGTTGGAACCATAATGTTTATCTCCCCCGCATCGCTGCACACGAAATGCAACTTGAATCCGTGGTACCATCCCATGGACCCTTTCCGTCTGCCCCCCACTAAATTTCCACTGAGCCTAAATTTCCACTGAGCCGGCATCGTGGATGAGAAATTCTTTCTCTTCAGACTCGCTAAGATTTATGCTTATCCCCACTAAATTTCCACTGAGCCACCATCTAAGAGGGAAATGGCAGATAAACAAAAAAAGAGCAGTAACCTTTTGGATTACTGCTGCTTTTCTTCAAGTCGGGGTGACTGGACTCGAACCAGCGACCACACGCCCCCCAGACGCGTACGCTAACCAACTGCGCCACACCCCGTCTTGGCTCCTCGGCGATTGCTCCGAATAGGGCTCTCTGCTGATTTGCGAGTGCAAAAGTACGGCTTTTTTCCGAATGAGCAAACTTTTTTGGCATTTTTTTGCGATTATATGGGCAAAAAAGTGTAATTTTGTACGCGATAAGTCAAGTCCGGTTGTAAAATCGGACCGGTGGAGGCTGCGATGCGACGAAATCGCACCTCTGCAATAATATATAAAAGGAATAATAAGAAAGCGAAAATATGTTTGACAATGTAGTGGGTCAGGCAGAGGTGAAAGCCCAGTTGCAGGCCTTGGTGGAAAGTGGCAAGGTGCCCCACGCGCTACTCTTCAGCGGAGCGCCGGGTGCGGGGCAGTTGGCCATGGCCGTGGCTCTGGCGCAAGCCATGCTGAAGACCGACCGTCTGCTGCACCCCGACCTGCACTATGTCTTCCCCGTCTTCAAGCCCAAGGGGTGGCCCGCGGAGCGCAAGGCCGTGAGCGACGACTTCACCCAGCAATGGCGCGAACAGATGCAGGCCGGCCTGTATTTCGACCGCCAGCAATGGGCCGACAAGATAGGACTGGAAGGACAGAAATTCCAGATAGGCGTGGGCGAGAGCGACCAGATAATCCGTAAACTCTCCCTCGTGAGCGCCCAGGGCGGATGGAAGGTGATGATAATCTGGCAAGCCGAACTGATGAGCGCCGAAGCCGCCAACAAACTCCTGAAAATACTGGAGGACCCCACGCCCGACACTCTCTTTATCCTCGTGGCCGACCGCAGCGAGCAACTCCTTGAGACGATAATAAGCCGTACGCAGCGCTTCGACTTCCGTCCGCTGACGGAGGAAGAGGTGGCCAGCGTGCTGATGCGCGACCACGGCCTCTCGCCCGACGATGCGCGGCAGGCGGCCCACGTAAGCGGCGGCAACCTCACCCGCGCCATGCAGTCGCTGCTGACAAACGACCAAGAGGTGCGCTATTTCGACCTCGTAGTGCTCCTTATGCGCGGAGCCTACGCCCGCGACTTGAAAGGCCTGTACACCTGGACGGAAACGATAGCCAAACTCTCGCGCGCCGAGCAACGAAACTTCCTGCAATATATGCAGCGGTTCATTCGGGAGAACTTCGCGTACAACTTCCAGGAGCCGCAGTTGTGCTATATGAGCGAGCGCGAGAAGGAATTCGCCAAGCGATTCGCCCGCTTCATCAATGAGCGCAACATAATATCCTTCTACGAAGAAATAAGCCTGGCCCAGCGCGACGTGGGGCAGAACACCAACTCCAAGATGGTGTTCTTCGACCTCGCCCTCAAGGTGACCGTGCTGCTGAGGCAATAGAATAAAAAGATATATGAAACAAGATTATACCATAGACCCGTGTCTGCGCGGCCTCTGCGCCGCAGGCTGCGGACGGAGCGATCATCAACTCAACACCTACGACTACATGGCCGACGTGCCGGGCAACCAGTACATGAGCGACCTCGTGGAGGTGCAGTTTAAGAACACCCGTAAGGCCTACTTCCACAACGACAACCGCCTGCCCCTGCAGAAGGGCGACCTCGTGGCCGTGGAAGCCATGCCCGGCCACGACATCGGCACAGTAACCCTGACAGGCTCCCTCGTGCCCCTGCAACTGGAAAAAGCACAACTCAAGCCCGGCACCGAAATACGCCGTATCTATCGCAAGGCACGGCCCGCCGACATTGAGAAATGGCACGAGAGCCAGGCCCTGGAGCAGGACACGATGATACAGAGCCGCCAGATAGCCAAGGACCTCGGACTGGAAATGAAAATCGGCGACGTGGAATATCAGGGCGACGGCCAGAAGGCCATATTCTACTATATCGCCGACGGGCGCGTGGACTTCCGCCAACTGATCCGCGTGCTGGCCGACACATTCCACGTGCGCATTGAAATGCGTCAGATTGGTGCCCGCCAGGAGGCCGGTCGCATCGGCGGCTTCGGGCCCTGCGGCAGAGAGATGTGCTGCGCCACGTGGCTGAAGAACTTCCAGAGCGTAGGCACCGGCGCCGCACGCTATCAGGACATCGCCCCCAATCCGCAGAAACTCGCCGGACAGTGTGCCAAACTGAAATGCTGCCTCAATTATGAGGTGGACACGTATATGGAGGCCGCCCGTAAGATACCGCCCCGCGACTTCCATCTGGAAACCGAGGAAGGCACGTGGTACTACTTCAAGGCCGACATCCTGGGAGGGCTCGTGACCTACAGCCTTGACCGCCGCATGGCGCAGAACCTCACCGTCATCAGCGCCGACCGCGCACAGGAGGTGATGAGCCTCAACCAGAAAGGCGAGAAACCCGTGAGCCTCGACGACGTGGAGCGGGAAGCCCCCGTACGCCCCGTGGATCTGGCCGAACAGGAAGACCTCACGCGCTTCGACAAGGCCAAGCGCCGCAAGAAAAAGCGCAAGGGAGGTCGCGGAGGTAAAGAGGCGCAGGTGAAATCCGAAAACGGGGGCGAATAGTCCCGCGAAGGAATAAGAAGATGATAGCTCGCCGTGTGTGTATGCTGAGAAAGATAGGCATAGCCCTGATCTCCGCCGTGCTCATTGCCGCCTGCCAGAGCGCAGGACAGAACCCTGAGCCACGCTATGAGAGCGTGGACGAACAGGGCTGGGAGAAGAGCCACGCCGTGCGGTTTAGTGCGCCGGATAAGGGAGAGTGGACCACGCTGCATCTGCGCACGTCGGCCGCCTATCCCTTCACGCAACTCGTGCTGGAGATATGCCACGAAGGACAGAAGGATACGCTCACGGTGGACGTGCCCCCGGCAAGAGGCAATGCCCTGACGGAGACCGCAGCGCCCCTGCCGCAGACGGTAAAGAAGGATATGTCAATACGCTATCTGCTGGCCACCAATGTGCTGCCCGGCGTGTGTGAAATAGGCGTGGACTGACACCAGTAACAACCCCTCAAAACGAAAGAGATATATGATAGGCCGACTCCTATGGGTGGACGACGAGATAGACATGCTGCGCGCCCACATCCTTTTCCTCCAGAGCCGCGACTATGAGGTGCTGACGGCCAGCAACGGCCAGGATGCCCTCGACATAGTGCAGAAAACCGACCTCGACCTTATCCTCCTGGATGAAAACATGCCGGGACTGTCGGGGCTGGAGACGCTCGACCGCATAAAAGACCTGCGGCCGGCCATCCCCGTGGTGATGGTGACGAAAAACGAGGCCGAGGACCTTATGGAACAAGCCATCGGCGCGAAAATAGCCGACTATCTGCTGAAGCCCGTCAACCCCCTGCAGGTGCTGATGTCGCTCAAGAAAAACATCCACGAGCGCGAAATCAGGCAGGAAAAGACCTCCGAGGCCTACCGTCAGGACTTCATGCGAATAGGCTCCCGTATCAGCGAGGGCCTGTCCTTTGAGGAATGGAAAGAACTCTACAAGCGCCTCGTAAGATGGGAACTGGAACTCACCGAGGCGGAGAGCAGCGGTGGGCCGATGGCTGACATGCTGCGTATGCAGAAAGAAGAGGCCAACCAGGCGTTTGCCAAATACATAAAGAAGAATTACGAAGAATGGGTGAACGGTGGCGAGCATCCGCTGCTCTCGCCCGAAATCTTCAAGACGCAGATATTCCCCCGCCTGTCGGAAGGCAAGAAAGTATTCCTCCTCGTGTTGGACAACTTCCGCTTCGACCAGTGGCGAATGCTTTCCCAGGAACTCGCCGAGGACTTCGACATGGAAGAAGACCTCTATTGCTCCATCCTACCTACGGCAACGCAGTACGCCCGCAACGCTATCTTCGCAGGACTCATGCCCCGGCAGATAAAAGAAATGTATCCGCATCTCTGGGTGGACGAGGAAGAAGACGAAAGCAAGAATCAGAACGAAGAGGACCTCATCCGCCTGCAACTGGAGCGCTACCGCCGCAAAGAGACCTTCACCTATCACAAACTCAACGACTCCCACGCCGCCGACCGCCTGCTCTCCTCGTGGAGTAGTCAGATGCACGGCGAGCCCCTCCACATCCTCGTCGTCAACTTCATCGATATTTTGTCGCACGCCCGGACGGAGAGCCAGATGGTGCGCGAACTCGCCGGCGGCGAGGCGGCCTACCGCAGCATAACGCAGTCGTGGTTCCGCCACACACCGATAAAGGACCTCTTCCGTCAGTTGGCGGGGCAGGACTACGAGATTCTCATCACCACCGACCACGGCAGCATCCGCGTGGACCAGCCCTCGAAGGTCGTAGGCGACAGGAACGTCAACACCAACCTGCGCTACAAACTCGGCAAGAACCTGCAGTATGCCGCCAAGGAGGTGTTTGAGTGCCGGCAGCCCGCCCGCTTCCATCTGCCGCAGCCCAATATCAGCACAACCTACATCTTCGCCACAGGAGAGCGCTTCTTCGCCTATCCCAATAACTATAACTACTACGTGCAGTACTATCGCGACACCTTCCAGCACGGTGGCGTGTCAATGGAGGAGATGCTCATCCCCCTCATCACCCTGCGGCCGAAAAAAAGGTAGTTGTCGTCACGCGAAATATTGAATATGAAAGAAAAAGCCCTCGTTGATGTCAGCGTGTTGCTGTTGTTCCACGCCCGTGCCGACCATTTCGGACAGGTGTGGCAGGAGGTGAAGCGTGCCCGTCCGGCGCGCCTCTTTCTTTATCAGGACGGACCGCGCGGCGAGCAGGATGAAGCCGGAATACAGGCCTGCCGCGCCCTCGTAGCCGACGACCAGATAGATTGGGAGTGCGAGGTGCACCGCCTCTATCAGGAGAAAAACTACGGCTGCGACCCTTCCGAATACATTTCCCAGCGCTGGGCCTTCTCGCTCACCGACAAATGTATAGTGCTGGAGGACGACGACGTGCCCTCGCAGACTTTCTTCACCTTTTGCAAGGAAATGCTCGACCGCTATGCCGACGACCCTCGCGTAACAATGATTGCCGGCTTCAACACCGACGAGAAATCGCCCGTTGAGACCGATTACTTCTTTACGCAGGCCTTCAGCATCTGGGGCTGGGCCAGTTGGGCCCGCGTTGTGGGCGATTGGGACGGCGAATATGCCTGGCTCGACGACCCCGAACAGGTGCGCCGCATAGAGGAAATCGTCCGGCGCAGAAAATATCGCAGCGAGTTCCTTGAAATGTGCCGCCAGCACAAAGCCTCCGGCAAGGAATACTACGAAACAATCTTCTGGAGTTACCTTCTCCTCCACGACGGCCTCGCAGTGATGCCCCGCGTCAACATGATAAGCAATGTGGGCATGGATTCCGGCACGCACTATTCCGGTTCGCTGGCCACCACGCCCCGCGGTCTGCGCCGCATCTTCACGATGGGCCGCCACGACCTCACGTTCCCCCTGCGCCATCCCGCTGAGGTGGCCGAGGATTTCGGCTACAAGGAGCGCTACTACCGCGTCAACGCCTGGGGCCATCCCTGGGTGAAGGTGGGGCGCTCACTGGAGGAACTCTTCCTCAACCTTCGCTACGGCAATTTCGCAACAATCGGTCGCGCCATCGCCGCCCGCATCAAAAAGACACTGGGCCTGAAAAAACACAACTGAATGAAGTATTACGAATACACCTTTACCCTAAAGACCGCCCCCGACGCCGCCACGCCCGAAGTGGTGGCCGACGTGCTTTCCGCCCTCCTCGCCGAGATTGGTTTTGAGAGCTTCGTGCACAGCCGCGACCTCTCTATGGAGAAAGTTTCCGACCCTCACAATCCCGAGGCCGCCACTTTCGCCTACACCACCGACGAGGACACCTACAGCGCCTTCATCCAGCGCGACCTCCTCGACGAGGACGCCCTCCAGAGTCTCCTCGCCGACTTCCCCCTGCCCGGTGTGACCATCGCCTACGAGCAGCACGAGCCCGAGGACAAGGATTGGAACGCCGAATGGGAGCAACACTATTTCCAACCCATCTGCGTGGAGGCCGGCGGCCACTCATGCGCCATTGCCAGCACGTTCCACAAGGACGTCCCCGAGGCCGAGTACGCCATACGCATCGACCCGCGGATGAGTTTCGGCACCGGCCACCATCAAACCACCTCGCAGATGCTCACGCGTCTCCTTGAGATGGACCTCGCCGGCAAGGAAGTGCTCGATATGGGCTGTGGCACCAGCATCCTCGCCATCCTGGCCCGAATGCGCGGCGCCCGCCATTGCTGGGCGGTGGACGTGGACGAATGGTGCGTGGATAACTCCCGCGACAACATCGCTCTCAACCATCTGGACGGCATCGACGTCATCCTCGGCGACGCCTCCTCGCTCGCCACCCTCCCCAGCCGTCCGCTTTTCGACATTCTCATCGCCAATATCAACCGCAACATTCTCCTGCAGGACATGCCCGCCTACGTCAGCGTTATGGCCCCCGGCGCAGCCCTCCTCATGAGCGGTTTCTACACCGAGGATGTCCCCCTTCTTGAGGACAAAGCCCGCTCCCTCGGCCTTTCCCTCATAGACGTCAAGCAGAAGGACAACTGGGCCTGCCTTGCCTTCCGCAAATAGACGGCCTTCTCGCCACCAGCCCACTATCAACTGTCAACTATTAACTCTCAACTGAAAAAAGTGCTCTCAATAATCTGTGCTCTCGCCGAAAACCGCGCCATAGGTCGGAACAACGACCTCCTCTATCACCTTCGTGCTGACCTGAAGCGCTTCAAGGCGCTCACCACCGGCCATACCGTCATTATGGGTCGCCGCACGTTTGAGTCGCTGCCCAAGGGCGCGCTCCCCAATCGCCGCAATATCGTGCTGACGCGCCAGAAAGGCTACAGCGCACCCGGCATTGAGGTGTTCGGGTCGCTGCAAGAAGCCCTCGCAGCCCTGCCCGCCGACACACATATATATATTATAGGAGGCGCCAGCGTCTATGCCGAGGCCCTTCCCCTGGCCGACCGCCTCTATCTCACCCATCTGCAAGCCAGCCCCGCCGATGCCGACGTATTTTTCCCCGAGATAGACCCGCACGAGTGGCGCTTGCTCGCCGAGGAACGCCATCCCGCCGACGAGCAAAACGAAGTACCCTTCACCTTCGCCGATTATGAGCGCGTGAAGGCTTGATGAGTCATATATGTCGTTGCGCCCGTTCAAACTCCGCCATTTTTTGCTTTTGGCAGCCTTCCTCTTGACGGCTGCCGCCGTGCTCTATGGCTTTCGCCAGTGCCGGGGCGGTTCCTCCGAGCAGCCCTACGCCCCCACGAAGGAGGACCTGGCTGCCGTGAAGGAACTTGAGGCCGGCATACAGCGCGATTCCCTCCGTCGCGAGGCGGAGCGCGAGGCACGCTATGACTCTATGCGGGCCGTATGGCGGGAGCAGGACGAGGCGCGGTGGGAGAAATACCGCAAGGACCGCCCTCTCTCTGCGCGTGCCAAGGAATACCTCGCCGACCGCCAGCGCTGGGACAGCGTACGTGCCGCCCGCCCCGAAAAATATGCCGAGGGCACCGTCCTCGATCTCACCTCCATTGATTCCCTGTCGCTTCTCAAGGTGCCCCTCGTGGGGCCGGCCCGTGCCGCGCAGATTCTCTCCTACGGCCGTCAGCTTGGCGGATATGTATCGGCGCAGCAGATTATGGAAATCAATAATATGCCGCCCGAGATGGCGCGCTGGTTCAAAGTAAGCGGCGCGGCGCATCCCCGGCGGCTGAAAATCAACAGCGCCGACTTCAAAACCCTCGTCCGCCATCCCTATCTCTCGTTCGAGCAGGTGAAGGAAATCTTCCGCTACCGCCAGCGCTACGGCGCCCTCAAGGACTGGAACGACCTGGCGCTGAGCCCCGTTTTTACGCCCGACGACTTCAAGCGCCTGTCACCTTATTCCAACTTTCACTGATTCCCATGCAATACAATCTACACCCCGACGTGGAGGCCTTCTCCACCGAAATAGGCGAGGCGCTCCCCTACGCCGCCTTGCAGCCCCACCAGACGCATACGACGAACGTCCGCATCGTCACCTCACGCGACACTTCCCGCGAAGACCTCCGCGAAGTCGATGCGCTCATCACCCCTCTCGCCGACTTCGCCATAGCCGTGCGCACCGCCGACTGCGTTCCCGTGCTCCTCTACGACCCTGTGCAGCACGTCTGTGCCGCCGTGCATGCCGGTTGGCGCGGCACCGTGGGACGCATATCCCAACGCGCCATCGCCCTCATGGCTGGGGAGTTCGGCAGCCGTGCAGAAGACCTGCTGGCCGTAGTCGGCCCCAGCATAGGCCCCGACAATTTCCAGGTAGGCGAGGAAGTGGTGGAGGCTTTCGCCGCCGCAGGTTTCCCCATGGACCTTATCCACAGCTTCCGCGGCCCTCGCCGTGAAGGTTCAATGGCAGAAGGCCATCACATTGACCTCTGGGCCGCCAACCACTGGCTCCTCACCGAGGCCGGACTCCTTCTCCCCCGCGTCCAGGTGGCCGGCGTCTGCACCTACGCCCATGCCGACCGCTTCTATTCGGCCCGCCACGACGGCAACAACCATTCACGGCGCATAATCAACGTCATAAAACGAAAGATATAAGGATAACACCAAACGACCACTATAATGATATTACAGACATACTCAACAACGCTCACGCCAGAAGGAATCTCTCATGTTGTCAAGCAAGTGGAGAGCGAGCTGCAAAGGCGTAAGCACAAGGCCAGCGACATTATGTCCGCCTGCTCTACGCTGGAGGACCTGCTTGTCATCCTTCGCCAGTCGGCCACCGAGGACGAGGAGGCGAAGGTGATGATTGAGAAAGGCATCCACCGCACCCTGATACGCTTGAGCTGCAAGGGCGAACGCCTGTTGCCGGAGAAGATGATGCAAAGTCCGCAGTTGGACGTGATAGGCCAGGAGTACAGTGCCGAGGCCGAGAATATCATCCGCCAACTGGTGCTGGGCGCCTATGCCGACCGCATCAAGTTCCGCCACAGCAAGGGAGTGAACACCTTCAAGGTCGTTGTCAGCAAAAATCAGAACGCTATGCTCTACGAGACACTGATAGCCATTGTCTCGGCAGTGATACTCGGCGGTCTGATGCGCCTTACCCTTCCCACGGGAGTATGTCAGGCCATCAGCAACAACCTATTGGAGCCGCTCTATATCCTTTTCCTCAATGCCATAAAGATGATAATGGCGCCCTTGGTGTTCTTCTCGCTGGCCGCTTGCGTGTCGGGCTTTTCCGACCTCAAGACTTTGGGGCGCACGGGCTCCAAGGTGATGGGCGGCTACCTGTTTACCACGTGCCTGGCCATAGCCTTTTCATATTTTGTGATGACTTGGTTCAGTTTCTCGCCGATAGACCTCTCGCAGTTCGACCTTAAGCCCGTCGAGGCCGCCTCCATGGGGACCGTCACCCTGAAGGACACGCTGATGGACATCATCCCCTCGAACTTTGTGGAGGCTTTCGTGAAGAGCAACATGATGCAGATCATATTCCTCTCCATCATGGTGGGTGCCGCGGCAGCTTCGCTCGACAAACGCTCCGAACAGATAACGGAACTCATCTCTACGATGAGCGCTCTCTGCACCACCATCACCGGCTACATCACGCGCTGCATGCCCCTTGCCGTCTTCGGCTCGTTTGGCAGCATGGTGATAAATATCAGCGGCGAGACGTTCCAGACAGTGGCCGTGTGGGTGGTGGCCGTGTTCATCAGTCTCCTCTTCCTGTTGCTTCTCTATATTTTACTCTTGGCCGTGGTGGGGCGCCTCAATCCTTTCGTGTTTATGCGAAAGTATGCAGGCGTGATGCTGGCCGCTCTCTCCACGAGTTCCAGCAATGCCACCATTCCTTCCGCCCTTGAAGCCTGCGGCAAGCGCCTCGGCATTTCCCCGCAAGTCTATTCCTTCTCCATTCCTCTTGGCGCCACCGTCAATATGAACGGCACCAGCGTGCTTTACATCACTCTCACCTTTTTCCTGGCCGCCATCACGGGCACAGCAATCGACCCCGGCATCATGTTCTCGCTAATCACGACCATAATCCTCGTGGCCATGGCTGCCCCCGGTGTGCCCGGCGGTGCCATAGCCTGCGAGATAATGCTTTTGGCGCTGGTTGGTGCTCCCGTTGAGTCCATAGCCCTCGTGCTGGGCATTATGCCTCTCGTGGAGCCCTTCCTCACTCTCGTCAATGTGTTGAGCGACGGCATCGTCACGGCCATCGTGGCCCGCGGGGAAGGGAAGGTGGACATGGAAATGTATAATTCTTAATCTTCGCTCCCCGTCGTATCAATTACTTCTCCACTCCTTCTGCATGAAAATCATCTATTTCCACGGGTTCGGCTCCTCCCACGCCTCCGGCACGGTGGAACTCCTCCGCCTCCATCTCCCCGACGACGAAATCATCGCCCCCGACATTCCCGTTGACCCGCAGGAAGCCCTGCCATACCTGCTCCAGTATGTGGCCGAGCAGGCTCCCGACCTCATCATCGGCACCAGCATGGGAGGAATGTACGCCCAGCAGATGCGTGGCCACCGGCGCATCCTCGTCAATCCGGCTTTCAACATGAGCACGATGAGCCGCGTGCTCCACACGGGCGAGCACCGCTTCTTTTCCGGCCGTTACGACGGGCAGAAGACCTTCCGCATCACCCGCGACATCATTCAGCACCACAACCAGATGGAGCGCCAGCAGTTCAAGGACATCCCCGAGGCCGACAAGCCCCTCGTGTGGGGCCTTTTCGGCATCCGCGATGTCGCACCCAAGAACTACGACACGTTCAAGAAACACTATCCCGCCGACCACGCCATCCGCTTCGACGGCGAGCACCAACTCAACGACCGCGTCGTGAAGCACACGCTCCTACCGCTTGTTGAGACGTTGAGGTCGGCGCTGTAAATATGCCGACAGCGGCTCTGCGGCTCTTCCGAGGTGGAACCGCTCAGTTAAAGTTTTACTTTAAGTAAACGGATGTAAAAAAATTTTTTTGTCACTATTTTTTACATTTTTCGTGCGTTTTTTTGGCAAAATTTGGGCGTGGAGACGAGCGCGCGGAGGTTTGGACGGAAAAAACGCAATTTTTAAGACGCCGTTACACGGCTCATTTATAAACGCTTATGTCTGCAAAGATTTTTGCGGAGATTCCTTCGGGGGCGCTACACCCGCCTTCAAGCACGAAAAAAAGGCGTCGCGCGATGATTTTTTTGCGATTTTTTTCGGAATTATTGCTGTCCGGTAAAACTCAAAACAGCATAAGAAACCTCCCCGGAGCCCTGTAAACACGGACTTCGGGGTTTTTATTCTCAAAAGTATGCCCCCCCCCCACTAATCAAAAAGTGTTGGCTGTGGCGGCCCTTTTTGAGCCTCCCTGGCAAGGATGTCGTCCCATGTCTTGTCCGGATTCTCCATGAAACGGATAAAGTCAATGTAGTACATGAGCGTCAGGCGTATCATC
>JAZUDS010000094.1:0-17524 GCA_045639805.1 Alloprevotella sp.
ATTCTTTTGAATTAGCTGCTTGATGCAGCAGAATTCCTGCGGACAACAATTCAGCAGTGCTCCAGCACTGCGTAATTCTTAAAAAATCATTATCAGAACTCTGCGAAAAAATTCCTTAATTCTTTAATTCTTGATAAAAAATATGTTGTGCCAAATTGTATATCGTCTCCTTTTATTAAGCCGGTGCGGACTAACGGCCCAGTATCTTTTTGCCGCTCTGGATGTAGAGGCCGTGGGAACGTGAAGAGGCGTTCAGCACGTGGCGGCCCTGAAGGTCATACGTCGTGGCCTGCTGCCCGGCGGTCGTAGTCTGCTGTCTTTCTATGCCCTCGGGAATCATTGAAGGAATCTCCGGTATGTTGAGATACTCGGACATCTCGTGGGGCGTGCGAATAATCCAGGGGTCGGGCATGTAGCCGCCCTGGGAGGGGCAGTACATGGCGCCGAAGCCGCCAATCTGGTAGCCCGACTCGGGATAGAGCATAAAGACGCAGTAGCCGTACTTCGTGCCGTAGTAGTGGCAACCGTCGCCGGGGGTCTTCTCTACGACCGGGTCGTTAATGACATACCACCCTTTCGCCTTGAAGTCGTAGGTTCTGGAACCGCTCTCGGTTGTCCACTTGTAATTCTGGTCTATTCGCAGGGCATGAGCCTTGGATTCATCGGAGGTGAGTACGCATCGGTTGTCCCAAGGGTCGCCATCGTTGACGTTGGTGGGGTCATTGTCGGGGCTGTCGGCAATGAAGTTGAGGCCGTAGAGGTACTTCCGGCTCTGGATGTGATAGAGCTTGAAGTAGTTGGTGCGTGTGGTGGGCACCTTGATGAATGCTGCGGCGGCGAAGTCGTTGCGCTGGGGGCGCTCC
This sequence comes from Alloprevotella sp., assembly GCA_045639805.1. Lineage (GTDB taxonomy): Bacteria > Bacteroidota > Bacteroidia > Bacteroidales > Bacteroidaceae > Alloprevotella. The sequence continues at coordinate 864 of JAZUDS010000094.1, forward strand.
TTGTCGAGATGCACGAGGCCGGCGGTGCCGCCGTCGCTCGTCCAGAGGTACTCGCCGTAGTTAATCCAGCCAGGGATGAGAGCGATATACACCTCTTCGCCTTCGGGGATGGCCGTCACGTCGCTGTCGTCGGCCTTGGGGGCGGGAGCCACTTCCCATTCGCAGGCGAAGGTCACGAGGCCATAGGAGTCGGCGCCGTAGTCATAGTCGCGGTAGTAGCCGCCCACATTTTCGTAGTTGCCACACATGGCGTAGTTGTAGTAGCCGTCGCCGCCGCGGTAGCCGTTGGCTTCGTCGGCGTGGGTGTCGCAGATGTAGTAGTGGCCGTTGTCGAGAGCAATGAAGGTGAGGCTGTGGGCCTCGGAGGCGGTGGCGACGAGGGGCGTGAGCACGTTAGACTCGTCAGGGTCTTCGTCGGTGATGAATTTCAGGCCTTCGACGAAGAGGCCGGAGGCGGTGTGCTGCACATAGTAGAGTGCGTTGCCGTTGCTATCCTCGCCGGCAGGGATGAGGTTCCAGCGACAGGCGTCGTCGTCCATGCCTTCGGTAGTCCAGCCCAGATAGGTGTCTTTGGTGTTCGTCCAGTAGTGTATACTGCCGTGGGAGGTGGTGCTGGCGTCGCGGATATAGACGGACTTGGAGAAGTCGATCTCGCTGGTATCCCTCTTGATGTATTTCACGGTGATGACGCCGTTCTCGATAGTGACCACTACGACATAGCCCGAGCGCGCGGCGTCAATGTCGTCCTCGGTGAGAGGCTCGTAGGTCTCCACGAAAGCGCCGTGGCCATAGGACTTACCGTCGATTTTGACGGTAGCGCCGTTAGGTGCGCCCTGCATGACGATGACGTAGGTGTAGGGGTCGGTGATGGTGGCGGCTATGGCCGTTTGGTCGAAGTCTATGGCTTCCTTGATGACGAAACTGTTGCCGGCGTCCTTCCAGAACCATGTGTCACACAAATACTGCTGGCTGCCGCCGAGGTTGATGTTGTGGTTGTCGTCAAAGAGGAGGCGCACGGTGGCGTCGTCGGCATCGGCGAAGAGGATGGGCGTGTCGGCGTGCTCGGAGAGGCCTGTGGGCGACACGAACTTGCCGGTGCCTACGTTGTAGAGGTAGAAGTCTTCGCCGTGGGCGATGAAGGCAAACTGCTGCAAGGGGTTCTTAGGGTCGAGGGCCTGGTTGACGCCATCCTCGGAGGTGCCCGAGAGCTTGGTGGCCGTGGCGCTGGCCGCGGTCAGTGCACCACGCTCGCAACTGATGTGGTAGGCCTTGCCTGTGTTGATGTCGGAAGGTTGCAGGACATTGGCCTGTACGCCGGCGAGGGTGAAGAGCATCGCGGCGATGAGGAGGATATGTTTTTTCATAGGGATACTATGTATTGTTAATGTTAGCGGATGAGTTTGCGGCCGCCCTGTATGAAGAGGCCGCTGGCCTTCTGCGCAGCGAGGGTGCGTCCGTTGAGGTCGTAGGCGGGAGTGGCGGCGATGGGGCCTGTCTGCGGTGCTGCCACGCCTTCGAGCCATACCTCGTTGGGCACGAGACTTATGTAGGCGAACTCTACGCCTGTCCAGTAGCCGAGGTCGTCGTAAGGGCTGATGTAGCCCCAGCAGAGGATGTCCGTAGTCATCTTCGTGGGGTCACCTTCCACGGGGGCGCCGAAGACATAGGTGCCCGAGCCGGTCTGACACACAGGTATCTCCACCGTGGGGTCGGTGCACAGACGACGGTCGGAACCGAAGGTGTAGCACGACCACCAGGTGCGGTCGGTGACGCTGTAGTACGCGTTCTGGCCGTTGGGGAGCACGATGGTGCCGTCGTCCTTCACCTTGAGCCTGATGGCATAACTGCCCAGCCAGCCGTGGATGAAGACTTCGTCGCCGAGGTCCTCCACGAAGGAGCGCTGCTCGCAGACTTCCCAATGGCGGGCGTCCAGAGGCAGGCCGATGTCGTAGGACTCGTAGGAAAGGAAATGGGTGGCAGGGTTGAGGATGAGGGCTTCACCATAGCCCACTACGGAACCCTTGAACTCGCCCTCCTCGGCATAGAGGGCCCAGCCGGCCATAGACTCGTCAAGGGTGAGATAGAGGCCGTTCGCGTCTTCTTCCACGCGGAGCAGGAGCCCGTCGCCAAGCACGCAATGGCCCTGGGCGTCGATGCTCTCCACGCCGAAGAGCGAGGCCTTGGGCACACGCATATTCTCCGGGTCCTCGAAGCATATCTGCGAGGGAATGAAGAGGGTGCCGTCCTCAGGGTCGTACTCGCCGCACACGTCGGCCACGCCCTGGCAGAGGCCGCTGAGGCGTACCATCGTGATGTGCTCCTGCGTGTCGGGGTCGGTGTATTCGTAGAGGCTCAGTTCGGTCTGGGCACATACGAGCGAGGGTTCTATGCCGTCGGTGGTGCCGGGCGTGTCCTCCACGTAGGCACCGAAGAGGTTCTCCATAGTGGGGGCGTGACGCGGAGCACGATGGGCTGCCGTGGCGGAGAGACGCGGACTCTCGCTGGCGGCCACGGCACCGGCCATTGTAGGCGTGCCAAAGGCGGCGGGGGCTTTTGTCAGCGTGAAGGCGGCACGCGGCGCACGGATGCCGGAGAGGGAAGAGCGCAGAGCGTGGAGCCTGCCGTCGGATACAGCGCCCGCAGTAAGGACGCATACGAAAGAAAGAATGAGAAGTAGAGATTTTTTCATATTATTGATATATTATTGGTCTGCGTAATTACTTAATGCGCTGCAAAGATACGAATAAAAGGCGAGATTCTCAACTTTAATACAATAAAATGCGCCCGCGCGCCCGTTTTCGCGCACAATATTGCTCTGGAAATCGTATATCGTGGCATTAAAGTATTACTCTAACTGGCCGCACTTTTGAATAAATTTGTAATTGAAAAAATCTTGACATTTTTTTTGCAGAGATTTTTGCCCCTAAACGACCCGCAACGATTTTCGCAGCACGAAAGACCTGGTCTTAACCGCTCGCGTGCCGTGTCGCAGACGGTTTTTTTCGCTCCTCTCCCCTCCCCGAAGCCCGTTTTCTCCTTATTTTGTTCCGAAAGCCCTTTTAATTTTTTCAATCCCCCTTTTACGCGAAATTAAAAGGGACATCGGCGCAACTAAAAGGGACATCGGCGCAACTAAAAGGGACATCGGCGCGATTAAAAGGGACATCGGCACGACTAAAAGGGACATCGGCACGATTAAAAGGGACACCGGCGCGATTAAAAGGGACATCGGACGCCCCCACCCCGCCGTTTTACGAAAAAAAATCGCAAAAAAATCAGTTTTCTACGGCTCATTTTCGCGCCTAAAGGGGCTTTCGGCGTGTCCCGAGGGCCTTCCCTCCAACTCTCTATTGAATTAAGCGTTTATAAATGAGCCGTGTAACAACACCCTCTAAAATCGCGTATTTTCGCGCGGGGACGGCCTCGTTTGTTTTCACGGCCGGGAAAATGGCCTAAAAACACTTGAAAATTGTAAAATATCTTGACAAAACTTTTTCAGTTACGGCGCTCAATGTTGTGTTGGCGGCGCAAAAACGCCGGCGCTTTTACTGGGGAGCAAAGCAAGGCCTCCGCCCGGCCCTATACAATGTTGTCCGCCTCGGGACTTTCATCCTTCAGCGGACAACACTGTATTGAATTTACGATGTACGCCGCACTTCGGCTACTTCTCCCCAGCGAGACTTACACTGATGCCGCGGCGCTGGAGGTCGTTGAGGTGCGGACGCAGGCGGCGGAGGAAATCGTCGTAGTTGCGCACGGAGGCAGGGCTCCAGCCGGCTTCGGCGAGGGCGAGGCCGCGGGGGAAGAGCTGGTAGGTGATGCGCTCGGGCGTGTTGATGCTCTCGCTCCACAGTGTGCCGGCCACGCCGAAGAGGGTCTCCTTCTCAAACTGCGCGTCACGGCCGAAAGCGGGGTCGAGGGCGTAGGTCTTCTTGAGGGAAAGTGTCGGCATGCCCCAGTTCACCTCGGGCATGTCGCCGGGGGCCATGGGATAGTCGAAGTAACAGTGGTCGCCGGGACAGAGCATCACTTTCACGCCGTTCTTGAGGGCCGAGTCGATGGCGGCGTCGGTCTGGCCGCCACGCCAGGCAAAGGTGACGCTGCCGGGCTGGATTTCCTTGAAGTCGGGCTCGTACCAATACATCGGCGTCTTGCCGAGGTCGTCGCGCAGATAGGTGATGATTTCGTCAAAGAGGTATTTCTGCAGGCGCCAGTTGTCGGCGCGGTTGTTTACGGGGCTGATGCCGAGGCGCGTCTTCAGCGCCTGACAGTCGGGACACTCCGTCCAACTGCCGAGAGGGGGCTGACCGGCCTCGTCGCCGCCGAGGTGGACGTAGGGGCAGGGGAAGACGTCGGCGTATTCCTTCAGCACGTCCTTCAGGAACTGCAACGTGAAAGCCGAACCGGGGCAGAGCAATTCGTTGCTCACGCCGCAGATGGTGCGGATGGGGGCCTCTTTTGCGCCACAGGTGAGCCGGGGATAGGCATGCACGGCGGCCACTTCGTGACCCGGCATTTCCAGTTCGGGAATTATCATCACGTGGTGCTGCTCGCCCCATGCCACGAGTTCCTTCATCTGTTTCTGCGTGTAGTAGCCGGGCGAGGGCGTGAGCATGTCGTCCATGGCGGGACGGACGGAGGAAACCTCGGTGAGAAGGGGATATTTCTTCACTTCCATGCGCCAGGCCTGGTCGTCGCTCAAGTGGAGGTGCAGGGCATTGAACTTATACTGCGCCAGGACGGGCACGAGGGCTTTGAGGTCGTCGAAGGGAATAAACGTACGGGAGGGGTCCACCATGATTTCTCTGATATGCGTGCGCGGCTGGTCCTCAACGTGAATGGCGTTCAACTTGTAGCGGCGCGTGCCGTAGCCGTTGCTGTCGAGCAAGAGCTGCCGCAGCGTCATTATTCCCCAAAACACGCCGGCGGGACTGCCGCCGCGGATTGTCAGTCCGCCCACATCGGCATCGAGGACGTAAGCCTCGGGATCGGGAAGCGACGGGTCTATCGTGAGAGTGGCCACACCATCCGTGCCCGCCAAAGAATGGCCGGAATATTCGGTGGATTCGCGCAAAAGAGCCTCCAGCACCTTCTTTTCATTGCCGAGTTTCTTGTCCGCCTTGATGCCGTTGAGGTCCGCCCAGTCGAGTGGCAGACGATTGGCCCGGCGCGCCACGACGGGCTGGGGAATAAGATGGAACTTACCGGGCAGCGTGTCAAGGTCTATGAGGTCTTCTTCATAAATGCTGCGCGTGCCGTAGAACGCCAGCGGGGCGAAATCGGGGCGCTGACCCTTCACGATGATATCCTGCAACGCGGGACAACCGGCAAAAGCAAAATTCTCCACTTCGGGCGAGCCTTCAAACACCACTTTACGGAGTCCGCGGCACTGGCTGAAGGCACTCTGGCCGATAAGCCTCACGCTGGCGGGAATAGTAATTTCTCCGATGGAATCGCAGGAAAAGAAGGCCTGACTGCCTATCTCCTTGATGCCTTCAGGCAGGATGACGCTCTGCAAGTGATGGCGCGAATGGAGCGCGTTAGCCGGCACCATTTCCGCCGTGGCCTGCGAGAGGTCAAGATGACGGAGGGCGCAGCAACAGTCCCGCAGTTGCCGCCAATCCGTACCGCCGCGCTTGCTCCAGGGAGCGGTGGCGACCAGTTGCCCGGTAAGGGTGATGGTCTGCGCCTTTGCCATCTGCTCAAGCGCCACCTCATTAAGATGCGCGACGGTGAGAGATTGGCCTGACGCCGTGGTATGGAAAAGAAAGGCTAAAGAGAGAAAGAAAAATATCTTTTTCATATACGCAGAATTGTATGATTTCTTCGGTGAATCCGTCGTTTTTTAGCAAAAATGGGGCAGCGTTTTACTTTTGTCCCTTGAGTATGCCTTCGTATCTTTCCGGCGAGTGGAGGATGGCGAGGGCCTCGTCAAGGACGGGGTCGTTGCGAAGGGTGTAGGCAGCACAGCCTGGTGCATCGTAATAGTTGGAGATTATCTCGTTCTCCGCCGCTTCGCGGATTTCCTTGTTCCATCGCGTGAAGTCATGGTCGAGATTATGTGTGAGGGTAGCCTCCAGTTTGTCGAAAAGTTCGGCCGTGTCTTCCTCATAGCCCTCCGTCTTGGCCCATGAGCGGACATAGGAAAGGAGCGACTTGCTTCGGTCGTCGTATTTGAAGCCATGCTCCTCGAGATACTTCTTAAAATCGGCCATTTCATCGGAAGAAAGTCGGAAGGTCTCGGGAGAGGCTATAGTGGGATGGGAGTGGTGATAAAGCACGGCCCAGTCGAACAGCTGCGGGCTGTACTCCAAATAAGAAATCAAGGAAGGCAGCGTGTCCAGCTTCACGATGACATCGGGAGTTATGCCGCCACCGTCACGCACGAGGCGGCCGTTGGCCGTGAGGAAGTCCTTGCAGAGCGAGTCGGCGAGGTGAGTGGGTTGCCCGTCCTCTCCGCGATGGGCGTAGTCGAGGGCCTGTACGCAGCGGCCGGAAGGTATGTAATATTTAGAGGTGGTAAACTTCATGGCACCGCCGTAGGGCAGGTCGTTGCTGCTTTGTACGAGGCCTTTGCCGTAGGTACGGTTGCCCACGATGACGGCACGGTCGAGGTCCTGCAAGGCACCGCTGGTGATTTCGGCGGCCGAGGCTGTGCCGTAGTCGGTGAGGACGGCGATAGGCATGGAGCGGTCAAGAGGCGAGGCAGGAGTGGTGTAGGTATAATTGGATTTGGCGTTACGGCCTTTTATACTTACCACTTCCGAACCGCGCTTCACAAAGAGCCCTACCAACTTCACGGCCTCAGAAAGCAGTCCGCCGCCGTTGCCGCGGAGGTCTATCACCAAGGACTTCATGCCCTGGCTCTTCAAGGATTGCACGGCGTTTTTGAATTCGTCGGCCGCATTCTCCGTGTAGCCGGTGAGGCACACATAACCTACGGTTTCATCGAGCATTTTGGCCAATAGGATGTCGGGGCGGCGTATCTGTTCGCGGACAATGGAAAGGGTGAGCGACTGCAGCGTGTCGGGGTTGTCGGGTGTGGCGATACGGGGGCGGCGAAGTTCCACCGTGACGGTGGTGCCGGGCTCTCCGCGCAGGCGATTGGTAATGGTGGAGAGATAGTCCTGCGTATCTGCGGGGTGCTCGCCGCTTACTACGTGGCCATCCACCGAGATGATGCGGTCGCCCGAGCGTACGCCGTAGCGATAGGCCGGCATGTCATGATAAGGGTCGGAAAAAACGGCGCAATCGAGGTCGCGACGGTACACGATGGGCGAGCCTATGCCCGCATACTTGCCGGTGCTGAGCGTCTTCAGGTCCTCGGTATTTTCCTTGGAATAATACTCCGTGTAAGGGTCAATCTGGCTCAACATATAGTTCAAGGCGTCGCCCACGTGCTTCTTCGCATCGAGGCTGTCCACGTAGTTGAGGTGCAGATTGTAGTAGGCGGCGTTGAAAATCTCCAGTTGCTTGGTGGCCTCAAAGTTGTAGTTGGAGGTCTGGGCGCTGGCGGGCATACCCAGCAGGCTGACCAGGCACAGGGCCAGGATTGGAAGAGCGCGGTTGCGCCATAAACGGCGCCTTATATATATAATAATGTGTGGGGAGTGCATTGTGATGAAATGTTTTCGGCGTTTTTTTACAAAATAAGGAAAAGGATTGCGGGCTTTTGTCCGTGTGCGGACATGCGGGTCAGTCTTTCAGTTTCGCCTGCACGTCGTCCCATGCTTCTTGAGGCAGGGCCGTGCCCATCACCTGTATGACATGGCTGGCACACACGCTGCCGGAGTGGAGACTGTCCCCGAGCCCCTTGCCCACGCTATAGGCATGGAGGAAACCGGCGGCGAAGAAATCGCCCGCAGCGGTGGTATCGACAACGTTTTCTATCTTTTCGGCAGGACAGAACACGCGTTCCGCGCCACTTTGTGCCCAAGCACCGTGAGCGCCTACCTTCACCACGGCCACGCGGCAGAGCGTGGCGAGACTGGCGAGCGATTCCTCCGGCGTGCCGGCCAACCAGGCGGCAGCCTCTTCCTCATTGGCAAAGACGATGTCGGTCTGCGGAAGGAGGTGCTCGGCAAAGAATTGATGCTCGGCGGCCACGATGTTGTAACTGGCCATATCGAGGCTGACGAGGGCGCCGCAAGCGTGGGCCAGTTGTATGGCGCGGAGAATGAGGTCGTGGTTTTGCACGAGGTAGCCCTCGATATGCACGATGTCGGCGCCGGCAAACATTTCGGGCGTGAGCTCATCGGCCTCCATCCTTGCCGCGGCGCCGAGGAAGGTGGCCATTGTGCGCTCACCGTCGGGAAGGACGAAAGCCGTGCACACGCCGGAGGCCATGTCGGTGGCCTCTATGGCGTGGAGTTTCACGCCCGCCTGGCGGAAAGTGGCGGCGAAGTTCTGACCGAAGCGGTCGGAAAAACTCATTTTGCCCACAAAATCCACCTCAACGGGCTTTTGCGGATAGAGATTGGAGAGATGGGCCACGCACAGAGCGGTGTTGGCGGCACTTCCACCCGTAGCGATTTCCGTGGAGGGGTCTTCCATCAACTTACTGAACTCAGCAAAGCGCTCAGCCGAGATGAGCGTCATCGAACCTTTCGGAAGGCCGAGAGCCGAGAGAGTCTTTTCTGAATCAATACGGGTGAGAACATCCGTCAAAGCGTTACCCAACGTTGCAATTTTGGTCATATTTTGCCTTTTTTTTATGTTTTACTCAAAATTTTCTGCAAAGTTATTGTTTATTTCGGAAATAATCACTATTTTTGCACTGCAATTCACAGGAAAACCTAAAAAAATTGCAAAAAACCCGCTTCAGTAGCTCAGTTGGTTAGAGCACCTGACTGTTAATCAGGGGGTCGTCGGTTCAAGCCCATCCTGAAGCGCAAAAGAGAGGACAACAAACGTTGCCCTCTCTTTTTTTTGCTTCAGCATGGTCTCTTTTGTAATGGTTCTTGATACGTTTTACTGCGCAAGCGGCCCATTCTGGCCGATTACAAGCCCATCCTGAAGCGCAAAGATTTATAATCTATTCCTAAAACACAAACTCCAGCGTCGCTCCCACGCGCTTCATCCCGTAGTCCAGGTGCAGGCCGAGGGTGTGCTTCCCGCAGGCCACCAGACAGCCCGTGCCTAAATAAAAGCCGGGGTATTCCACCTCGCCGTTCAGATAATAGTGGTCGCGGCCGGGCTCCAGCACCACAAAGTCGTTATCCTGCGTGAAGTCCTCAATGCAAATCATATACGACACGCCACCCCTCACCAGCGGCTTCACGCGGGCCGTGCCGATGGCATACTGGAAGCCCGCCTGCAACGTCACGAGATTGCCCACGGCGCGGTAGTTGCATTCTTGACTACTCACGAGTTCGTCCAGAACATTGTACGTTTCAATCGTAGAGTGCCCCATTGCGGAGCGGTAGTGCGAATAGTCCAGCGAAGCCTGGAAGGAGAGGCCCTTCACAGCGCGGTCCATATTCACATCCACGCCCACGCCTATCTCCGCTGTGTGGCACGTGGCCTGTTCCTCCGTGATGTCCCACGGCATGCGGCGCACCATTTTTGGCAAGTAGTAGTTATAGCCGCCCAGCACCTTGAAGTGCGCCTTGTTGCGCCCCGACTTACTCTTGTATTGATATTCTATGCAGCCCTCGTCGCTGCCGCAGAGGTCGCGGTGGTAGTTCTTCGCCGCGCTGATGGCGAGTTTGTGCTCCATCTTGTGGCGTGTCTCCAGCGTCTCCATAGCCGCGGGCGAGTCCTGCATGAGATAGGTCAGCTTGCCGCGTTGCAGAAATTCACGGCGACGCTCGTCACCGCCGGCCGTCAGTGAGGTCTTCGTCTGCACGAGCACGATTTCCCCGTCCTCACGTTCAAAGAAATACGCTCTCTCCGTGCCGTCGGCCACATAGTAGAGGTTCATCTTGCCCTCCACGAGGTATTCGGCAAAGCACTTGCGCGAGCCGTCGGCGAAGGGCAGTTCGCGCGCCACGTAATATTTGCCATTGTCATCGATTCGGAAGCCCCTGATTTCGCCGGGCTGGAACGTACGGTAGTCCTCCGCCGCGGCAGCCTTGAAACTTACCGAACGTGCCAGTTGGTCATTGCTCCTGAAATCGAGGATGCCGCGAACCGTGTCGCCCAGATTAGTAATGATGTAACCCGCGTATTCGTTACGCTGCCCGTAAGCCGACGAGCACACCGCGATGCTGCACGCCGCAACGAAGAATAAAGCAATGTATCTTTTCATTATATAGAAATATTAATTTTCAATTCCACTTATTGCCTGTATGGTTCCGCAAAGATAAGGCTTAATTCTTATTCCGCAAAATAATCCGGCAAAAACTTACACTTTGCCTACTATTTTGTCCTACCCCCCCCCCCCCCCCATTTTGAGGATTTTAGCCTAATTTTACTTACACGGAGCGCAGGGCGCGGAATACTGAAAACGTGAATCCGTGAAACCTTTCCCGCTTTCCGCTTCACTCACCGCTCGTAGCTGATGATTTGTCCGTCGGGCGTGAGGCCGCGGAGGGATATGCCGAGGGTGAGGCCGTCGGCCGCATTGCCGTAGAGGATTACGGAGGCGCGGCCATGGGCATCGGTGCGCAGGGAGGGAGTCCAGTAGAGGGTGCGGCGGCGGTCGTCGGGCGTGGGGAGGTCTATGCCGTTGTACTGCGGGGAATAGAACTTCGCGGGGCGGTGGAGACCCTGCACGAAACGGCGGTCGCGCCCCTTGCGCGGCAGACGGCAGTACCAGTCGGGGCGTTCGTAGAGGAAGAGGGCGTACCATCCGGGCGCGTTGCGGTCGAAGGGTATCTCCTGCGTGCTGCTCTCCTGATTGAGGAGACCGTTCTTGCGCATTTCGGACTTGAGGGCGGCGGCGTCCTGCAGGGCGGAGGGCACGAAGACGTCCCAGTCGCTCTGCTGCGTCATGATGACGGCGCTCCGGAAGTCTTCGGCCATCATGCTCTCGTAGATAGCGTCGCTCTTCGAGCCTATGCCGGAGGCGAGACTCTTGACCTGCAGCTTGTTGTTGACGAAGACGAGGAGACGGCGGCCGCCGTAGTTGATATCGTAGTTCACGGAGCCCACGTTGCGGAGCCTGGCGGGAAGGCCGCGCTGGCTGACGCGCGCGAGGCCGAGGGCGGCGGCGGGGTCGTCGTTGATATCGTCGGGCGAGAAATTGTCCTCGGAATAATTGTAGAATTTGTCCAGCTCGGCCGGGTCGGGTATGGTGCGCGCCTCGAAGTCGGGCAGCACGTCGTGGAGGAGCTGCCATACGGTGGGGTCGCCCAGCCCCTTGTCCTTGTACCGTTCCACGGCGGCGGGAATATCCACGAAGAGGTCGGCACGGCGCATGCCGGCACGCTCGCCGCCGTTCTGCGTGTAGCGGTTGCCCGTGAAGCCGCGATAGCGTCCCTTCTCCTTCACGCTGGCCTCGCGCAACTGGACGCTGGCGGGGAAGCGCTGGATGGTGTCCGTCCATGCAAAGAGGGGAGCCTCCCCGCCTCTCTTGATGGGAGGAGCAAGAAGCGGGGAGGAAATGTCGAAGACGCCGGCATCGAAGGCGCGGGGTGCGGGGCCCTGCGGACGGTTGAAGGCGAGGCGCGACCACTTTTTCTTGCCGCCGTCGTCCGTGGAGGTGATGAAGGCGCAGTAGTCGCCGTAGAAGCCATCGGCCATGCGGAAGGCAAAGGAGCCGTCGGCCTTCGTGGTGCCCGTGCCGCTGAAGGCAGAGCCGTCGGGGGCGTAGAGGGAGAGGAGGAGGTTGAGGTCGGCGTAGGGCTGGCTGCGCTCATTGTCGTGGAACACCTGCCCCGTCAGCGTCACGCCGTTCTCTATGGGATGGTGCGCCGTGAAGGGCGTTCGGCCGGAGAGGGTGGAGAAGTCGTTGGCCCGCCAGCCCTGCACCGTCAGCAGGAGGTCGAGGAGCGCAGGCGAGGCGCCGGGGGCGAAGTATTGCGCGGGGCGGTGGATGTAGCCCCTCACCTCCGAGGCGAGGAGCAGCTCCACGGCCATGTCGTCGCCGGGGCTTCCGTCGGCCTGCCGCACGGAGAGCGACAGCGTGGCGTCGGGCACGGACTCCACCTCGAGGGCTATGGGCTCGAAGGCGGCATACTGCGCCTTGTTCTGCCTCACGGCGGCGGGAGCCTTCTCCGGCAGTCCGCCCCACAGCAGCCTGTGGGCCACGCATGTGCCGTCGGCCGTGAAGAGGTCGATGCTGTTCACGCCCGGAGCCAGGGCGGCAGCGTCGAGTTCATACGCCACGGCCTCGCCGGCCTTCACCGTAAGGGTGTCGAAATAGCAGGGAGCCTGACGTCCCATGACGAGGAGCCCGAGGATGCGCGGCGTGTCGTCGCGGAGGTTGCGGGCAATTTCCAGCATATAGCCTCCCGCCTGCGGAGTGGCCTGCAGGGCGTAGTCGGAGGTGCCGGCGGGAAGGAGGAACGTCCGGCCCGCCACGCTGACCTTATCGTCCGTGCTCCCGGCAGGGAGAAAACCCATTCCGTCCACCAGCGGCACGGCCGTGGCCACCACGCTGCCGGCGGCATCGAGCACCGAGAGCGTATCGGCCAGGGGACGTCCGCGTCCGTCGGTCAGCTTGAAGGCTATGCGCTGCGGAAGCCCTGCCACGCGCTGCCCGCCTTCGGGGAAAAAGTCCAGGCGGACGTCCTTCCCGTCTTCCGGCATCAGGGGGCGGCTGTGGCCCAAGGAGAAGTCCGTCTCCGCGGGCACTTCCAGCGCGGGCAGGGGGGCGTTCTCCTCCACGGGCCATGCCTTATACACAGGCACCACGCGGGAGAAGTAGCCTCCGTCCCAGTTGAGCATCTCGCGGGTGTAGGCCCTCACCTCGTGGTAGCCGCTCTGCACGGGCAGGGCCAGCGAGAAGGAGCCTGCCGCCTGACCGAGGGAATCCACGGGGCACAGCAACCGGTGGAGCGTCTCGCCCGCAGCGTTGAGCAAATCGACGTAGAGCACACGGCTCAACCTCGTGGGCTTGCCGTCGCTGCCCGTCACATAGGCCTTGAACCACAGCGTCTCGCCCGTGGCATAGGCCGTGTTGTCGAGGTGCAAATATACTTTCTCGCGCGGGTACTGCCGGCAGAAGCGCGCGGCATTCTCCACGCAGGCGTTCAGTTGCGTCATCTCGTCCTGCGCCATGCCGCCAAGCGGCAGGAGGGACGTAAGGAGGATAAGTAGGGAGCGCATAAAGAAGTTAAAAGTTAACAGTTAATAGTTAATAGTTGACAGTTGGGCACGACCTTTAGGAGTATATTCCCCCTCCTCGCTCGGAGAGCGAACCCTTTCCCCAACAGGGGAGAGTATTTACTCCCCGCCCAATCCCTTTCTGGCTGCCGCCATCTTTCCCCTATTGGGGCAAGAGTCCGCTCTGCGAGCGGGAGGGGTTGGGGGAGGGTCTGTTCGTCCTTAACTTATACCAATGCAATACGGGCGCAGGGGCCTTGGGCGGCCAACACACCTCGACGAACCACGGGCCGAGGGCGGTGAGCGGCATGCGGGGGCCTACAATCACTTTTTGGGCGGAGTCATCGAAGAAAACGGCCCGCGCGCCCTGCGGCGTATTGATGCCGAAGCATGCGTGGGAGGGGGTGAGGACGTAGGCGCCGGAGAAATAAGCCTTGTCCTTCACGGCCGCCACGAGGGCAGCATCGGAGAGGGCGGCGCGCTCTGCGGCGGAGAAGAGAAATAATATAAATAAGGTGTGACGCATTAAAAGTTAAAAGTTAATTGGCTTCTATGGGGTGAGGCTGGAGTATTTTTCACTTTTCACTCTTCACTTTTCACTTAACACAAGCACCCTTCCGTCAGCTGTAATCCCTTCGGCGCTGACTTCCACGCGGCGGCAGTTGGTGGAGTTCCAGACGGTGAGGTCAGCACGGCCGAGGGCGTCGAGGGTGACGGCGGGGTTCCAGTAGAGGGTGCGGCGGTAGTCGGGCTCGGGTGGCATGAGGCTGTAGTCAGGCATGGAGAAGGCGTGCTGCTCGTTGTAGCCCTCGAAGGGTATTTTGCGCCGTCCCTTGCGGGAGGGGGAGCGGGCAAGCGACGGGATGACGTCAATGCGCAGGGGGTAGCGGCCGTAGCGCGAGCGGGCCTTGCCGTCTTCAAGTTCTACGCGATAGATAAAGATTTCACTGACGTCGTCCATGCGGACGGCGGGCTTGCTGACACCGACGTCGTAGTAGCCGCTGGAGATGGTAGGCAATTCGTAGCCTGTCTGATAGAGGCCACTGGTGAGGTTGGCGTAGGTGCGGGGAGGGGGAACGAAGAAACCTCCCCCGCTGTAGCTGATATTGGTGTTTCTGTATTCCGGGAAAGGAGAGGCAAACATATCGGGGATGTTAAGGAGGATTTCGTCCTTGTCCTCAATGGTCTTGTACCACTCCTGTTCTTTGAGCCACTCGGAGAGGAAGGGTACATCACGCCCCTGCGAGAGATAGTCTTCCACTATTTCGGTGGCGTCGAAGTGGATAGCGTCGAATTCCTTCAAGTAGTTCAGTCCGGCCCAGGCATACTTGGGGTTTACCTCGCGTTTCTTTATGACGCGGACCTCACCGAGGAGGCGGTTGTTCCAAGAGGGGAAGAAGCGGAGGGGAGAGTCGGGAGCCACGCTATCGGCACGCAGGGGCAGCAGGCAGGCACCGCCGAGGGGCCGCAGGTGTATCTCGTCGAGGGAGAGGGAGCGCAGAGAGGGCGAGAAGTGGCGGTCGAGAATGATGCGGTAGTCGCAGTCGAAGCCGTCCTTGTCCTTGGTAACGATGGAGCCGCTGAAGGCACCGCGGCAGGAATCTACGCGGAAGACGTAGCGGCCGTAGTCGTCGGTGAGGAGAGCGCCGCGAAGGTGTTGTCCGTCGCGGTTGTAGAGGGTGGCGCAGAGATAGACGCCATCAACGGACTGGGGACGGCGGTGCTTATGGCGTTTGGGGGCGATATGGCCGTTGATGTAGAGGCCGTCCTCGCGCGGCTGGTTCTTGTAGAAGGTGGCACGGCCGGCCATCACCTTCCAGTCGTAGCGGCGCCAGCCCTGCACGAGCATCAGGAGGTCGGCGGCGGCGCGGTGGAGGCTGTCGTCGCTCTCAAGGTAATAGTCGGGGCGGGCGATGTAGCCCTTGAGGTCGGAAGCGAGGAGCATGTAGGAAGCGAGGGAGAGGCCGTCGGTGCCTGTGGGGGTGGTCTCGGCATCACGCACGGCAACGGCGACGCGGGCTCCGCGCTGTCCCTGCAAAGAAATGCTGACGGGACTGTAGGGTGCCACTACCTCGGAGGAGGTGCTGACGGTGAGGGGCACGATATCGTCGGGACGGGGCGACTCGAAGAAGAGGCGTTCGGCGAGGATACGGCCCGTCGGCGTGAAGAGCGTTATCTGGTTGACGCCGCTCTGCATCACGCGGCGCGGCAGGAGGAGGTCGAGGCCGCCGGCGGGGATGCGGAGGGTGTCGAAATGAACGACGCGGCCCTCGTGCTGCACGGTGAGGCCGAGGAGTTCGTCGGCATGACCACGGGTGGTGAGGTGGAGCGCCACGGTGTCGGGACTCTCGCGCAGCATCAGCGCCACACCCTCATGCTCGGCGCGCGGCAGGGCGAAGGAGGCGGCGAGACCATCGACGCGGGCGGTGTAGGCGGTGTCGGAGACGGAGAAGTGCAGCGTGCCGCGGCCCTCGTGAAGACTGGTGGCGGAGGCCACCTCGCGGCCGTGGGAGTCGAAGATGTGCACGCGGTAGGGCTCGGGATAGCCGCAACTGACGCTGAAAGCCACGCGGCAGTCGGTGCCCCGCACCAGATGTCCGCCCTCGGGGAAGAACTGCACGCTCTGCGGCACGGCTTCGGGGGCGAGCTGGAGGTCGTCGTCGCCCGTGGGTTTCTGCAGAAGGCGCTGGGCGGCGGTGTAGCGGGCCGTCACGTCAAGGTTGCCGGCCACGCCCGCCACGCGGAGACGGGCGTCGGTGCGGAGGTTGCGGTCGGTGTAGTCGCCCTCCCGGCGCGGTTCCTTGAAGATGGGGATGACGCGCGAAAAGGTGGTGGCGGGGTCGAAGTTGGTCTGGAAACGCGTGTAGGCCCGCAGTTCGCAGTAGCCGCTCATCATGGGGCCGTCGAGGCGGATGTCGCCGTGGGCCTCGCCGTCCTTTATCTCGGCCTTCTGTGTCTTGATAACGGTGCCGATGGGGCTGACGAGTTCCACATAGAGCACCTTGCTGCGCAGCGAGTCGGCCTCGGCGCGCGCGTCGTCCTCTACGAAGGTCTTCACGTAGGCTTTCCACCAAATGGTCTCGCCCTGATAGTAGCCGGTGTTGTCGGTCTGCACATAGACTTTCTCCTGCGGGAAGAGTCGCTGGAAGGTGTTGATATTCTGACAGAAGGCACGCAGGCGTGTCATCGCCTCCGGCAAGGGAAGCACTTCCTGCGCCACGGTCGGAGCGAAGGAGAGGGCGCATAATATTATATATAAGGTGCGAGACATAATGGAAGACACACCAGACCCACCCCTAACCCCTCCCTCAAGGGAGGGGAATGGAATGGGGACGTGGGTTAAGGTTAGGGTTAGGATTGATGAATTAAGAATTATGAATTATCGCTCGTAAGTTTCCACTCCCCGCCCTTTGGGGAGGGGTTGGGGGAGGGTCTGTGAGGGGTTGGGGGAG
>JAZUDS010000095.1:0-24663 GCA_045639805.1 Alloprevotella sp.
GCCTTGCCAAACGACAAGGCGGGGGATTTCGCTATTGCACAGGCGGGGCTAACTCAAGGCCTCGGCTATACGCGGGAGCACCGCCAGGTCGGCGGGGAGCCAGCGCACGGAGGAGAGTTCGTCGCGGGTGAGCCAGCGGGAGGCCTCGTGCTCAAGAAGGGAGAGGCTGCCGGCCGTGATGCGGCAGAGGTAGCACTGCATGGAGAGATGGAACTCGGGGTAGTCGTACTCCACCGTCGCGAGGAGGTCGCCCACCGCTACTTCCGTGGCCAGTTCCTCGCGGATTTCGCGCCGCAAGGCTTCTTTCGGCTCCTCGCCGGCCTCTATCTTTCCACCGGGAAACTCCCACCAGTCCTTCCACGGGCCGTACCCGCGCTGGGTGGCGAACACCTTTCCGTCCGCCACAAGAACGGCGGCAACGACGTAGATTGTCTTCATCTGCACTATTTTTTCCAGAAACGGGAGGTGATGTCGGTGAGGTCTCCGCTGGCGCGGTCCACACGATAGAAACGCTGATTGGTGGTGCGGCTGCTGAGGGGACCGAGGTCGGCCGTCCAGGGACCGAGCTTTACATAGTCGAATTTATGCACGGGATAGCCCTCGGGCAGCTCCTGCCGCCCGCTGTACCAGCCCACTTTGATGGTGGGGAAGGCCTTGCGCAGGGCATCGGCAAGGAGGCTTAGTGCCATAGGGTCGTTGTCGCCGCCCTGGAAACCTACGCAGGTGATTTCGGCAGCATAGCTTCCGGCAAGGGCAAGCAGGCGTTCGGCGGTGAGTTCGTCGCCTATATCATCGGCAAGGCAAGCGGAGTGGCAGCCGGGGCAGTGGTTGGGACAAAGGCTGAGGTTTATGGCCAGCGTGACCTCGTCGGGGTACTCCTGAAAGACGATGTCGTGGTTGACATATTTGATCATAGAAAGAGAGATTAGGATTAAATTGCCGCATACCCCCTTTGGCTTTTTCCGATGTCCCTTTTACGAAAAATTAAAAGGGACATCGGCAAAATTAAAAGGGACATCGGACGGACTAAAAGGGGGATAGTTTTCGGACGAGCCAAAAAAGCAGCAGACAATGCGTCGCAAGCCTTTCGGGGAGAGGAGGTTTGCCGCCGTTGTCTGCTGCTCAGACTTTTATCAGGGAGGGGTTATTGGAGCGCGGCCTCTATCTGCGTTGACTTCACGCTGCCGTAGTAGCGGCGCTCGGCCTCTTTCTGACGGTCGAGGGAGAAATTGGAAACGCGCTTCAGATAGCCGATGATGCGGGTGAGGTAATCCACGTCCGTGCTCTTGCAATGGGGACACTCCTTGAGGTAACGCTTGTCAATGTGTCCGCAGTTGTTGCAGAGGGTGTTGGGTACGTTGAAGGTGAAGTAGTTCGTGCCTTCCTTGGCGGCCACGCGGAGGAGCTGGCGGTACTGACCCTGAGAGAGATGCTCGTCAAGGTTGCAGTGGAGGGCGCTGCCGCCGGTGAGGTGCTCTACATAGCGGCGACCGTGGAGGCGGAACTTCTCAATGACGTCGGTGTTGACGTCCTCAACAACGTAGAAATAGGAGTTGTAGCAGTCACGGGGCACGAAATAGCCGTCCTCACGGTCCCACTTGGCATGCTTCACGCCAACGTTCTCGGCGGGAATCATCTCGCAGTTGAAGAGTACGTCCTTGGTGCGGTACTGCTTGTTGTACTTCTCCACGATGCCGAGGACATTCTGCACGAACTCGCAGTACTCCTCGTTGTTGCTGATGGTCATACCGAGGCTCTCGGCGGCCTCTACGAGACCGTTGACGCCGATGGTGAGGTACTGGCGGTTGATAGTGATGTAGCCGGCATCGAAGAGGGGCAGCATGCCCTTCTCCTTGAGCCACATGAGGTTGGCGTTATAGGCGAGTTGCACCTTGTGGCAGAGGTCCACAATCTCGGAGAGGTATTCGGCATAGGGCTTACCCTCGCGGGTGGCCTGCTGGATGCAGCGGTTGAGGTTGATGGTGAGCACGCTCTTGGAACCGGTGCTGACGCCGCCGGCGCCGAGGGTGTAGGAGAAGCCGTTGTCCTGGATTTCGTTGCGCAGACGGCAGCAGGAAGCGAGGGAGTCGGCGTTGTCGCTCATATAGGTGAAGAAGGAGTGACCCTCGGAGTACATCTGTGCGGTGAGGTCGCCGTATTCGGCATCCTTGCAGTCGCCGTCCTCGGTGAGCAGGGCCATGGTCTCGACGGGGAAGGTGAGGACGGTCTTGGTGCGCTCCTTGTTGAACCACGTCATGAAGCGCTTCTGCAGCCAAGAGAGGGCCTCCCAGTGGGGCTGCGAGCCGTCGGGGAAATAGAAGTTGCCGAAGATGCTCTCGAAGTAGAACTTGTCGTAGTAGGAGATGTTCCAGAAGACAGACTGGAAGTTGCGGGCGCCAGTGGGCTGGTTGATACTGTAAACAATCTGCTCGAAGCAGTCGGTGATGACCTTGTCGATGGTGCGCTTACGGAGAGTGCAGTCGGCCTGCTCGTGGGCACGGAGATAGAAGTCCTGGCCGAATTCCACCTCAAGGAAGTGGCTCATGTACATCAGGAACTCGGGGGTGGCGCAGGCACCGCTGAGCATACTGCTGACGATGAACACCATATTGACGAAGCCACCGCAGAAGCTCTTGAGGTTGGTGGGGGCTACGGAGTTGCCGCCGATGGCCTTGGTGCCGTTGAGGAGCCAGGGGTACATGGTGATGGAGGCACAGTAGGGAGCGATGGAGGTCTCGTCGTTCTTGTAAATGTAGTGGTTCTTCAGCAGATACATGTAGCGGTCGGCGAGTTCCTTGCCGTACATCTCCTGAATTCTGTCGCAGATAAGGCGGCGGTTGAGACGGAGGAAGGCACCCTTGGGCAGTTCGCCGATCAGCGTGGCAATGTTCTTGTTCTCTACGTTGGCGTTGGCGTCATACTTACTGCCGGAGGCTGCGTTGGCAGCGTCGCAGTAGTTGATGAGGAAGCGGAGGCGGTCGGCGGTCTCACGGTCCTCCTCGCGGCGCTTACGATAGAGCATGAAGGCCTTGGCGGTCTTGAAGTGCTGCTCACGCATAAGGGCCACCTCAATCTGGTTCTGCACGTC
Organism: Alloprevotella sp.; assembly: GCA_045639805.1. GTDB lineage: Bacteria > Bacteroidota > Bacteroidia > Bacteroidales > Bacteroidaceae > Alloprevotella. The sequence goes on from JAZUDS010000095.1 coordinate 3,089, forward strand.
CTCCACGCTCATACCGTTGCAGAAGCGCAGCTGGTCAATGATGGCGGCGAGCTGCTCGGCATTCACGGGTTCGTCTACTGCGGCGAAAGCCTTAAGGATGGCGCCTTTGATCTTTTCGACGGAGAAACTCTCGGTGCTGCCGTCGCGCTTGGTAATGTAAAAGTTTTCGTAACTCATTGGTTAGGTAATGGGGCTATATATTATATATAATGTGTATGAACTTTTCTGGAAAAAGCGCAAGAAGAAGCGACAATTGACTGATGACAATTGACTTTTGATAGGTTCTTAAGACAGATAAAAAGACAGGGAAACGAAACCAGGAAAACCTCCTTTCCGATTTCGGGTGCAAAGTTACAACTAAGTCTGCAAATGACAAACAAAAATGTTAACTTTTTTCAAAATAAAACGAAAAAAGTTTCCCGTTTTGGGAAACTTTTCTCATTTCTAAATATGCCAACTTGCTTATTTACTTAAGATTAGCTATTAATTTTAGACAACTTTTCTTTACTTTGGCATTAACTACGGCATTTTCGAAGCCGCTCACGCGGTGAGTGTCGGTTCCCTTAAATGAGTAATAACCAAGTTGTAGTAAGCGCTGAGCTCGCGCCTTACTTTCAGGGCTGTAGGCGCCTCCCACGGCGGGCAGGTTCAGTTGGAGCCGAACGCCCATCTCATGCAGGCGGTCGTAGTCGGCATTGCTCATATAGAGATAGCGCTCCGGATGGGCCAGGAGAGGATGGAAGCCGGCCGCCTGGATACGGCGGAGGAGTCCCCACAGGTCATAAGGTGCCGTGAAGTAAGAAGTCTCCACCAGCAGCATATCGCCGGCCTCGCCGATGGGCAGCAGGTCGCCGGCCTCAAGGCGCTCCTCAAAAAGAGTGTCGAGCATATTCTCCGCGGCCAGATGGAGCGTCAGCCCTCCCTCATAAGCGGCCTTCACCTCAGCGAAACGCTCCCGCAGGGTCGCCGTGGTGTTGGGCATGTCTTCCATGATGTGCGGCGTGAACCACACCTCGCGTATTCCCTCCTCCTCATAACGGCGCAGAAGGGTGAGGGTGTCGGCCATATCCTTGATGCCGTCGTCCACGCCCGGCAGGAGGTGGCAATGCCAATCAGTGGCGCCCCGGAGGACGCCACTGCTTGCTATCGTTGATGTTGTGCTAAAGGGCCACATCGTATATTATTATTTATAATGTCCCGTGCTGCGCGTCAAGCTATTTGTCCTCGTGGTAGTAGCTGTTGCCGTAGCTGTGACCATAACCGTAGCCGTAGCCGTAACTGTAGCCGTAGCCGTAACCATAGCGATAGCCATAGCGACTGCGGGAGTTTACGCTACCGTTAAGCAGCAAGGTCATATTGGGGAACTTGTTTTCTTTGTAATAGTTCTCGATGACGGGCAGCATTTCGCGCTCCATCAGTTCTACGCGAACGACGAAGATTGTCTGGTCCACCATCTTGGCAATAATGCTGGCATCGGCCACGATTTCTACGGGCGGGCAGTCCACGAACACCATGTCGTAGTCCTCGCGCATTTCCTTTATAAGCTGTGCCGTGCGGCTGTTGGTCAGCAGTTCGGCAGGGTTAGGTGGCAAGGCACCCACAGGGAGCACATACATACCTTCCTGCTCCGACATGGGCACGACGAGGTTGCGCCAGTCGTCTTCCTTACCGCTAAGATAGCTGCTCACGCCTTTCGATGTCTTCTCCACATAGAGGCTGGAAGAGGCACGGCGCATGTCAAAGTCAAGCAGCAGCACCTTCTTGCCCTTAAGCGCAAAGGATGCGGCCAGATTACCGCTGATAAACGTCTTGCCGGAGCTCGGATTGGCGCTCGTAATCATTATTACCTTTCCCTTCTCATTAGCATTGTCGCCTATGAAGTCCAGGTTGGTGCGAACCACGCGGAAAGCCTCGTTGATGATATTGCGGCTATGCGGCTTCACAATAACTTTGCGGGTGGTTTCCTTATCCGCCTTCTTATTGACGATGCCGAATCTCTCCAGCCAAGGTCTCAGTATGTGGCGTTGCATCTTGCCGACGAAGGGTATCTCGCCGACGAAGGGCACGCTCAGACGTTCTATATCCTTACGGCCACGGACGCGGGTGTCCATACGCTCTATCATGTATAGGATAACGGCAGGCACAGCCAAACCTATCAGCAAGGCGATGAGCAGCATGCGGTTGCTCTGCGGACTCACGGGGGCATTGCTGCCCTGGGCCGGAGTGATGATGCGCGTGTTGTAAGCCGTGAAGGCCAGCGACAGTTCGTTCTCCTCACGCTTCTGAAGCAGGAAGATATACAGCGCCTCCTTTACCTTCAGCTGGCGTGACACCTTACCCAGGTAGCGTGTCTGCTCCGGCGAGTTGGCTATACCGCTGTTGGCCTTTGCTTTGTTCTTGCGCACGACGCCCAGTTGCGAATTGATAAGGTTTATCTGGTTATCAATGCCACCGATGATAGCGGCCCGTTGCTGCTGCAGGACTTGGTCGCGCTCACGCACCAGGTCACTGTTAGCTCCCGTGCTGCTCAGCAGGCGGTTGCGCTCCAGCAGCAGTTGGTTATACTGCACCAGTTGCTGATCAAGGCCGGTATTTCCTAAGCCGATGTTGACGGGCATGAGCTCATCCTTATGCGAGTCGTTCGACACGAACGAGCGAATATACTGAGCCATATACAGCTGGCTGCTCAGCTCTCCGGCTTTCTTCTCGGCCTCGTCCATATCGTTCAGATAAAGGCCGGCCAGGGCTGCCGGGTCAGTCAGGAGGTTGTCGCTCTTATACGAACTGATGGCATCGTCCACGGTGTCCAGTTCGGCCTGTATCACGCTCAGGCGTTCCATGATAAACTCGTTCGTGGCCTCTGTCATCTGGTTCTTATCCTTCACCCAGGCATCGTTATAGGCTTCAATGAGGGTGGTAAGAATGTCTTCGGCGCGCTGCGTGTTGGTGTCGTGATACACGAGGTCAATGATGCTGTTCTCCTTTGAGTTCAGGCTGGCACTCAGGCCGCCGGCAGCTCGCTTGGCGGCGCCCTGCACGGTGGTGCGTGCTACGTTTATCACGACATCATCGTTCTGCTCGGCGATAGACCCGGCTGCAGGGCCGGCCATCACCTTGACGCGGCCAACAGGCGTGTTCACCGTCTGACCGATTTTGGCCGACAGCTTCTTGCTCGCGCCTTGCATCTTACTGCCCGCGAAGTCAGCCATCGTCACACTGCCGTCGCGCTTTACCGTCAGCGTCAGCGCACCCGTATCATCAGGGCCCAAGTCCTGGAACTCCACCACCACAGGCACCGTAGCGCCATAGAGCGGAATGTCATGCCAGCGGCCCTCGCGTTGATAAGTAGTATTAAGGCCCAGGCGCTCCACAACCTCCACAAAGGTAGCAGGCGACTGCACGGCCACGAGTTCATTCTGCACGTTGACTGCCGCAGAGCCCATGCCGAGCGAAGCGAACCAGTCCACATTGCCACTGAACGAACCCTTTGTGCCGTCCTCCTTAATCAATATCTGCGCGCTGCGCGTATATACAGGCGTAGAGCGCTTCACACTGATAATGGCCACAAGCAGACACAGCGCTATTGAGATTACAAACCACCTCCAGTTATGGATGAAGAGCGCCAGAATATCAGTAATCTGAAGGCCGCCATCCTCCTGCTGCTGCTGCACCATCACGGGCTGTTGCATCGGCTGAGAACCAAATTCCTGTTCCATTATATCTTTTCTTATTTATTAACAATGTTAACTACGATACCCGTCAGCGAGGCCACCATGCTCACGATGCCCACCCAGAAAGAGGCCGTATTGAAGGTATTACCATTCGGGCGACTCTCACGCATACGCTTGGAGTTCGGCTCCACATACACGATATCGTCCTGCTGAAGATAGAACACGGGGCTCTGATACATGCTCTTGGCATCGGTAAGGTCCACGTAGTAGTGTTTCTGCTCGTCGCCCTCGCGGCGGATTACGCTCACGCGCTTACGCTCGCCCGTAATCGTCAGGTCGCCAGCCTTGCTGATAGCCTCCAGCAGCGTCATGCGCTCACGGTCGAAGGTGAACATGCCGGGGCTCTTTACCTCGCCCAGCACGCTGTAGTTCATGTCCACATACTCCACCGTCACCGTGGGATCCAGCACCAACTGCTTTTCCAAGAGCTGGGCCTTCACATGCGCGGCCACTTCCGAGCGTGTCATGCCGCCCACGTGCACGGTGCCGAGCTTGGGCATCACAATGTTGCCGTCCTCGTCCACGGTGTAGTAACTCATGCCGTTCGACGTGCCGCTATGGCCCGCACCAGAGCTGCCCACGCGCCCGGCTTGAGTTAAGAGGTTAAGCTCTTCGGCCACCTCATACGAGCGGCTCTTCACCACTATCGTCAGGCGGTCCATAGGCTTCACCTTTATCTCATTCACTTGCTGCACGGCAGCACTCTGAGCCTCATACATATCCTGGAAATAAGCAATGTCGGTGGGAGCTTTACACCCCGTAACGGCCAGCGTCAGGACTACACCAGCCATAACCTTCAGCAGCATTTTACTTTTCATAGCGCACAAAGTTAACCATTTCCTGCGGTCTGACCAACTTTTACTCCTTTTTTTTGCATTCCCACGCGCAAAATGTCATTTTTCCGCGCTATATGCCACCTTACCCTTACTCCTTCCCCCCTTTTAGGCCGCGCCAACTCCCCTTGAGTTTTTCCCATCCCCTCTTTTATTTTTTTCTATCCCTCCTTTGAGTAAATTTCAAAAAGCAACGGGGTGCACCTGTTGAAGGTTCTCCCGCTTCGGGAGCGGGGAGAGAATATTCTTTCTCCCTTTTAATTTTGCCGATAGCCCTTTTAATTTTGCCGATGCCCCTTTTAATTTTGCCGATGTCCCTTTTAATTTTTCGTAAGTCGGCATTAGGAAAAAATAAGTCGGCATTAGTCTTCACTAAGTCGGCCTTAGAAAAAAGTAAAAGGGGGATAGTTTCGCGCCTTTCCCCTCTTTACAAAAAAAGAAGCGCCAGCCCCGAAAGGCTATGCGCTTCTCTTATGCGTCAGGCAGCACTAAGGCTGCAAGTATGTCTGTTTAGGCCTCGGCCACGGCGCCCTTCTTCTTGTTGCGCTTGCCATAAATCTTCATGGCAATGGGAGCAGCGAGGAAGATGGAGGAGCATGTGCCGAATACTACACCGAGAATCATGGCGAAGGCGAAGGAGCGGATGCTGTCACCACCGAGGAAGAAGATGCAGAGGAGCACCAAGAGGGTGGTGAGCGACGTCATGATGGTACGGGTCAACGTGGCGTTGATGGACATGTTGAACACGCTGACGTGATCGCGGTTGGGATGCAAGCCGAGTTCCTCACGGATACGGTCGAACACCACCACCTTATCGTTGATGGAGTAACCGATTGCCGTTAGGATGGCGGCGATGAACGTCTGGTCAACTTCCAGGGAGAAAGGTACCCAGCCCCAGCACAGGGAGTACATGGCTATGATGAGGAAGGTATCAATCGTCAGGGCACCCACGGCGCCTACGGAGAAGGCCACGTTGCGGAAACGGAAGAGGATGTACAGGAAGATGGCGATGAGCGAGAAAGCTACGCTCTTCATGGCGCCGCGCGTCATGTCGGCGGCCACGGTGGCGCCTACCTTCTGGGACTCGATGATGGAGCCGCCAGTGTGGTCGTCGCGGTTCTTGAAGGTGTCGTAGTCGGCCGTGATGAGTTTGTTGGCGCTGAGGGTCTGATGGATAATCTGCTCAATCTCTCTGTCAACGTCGGCACCGTTCTCGCTGATGCGGTAGGAGGTGGAAATACGTACGGCATTGGAGATATTAGGCATCATTACGTCCAGACAGTTAACGGCTGCGTTGGGATCCTTGGCATGGATAGCGGGAGCGATAAGGGCCTCTACCTCGTCGGATGTTACCTTCTGGTCGAAGGCAACTACGAAGTTGCGGCCGCCAGTGAAGTCAATGCCCTTCTGCAGGCCACGGACAGCCAGCGAACCTACGCCTACGGCTACGAGCACGCCGAAGATAACGAAGCTCTTCTTGGCGGCAGACATGAAGGCGTACTCCCTTTCTACCATGAACTTCTTGCTCAGCGGCGTCATGAAGGTAAGGCCGAGCCACTTATCCTTGTTGTGGAAGTGTTCGTACACGATACGGGTCATCCAAACGGCGGTGAAGAAGCTGGCAACGATGCCGATACCGAGCGTCATGGCGAAGCCGCGGATGGGGCCGGTACCGAAGTTGTAGAGGATGACGGCCGTGATGATGGAGGTCAGGTTGGAGTCGAAGATGGCGCTGAAGGCGTTGCCGTAACCGTCGGCCAGGGCCTGGCGGATGTTCTTGCCGTTGCGCAGTTCTTCCTTAGTACGTTCGTAGATAAGCACGTTGGCATCCACAGCCATACCCAGTGAGAGCACAAGGCCGGCAATGCCGCTCATCGTCAGGGCTGCCTGGAAGGAGGTCAGCACGCCGAAGGTGAAGAAGAAGTTGATGAACAGAGCCATGTTGGCCACCATGCCGGGGATGAAGCCGTAATAGAGACACATGAAGATCATCAGCAAGATGAAGGCCACGATACAGCTCATGAAACCGGCCTTGATGGATGCAGCACCGAGGCTCGGGCCCACCGTCTGGTCGGAAACGATCTTTGTGGGGGCGGGCATCTTACCGCTCTTCAGCACGTTGGCAAGGTCCTTGGTATCTTCGCCGGTGAAGTGGCCGGAAATCTGACTCGTACCGCCGGTAATTTCGTTCTGCACTACGGGAGCGCTATATACAAAGCCGTCGAGGACGATGGCCACGGGGCGCTTGATGTTCTTACCCGTCAGGGTGGCCCAGTCGCGGGAGCCCTGAGTGTTCATAGTCATGCTGACGATGGGGTTATGATACTGATCATAGTCATCCTTGGCGTCAGCAATCACTTCGCCGGCCATTGCGGCAGCGCCGTTGGTCTTCTTAAGGGCATAGAGTTCAAAGAAATTGCCCTTAATGTTCTCACTGGGCTTCACGCCCCAAGCGAAATGTACGTCGGCAGGGATAATCTTGCGGGCGTTGTCGCTGGTGAGAAGATCCATCACGGCAGCCGTGTCCTTGCTTTCTGCAATACCTACGATGCAGCCGTCAGGAGCGACGAACTGACCCTGGAACAGACGAGCCAGGAGGGGATGTGCGCTGAGTTCCTTCTGCTGAGCCTTTGCCTGAGCGGCGGTCTTCTCGGCATCCTTGGCGGTTTCGCCCACGTTCTTGTCGGCGAAGAGTTCGCGAGCCGTATCAGCCTCAGCCTTAGGTGCAGCTTCGGCAACGGTCTTGTCGGCCTCAGCAGCAGCCTTATCGGCTTCGGGAGCTTTGGCAGCCGTTGAGTCGGCAGCGACACCCTTACCGGCGGCATTGCTGTCTATGGAGCGGAGAGCGGCCTGCAGATCTTTTGCGCTGTAGGTCTCCCAGAATTCAAGGTTAGCGGAACCTTCGAGGAGTTTCTTCACACGTTCGGGCTCTTTGATGCCGGGCATTTCCACCATAATCTGACCCATCTGGCCTCTACCCTCCAGAATCTGGATGTTGGGCTGAGCTACGCCGAAGCGGTCGATACGCTGCTGGATTACTTGGTAAGAGTTGTTCACGGCGGCCTTCACTTCCGTGATGAGAGCGGCCTTTACCTTGTCATCAGCGGAGTTGGGGGTGATGTTAGACTCCTTCAGGCTGCCGGCAAAGATACCGCCGAGCTGATTCTTGCCGTTTTGCTTCTGATACTCACTGACGAAGATTTCTACAAAGTCATCTTCGCCCTGCTCAGCCAGCGCTACGGCCTTGTCAAAGACCTTCTGGAATTCGGGAGTCTCAACATTACTGCCGGCGAGGTGCTTCACCACGTCGGGAACGCTGACTTCCAGAATAACATTCATGCCGCCCTGCAGGTCAAGGCCGAGGCCAATCTGCAGTTCTTCGCAATGCTTGTAGTCATAGCCGAGCCATACTCTCTCGGAACGCAGGGAGTCGAGATAAATTCGGCCCTGCTCTTCGCCCTTTGCGGCTGCTATCTTCTCATAGTGGGAAGTGACGAAGCTGAAGCTGAAGTAGAAACAGCAAATCAGGCCCATCAGAATCGCAATGGCTTTTACAAATCCTTTGTTTTGCATTTTGTTGTTATTATTGTTGTTTTAGTTATTGTCTGTTGTACGCCGGAAGGCACCGATATACACATTTGAGCGTGCAAATTTACACATTTTTTTTTTAACAGCAAGGTTTCTTGCCCCAAAACTTCAATTTTGGGCGCATTTTAGGCTTGCGGCGGCAATTTTTGCAGTCTTTTAGCCGCTTTTTGCCGTTGCGGTGTGTTTTTTCCCTACAGTTGTCCTGATTCCACCTGTCTGACGATGCGCTCCATCTCGGCATCCTCGCCTTCGGGGTCGTAGTGCTTCGTCAGGCTCTGGCCAAAGATGAAGGCAATGCCCTGATAGATGTTGGCTTTGAGGGATCCCACGAAGGCTTTGGCGATGGCGTAGCCCGATTGTCCGCATTCGCGGTCGATGAGTTTCACAAGGATGCGACCTTGCGTCTTACTCATTCGCCTGATCAGGGGGGTGTATCTCTTTTTCAGGTCTGCTTCTACGGCCTTCACATGTTTTTCCTTTTCGTCTTTGTTATGGAAGGTCTGCAGCATGTCATAGGTTTCTATGATATAGTGCCTTGCGTCTTTGGCAAGGGGCAGTACTTTCTTTATGTTCCGCACCAGTCGCGTGTACTCCTGCCTCTGTTTGTCGCTTTTGAATTGCAGCGGCGGGTACTTGTAGAGTGTGGGCAGCGTAAAGTTGGGGATGCTGTCGCCTTTATAGGCCACACGCGAGTCTCTCACCAGAGGATTCAGCGTGAAGTCGGGCAGCGTGTCGCCTGCTTCTGCACGAGTAAGGCTGCAGTCCTCTATTGGACTTGAGGCCACGGCACTTACCGGCACCGCTACGGCACTTACCGGCACCGCTACGGCTCCCAGAAGGACTACGGCGGCGACTACGGCCAGCCGCACGTATTTCTGCAACTGCCGGACGGCTTCCCAGATAACGATGCCGGCCGTCACGCTGACGTTGAGGCTATGCTTCGTGCCGTACTGCGGGATTTCCAGCGCTTCGTCGCAGAGGTCCACCACGTCCTGGCGCACGCCTTTCACTTCGTTGCCCAGCACGAGGGCCAATCCGCGTTCGGCGTCGGTCTTTTCCAGAGTCCACGCGCCGAGTTTCGCACTTCCTTCCACCTGCTCTACGGCCACGGTGCGACAGCCCCGCTCTTGCAGGGCCTTGATGCAGCAGAGCGTGTCCTCATAGTAGGTCCACTTCACGCTATCTTCCGCCCCGAGTGCCGTCTTATGGATTTCTGCCGACGGCGGAGTGGCCGTGATGCCGCACAGGCACACTTCTTCCAGGCGGAAGGCGTCTGCCGTGCGCAGCACAGAGCCTACGTTGTGCAGGCTCCGCACATTATCCAGGACGATGACGAGCGGCATTTTCTCTGCCGCACGAAACTCCGCCGCGTCCATACGGTGGAGTTCCTCGATGGTGAGTTTACGCAATTTCTCTCGCGCGCGTAAATAATAATAAGGTATGGTGAAGGCACACGTCTCCACCATACCTTTGATATTTTTAGAAGATCAGCTTCTCCACGTAATAGACGGCGATACCGGCTACGTAGCCTACGGCGGCTACCCAGGAGATTTTCTTCATGTACCAGCCGAAGGTAATCTTCTCAAGGCCCATCACCATCACGCCGGCGGCGCTACCGATAATCAGCATGCTGCCACCCACGCCGGCGCAGTAGGCCAGGAGCTGCCAGAAGATGCCGTCCTGAGCCATATCGCCCATTTCAGCTATCGGATACATCTGCATACTGCCGGCCACGAGGGGCACGTTATCGACGATGGCGCTCAGCACACCGATGGTGCCGGTCACGAGGTAGTGGTTGCCTATGGTCTTGTCGAGCCACTCGCCCAGTGCGGCGAGCACGCCCACTTCGGCCAATACGCTCACGGCCATAAGGATGCCGAGGAAGAAGAGAATGGTGCTCAGATCGACGCGGGGCAGGAGCTGCGTCACGCGCATGGCCTTGTCGTCGTCTTCGGGGTGCTTGCGATAGAAGATTTCTGTCACGGCCCACAGGATGCCGAGCACGCAGAGGATACCGAGGAACGGGGGAAGTTCAGTGGCCATGTGGAATGCGGGCACGCAGCAGAGGCCGCCCACGCCGAGGCAGAAGATAGCGGTGCGCTGCGGACGGCCGAGGGCTGTCTGGCGCACGGCCTCCTCGTTTTCCTGGGCGCCGCCCACTTCGCCGTGCAACTGATACTGCAGGATGAAGCAGGGAATGAGGAAGCTTACCATGGAAGGCAGGAAAATCTCGCTGATTACGCCGAGGGCGGTGATGAAGCCGCCGTTCCAGAGCATGATAGTCGTCACGTCGCCGATGGGGGAGAAGGCTCCGCCGGAGTTGGCGGCGATGATGATCATCGAAGCGTAGATGAGGCGTGCGTCGCGGTCATAGATGAGCTTGCGCAGCAGCATTATCATCACGATGGAAGTGGTAAGGTTGTCGAGCACGGCGCTGAGGAAGGCCGTCAGGATGCTCATCTTCCACAGGAGGGCGCGCTTGCTGTGGGTCTGCAGGAGTTTGCGCACGGGGTTAAAGCCACCGTGGCGGTCCACTACCTCAACGATGGTCATGGCGCCGAGCAGGAAGAATAGCGTAGTGCCGGCCTCGCCGAGGTTCTTGCCAATAATGTGTTCCAGACTGGTACCTTCGGGGCACAGACCGCCCAAGGAGTACATCACCCAGCAGCCTACGCACATAATGATGGCGGTGGCTGCCTTGTTTACTTTGATAACACTTTCAAGGGCTATGCAGAGATAGCCTACAATAAAGAATGCAACAATTGCTGTAACCATGATATTTTATGTTAGGGTTATAGATTTTACGCCTCTATGGTTTTCTTTTTGGTGTGTCCGCGCAAAATTACACAAAAAGGCCCGAAGTCTTTCCATTAACTCGCTTTTTTTTCGTATCTTTGCACCGCGTAAGGAAATTTTGACACGCAGAGTTGCCTAAAAGTGCCCCCAACGCGCATTCTTCACGCTCCCATAGTTCAATGGATAGAACAACTCTCTCCTAAAGAGTAGATCCGGGTTCGATTCCCGGTGGGAGTACTTCCGTGCATGTCGGCTCCAGAGTTTTTCTGGGGCCGTTTTTTGTGCTTTTCAGCGGCTGCCGGCGAGCGGTTCGCCGTTCACGGCGGAGGGCGTTGGGACTCCTGTTCTATCACGCAGTATTTCATCGCGTTGCAACCCGTTACGGCACCCCTTGCAGAGCCTTGCATTTTCCCTGGCTCCTCCCCCGTTCTCACTAATCCCCCTTCTAAAAACGTGTCAACAACTGTTGACATTAATTTTAACAATTGTTGAAATGCATTTTAACAACTGTTGAAATTGATTTTAACAATTGTTGAAATGCAACCGAAGGGGAAATTCGCAAAAAGAAAGGGGACGGGATATTAACGGAAAGCCGAGACGGGCTGAGCGAAAGCCGAGATCGGCTGAGCGAAGGGAAAAACGGCAAAAACGCAAGGAAAACGGCAGGGCGTAAGACATTTTACGCCCGCGCGCGTTCATTTTTATATATAATAAGAGGGAAAGCTTGGGCATCTGCGTTTTTTTTAGTATCTTTGCGCCCGCAAATATTATACGCCCCAACAGGAGAATATAAAAACAATACATACAGCATGACACTCGAAACACAACTGCAAGCCGCCGCCGTACAGGCCGTGGCAACCCTCTACGGCGCACAGGTTGACGCCGCGCAGATTCAGATTCAGAAGACCCGCCCCGAGTTTGAGGGACACCTCACGCTCGTCACCTTCCCCCTCCTCCGCCAGAGTCACAAGCGCCCCGAGGAGACGGGCGAGGACCTGGGCCGATACCTCAAGGAGAACACGGCGCTCGTCAGCGCCTACAACGTGGTGAAAGGCTTCCTCAACCTCGTCATAGCCCCGCAGGCATGGCTCGGACTCCTGGACGAAATCAACGCCAACCCGCAGTATGGCCTCGTAAGCGCCACCGAGGAGAGCCCGCTGGTGATGATAGAATACTCATCGCCGAACACCAACAAGCCGCTCCACCTGGGCCTCGTGCGCAACAACCTCCTGGGCTGGGCCGTCAGCCAGATTGCCGCCGCAAACGGCAACCGCGTGGTGCGCACCAACATCGTGAACGACCGCGGCATACACATCTGCAAATCAATGCTGGCCTGGTTGCGCTGGGGTAACGGTGAGACGCCCGAAAGCAGCGGCAAGAAGGGCGACCACCTCATCGGCGACTACTACGTGCTCTTTGACAAGCACTACCGCGAGGAGGTGCACGCCCTCATGGAGCAGGGCCTCAGCGAAGACGAGGCCAAGCAGGAGGCTCCCCTCATCAAGGAAGCCCACGAGATGCTCGTGAAATGGGAGCAGGGCGACACGGAGGTGCGCAGCCTCTGGGAGAAGATGAACACGTGGGTGTACGCCGGTTTCGACGAGACCTACAAGGCCCTGGGCGTGAGCTTCGACAAGATATACTACGAAAGCCAGACGTATCTGGAAGGTAAGGAAAAGGTGGAGGAAGGCCTGAAGAAAGGCATCTTCTACCGCCGTCCCGACAACAGCGTATGGGCCGACCTCACCGGCGAAGGCCTCGACGAGAAACTGCTGCTGCGCTCCGACGGTACGAGCGTGTATATGACGCAGGACATCGGCACCGCCAAACTCCGCTTCCAGGACTTCCCCATCGACAAGATGGTGTACGTCGTGGGCAACGAGCAAAATTATCATTTCCAGGTGCTCTCCATACTGCTGGACAAGCTCGGCTTTGAATGGGGCAAGGGCCTCGTGCACTTCTCCTACGGCATGGTGGAACTCCCCAACGGCAAGATGAAGAGCCGCGAGGGCACCGTGGTGGACGCCGACGACCTCGTGGCCACCATGATTGCCGACGCACGCGCCACAATGGATGCCGCCGGCAAGAACGACGACATGACGGAGGAGGAGAAGCAGGAAACGGCCCGCATCGTGGGCATGGGCGCCCTGAAGTACTTCCTCCTGAAGGTGGACGCCCGCAAGAACATGCTGTTCAACCCCGAGGAGAGTATCGACTTCAACGGCAACACCGGGCCTTTCATACAATACACCTACGCACGTATCCGTTCCGTCCTGCGCAAGGCCGCCGAGCAGGGCCTCAACGTGGAGGCCGGCCTGCCCGCTAACGTGGAAATCAGCACGAAGGAGGAAGAACTCATCCAGCACATGGCACAGTTTGCCGAAGTGGTGCGCACGGCCGGACAGGACTACTCGCCCAGCGTGATAGCCAACTACTGCTATGACCTCGTGAAGGAGTACAACCAGTTCTACCACGACTTCAGCATCCTGAAGGAAGAGGACGAGGCCAAGAAGATGTTCCGCCTCGTGCTGTCGAAGAACGTGGCCAAGGTTGTCCGCCTCGGCATGGGACTTCTCGGTATTGAAATGCCTGAACGTATGTAAACCGTATGGCAGAAACGCAGGAAATAAGGAGTTGCGTGGTGGTAGATGCCGCCTGTTCGGGCAATCCCGGGCCGATGGAGTACAGGGGAATACACCTTCCGTCGGGACGGGTGCTGTTCCACTTCGGGCCGGTGCACGGCACGAACAACATAGGCGAGTTCCTGGCCATCGTGCACGCCCTGGCCCTGCTTGAGAAGCAAGGCTTCCACGATATGCCCGTGTATTCCGACTCCGCCACCGCACAGACGTGGGTACGGAAGAAGAAATGCGGCACCAAACTGCAACGCACGCCGCAAACGGCCAAGCTCCTCGACCTCGTCGTGCGCGCCGAGTTCTGGCTGCGCACCCATCAGTATAGAAACCCTGTGATAAAATGGCAAACGGAGCAGTGGGGAGAGATACCCGCTGACTTCGGCCGGAAATAGATTAGGAAAGTAGAAAAGTGGAAAAGTAGAGAAGTAAAAAAGTTGATACTCACACCTAAATGTAACAACTCTTCAACTAAACAACTTTTCAACTAAACAACTATATGAAGGCTTTCTTCCAAATCATGGGCAAGTACTTTGCCCACTACAAGCGCTACATAGCCGGCACACTCCTGATGAACGTGCTGGCAGCCCTCTTCAACGTGTTTTCGTTCACGCTGATACTCCCCATACTCCAGATTCTCTTCCAGATAAACACCGCCCACTACGACTATATGCCGTGGGGCACTGGCGGCATGGGGAACTTCATCGACGTAGCCAAGAACAACGGCTACTACTACTCGCAGGAACTCATCGCGCAGTACGGTCCCGCCACCACGCTCCTGCTGCTGGGCATCGTGCTGTCGGTGCTCACACTGCTCAAGACGGCCACGTATTTCGGCGGGTCGGCCATGCTGATGCCGCTGCGTACCGGTGTGGTGCGCGACATCAGGTCTGATATCTACCGCAAGATACTGGGGCTGCCCCTCTCCTTTTTCAGCGAGGAGCGCAAAGGCGACATCCTCACCCGCGTCAGCACCGACGTGAACGAAGTGGACGCCAGCATCACCTCGTCGCTGGACATGCTTATCAAGAACCCGATTTTCATCGTGGTGTACGTCAGTACGCTGGTGGCCATCAGTTGGCAGTTGACGCTGTTCGTGCTTCTCGTGGTGCCCTTGCTGGCCTGGGGCATCGGCAGCGTGGGAAAGAAACTGAAAGCCAAGAGCCTCACGATGCAGGCCCGCCTCTCTGACAGCATGAGCCAGATTGAGGAGACCCTGGGCGGCCTGCGCATCATCAAGGCCTTCATTGCCGAGAGGAAGATGCTGACACGCTTTGAGCAAGTGAACGACGACTACCGCCGCCTGGCCTGCCGCGTGGGCATAAGGCAGAGTGCCGCCCACCCCGTGAGCGAGTTCCTCGGCACAGTGATGATTGTGGTGGTGCTCTGGTTCGGCGGCTGGCTCATCTTCAGCGGAAAGAGCAGCATAGACGCAAATATATTTATCTACTACCTCGTCATCATGTACAGCACGCTGCAGCCCATCAAGGACCTCAGCAAAGCAAGTTACGCTATCCAGAAAGGTCTGGCATCGATGGAGCGCATCAACCGCATCCTGGACGCTCCCAACCCCATCAAAGAGGCCCCCGACGCGCAGACCATTGACGGCGTGAACGACGGGATAGAGTTGCGTGACGTGTGCTTCAGTTATAATGAAGACCATGAGGTGCTGCACAACGTCAACCTCAGTGTAAAGAAGGGCCAGACCATAGCTCTCGTGGGCCAGAGCGGCTCGGGCAAGAGCACACTGGTGGACCTCATTCCGCGCTACCACGATGTGGGGAGCGGAAGCATCACTATTGACGGCCACGACGTGAGAGGGCTCACCATCTCCTCCCTGCGCGGCCTCATAGGTAACGTCAACCAGGAGGCCATCCTCTTCAATGCGTCATTCTTCGACAATATCGCCTTCGGAGCCCCCGTGCCCACCACCGATGAGGAGCGTGAGGCCCTCCGTCAGCGGGTGGAGGAGGCCGCGAAGATAGCTAACGCCCACGAGTTTATCATGCAGTCAGAACAAGGCTACGACACGCCCGTCGGCGACCGCGGTTGCCGCCTCTCCGGTGGGCAGCGGCAGCGCATAAGCATCGCTCGCGCCATCCTGAAGAACCCTCCCATCCTCATCCTCGACGAGGCCACCTCCGCCCTCGACACCGAGAGCGAACGACTCGTGCAGGAGGCCCTCGAACGTCTGATGAAGACGCGCACGACCATCGCTATCGCCCACCGCCTCTCGACTATCCGCAACGCCGATGAGATATGCGTGCTGCACGAAGGGAAAATAGTGGAACGCGGCACCCATGCCGAACTCCTGGAACTGAACGGCTACTACCGCCGTCTGCACGAGATGCAGCAACTTTAAAGTTAATAAAGACCTCACCCCGTCGCGGACACTGCGTGCCGCGCCACCCCTCTCCGGAAGAGAGGGGAAGAATGGGAGAAATCTTGATACATATACATTGAAAGGACATTCGTTCAACATTAAACTTGCATCATTAAGCTTTCATCATTAAACAAAAACAATAAATACATGATTGATTTACTAGACAAACAGATTCTGGAATTTCTCACCAAGGATGCCCGCGTGGCCTTCAAGGATATTGCCGAAAAACTCGGCGTGAGCCGCGCCGCCGTCCACCAGCACGTGGACCGCATGAAGAAGAACGGCGTCATCAGCGGCACAGGCTTCCAAGTGAATCCCGAGAGCCTGGGCTACGACACCTGCACCTTCATCGGCGTGACCCTCTCGCAAGGCATAAAGTTCAGCAGCGTGTCGGAAGACCTGATGAAAATCCCCGAAGTGGTGGAGTGCCACTACACCACCGGCGCCTACGCCTTGATACTGCGCCTCTACTGCCGCAACAATGCCGACCTGATGCGCCTGCTCGACGCTATCTGCCACATAGACGGCGTGAGCAACACTGAGACGCTGATTTCCCTGCATCAGAGTTTCTCAAGGGCCATTCCCCTGCACCTCACCGAAACACCCGACAACAAGCGCCGCCGCGGAAACAAGGCTGCCTCTGAAGAATAAACGATGAACCTGCAAGGTCTGCTGCTCGGCGCACTCACATTCCTCATCATCGGGGTGTGCCACCCTATCGTCATCAAGACGGAATACTATTTCGGCACGCGCCCCTGGCCTCTCTTCCTCCTTACGGGAGCCGGCTGCTGCATAGGAGCCGTTCTGCTGGAAAGTCTCTTCTGGAGCACGCTGCTCGCCATCATAGGGTTCTGCGCCTTTTGGAGCATCAAGGAACTCTTCGAGCAGAAGGAGCGCGTAAGGAAGGGGTGGTTCCCTAAAAATCCCAAGCGAAATGATTGAACAATTCTCATTAGCCCACGAATGCCACCGCTTTGACGACGGGCTGAGCGAACATATCCGCCGCCAGGGCTCACGTCCGGTGATTGGCATCACCACTAACCTCGGCGACAAGGGCGCTGAACTGGCCTGCGTCTACTACGAGTCCGTACGGCGTGCCGGCGGTATGCCGTTGCTGCTGCCCCCCACGGAAGATGTGGAGGAGGTCATCGAACAACTGGAGCAGATTGACGGTCTGCTGCTGACTGGCGGCGCCGACCTCAACCCTCTCTGGCTCGGCGAGCAGCCCATCCCCCAACTGCACGGCATCAAGCCCGGCCGCGACCTCTTTGAGTTGCAACTCTGCCGCCTGGCGCACCAGCGCAACATCCCCGTGATGGGTATCTGCCGCGGTTGCCAAGTGATGGCCGCCGCTCTGGGCGGCACGGTGGCGCAAGACATCGCTGCCTGCCGGCCTGAGGAACTGGCCGACCAGCCTCTGTTGAAACACTCGCAGGATGCACCCCGCTCTTGCCCCACCCACACCATCCATCTCGTGGACACCGCCGGCGTACTTGACGAGCGCTTTGAAGGCTACGCCGTCAACTCGTTCCATCATCAGGCCGTGCTGACGGCAGGGCCCTTGATGCACGTCACTGCCCTCGCCACCGACGGCGTAGTGGAGGCCGTGGAAGGAAACGTGGGCGAGTCGTTCCTGCTCGGCGTGCAGTGGCACCCCGAAGCGCTCAGCGGCAGCGAACTCTCCGCGCATCTCTTCAGCCGCTTCGTGGAGGCCGCCAGCCTCTACTGCCGTGCGCTGGAACTCCACGCCGCCATCCTCACCCTCGACTCCCATTGCGACACGCCGATGACCTTCTCCGCCATGACGGAGCAGGCCGACGACCCCGCTTTCCGCCCCGACCTCCTGCACCGTAACCCCCACTGCCTGGTGGATGCCGTGAAGGCTGCCGAGGGTCACCTCGACGAGGTGTTTATGGTGAGTTACATTCCGCAAGGTCCCCGCACCGCCGAAGGCTATGCCGCTGCCCGCCGCCAGGTGGAGACCACGCGACAGCAACTCGACGATGCCCTGCGCGAAGGCCTCGGTCTGCTCTTCGTACACTTCGGAATAGAAAACGGCTACGCCATCGGCAAGGACCTCAGCCTCCTGCAGCATTATCAGGACCTCGGCGCAGAATACATCACGCTCTGCCACAACGGCCACAACGACATCTGCGACTCCGCCCGTCCCCGCAAGGACGAACACGACGAGGAATGGGGCGGTCTCTCGCCCTTCGGCCGCGAAGTGGTGCATGAGATGAACCGCCTCGGCATCCTTATCGACGTGAGCCACGCCAGCGCAAAGACCGTGGCCGACGTCCTGGCTGAAAGCACCAAGCCCATAGCCGCCACCCACGCCTGTTGCCGCGCCCTCTGCGACCATCCCCGCAACCTCACCGACGACCTGCTGCGCGCCATCGCCGCACAGGGTGGCGTGGTGCAGTGCACGATGTACCCTTACTTCCTCGCTGCCGACGGCCAGGCCACCCTCGACACGTTCATGCAGCACCTCCTGCACATGATAGAGGTGTGCGGCATTGAGCACGTGGGCATCGGCTCCGATTTCGACGGCGACGGCGGCGTGCCCGGCCTGCGCGACGCTTCCGACATGCTCCACATCACCGAACGCCTCCTCCAAAAGGGCTTCTCCGACAACGATATCTGCCGCATTTGGGGCGACAACTTCCGCCGCGTGCTGGCGGCGTGCCAAGGATAACTGAAGGCCACTATCCGATAGCCCTTTTAATTTTTCCGATAGCCCTTTTAATTTTTCCGATAGCCCTTTTAGTTAAAATTAAAAGGGACTTAGAAAAAATTAAGTCGGCTTTAGGAAAAAATAAATGGGACATCGGTTCACCTCCTCCTTATCCCCCTTTTACTAAAGGCACGCCATCATTACTATAACAACCTGAAAGAAAATGAAATACTCCTTTTTTATCCTTGCCGCCGCACTTCTGTGCAGTTGCAGTCCTAAGACCACGGAAACAGAGCCCGAGGCCGACACGTGCAAGGTGGTTTTCTGCGCCGACACGGCCTATCAGTATATTGTCAAGCAGTGTGACTTCGGCCCCCGCACCCCCGGCAGCGAAGCCCATAAGGCTTGCGGCACATGGATTGCCGAACGCTTCAGCGCCCTCGGCCTTGAGGTGGAAGAGCAAGAGGCTCCCCTCACCATGTGGGACGGAAAGACCTTCCAGTGCCGCAATATCATTGCCCGCTACACCCCGGAAAATGCCGACAGTACCATTGCGCCCGTCGTCTTCACTGCCCACTGGGATTCCCGCCCCTGGGCTGATGCCGACCCCGACGAGAGTAAGCACACCCAGCCCGTGATGGCCGCCAACGACGGTGCCTCCGGCGTGGCCGTAATGCTAGAAATGGCGCGGCAGATTAAGGTTGTGTCGCCCAAGAGGGCCATACATTTCGTATGCTTCGACCTTGAGGACTACGGCAGCGACGAGCACGAGGGTTCCTTCGCCCTCGGCGCGCAGTATTGGGCCCAGCAAAACGCCACGACCTACGATTGGGGCGTGCTCCTCGACATGGTGGGCGGCCGCGACGCCCGTTTCTGCTACGAAGGCTTCTCCATGAAATACGCCTCATGGCTCATCTCCCGCACATGGAGCGCCGCACGCACTGCAGGTGCCGCAGATTTCTTCCTTCAGAAGGACGGCGGCTTCATCACCGACGACCACGGCCCTATGAACGAGGCCGGCATCCCCACCATCGACATTATACCTTACTACGAGCAGGCTGGCGTCTCTTCTTTCGGCCCCACGTGGCACACCACCGCCGACACGCCCGAAAATATCTCCAAAGAAACACTCCAGGCCGTAGGACAAACCCTCTTCCAACTTCTTCATGAACACAATTAACGAAATACAAGACGAAGTCATCGAGGAGTTCTCCCTCCTGGATGACTGGATGGACCGCTATCAACTCCTTATCGACATGGGCGAGGAGCAGCCCGCCCTGCCCGACGCCGACAAAACGCCCGACAATCTCATCGACGGTTGCCAAAGCCGCGTGTGGCTCGTATGCGAGCACACTCCCGAAGGGCTTCTCCACTTCCGCGCCGAGAGCGACGCCCTCATCGTGAAAGGCATCGTCACCCTCCTCCTCCGCGTGGTGAACGACCACACGCCGCAGGAGATTCTCGCCGCCGACCTCTACTTCATCCCCGAAATAGGCCTGCAGGAGCACCTCTCCCCCACCCGTTCCAACGGCCTTCTGGCCATGGTGAAGCAAATACGCTGCTACGCCCTCGCCTTCTCCGCCCAAGAAAAGGCCTGAAGCGCCACAGGAGAGTTTCTGCTCTTCACATAGTGTAGTCTGAACCATAACATTGTGAGGACCAGTCCTCCACATGCTTATCCTTTCATACCCTTTCGTACATGAAAAGACTCTTCTTTATACACATTATTATATTATACGCGTGCGCGAGTACTTACGCGCAATCCCAAGGTGTGGCTTGCACCCCCGACCCTCACCTCTACTCCGACAACATGGTGCTCCAGCAGGGCGCGCCTCTCTTCTTCTCGGGTCAGACGGTGGCCGGCGCACGTGTGAAGGTGGCTATGGCCGGCGCCAGTGCCGAAGTGCGTGCCGACGACCAGGGCCGGTGGCAGGCCACTCTGCCTCCCATGCCCGCCGGCGGGCCTTATGACCTGCAACTCGGCAACGCAACCTACCGCAACGTCTATCTCGGCGAAGTATGGCTATGCTCCGGCCAGAGCAACATGGAGTTCAAACTCAACAACGACGCTGAGTTCCGCCGCCACGCGGCCTACTCCGACCCCAACGGCCCTGCCCCCGACGGCGGCGACTACCTGGCGGCCGGCACCGCCCATCCCCGTCTGCATCTCTTCAGTATGCACGAACGCTGGCGCACCAACCCCGGCCCCTGGCCCGCAGAGGCGCTCGCCGAGGTGGATGCCTACCGCTATTTTGACAACTCTAAGGGCTGGACGCTCTGCTCCGAGGAGGAGGCCAGCCGCTTCTCGGCCATCGCCTACTACTTCGGCCGCGCCCTGGCCGACTCCCTCGCCGACGATGTCCACATAGGTCTCATCCTCAATGCCGTAGGCGGCAGTCCTACGGAGTCGTGGATTGACGCCTCCACCCTTCAGCGCTATCATCCCGAGATTCTCCAGGACTGGAGCCACAACGCTCTCGTCCAGGACTGGGTGCGCCGTCGCGCCGTCGAGAACGTGGGCGATGCGGGCCACCTCCACCCCTACCAGCCCGTGTATCTCTACAACGCGGCCATCGCTCCCCTTCGCGGCTACATGCTCCGCGGCGTCATTTGGTACCAAGGCGAGAGCAACGCCCAGGACGTGGCCGAGCACGAGCGCATTCTGCCCCTCATGCTCCAGTCGTGGCGCCGCACGCTCAGCAGTGCCGACGGACGGTTGCCGTTCTACATGGTGCAACTCAGCAGTATCGCTCCGCGCCTCACCTGGCCCGCCTTCCGCGACTCCCAGCGCCGCCTCGCCCAGCGCCTGCCCGACACCTGGATGGCCATCTGCTCCGACCTCGGCGACTCCCTCGACGTGCATCCTCGGCAGAAGCGCCCCGTAGGCGAGCGTCTCGCCACGCTGGCCCTCCACAACACCTACCGGCAGCCGCAGCC
>JAZUDS010000096.1:0-36660 GCA_045639805.1 Alloprevotella sp.
AGTAAAGTGGTAATTATGTCGCACTTACAGCGCTCCTATAAAGGGCCATACACAAAAGATAGGGCTCGCGCCCTATCCTCCAATCTGTCGCCCGGCCCCCCTCCACCTCCCCCCCCCTAGGGGGGGAGAGGCCGCTCTTTGAGCGGGGCTCTGCCGTCGCTTATTAAAGGTAAGCCCCCCTCTTTACAACCTTCCATTTTTCCTGCATTTACAAGCAATACGAAAGATTACAATCTTTTTCTCCGGACAGCAATAATACTTTTACAACATTATCTGCCCTCACGACGAGGCTGGAAGCCTCTACTCTGAGGATTTGCCTTGGCATCTGAGCTTGCGAAGAACCCGGGACGAAGTCTCGGGACTTAACCTCGCTTCTCTTTGTCTGGCTGGAAGCCAGTACCTTGGAAGAGAGACTTAGGCTATCCTGTCAGGAGGTACTGGCTTCCAGCCAGACCATAAGAGCGATAGCCGAGTTCCCGAGACTTCGTCCCGGGTTACTCAGAGTAGAGGCTTCCAGCCTCATCCCTCAAAGACACACTCGTGTATTGCATTTCTTCCGGACAACAAAAGACGAAAACAATGTTCAAGGCGAAAAGATTTTTCCGCCGGTACGTAAGCCCTACGGTGCCTCGGTAGGAAGAAAGATTTTCGTAATGTAGGGCACAAACAAAAAAAGAGAAGCAAGACGTATCTTGCTTCTCTTTTTGTACACTCTCAGGGGTTCGAACCCTGGACCCACTGATTAAGAGTCAGTTGCTCTACCAACTGAGCTAAGAGTGCGTGCTTTAGACGGGTGTTCCCGTGGTTTGCGGGTGCAAAAGTACGGACTTTTTTGGAAATAGCCAAAGTTTTTGGGAACTTTTTTTGAGAAAATGTGCGTTTTGGTGAAGAACTGGGGGAAAAATGACAAGCAGCGTGTTCAATTTCGGCAATAAGAGAGTTCTTTATCGGGAGGAATGAGCGGCATAGGAAGAGGAACTGCCCTCTTGTTATGGAAGTCATCTGCAATATATTTTTATTTATCAAGAATTAAAGTAATCGGCTTTGCCGCTTGCCAGAGCAAGAATTAAGGAATTTTTTTCGTTATCCTTCTGAAGGGAATTTTGGGGGAATTACGCAGTGCCGGGCACTGCTGAATTGTTGTCCGCAAGGATTTCTGCTGCATCAGGCAGCAATTCATAAGAATTCTTGACAAAAAGGCAAACAAGGTAATTCTTAAATTCTTGATAAAAATAAAAAGACTGACAGGTCTGTGCCGAAAGGTTTCCAGACGGAGTCGGCATTTTTGTTAAAAAGATAAAAGAATTTGGCCATGCGGGATTTTCTTCGTAACTTTGCGCCCTCAAAGTGTATGCATGCGCGTATGCACACATACACGTAATATTAATAAAGGACAACGGACAAAAGTTTACGTCGGTATGAAAACTAAATTACTGGGAGCACTGATGCTGTGCCTGATGCTGACGTCGTGCTTTGAAGAAGGGTATGACGTGAGTAACATGGACCTGACGCTGAAATTCGGGTCGGACACGCTGTGGACACCCTACAACTGCACGGGCGACATTATGCTGAAGGGCTTTGTGTATCCTACCCACACCATAAAATTTAAGGAGACACCCGACGGCGTGATATACTATGCCGTGTACGTGCCCGACGAAAGTCCCATAGCCGAGACAGGCCACTATGACTTAACGATGAGAGTGGCGGCAGGAAGCGGCACGCTGGAGAAGACGCAGGTGTGGAAAAGAAACATCACGCTGGGCAGCATGCCGGACTTCATGAAGGAGGACGACGTGGTGCTGGACGTGGAGAACCCCATGGTGTTTGTCACCACACAGAATGAATCGCCGTGTGACGTCAGGACATGCTTCACCATCAGAACTTACGACGCACAGGGAAACCTCATAAAGGAATGCACGACGGACGAGGTGGCTTTTGCCGCCAACAAGACACAGCGCATCTGCCTGGCAGAGAGTAGGCCGGAGAAATGGGCACATGAAATGCACGGAGCACAGTATGTGCACTGCGAAGGGCTTTCCGGACTCATAAGAAAGATTCCCCATCACGTGGAGGTGGAGTGTGGCGAAGTGACAACCCAGACGACCAGCCCCGAAATGGAAGGGAAATACTACAGCATGAGATTCCGCTTCGGCATATTCGTGCCTTTTGAGTTCGGCCCTGACTTCCACCTGATAGCCCGCGGCGAGACGGACTCGCTGGCCTTCGAACTGGCCGACTACGCCGACCTGCAGCCCGGAGAGATTGTGGTGGAGGCGAAAGCCGACAATGACATACCGCTGGACATCAGCGTGACGGGACACCTGCTGGATGAAGCGGGAAATGATATCGAGGGCCTCGTGATAGACAAAGCCTGCGTGCCGGCAAAGAAAAAGGACTACCCCATCCTGCTGCACATGAGAGCCGTGGCGCCGTTCCGCCTGAATAACTTCATGGACGGCAGCGGCGGAGCGAAGAAACTGCACCACATGAAGGCTGAGGCCGAAATGACGACGGGCGACTACCCCTCGGAGCTCATCCTGCGCGACTCAAAGATACGCCTGCACCACGCAAGAGTGGGAATAGTGGGCGGAATAACCATCAATGCCAACTGACGCCATGAGAACACGACGACTACTCCTTGTGCTGGGCCTCACCCTGGCCAGCCTGACGATGACGGCGCAGACGGCAACGTACTTTATGGACGGTGTGGCTACGCGGCATACGCAGAACCCCGCCTTTGACAGCGAGCGCAACTATATCAGCATACCCGGCGTAGGCCAGAGCGGCATAGGCTTCAACGGCAACACGCGCATAGACAACTTCATTATGCCACGGACGGTGGACGGGACGCTGAAGACGGTGACCTTCCTCCATCCGACGGTGGCACTGAGCGACCTGGACTTCCCTGAACGGAACAAGCTGACGGCAAGCTTGAACGCGCAGCTGCTGGGCGTGGGATTCCATGCCAGAGGCGGCTTCACGACGGTGAGCGTCAACCTGCGCAAGGAAGCCGGGCTGAACCTGCCGGGAGAGATGTTCACGATGATGAAGGAGCTGAAGAACCGCGACTATAACGTGGGCGACGGCGACATCTACGCCCGGGCCTGGGGCGAAGTGGGCATCGGACACAGCCGGCAGGTGAACAAGCACCTCAGGCTGGGCGCCAAAGTGAAATTCCTGTGGGGCATGACCAGCGGCAAGGCTTCCTTCAAGGACCTGCGGCTAAATCTGGAAAGCCCCGAGCAATGGACGGTGAGCGGCCAGGCCCAGGTGGACGTGAGCCATAAAGGCTTCGCGTGGGGCGCACCGCAGACAAAGACCTACAAGACTACGGGCGAGAGTTACGAATGCGTGGACTTCAACAACGTGGAATGGGGGAAGCGGAGGGTAAGCCTGTCGGGCGGCGGCGTGGCCTTCGACCTCGGCATGGAATATAAGTTCAAAGGGCTGCTGAACGGCCTGGAACTGAGTGCCGCCGTGACGGACCTCGGCTTTATAGGCTGGGACAACACGAAGCGAGCCGGCAATATGGGGCAACCCTTCACCTTCGACGGCTTCCATAATATCCGCGTAAAAGGCCACGAGGGCGACGTGCCCTTCAAAAATCAGGGAGAAGAACTGCTGGACGATATGGCGCAGTTCTACACCGTGCAGGCCGACAAATCGAAGATGACAGTGACGCCACTGGGCGCTACGCTGAACGTGGGCGTGGCGTATGCCATGCCTTTCTACAAACGATTGAAGGTGGGCCTGCTCAGCACCTCGCGCCTGATGAAGCCCTGCAGATGGAACGAAGAACGGCTGAGCGTGAACCTCCAGCCCGTGGACTTCCTGGAGATGAGCGTGAGCGCCTCGGCCGGCACGCTGGGGAAGTCGTGGGGCGCCGTGGTGAACGTCAAGCCGAAGGGCTTCAACCTCTTCGTGGGCATGGACCACTACATAGGCAAACTGGGCAAGCCCTGCGTACCGCTGGGAAACAGTGCCGACGTGTATGTGGGAATGAACGTGACGTTCGGAAAGAAACGATAACGAAAACGATAACGAAGACGAAAACAAAAACAAAAACATATAATAAAAAATGAAAAAGACTTTTCTTATCCTTTGCATGATGGCCGCCGCGATAGTGGGACAGGCCCAGTACACAATCTACCCCGTGCCGCAACAGATCACGGACAAGGGCGGGACGGCCAAAATGACCGCCGGCGTGACACTCGTGGCCGACGCTGCCATTGATGAGGCCACGAAGGCCCGCGCCCTGCAGGTGCTGACCGACCACGGACTGACGGGCTCCTTTGCCAACGCTGCGGAGAGCGGAAAGAGCGTGATTTACCTCCGCGTGGACAACCGCGTGGCAGTGGCCAACAAGTACGACGCCCACAACCTTACGGTGGAAGCCGACGGAAGCGGACTGGCAGAAATCACTATTCTGGGCCAGCACACCGACGCCGTGTTCTACGGTCTGGCCTCCTTGGAACAGATGCTGGACCAGGCCCCTGCCGAGGCCTTACCCACAACGCTCATCCACGACTTTGCCGACCAACGGCAACGCGGCATCGTGGAGGGTTACTACGGCTATCCCTACAGCGTGGCCGTGAAGAAGGACCTGATGCGCTTCATGATGCGTATGAAGATGAACACCTATCTCTACGGCGCCAAGAGCGACCCCTACCACTCCAGCAACTGGAAGACGGCCTATCCCACTTCCATCACCGCCGAACAGGAAAAGGGCGGCTGGTTGAGCCAGGACATGGTGAAGGAACTGGCCAAGGAGAGCCAGGAGACGAAGGTGAACTTCATCTGGGCCATTCACCCGGGCAACAACTTCGTGGGAAGCAGCACGGTGATAACGGACATTATGAACAAGTTTAAGATGATGCACAAGCTGGGCGTGAGACAGTTCGGCGTGTTCGTGGACGACGTGAGCATCCCCTCGTCGGACGAGGACATGAAGACCAACGCCGACCGCCTGACACAGCTCCAAAAGACCATAGAGACGACCTTCAACAAGGCCGGCACCGCCGCTGCCGACACGGTACGCCCGCTGCACTTCGTGCCGCAGATATACTGCCGCGACTTCGCCGGCAGCCAGGACCAGTTCGAGAGGTTCTTCAAGGCCTTGAGCGCCACGCCGGATTACGTCACCATCTACACTACGGGCCGTGGCGTGTGGAGCGTGCCCAATGTGAATGACTACAACAACACGGCACAGTATCTGGGCCGCGAGGTGGCCTGGTGGTGGAACTACCCCTGCAACGACAACGCCGACTCGCAGGTTTACCCCATGGACATGTACCAGAACTTTGCCGATATGCCTGCCGTGAGCGGCAGTGCCACGCTGCCCTCATCGATGCAGAACCGCGGCTTCGGCATCGTGAGCAACCCGATGCAGCAGGGCGAGGTGGCCAAGATACCTCTCTTCTCCGTGGCCGACTACGCCTGGCACTGCGGCGGCTTCAAGAATAAGGACTCGTGGGCTGCCGCCTTCCCCTTCATCATGCGCGACAGCGAGAAGGCCGAGGCGCTGAAGACACTGGCCCCCTACCTCACCATCAACGACCCCACCGGCGGCATCACCGGTGCACTGACGAAGGCCAGCGCCCTCAAGAAAATCACCCCGCTGCTGGAGGCCTGCGACAAGATTATGGCTCTGAAGGACAGCGAAGTGGAGAGCGACCGCCTGCTCTACAACGACCTGCGCCCCTGGCTGCTGAAACTGCACGCCATGCTGGAGGCTGCACAGGGCCTCTACACCGCCAAGGATATGGACAACGCCGACGAGGCCGGTGCCCTCAACGAAGAGAAGTGGCTGGCCTACACCGCCGAGATAGAGCGCATAGAGAGCCTTGACGAGAGCGAGGACTACGAAGTGGCCACGCTGGAAGGCATGAACTACACCAACGTGGGCCACCACCGCGTCAAGCCCGCCAACAAGGTGCTGGGCGCTGCCCTGGAGACGCTGAAGACAAGCGCCATAAAGGGCTTCCTGCCTACAAAGAACACGAAGGCCACCTTCCTGACCAACACCGACTACACCGCCACGACCTCCGCCACCTCCGGTGCCTACAGCATTGCCCTGACGACGAAAAAATATGAGCCCCAGCAATATGCCGGCCTGTCGCTGCCCGAGGCACGCCTGGCCACCGTCACCGTACAGGACACCCTGCTGCAAGGCCGCGAACTGCGCTGCTCCGTTGACGGCAAGGAATGGAAGACGCTGGACATCGGCGAGCAGCCCACGGAGCCTATGCGCCACTTCATCGTGGTGAACACCTCTGCCGAGCCCACCTACTTCAAGCTTACCAAGAGCGTACTGACCATCACTACCATCGCCGACCCCACCATCTCCGACGTCAGCGTACCCAGTGGCGACGACTACGGCGGCCATGAGGTGAAATACCTCACCGACGGCGACTACACCACGTGGTTCACGAAGAACAAGAACCAAGTGACGGGCGACGCCTTCATGCTGACGCTCTCCAAGGAAGTGCCCATCAGCAAGGTGCGCGTGGCCATCGGCACCACCAACGGCGACTATATGAACACCGGCCGCGTGGAAATCAGTACCGACGGCACGAATTGGACAAAGCTCATGATTCTGGGCAAGAGCAAGACGTCTTTCACCATCAACGACATGCAGACCCTCAACGAGGAAAGCAAGGTGCTGGACTTCGACGGCAAGGGCCTCCCTGCCAAGTATATCCGTCTCTACAACCAGGCGGCCAACACCAACAAGTGGCTGCGCATCTACGAGATAGAGCCCTTCTTCGCCCTCACCGCCCCCGAAGCCGTGGATAACGCAGGGCAGGCCCTCGTCAACGTTACCGACGGCCTGGCCTACACCTACGACGAACTGGCCAAGGGCAAACAAGGCACCTTCTGCCTGCAACAGGTGGGCGAAGCCGAGAGCTTCACCATGCTCACCGCCGACGGCATAGAGGTGCACGCCATGAACGAGGCCGAAGGCTACTACCAGCCCATGAGCAAGGAAGTGGTGTTCGCCGCCCCGACGGACAAGGCCCTGCGCATCTATGAAGCCTTCGTGAAGATGGCCGACAAACCTCACGACATCACGGGCATCAGCGAGAAGAACCTTGACCTTAACCTTAACCTTGACTATGCAACATACGACATTCAGGGCCGCTGCATACAGCCCGGCGAAAACCTGAACAAGGGACTCTACATAGTAAACGGTAAGAAAATACTGAAAAAATGAAGAAGATATTTCTTTTAGCCGCGCTCATCGTGACGAGCGTGGCTACTACGCTGGCCGACACGCCTGAGGATGCCATAAAGGTGGGAACGGCGGAGGAATTGATAAATGCCATCAACGACCACCCCAAATCCTACATCAAGCTCACCGCCAACATTGATATGACGGCCCAGGCTACCATCACCAAGACTTTCTCCGGCACCATTGACGGCGAGACCTTTGGAGAAGAAGGAAAGGGATACTTCCGTATCTTCAAGGAAAGAAATAAGATTTCTCACTACGACCCGCTCTTCAAGAACTTGCAGAAAGCCACTCTTAAGAACCTCGTCATTACCGGCATGCGTGTGCAGAGCGAGAGCGAAGACAATCGCGCCGCACTCTGCTCCACGATGGACAGCTGCACGCTGGAGAACATCAATGTGGCCGATGTCTCCGTCTTCGCCGACGACAACAAAGCCGGCACCCTGGCCGGCACCGCCACCAAATGTTCCTTCACCAATGTGGTGTGCCTCAACAGCGACGTGACGGTGGACGGCATGTATGCCGGCGGCCTCGTGGGCGTGTCCTCCGGCTGCACATATATAAAATGTATGACAAACGAACAGGTATCGGTGTTTGCCGACGGCAACCTCTTTGACAGCAACGCTTACAGTGGCGGTCTCGTGGGAAGCTCTACCAGCGACAACTTCGACACCTGCTACAACTTCGCTCTCGTAGGCTCCAACGACGACCGCACAGGCGGCATCGCAGCCTTCAGCGTGAACAGCCACTTCGACCACTGCCTCAACGCCGGCATGGTGGTACACTGCACAGAAGACGTATTCCGCACCAATAAGCAAGCCATTATGGATGATGTGGCCCAAAAGATTCGCGAGTGCCGCATCACTTGGGTAACGGGCTTCTTCCTGGCTATGGTAGTTGATTTTACCGAAATCGCCATACCCTTCTGGGCCACTATGACCTTCCCTCCCGTGGCTGTGGCAGTGGCAGTGGCCACCTTTGTTCTCGGTGCCACCCTTACCGCCGTGGGCTTGCTGCAAGGCTACGACGAGCTCGGTGGCATCTGCGGCTCGGCTCAAGGCGGCAGTTTCTCTTGCTGCTCCAACTACGGCTCTTGTATGGCGCGCGACCAGAGTGTGGGCGGCATCTTGGGCCTAGCGAAGCCGAACAGCAAGGCTGAGGGCGTGCAGATAAACAACTGTCTCAACCGCGGCCATGTGCAGGCTTCCATCCGTGTTGGCGGCATCGCAGGCGAATTATACAGCAGCCGCCTTGAAAACTGCCTCAATGTGGGCACGGTGAAGGCCGACTATCCTGACGAGAACGGTCCCATCTTCGGCTATCAGGAGAATGCCTCCTGGAACAACAACTACCTGAAGTCCGACCGCTACGACCCCATCAGCGGTGGCCGTATCAAGGTGACGGAAGAGCAGTTGAAGAGCGGCGAGGTGGCCTGGTGGCTCAACCAGGGCCAGAGCGGCGGCCCGTGGCGCCAGAACCTCACAGGCACCGAGACCGAAAGCATTGACGACTGTCCCGTGCTGCTGGAAGACCACCACCTCGTAACATCGGAGGACCTGCAAGGCCGCTATGCCATCGGCACGGCCGAGGAACTCATCAGCTTCGCAAAGACCGTGAACGAGCGCTCCGAGGTCAACCAGACCTTCACCGCCTATCTCTACAACGACATAAACCTCAACCCTGAACAGAACTGGCAGCCCATCGGCACGGAGAACAAGCCCTTCTACGGCCTCTTCTTCGGCGGCGGCCACATGATTGACAATTTGAAGTGCGAAGTCAATCACCGCGACGCCGGCCTCTTCGGTACCCTCGGCTTACGCACGGAAATTCACGACGTAATACTCGGCTCGCACTCCTCCATTACCAGCACGCAGAACGCCGTGGGCGGAATTGCCGGCTGTGTACGTGTGCCCAACAAGAACATAGGTCCCGTGCGCATCATCGGTTGCGGCAACCAGGCCGCAGTGACGGGCTCTTTCAACGTGGCCGGTATCCTTGGTGCCGTGTATTTCGACGAAGATATGGAGCTCGTGCTGAGCGACTGCTACAACGCCGGCGTGATTACCGCCACGAGCAAGGGTGAAAAGAATACGGGCACCGGCGAGAGCGCTGCCATCTGCGCCACCACCAAGAGCAACGCCCTCGTGACGCGCTGCTGGAACATCAATACTGTAACAAGCAGTACCAATGGTCTGCAACCCTACCGTGACGGCCATTTCTTCGTGTACGGCACCGACAACCTCACCCTCTGTTACAACTGGGACGTCTTCGGCACCGACGAACGCGCACAGGAAGGCGTGAACACCTTCACGTTAGACGAATTGGTCAACGGCACGCTCTGTTACAAGCTCAACGCCGAAGACAACGACGTCACGCACAGTCTGCCCTGGCAGCAAGACCTCGCAGCCGGCAAGGTTATGAACTTCTCCGGCGAAGGCCACGACGGCAAGGGCGTCTATTACACCCGTACCCTCTCCTCTACCACCGGCACCCTCGTGCTCCCCTACGACGTGGCCAGCAACGACAGCGTGCAGTACTATGTAATGACCGGCATTGACGACGGCGAAGAGAAAGTAACCTTCTCACCCGTTGACATATTGCCCGCCGGCACGCCTGCCCTCTTCGTCAACACGCAGAGCGGTATCCATGAGTTCCTCGGCTGCAGCGATACGTTCTCCATCGGCGCCATGAACCCCACCACCATCGGCGACTGGACGATGCGCGGCACTTACGAAGAGAAGGTGTGGACCGACCCCGCCGAACTCGCCACGCTCTACTACATCAGCGGCGGCCAGGTGAAGAACGCCACGAAGAAACTCACCGTGGGCGCCTACCGCTCTTACTTCACCGGCCCCGACGCCACCACCGGAAGTGCTGTGCAGGCTCTCAACATTATCTTCGGCCCCCGCACGGAAGGCATCACCCCGCTTTCGCCCTCCGCAGCCGGCGAGACCTTCAGTATTTTCAACACTCAGGGCCAGCGCCTCAACGCTCCCCAGCGCGGCCTCAACGTATTCCGCACCGCCAGCGGCAAGTCCATTAAAGTTCTTTTGAAATGAAGCGCAACGACTATATAACTCCCTCCACCGACCTTCTTGATATGGTGCAACGCGCCGCCGTGCTGACTGGCAGTATAGAAATTGACTACGGCGGCAGCGAGGAGGAGGGCGTGGCCGACACCCGCCACCAAGATTTATGGCCCGACGATGAGGATTAAGTTAAAAATTAAAAGTTATATCAACTAAAATTTAACCTAAACTTCAGCCCTTACATCAAGCCCCCTTAAAGGGGGTTGGGGATCTTTAAAATATCCATGCTCACTCAACTATCCCGTCCCTTTTTCCACCACCGGCAGCGGCAGATAGCCCGCTACACCGACGAGGCGGAACAGATACAGCGCGAAGTGCTCGCCCGCCTCGTCAAGCAGGCCGCCGGCACTCTCTTCGGCCGCAACCACGACTTCGCCGGAATTCATTCCTACGAAGACTTCGCGCTCCGCGTCCCCGTAGGCGATTACGAGAGCCACAAGGAAGACATCGACCGGATGCGCCACGGCGCCCCCGACATCCTTTGGCCCGGCCATTGCCGCTGGTTTGCCAAATCCTCCGGCACCACCAACGACCGCTCGAAGTTCATCCCCGTGACGCAGCAGGGCCTCAAGCACCTCCACTACAAGGGCGGCACCGACGCCGTGGCCCTCTACCTGCAAAACCGCCGGGATGCCCGCATCTTCGACGGCCGCTCGCTCATCCTCGGCGGCTCCTTCGACCCCGTGCAGGACGCTCCCGAGTCGCGCAGCGGCGACCTCAGCGCCGTGCTCATCCAGAACATCAATCCCGTGGTGAACATCATGCGCACGCCCTCCAAGGACATCGCCCTCCTCTCCGACTTTGAGGAAAAACGCGAGCGCATCGCCCAAGCCGCCCTCCGTCAGGACGTGCGCACCCTCTCCGGCGTGCCCTCATGGATGATGGCCGTCATCAAGCGCGTCATGGAACTCGGCGGCACCGATAATCTCTCCGACATCTGGCCCAACCTGGAAGTATTCTGGCACGGCGGCGTGGCCTTCACCCCCTACCGCGAGCAATACAAGGGCCTCATCCGCTCGCCCAAGATGCAGTACATGGAGACCTACAACGCCTCCGAGGGCTTCTTCGGCCTGCAGTCCGACCCCGACGACCTCGCCATGCTCCTTATGCTCGACTACGACTGCTTCTACGAGTTCGTTGATATGGACGGCAGCCAACAGGCCGACGGCGCTCCCATCCCCCTCTGGCAAGTGGAGCCCGGCCGCAACTATGCCATGCTCATCACCACCTCCTGCGGCCTGTGGCGCTACCAGATAGGCGACACCGTGCGCTTCACCCAGACGCGCCCCTACAAGTTCTTCATAAGCGGTCGCACGAAGTGCTTCATCAATGCCTTCGGCGAGGAACTCATGGTGGACAACGCCGAGCAGGGCCTCATGGAAGCCTGCCAGGCCACGGGCCTGCAGGTGAAGGACTACACGGCGGCCCCCGTCTTCATGAACGCCGAGGGCAAATGCCGCCACCAATGGCTCGTAGAATTTACGGGCGGAGAAGTAACGGAAGAGCAGACGGCCGCCTTTGCCGGACGACTCGACGAAGCCCTCCGCCGCATCAACTCCGACTACGACGCCAAGCGCTATCACGACATCACCCTCCAGCACCTTGAAGTCATTGCCGCACCCTCCGGCACCTTCGACGCCTGGCTCAAGGCCCACGGCAAACTGGGCGGCCAGCACAAAGTGCCGCGCTTGAGCAACGAGCGGAAGATTATTGAAGACATTTTGGCCTCTATTTCTTAAAAGTCCCCTTTTAGTTTCATTTCAACAATTGTTAAAATGTATTTCAACAGTTGTTAAAATCAATTTCAACAGTTGTTAAAAACGTTTTCAACAATTGTTAAAAACAAACGGAGCCTTCTCCTCTTTACCGTACTGCTGTAAATGAACAAACAGAACTCTCTTCTCAATACGTTTAAGACGCTGGGCGGCATCATGCTGTGCCTCTGGGGCCTCTTTGCCATAGGCTGCGCCAATCCCGGCAGCGGGCCCGACGGCGGCCCCTACGACGAGACACCGCCGCGCGTGATGAGTATGACGCTGCCGCAGCAAGCCGGAAAGGCTGGAAAGCGCGGCACGAAAATCAGCATACGCTTCTCCGAGGCCGTGAAGTTGGACAATGCGCAGGAGAAGGTGGTGGTGAGTCCGCCGCAGATGGAGCAGCCCGAAATAAACGTGGTGGGGAAAACCGTGACGGTGCAACTGCTCGACACGCTCCAGCCCGCCACGACCTACACCATCGACTTCTCCGACGCCATCACCGATGCGACGGAGGGCAACCCGATGGGCCACTACACCTATATCTTCTCCACGGGCGAAGTGACGGACACGATGGAGGTGAGCGGCCACGTGCTGAGCGCCGAGGACCTTGAGCCGCTGAAAGGCGTGCTCGTGGGGCTCTACCCTGCCGACGGCCCCGACTCGCTCTTCCGCACGCAGCCCATGAAGCGCGTGGGCCGCACCGACGGCAACGGACATTTCAGCATCAAGGGCGTGGCCGCGGGCGAATACCGCGTGGTGGCCCTCGAGGATAAGGATCAGGACTTTAAGTTCAGCATGAAAAACGAGCGCATAGGGTGGCTGAAGGACGCGGTGAAGCCCTCGTCGTTCCCCGACGTGCGGCAGGACACGTGCTGGCGCGACACGGTGCGTTGGGACAGTATCCGCACGGTGCACTACACCCACTACGTGCCCGACGACCTCGTGTTGCTGGCCTTCACCGAGAGCGGACAGCCGCGCCATAAACTGAAGGAGAACCGCGAAAACCCCGACCGCCTCAACTTCTTCTTCACTGCGCCCTCCGACAGCGCGCCGCGCCTCACGCCCCTCAACTTCGATGCCTCATCGCTGCGCCTGGAACACAACGAGGGGTACGACACGCTGACCTACTGGATAGGCGATACCGCCGTGGTGAACACCGACACCCTGCGCCTGCTCCTCACCTATGACGAGAGCGACGACTCCACGGGCATTCGCACCCTGACGACCGACACGCTGGAGATGCTGCCGCGCGTAGGGCTGGAGCGCCGCCTCAAACAGCAGGCCCAGGAGCACGAAAAGTGGCTCAAAGGACTGGAACGCCGCCACAAGCGCGGCGACTACTCCGAGGAGGAACCGCCCCTCACCTTCCTGCGGATGGAAAATAAGGCGCCCTCCACCATAACCCCCATGGATATCATCCGCCTCACCTTCTCCGAACCGCTGGACAGCCTGCAACGCAGCCAGATGCACCTGCTGCTGGGCCCCGACTCGGCTCAGACGGAGGCACCCTACGAACTCACGCCCGCGGCGGGACGGTTGCGCTCGTATGACCTGCGGGCCGAATGGCGCCCCGACCAGCAATACACGCTGTGCCTCGACTCCGCCGCCGCACAGGGAATGCTGGGACACCACAACCGCACGGAGAAAATGACTTTTAAGGTGAGCACGACGGAGCAGTTCGGCACGGTGTTTATCACCCTGACAGACGCGGAGCCGTGTGCCATAGTGGAACTGCTGGACAACAGCGGAAAAGTGGCGCGAAGAGAGTCTCTGGTGAGCGGCAACAGGGCGGAATTCTACTATGTGACGCCCGGCACGTATTACTACCGCTGCTTCTTCGACCGCAACGGCGACGGGCGCTGGACATCGGGCCACTACGACAGCGGAACGATGGCCGAGGAGGTGTACTACTCGCCCGTGAAACTGGAGGTGAAGGCCAACTTCGACTTCGACCAGACATGGACGCTACACGCCCTGCCCCTGACGCAGCAGAAGCCCGGCTCCATGGTAAAACAGAAGGAAGACAAAAAAGGAGGTAACCTCACAGGCCACGAGAAAAACATCAGACGCCTGGAAGAAAAGAAGAAACAAAACTGACACGGGTCCTAAATCAACATGCAAGGAATAAAAAAAGGAATAATAGCTCTGGCCGCCGGCATCTTGCTATGCTGCAACATGGCGTGGGCGCAATGTGGCTCGGTCAACACCGCCTTCAAGAGCGGCGAGACCTTGTCGTATAATCTTTACTTCAACTGGAAGTTCGTGTGGGTGAAGGTTGGCACGGCGTCGATGAACATTACGGAGACGACATACAAGGGCAGACCCGGCTACCGCGCCTATCTCATCACGCGCGGCAACAGTCGGGCCGACCACCTCTTCATGCTGCGCGACACCTTGACGGCCTACGTGGGGAAAGACCTCGTACCCTGGCGCTACACGAAGCATGCCCACGAGGGAAAGAACTACTACCGCGAGACGGTGGACTACTCCTATTCGGGAGGCAAGTGCCACCTGAAACAGGCCTACTCGCGCAACTTCCTGCCGTGGGAGAACTACACGTACAACAGTACGCAGTGTGCCTATGACATGGTGAGCATGCTGCTGCGCGCCCGCTCCTTCACACCTGAAAGTTGGAAGCCCGGCCACAGAGTGCCCTTTATGATGGCCGAGGGCAGGAAGTGCAAACAGCAGAGCATCGTTTACCGCAAGAAAGAGACTTTCCAGGTAGAGGGTTCCGACGTGAAGTACCGCTGCCTCGTCTTCTCGTTCATGGAAAAACAGAAGAACGGCAAGGAAAAGGAAATCATCAAGTTCTATATCACCGACGACAAGAACCATCTGCCCGTGCGCCTCGACATGAACCTCAACTTCGGCACCGCCAAGGCCTATCTCGCCGGTGCCCGAGGATTGAGAAACCCCGAGAGTGCGAAGATAAAATAATTAAGTTGCACAATAATTATTAAACAAACCCCAATAGCCCCCTTTAAGGGGGATGGGGGGTCGCCTATGAAGATACTTATCACCGGAGCCTCGGGCTTCATCGGCAGCCACATGGTGGAGGAAGGCCTCCGCCAGGGCCACGAAGTGTGGGCCGCCATGCGCGCCACCAGCAGTAAGCGCTGGCTCACCGACCCGCGCATCAATTTCATTGAACTCAACCTCGGCTCCGACGAGGCCCTGCAGCAGCAGATTGCCGAGCACGTGAAGGAGCACGGCGCATGGGACCACGTGATTCACGCGGCCGGCGCTACGAAGGTGAAGAACCCCGACGACTTCTTCCGCATCAACCGCGACGGCACCCTCCGCCTGGCCCGCACGCTCCTCGCGGAGAAGGCCCTCGGCGGCCGCTTCGTGTTCGTCAGCAGCCTCAGCATCATGGGTGCCCTGCATGAGGACGACTACGCTCCCATCCGCGATGACGAAGAGGCACGTCCCAATACGGCCTACGGCAAGTCGAAGTTGGAGGCCGAGCACGGACTGGCCGAGATGGCCGACCTCGACTACGTCGTGCTGCGCCCCACCGGCGTGTATGGCCCCCGCGAGATGGATTACAAGATTATGGCGGACAGCATACGCAAGCACGTGGACTTCGCCGCCGGCTACAAGAAGCAAATCATCACGTTCATCTACGTGGACGACGTGGTGCAGGCCGCCTTCAAGGCTCTCACCCGCGGTGAACGCGGCCACGCCTACATCCTCTCCGACGGCTGCGACTACAGTTCGCGGGCCTTCTCCGACCTCATCCAGCAGACGCTGGGCACCCGCTGCGTGCTGCATATCAAGGCGCCGCTCTGGCTCCTGCACCTCGTGTGCCGCCTCGGCATCAGTCCCACCCTCAATATGGATAAGTACAACATCCTCTCCCAACGTTCCTGGCGCTGCGACATTACGCCTGCCCAGCGCGACCTCGGCTTCCAACCCGAATGGCCGCTGAAGCGTGGCGTGGAGGCATGCAAGGAGTGGTACTCGGAATAATTGAGAGTTAGCGCACACATTATTTATATATACACATGAAAAAGTTCCTTTCCTTCTTCACTTCCCCCCTCGAGGGGATAAGAGGGGGACTACTCCTCGCCTTCTTCGTTTCCCTCAGCCTCGGCGCTAAGGAGCTGAACGTGAAGGAACCCGCTTCGCTGATACAACTCAGCGACGTGGCTACGCTATATATAAATACGCAGGATGAAGCGGCAGTAAACAGCAAGAGTACGTTCCGCTATGCCCGAATGTGGGAAGTGATGGACGGGCAAGTAACAATGTACGACTCCCTCCAGATTCGCGGCCGCGGCAACTCCACCTGGGGACTGGCGAAGAAACCCTATCGCCTCAAGTTCAACGAGAAGGTGCGCCTCCTCGGCCCCGACAGGGCCAAGGCCAAGAACTGGGTGCTTATGGCCAACCACGCCGACAAGACTCTCCTGCGCAACGCCGTGGCATCCGCCATCGGTACGGCGCTCGGCCAGCCCTTCACGCCCGGCGCTCGCTTTGTGGACGTCGTGCTCAACGGGAAATACATCGGCTCTTACCAGATTACGGACTTCGTGGACATCCGCAAGCATCGCGTTGACATCACCGAGCAGGACGAGGTGCTCCTCCCCGATGCCGACATTACGGGCGGCTATCTCTTCGAGGCCGACGGCTTCGCCCCGGGCGAGAAGGGCTCGTGGCGTTCCTCGCGCGGTGTGCCCTTGGCCGTCAAGTCGCCTGATGCCGAGGTTATCACGCAGGAACAGAAAGACTATCTCCACCGTTTCGTGGATAATTTCGAGGCCAAACTCTTCTCATCGACGTACGCCGACCCCTTGATAGGATACCGCAAGCTCGTGGATTCCCTCACGCTGGCCTCGTGGTTCCTCGCCACGGAGTATTCTGCCAACCCCGACGGCTATTGGAGCGTTTACCTCTACAAAGAGCAGCAGGACGACCATCTCTACTGGGGACCGATGTGGGACTACGACATCGCCTTCAACAACTGCAACCGCAAGGGCGACGTCACACAGAAACTTATGGTCAGCAGCGGTTTCGGCGGCGATGTGGTGCAGCCTTGGGTACAGCGGCTGTGGAGCGACGTGTGGTTCAAGCGCCTCACTGCCCGGATGTGGCGTGAAGCCCGCGAGGCCGGTATCGTGGACAACACGCTGGCCGTGGTTGACAGCCTGGCGCAGGTGGTCAACCAGACGCAGGCCCTCAACTTCGGCATCTACCCCATCAATCAGCACGTCTATAACGAGATAACGCTCTACAACTCCTATCAGGAGGGCATCGACTATATGAAGCGTTTCCTCGCAGCCCACGCAGCCTATCTCGACGGAGTGTATGACAAGGAAGTGCCCGCTGACGGCGGCACTACGCCCCCGCCGATACCCGACCCGACACCTGACCCTACGCCTGACCCGATGCCCGACGAGGGTGAATACTTTATCCCGGACCAGACGCATTACTATCATATCTACAACGTCGGCAACAACCACGCCGCGGATGTCAACGAGGCCGGCGTCTGCACCTATTCCCTCTCCGACGAGCGCCACGCCACACAGAACTGGCAACTCGTTCTCACCGACACGCTCGGCACCTTCCAGATGCTCCTGGCCGACAGCCAATTGGCCATCACCGACCCCGCCACACCCAACGGCAGCAACTACAACACGGGCGACCAACTCGCCGTCACTTATCTTGAACCCGGCAACCTGCGCCAGCAATGGCGTGCTGTGCGCACCGCCAGCAACTGGAGCATAGTCAATATGCAGACGGGAAACGCCTGGAACAACTCCGGCGGCGGTTCGGCCGAGGGCAACAAGATTATCAGTTGGACCAACAACGAGCAGAACGCCTCCAAGACCACGCGCCAGTGGCGCTTTGAACTGGCAGAGGAAATCCCCGGCATAGAGCCTACGCCCGACCCGGAGCCGGACCCCACTCCCGACCCAGAGCCAG
The DNA here is from genome assembly GCA_045639805.1 of Alloprevotella sp. GTDB lineage: Bacteria > Bacteroidota > Bacteroidia > Bacteroidales > Bacteroidaceae > Alloprevotella. Next base: position 18,009 of record JAZUDS010000096.1, read on the forward strand.
ACCCAGAACCCGACGACGGTAAAGAATACGCCGACTTCACGCAAGGTCAGCCCTACCATATTCAGCAGAAGGACTGCGGCCTCTATCTCAACCTCGTAGAGGACGAGGTCAAGGGCACCATACTCGGCGAAAAGCCCGAACCTTTCTATTTCGTTCGCGAGGCCGACACGCCTCACACCTATGCCATCGCCAGCGAGAGCGGCCTGTATGTCGGCATCCACGCCAACTCCTGGAATATGTCGGCCTACGCTCCCGGCAAGTGGGTGGTGGAGAAGGTGGAGGAAGGCTATGCCATCCGTCTGGCCGACGGCAAGACATACATAGGCTTTGACAATCTCCTGCCGGGCTCTGCCGCCTTCCGCGACAAGAACTACCTCACCGACCACGGCACCTTCCTCATCGAGGAATACACGCTCCCCGACGTGGACCCCGACCCCGAGATAGAGCCTGACCCCGAGCCCGACGGCATCAACACCATCTCCCCCGACTATCGCATCAGTTACTCGCCCGAACTTCAACGCATAGCCCTACTTTGCGCGGAGGCCGATGCCGGACACCTCAGCGGCTGGCTACAGGTGTGCGACCTCAGCGGCAAAGTCGTCCTCCAACATTCTGACCTCACTCCGCTGTATATCGATTCCCTGCCTCGCGGCATCTATCTCCTCCGCTGGTCAGTAAACGGCCAGGAGCATTCTTGCAAGATGATGAAGCAGTAGCCCCTGCCACGCCTGCGCTCTTTTCTACCTCGCCTATACACATTATTTATATATACACACATGAAAAAACTCCTCCTTTCCCTCCTCGCCCTCCTCATCGCCCCCACTTTCGTGCAGGCCCAGGGCATTTCCCCCGAACTTCTCTCCCGCCTCCGTGCCCAGCAGGCTGCCGATAAGAGTGCTCCTGCCCTGCGCAACGCCCTTGCCGCCAACGGTATCAACGCGCTGGCCACCAACCCCAACAATCCCGAGCGCCTCGACACCTGGTTCTCCGACGAGGTGCCCTCCAAGGGTATCACCGACCAGAAGTCCTCCGGCCGCTGCTGGCTCTTCACCGGCCTCAATGTGATGCGCTCCCAAATGATTCGCGAGCAGAAGCTCGGCGAATTCCAGTTCTCACAGTCTTATTGCTGGTTCTACGACCAGTTGGAGAAGGCCAACCTCTTCCTCCAGAGCATCATCGACAAGGCCTCCCTGCCCATGGACGACAAGACCGTTGACTGGCTCTTCCAGCACCCCATTTCCGACGGCGGCACCTTCTGCGGCGTGCAGGACGTCGTCACGAAGTACGGCCTCGTACCCGCCGAGGTGATGCCCGAGAGCTACAACGCCAACAACACTTCCAAGCTCTCCTCCATCCTCGCCCTCAAGCTCCGCGAGTACGGCCTCGCCCTGCGCCGCGCCAAGGCCAAGGACCGTCAGGCTCTCAAGGAGAAGCAGCTCGCCACCATCTATCGCATCCTCTCCATCTCCCTCGGTGAGCCTCCCACGGAGTTCCAGTGGACGCGCCGCGACGACAAGGGACGCCCCATGGAGACGAAGACCTACACGCCCCAGTCCTTCTATAAGGAGTTTATCGGCATCGACCTCGTGGGCACCTACGTTATGCTGATGAACGACCCCTCGCGCCCCTACAACAAGACCTACACCATTGACCTCGACCGCCACTCCTACGACGGCCAGCAGTGGACATACCTCAACGTTCCCATCGAAGTTATCAAGGACGCCGCCATCAAGTCCATCAAGGACACCACGATGATGTACATGAGCTGCGACGTAGGCAAGCACCTCGACCGCAACACCGGCATCCTCTCCCTCAAGAACTTCGACTACGAGAGCCTTTTCCAGACCGACTTCCCCATGGACAAGGCCGACCGCATCCGCACCTACGCCTCCGCCTCCTCCCACGCCATGACTCTCAAGGCTGTTGACCTCACCGCCGACGGCACCCCCACCAAGTGGATGGTAGAGAACTCCTGGGGCGCTTCTTCCGGCCACAAGGGCAACCTTATCATGACCGACGAGTGGTTCAACGAGTACCTCTTCCGCCTCGTCGTGGACCGCAAGTACCTCTCCCCAGAAATCCTCAAACTCTGCGAGCAGAAGCCCACCGTCCTCCCTGCCTGGGATCCCCTCTTCTCCGCCGACGAGTAATCTTCCCCCCAGCCCCCGTGCCCGTCGCGTAAGCGGCGGGAATGTCTCCCCCCATCTAATTCTCCTATCCCTATGATTTACAAAGAATATTCCTCCTCCCAGAAAGAAACAGGGAGCGGCCGCCTCATCCTTCGCGGCCATATCCTCGATCCCGTCCGCCGCACCGTCAGCGACGGCGAGATCCATATTGCCGACAGCCGCATCGCCGCCATCAATCCCCTGTCCGACGTCCCTGCCGACGCCCCCTACTGGCTCCCCGGCTTCATCGACGCCCACGTCCACGTGGAGAGCTCCATGATGCTCCCCGCCGAGTTCGCCCGCGTTGCCGTGCGCCACGGCTCTGTCGGTGCCGTGTGCGACCCCCACGAGATTGCCAACGTCCTCGGCATCCCTGGCATAGAAATTATGCTCCAGAGCGCTGCCGGCGCTCCCTTCCATTTTCTCTTCGGTGCGCCCTCCTGCGTGCCCTCCTGCAGTGCCGACATCGAGACAAGCGGCGCCACGCTCACCTCCGCCGACATCGCCGCCCTCATGAAGCGCCCCGACATCGGTTTCCTCGGCGAGATGATGAACTTCCCCGGCGTTCTCTTCTCCGACCCCGAAGTGCTCGCCAAAATCCAGGCTACCCTCGACGCCGGCAAGCCTGTTGACGGCCATGCCCCCGGTCTCCTCGGCGACGACCGCCGCCGCTATGCCGCCGCCGGCATTACCACCGACCACGAATGCACCACCCTTGAAGAGGGCCGCGCTGCCATCGCCGCCGGACAGTACGTCCTTATCCGCGAAGGCTCCGCCGCCAAGGACTATGCCGCACTCGCCGCCCTCATCTCCGAGGACCCCGCCCACGTGATGTTCTGCACCGATGACTCCCACCCCACCGACTTCCTCCGCGGCCACATCGACCGCATCGTGCGCCGCGCCCTTGCCGACGGCCACGACATCATGGACATCCTCCAGGCCGCCTGCGTCAATCCCGTGCGCCACTACAACATGCCCGTCGGCCTCCTTCAGGTAGGCGACCCTGCCGACCTCATCGCTATCTCCGACCTCACCCCCGACTTCCGCGTACTGGAGACGCTAATCCAAGGCACTACCCCCTCCGCCCCTATGGGGCACCTCCCCCTTTATGGGGAGGCCGTGCGGATGGAAGCCGCTCCTGTCACCCCCGAAGATATTGCCGCGCCTGCCGAGGGCGATCAGCACGTAATAGTAGCCGGTGACGGCAGTCTGCTTACGGGACACGAAAAAACAAATATATCCCCCGGCGTCCAGAAACTCGTCGTCTATAACCGCTACACCCCCGGCGCCCGTCCCACCGTGGGCTGGATTCGCGGCTTCCAACTCCAGGAAGGCGCCATCGCCCAAACCGTGGCCCACGACTGCCACAACATCGTGGCCATCGGCACCTCCGACGCCCTCATCGCCGAGGTCATCAACAGCGTCATTGCCATGAAGGGCGGTGTAGCCGTCACCGACGGCACCGCGCTCGCCACCCTTCCCCTCCCCATCGGAGGTATCATCTCGCCCCTCAGTGCCGAGGTCATCGCCGAGCGCAGCACCGCCCTCGAGGCCACCGTCCGCCGTGCCGGATGCCCCCTGCGTTCACCCTTCATCACCCTCGGCTTCATGGCTCTCCCCGTCATCCCGCAACTGAAGCTCACCGACAAAGGCCTCTTCGACGCTACGACCTTCTCGTTCGTGAAAGACTAAAGGCCTCGCCCCCATACACAATCCGCCGCTGAGGACGCCCAGCGACGGATTTACTTTTTCTTATTCTTGACCTATAAAAAAATAATTTTGAATTATTGCTGTCCGGGGAAAGTTGAAAGTCCTGAAAGGACGTCATAACGGAGGGTGGGGCGCAAGCCCTACCGCACTCGTTGCCATTTGTTCTGGGAGCGATGTAAGTGCGACACAATTCAAGTAAAGTGTTAATTATGTCGCACTTACAGCGCTCCCATAAAGGGTCATACACAAAAGATAGGGCTCGCGCCCTATCCTCCAATCTGTCGCCCGGCCCCCCTCCACCTCCCCCCCAGGGGGGAGAGGCCGCTCTTTGAGCGGGGCTCTGCCGTCGCTTATTAAAGGTAAGCCCCCCCTCTTTACAACCTTCCGTACCTCCTGAATTAGCAATACGAAAGATTACGTTCTTTTTCCCCGGACACCAATATTTCTGAAATAATTTCTTTTAATCACTTTCGGTTCTCCCCATAAAGGGAGGGTTAGAGGGGGTACTTCAGTTCAGCAAGGCATCAAGCCTTGCGCTCCCATCACGCGTTTTTTGTCACTATTTTTTGCACTTTTCGATGTGTTTCACGCTCCGTGGCGAGCGTGAAAGTCACCAACCTCAACTTCGATGGGCTACACGCGATTCTGGAGAGGGTTAGTAATTATCTGACACAGTGCGTATTAACTCGTTTTCGCTCCGTTCGCCTTCCCTTTCACCCCGCCTAATCCCCCTTTTACGCGCGAAAAAGCGTGATTTCCGTTCACACAAAACGTAAAATCCGTCGTTTCTACACCCTCATTCCGTTTTCCCGATAGCCCTTTTACGAAAAATTAAAAGGGACTTCGGTGAAACTAAAAGGGACATCGGTGAAATTAAAAGGAGGATAGTTTCAACTGAAAGGGCTTTCGGACCTGCTAAAGGGCCTTTCGTAAAAAATAAGCCGAATTTCGGAAAAATCAAGTCCAAATTCGGCATTTTTTTGCAACATTCGCCTTACAAATATGCCATTCAGCAACCGTTTTCCCGATTTTTTCAGTTGTCAAAATATTTTCACTGTTTCACGGAAAATATTGGCGATGGTATTCTTAGGGGAAAGTTAGGATTAGGCCTCTTCCAACCTCAACGGATAGTTCCCGCGCTGTCGCTCAAACTCCTCGGGCGCGGCCTTGAGGCGGTCGCTGTCGGTGCGGGCGTCATAGGGCGGCAGCGCGGGGAGCGTGCCGCCGAGGGCCTCGGTGAGAAGGGCGAGCGGCGTAGGAGGAAGGGCAGCGCGCAGGGCATTGAAGTCGGCAAGAAAGGGTTTGGGAGCGCCTTCCATCCGCACGGCCTCCCCATAAAGGGGGAGGTGCCCCAACGGGGCAGAGGGGGTAGTGGCGTAAAAGTCAACGAGCTGTCGTAGCGTCATCCATGTGGCGGTGGCCTTGCCGTTGGCGGAATAGCCGGCTATATGGGGCGTGGCAACGAGGGCGCGATGGAGGAGCGCGGGGTTGACGTGGGGCTCGCCCTCCCAGCAGTCGATGACGCAGGAGCCTACGAGGCCGTCGTCCAGGGCTTGCAAGAGGGCGGCTTCATCCACTACGCCCCCGCGCGAGGCGTTGATAATCATCGGCCTGTGGGTGAGGCGGCGGAAGAAATCGGCGGAGGCCATGTGGTAAGTGGGACAGGGACCGTCGTGGGTCAGCGGCACGTGATAGGTAATGACGTCGCAGGCGGTGAGGTCGGCGTGTAGGCCGAGGGGAGGGTCGCTGACGAGGACGCGCCAGCCGAGCCGTTCGGCCAGGGCCTTGACCTCCGTGCCTACATGCCCGCAGCCGACGAGGCCGAGGGACAGACCGGGGCGACAGGGCGGGAGGACGCTGCCCACATACTGCGCCACGCTGCGGGCATTGCATCCCGGGCAGTTGCGCCACGCGATGCCGGCGCGCTGGAGGTAGGCCGTGTCGAGGTGGTCGTAGCCTATGGTGGCGGTGAGCACGAGGCGCACGCGGGAATCGCGGAGGAGGTCAGCATCCACCCGCGTTCGGGTGCGGACGATGAGGACGTCGGCATCGCGGACGGCCTCGGCGGTGATGTCCTTGCCGGGAAGGAAGAGGCAGGTGCCGAGGGGAGCGACGTAGGGCCGGATGTAGGGGATTTTGTCGTCAATAACGAGTTTCATGGGTGCAAAGTTAGGACTATTTTTTCTATTCTAAGGGCTATTAGAGCTATTTTAGTCACAAATTTTGCATTTTGAGAGTTTATTTGTAACTTTGCAGCGAAATGAAACACCTTTATATCGAAACCTACGGCTGCCAGATGAATGTGGCCGACTCAGAAGTGGTGGCCTCAGTGATGCGCATGGCGGACTATGAACCCGTGCAGTCGCTGGAAGAGGCCGACGCCATTTTCCTCAACACCTGCTCCGTGCGCGACAATGCCGAGCAGAAAATCCTGCATCGCCTTGAAGCCCTCTGCGCTGAGCGCCGCAAGCGCCAGAAAGCCGCAGAAGGACCGAAGGGACTGATTATCGGCGTGATAGGCTGTATGGCCGAACGCGTGCAGCAGAAGTTGCTGGACGAATACGGCTGCGACATCGTGGCCGGACCTGACGCCTACATGGCGCTGCCCCGCCTCATCGCAGAGGCTGAGATGGGCCATAAGGCCATGGACGTGGCGCTCTCGCAGACGGAGACCTACGCCGGCGTGGTGCCGACGCGCATACACGGCAACCGCCTCGCGGGATTCGTAAGCATCATGCGCGGCTGCAACAATTTCTGCCACTACTGCATAGTGCCCTACACCCGCGGACGGGAACGCTCCCGCGACGTGGAGAGTATCCTTCAGGAGGTGCGCGACCTGCGTGAGCGCGGCTATAAGGAGGTGACGCTCCTCGGGCAGAACGTCAACAGCTACCGCACACCCGACGGCACCGACTTCCCCGCCCTCCTGCGCCTCGTGGCACGGGAAGCCGTGGGCATGAGGGTGCGATTCACCACCTCGCATCCGAAGGACATGAGCGACGAGACGCTGCGCGTCATTGCCGAGGAGCCCAACGTGTGCCGCCATATCCATCTGCCCGTGCAGAGCGGCAGCAACGACGTGCTGAAACGCATGAACAGGAAATACACCCGCGAGTGGTATCTGGAGCGTGTGGCCGCCATCCGCCGCCTCGTGCCCGACTGCGGATTGAGCACGGACATCTTCGTGGGCTACAGCGGAGAAACGCTTGACGACCACCGGCAGAGCCTCACCTTGATGGAGGAATGCCAGTACGACTCCGCCTTTATGTTCAAATACTCCGAGCGCCCCGGCACCTACGCCTCGAAGCATTTCCCCGACGACATCGCCGAGGACGAGAAAGTGCGACGTCTGGAGGAGCTCATCGCCCTTCAGAACCGCCTGTCGCTGGAAAGCAACCGCCGCTGCATAGGCCGTGAATACGAAATCCTCGTGGAGGGCCGCAGCAAGCGTTCTGCCGAACAGCTCTTCGGACGCACGGAGCAGAACAGGGTGGTTATCATCCCCCGCAGCGTCACCCGTGAGGACGGCAGCACCGTCAGTTTCCACCCCGGCGACTTCGTGAAGGTGAGGATAACGGACGGCAGCTCCGCAACGTTGCAAGGGGAGCCTCTCCCCGCCGCGGCCACCTGCGGTGCCGCGCCACCCCTCCCCGGTGTGGGAGGGGAATAATACCTCTCAAGAATTATTATACATTATTATATATTTAATATAAAAAGCAAGGACACTTTCTAAAAAAGCAAAGGTCTTTCTAAAAAAGCAAGGGTATCTTCCCCCTCCCACACCGGGGAGGGATGGCAAAGTTCCGAAGGAAGCTTTGACGGGGAGAGGCTTTATATTATGTTTCTCGGCCTAATTATAATATGTGTGCTGCTTGTCGTGCCCGACTTCTACATCTGGCACGCCTTTCTCCGCGGCCACTGTGCGTGGTACGGGCAATTGCTGCACTGGCTGCCGACATTGAGCGTGGCGGTGGCCATCGCCGTGAGCCTGTTGGGCACGCGGAGCATATTCGTGCTGGAACTCATCATCTTCGTGCTGCTCTGCTTCGCCCTGCCCAAGGTGGCGTTCTCATTGCTCGCCCTCCTGCGGCTGCCGAAGGTGGGCCTCATCATCGCCCTGCTCCTCGCCGCCGCCATGGTGTACGGCTACGCTTTCGGATGGAAGCACCTCGTCACAAAAGAGGTCACCATCTCTTGTGCTGACCGCCTGCCCGCCGCCTTCAAGGGCTACCGCATCGCACAGATCAGCGACCTGCACATTGGGACCTTCAAGAACGACACCGCCCATGTGCGCCGCATCGTTGAGAGCGTCAATGCGCTGCACCCCGACCTCATAGTCTTCACCGGCGACCTCGTGAATTTCAGCCCCGATGAGATTAAGCCGTTCCAGGATATCCTCTCGCGCCTCTCGGCCCCCGACGGCGTGGTAGCCATCCTCGGCAACCACGACTACTGTCTCTATGCCCCCGACCACAGTCCCGCCGCCTCCCGCGCCAACACCGAAGCCGTGTGCCGCATCGAGAAGGAAATGGGCTGGCATCTCCTCCGCAACGAGAGCCTCGCCATCTCCCGCCCCATAAATCCCCCAAGCGCCAATCCCGGCGCCGTGAATGGCGCCTCAACCGCCCAAGACGCGCCCGCCGCCCTCCTCTACATCATCGGCGTGGAGAACATCAGCAAGCCACCCTTCCCTTCGCGCGGCGACCTCGGCAAAGCGCTGGCAGGAGTGCCGACTGAAGCCTTCAAGATCCTCCTCTCCCACGACCCCTCCCACTGGCGGCGCGAAGTCATCGGCCATCCCTCCACCATAGACCTGACTCTCTCCGGCCACACCCACGCCATGCAGCTCTCAATCCTCGGCCTATCGCCCTCACGCCTCTTCTTCAAGGAGTGGGGCGGACATTACCAAGAAGGCTCCCGCCATCTCTTCGTCTGCACCGGCACTGGCGGCAACGTACCCTTCCGCCTCGGCGCATGGCCCCAGATATCCCTCATCACCCTCGACCATTAAACAAACCTAAAATAAAGAAAACATGAGAAACCTTGCCATTGGCGTTGACGTAGGCGGTAGCCACGTGTGCAGCGCCGTCATCGACCTCGCCGCCGGCCAGATTATCGGCCAGCGCATCCAGACTGACATCCCCCACACCTCCCCTGCCGACGAACTCTTCGCCGCATGGGCCGACAACATCGCCCAGTGCCTCCGCCAGGCCCCCGAGCCTGTCACCCGCATCGGCATGGACTTCCCCGGTCCCTTCGATTACGTCCACGGCATCTCCCAGATGGACCACAAACTCCCCCACATCAAGGGTTTAAACGTAGCCGACGAACTCCGCAGCCGCATCGCCGGCGGCGAGAACCTGGAGTTCCGCTTCGTCAACGACGCCAGCGCCTTCGCTCTCGGCGAGTGCCATTTCGGTGCTGCCCGCGGCGTGGAAAAAGTCGTCGTGCTGGCCATCGGCACGGGCTTTGGCTCAGGATTTGTCAGCGGTGGCAAAATCGTAGAGGACGGCGAGACGGTGCCTCCCGGCGGTGAAGTGTGGAATCTTCCCTGGGCCGGCAGCATAGCCGACGATTGGTTCTCCACCCGCGGCATCCTGGCCCGCTACCAGACCCTCACCGGCGAACTTCTCGAGGGTGCCAAGGACGTGGCCGACCGCTACGCCACCGATCCTGCCGCTCAAGACACATGGCATGCCTTTGGCCGCGAACTGGCACAGTTCACCGCCCGCCTCATCCAGAACTTCGGCGCCACAACCGTCCTTCTCGGCGGCAACATCGCCCGCAGCCTCCACCTCTTCCAGCCGGAAATGGACAAGACTTACGCTTCCGTGGGCCTCAAGGCCGACATCAAGCCCTGCGCCCTCCTTTCCGACGCCGCCTTGATGGGTGCCGCCACACTTTTCGTATAAATATGAACATCGTTTTCCTCGACAGCCACGGGCTGAACCCGGGCGATATGTCCTTTGCGCCCATTGAGGCGTTCGGCACGCTGACCACCTACCCTCGCACCCGCCCCGAGGAGGTCATAGAGCGCGCTAAAGACGCCGACGTCGTCATGCTCAACAAAGTGCGCCTCGGCGAGGCCGAATTTCAGCAGTTGCCGCGCCTGCGGATCATACTCGTCGCCGCCACGGGCTACGATGTAGTGGATGGTGCTGCCGCTCGCCGCCACGGCATCACGGTATGTAACGTGCCGGCCTACAGCACCCTCATCGTGGCGCAGCACACCCTGGCCCTCATCCTCGCCGCCTGCAACCACGTGGAGCACTATTCCGCCCTCTGCCGCGAGGGGCGGTGGGCACAGAGTCCCGACTTCTGTTTCTGGGACCGCCCTGTCCGCGAACTCACCGGCCGCCGCATCGCCATTGTCGGCTTCGGCAGCATAGGAAGCAAGGTGGCGCAAATCCTCCTGCCCCTCGAAGCCGAGATTCTCGCCGTGAGCAGCAAGCCACAGGAGGCTCTGCCTCAGGGCGTGCGCAAGGTGACGATGGAGGAGGCGTTCCGCACCGCCGACGTCGTCACTCTCCACTGTCCGCTCACCGTGCAGAATAAAGCCTTCGTCAATGCCGCGCTCCTCGCCACCGTCCGCCCCGGCCTGATGCTCATCAACGCGGCCCGCGGCGGGCTCATCAACGACCAAGACGTGGCCGACGCGCTCCGCAGCGGCCAACTCGGATGCTATTGTGCCGACGTGCTCTCCCAGGAGCCGCCTTCACCCGACCACCCCATCCTTTCCGCCCCCAACGTTTACCTCACACCCCACATCGCGTGGGCTTCCCTCGACGCCCGCAACCGTCTGTTCAGCGTGATGGCCGACAACCTCCGCGCCTTCCTCGAAGGCCGCCAACTTAATGTAGTTAATCCTCCCCATTAATCCCCCTTCCGTAAATATGCGCCTCCGTTTCCCCGCACTTCTCCTCTTTCTTTTTTCCGCCACTGCCGTCTTGGCCGACATTCCCTCCGATGAGAAACGCGCCACCGACGCTTGCACCAGCATTCTCGCCGGTCCGCGGGCCACGACTGACGGCAGCGTCATCACCTCCCACACCTGCGACTCATGGTACCGCACGTGGATGAAGATGCAGCCCGCCGCCGACTATCCCCGCGACACTATCGTCTCCATCTGGGACGGCCGCATGCACACGCGCTCGGCCTCCGACCGCAGCGGAATGAAAGAACTGGGCACGATTCCCCAAGCGCGCCACACTTTCCGCTATCTCGACACGGCCTACCCCTGCCTCAATGAGCACCAACTGGCCATGGGCGAGACGACCTTCTCGGGCCGCGACACCCTGCGCAACCCCGACGGCCTCTTCCGCATAGAGGAACTCCAGCGCATCGCCATGGAGCGCTGCACCACGGCCCGCGAGGCCATACGCCTCATGGGACAGCTCATCAAAGAGTACGGCTACGGCGACTCCGGCGAGTGTCTCACCATCGCCGACCCCCACGAGGCCTGGTATTTCGAGGTGCTCGGCGAAGGCCCCAAGAAGAAGGGCGGCGTATGGGCTGCCGTGCGCATCCCTGACGACCACGTGGCCGTCAGTGCCAACGTCTGCCGCATCGGGCGCCTCGACCTTTCCGACCCCGACCACTATATGGCGTCCGACAACGTCCGCGACGTGGCCCGCCGTCTGGGCCTGTGGGACGGCAAGTCGGAGTTCAGTTTCTGGCGCGCTTATGCCGGGGAAAATTACTTCCACGAAGTGAAGAACTATTCTACGCGCGAGCATTTTATCCTCTCGCAGCTCGCCCCCTCCCTCTGCCTCTCCGACACCGTGGAGGAACTCCCGCTCTCCGTGCGCCCCGACAGCCTCGTCTCGCCCCGCCGCGTCAGCCAGCTCCTCGCCTCCTACTATGAGGGCACACCCCTCTCCGTCTCCTGCCGCCTCGACAGTCTCGCCCAGCAGCAGGCTAAATTTGCCGACGGCAAGAACATCTCCGCCTTCAACCCCTGGATGCGCCCCGACGACATCAACGCCATGGCCGCCGTCCTCCGGGACAGCACGCTGCGCAACGTCCGCACCGTCAGTGTCCCCTGGTGTGCCTACAGCACCGTCATCCAGTGTCGCGCCTCCCTGCCCGACAGCATCGGCGGCGTGGCCTGGGTAGCCCTCGACAACCCCGGGCAGAGCCCGCGCTTCCCCATCTTCAGTGGTACGACGAAACTCCCCGCCCTTCTCGCCACTTGCGGCCAACACGGCTACGACGAAGGCACAGCCCTCTGGCACTATCGCCGCGCCAACCGCCTCGCCACCGTGCGTTGGGCGAAATACCGCAAACTCCTTGAGCCCCAGCGCGACTATTTCCTCCGCAAGGCCGAACAGGAGCAGCACCTCGTCACCCAGGGCCTCATCTCCCCCAACGACTACACGGCCGACTTCTTCGCCGCCACCATCATGCGCTGGGACGACCTCTACCGCACCCTCTGGGACAAGTGCTGGACGGGATTTTGATACTTTTTTGAACACGCGTGGTCTTAAAAAATAATTTCTGAACGAAATTTCTTTTAAGCCCCCTCCCTCGCAAGGGAGGGCGGGGGGGAGAGGCCTTCAGTACAGCAAGGCACCAAGCCTTGCGCTCCCGCCACGCGTTTTTTGTCACTATTTTTTGCACTTTTCGATGTGTTTCACGCTCCGTGGCGAGCGTGAAAGTCACCAACCTCAACTTCGATGGGCTACACGCGATTCCTGAGAGGGTTAGTAATTAGCTGACACAGCGCATATTAACTCATTTTTGTCTCGTCAGCCTTCCCTTTCGCCTCTCCTAATCCCTCTTTTACGCGCGAAAAACGTGATTTCCGTTCGCGCTATGCGTAAAATCCGTCATTTCTACACCTACCTTTAATTTTCCCGATAGCCCTTTTACGAAAAATTAAAAGGGACTTCGGTAAAACTAAAAGGGACATCGGTGAAATTAAAAGGGGGATAGTTTCAACTGAAAGGGCTTTAGTTTGAATGAATAGGGCTTTCGGGGCTGCTAAAGGGCCTTTTGTGAAAAATGAACCGAATTTCGGAAATCTTAAGTCCGAAATTGACAAAGATTTTGCAACATTCGCCTTACAAAGATTCCGTTCAGCGGCCGTTTTCCCGATTTTTTCAGTTGTCAAAATTTTTGCACTGTTTCACGGAAGTGGAAAGGGCGCCGAATAAAGTTTCGGGCGAAAAATAAAGGCAGGCAACGCGGCGCACTTTACCGACGAAAAACCGACAAAACATCCCCGTCGGACGACAAAAATAGGAGAAAAGACGAAAAATAACTCCTCGCGTGCGTGCAAAATAAAAAGAAATGTGTACCTTTGTGCGGAATTTGTAACCAAACCCTTAACCCCTAAAATTTTTAAGACATGAAAAAAACACTGTTCTTCGTAGCCCTCGCCGCTACCGCCCTGACGTTTGCCTCTTGCGGCAACAAGACTGAAAACAACGAAAATGCTTGCGACTCCACCCTCACCGACACCTCCGCCGTGGCCGAAGAGGAAGTAGAAGGTATCGAAGCCCTCACTCAGGCTCTTGAAGCCGGTGACGCCAGCCAACTGCAGACCGTGGCCGAGACCATGCAAAACAAGGTGCAGGAACTCATCGCTGCCGGTGATGCCTCTCAGGCTGAAGCCTATAAGCTGCAACTGGAAAAATGGTACAACGAGAACAAGGCCAAGGTGGAAGCCGTGGCTGCTGAAGGTCTTAACATTGGCCAAATCGTAGAAACCGTGAAAGCCCTCCCCACCAATGCTGAAAAGGTAGGCGAAAACGCCGTTGAGGCTGCCAAGGCCGACGCCAAGAACGTGGGCGAGCAGGTGAAGGAAGCCGCTAAGCAGAAGGCTCAGGAAGAGGTTAACAAGGCTGAACAGAAAGTGAACGAAAAGGTTCAGCAGGAAACCCAGAAGGCCGTGGATAAGGCCAACCAGAAGGTTCAGGAAGGCGTTCAGAAGGGCGTCAACAAACTGCTGGGTAAATAAAAACAAATGCTGCCGAGGCCACCGCGTGTGGGCCTCGGCAGTTTTCTTTTTGGAAATGCAGCACCTCGCGGAGGCATTTCCTGATGTCCTAATATGCTCACCTGCTAATTCATAGAGTATGGCAAACACTGTACACACTTCTTACATACGTTCCCTTTTCTTCGTGCTTTACAAAGCCGTCAGCGAACTCTATCCCGACGCCCGCGTGCAAATTGACGCCCACGTCAGCAATGGTTTCTACTGCCACATTGCCCACATTAAAAATTGGGACCCCGAGGCTATCTACCAGCGCATGCAGGAGATTGTGGATGCCGACATGCCCTTCGTCAGTCACACGCTGCCCCGGCCGAAGGCCATCAAGATGTTCGACGCCGCCGGACAGCACAACAAGGCGCTGCTCCTCGCCTCCCTCGACGAAGCCTACACGGAATACTACACGCTGGGCGACACGGCCAACTCCTTCTACGGCCCGCTTATAGAGAGCACCGGCCAACTGCGCCCCTTCGCCCTGGAAGCCTACGACGCCGGCATGCTGCTGCGCTTCCGAGGCCCCGACGGCGAACTGCTGCCTATGACACCGCAGCCCAAGATGCTGGCCGTGTTCCGCGACTACCACCGCTGGGCCCACATCATGGGACTCAGCACCGTGGGTGAACTCAACCACGTCGTGGCAAAGGGCGACGAGAGGACGAACGAAATGGTGAACGTCTCCGAATGTCTGCAGGAACGCCAGATAGGACGCATAGCCGACCACCTGGCCGAGAACCCGCAACTCAAGGTGGTGCTTATCGCCGGACCGTCAAGCAGCGGCAAGACCACATTCTCCAAACGCCTGAGCATACAACTCATGGCCTGCGGCCTGAAGCCCGTAGCCATCAGCCTCGACAACTACTTCGTAAACCGCGTGGACACACCGCTGGACGAGGACGGCCACTACGACTACGAAAGCATCTATGCGATGCAGATAGACCTCTTCAACGAGCAGATGACCACGCTCCTAAGCGGCGGCACCGTGGAACTGCCCTACTACAACTTCAAGACGGGCATCTCGGAGCGCTCCGGACAGTTCCTCCACCTGGAGGAGGACACTATCCTCATCCTTGAAGGCATACACGCCCTCAACCCGCTGTTCTCCGCTCAGATACCGCAGGAAAATAAGTATCGTGTGTACGCTTCGGCGCTGACATCCATCCTCCTGGACGACCACAACTACATCCCCACCACCGACAACCGCCTGCTGCGCCGCCTCGTGCGCGACTATAAGTTCCGCGGCTATTCCGCCGAGGAGACCATCCGCCGCTGGCCCGCCGTGAGGAAAGGCGAGGAGAAATGGCTGTTCCCCTATCAGGAGGAGGCCGACGTGATGATCAACACGGCGCTGCTCTTCGAACTGGCTTGCCTGCGCGAACAGGCCCTGCCGCTCCTGGAAGGCGTCAGAAATGACACCCCCGAGCGCGAAGTGGCCGACCGCCTTATCAACCTCCTGCGCCTCATCAAGCCCCTGCCGATGGACACGCTGCCCCCCACGTCGCTACTGCGCGAATTCATGGGCGGAAGTACCTTCTGTTATTAAGGCCCCCGACTATCAAGCCAACGCCATAAACTATCAACTTGACAATGAAGCGTATCCTTATACTTTTGGCCGGCCTCATGCCGCTTATGGCTTGGAGCCAGATGAACTTTACCTACTCCGTCGAGCCCGTCAGCCAAAGCAAGCAGACCGACGGCTCCACCCTTGTTACCTTCCCTGCCGGCACCAGCCTCCAGGGCGTCATTAGCGGTGTGAAGGTGGACGGAAAAAATGTGTCACCCAGCCTTGTAAAGCCCAACCCGACGACAACGCTTATCCGCGACACCGAACTGGAAACCTTCATCTATAAAGGCAAGGCCTACACCTTCGCCTTCACCGCCCCCGAGGACGAGGGTAAACTCTTCAAGGTGATTATCTTCAGCGACCCTCACATTGAACAAGGCTCCTACGACGGCACCGCCGTGGGCGATATGCAAGGCTACGTGAAGAAAATGGTGGCCGCCAAGCCCGACATAGTGTTCTGTCTCGGCGATATGGACCAGGACAGTGAGTTCTCCGGCAATAATTTCCGCAATGCTATGAAAGGTTTCCTCGACGCTGGCATACCCTTCATCACTATGTGCGGAAACCACGACCTTGTCCCCGACTACTGGGAAGGCGGCGACCGTGGCGTGACATGGGGACTGGGCAACAACGGCGGACACAACGCCAACGTGAAGTCCCTGGACATGGTGACCGAATATCTTAACGAGGCCAAGAAGCACGGCGTGACCGTTGACGTCATAAGGGACAACGTCCTCCAGTCGTCTGCCCAGCAGTTCAACCCCTTCGTCGTCACCTTCCGCGGCATAAAGTTTTATTGCGGACAGACCTTCTGGTTCCAGAAGCCTTATACCATACCGAGCCTTTTCAAACAGGCCACTTACTGGGCGCCCGACGATGTCATCAACAGCCTTTCCACCTACGTGAAAGCCCATGCCGGCGAGCCCTCGGTATGGATGCAACATTATCCGCTGGTGGCCGGCAGCGACTGCGACCGCTGGTGGCTGAGCGAATGCAAGCCCGGCACCATACCGCCCTACAACGGCACGGCGTATGCCACACCCCGCGCCATGAAACTGAAATACACGCAACTGATGAATCTCACCCGTAATCCCGTGCATTTCAGCGGCCACACCCACAACTTCGGCCAGAACACCTACGAAGGCATCACCGACTACACCACAGCCGGCATGGGCCGTGTGCCAGGTGCAGCCTATGTGGTGACATGCCAAGAGGGCGTCGGCGTGATAAAAGTGGAGCAAGCCAGTTTTAAGTAACGATTGCTAAAAAACAAGCCTCCCCATCGGCAAGGTGCCGACGGGGAGATGAAAACTTAAACATTTATATTCTAACTATCGCTTCTCTATTAGTTTAATCTGTTCAGCGTGAGAGTAAGGAGGTCGGAGCCAAATGTAAGGCCCGTGCTGTTTTTGATTTTGATGGTGTGCCATGCCTCATCGGCTTCATCCGTCTTATATGAATTCTTCTTTTCTACATCACCATAACGAACTTTTATGCTAACGTTGGGGTCAGTAGCCATCCACTTGTAGATTCCAAAATTCCAGGTTTCAGTTGTGCCATCCATATTAACGAGATTCCGGAAATGCAAGTAAACTTTGTCATCATCAATATTGTACGTGAAAGGATTTATCAACCCTATATGATAGTAGAAGGAGGCATATGAGTCGCTGGTTACGATGTGGGAGCAGTCAGAGAATGCGCTCATATCAATGCCTGCAAGGGTGAACCAGTCTTTGGGGGTTGTTTGTTTACCCAAGTAGTTGTTGAAGTATGTCCTCATGTGGTCAGCGTCGGCCAGGGTGAGGCAGTGGGACTTGGCATCCTTCAATTCCTGGTCGCTCATGGAACTGCTGCGTACGCCGGACAGGAAAGGAAGTTCTGTGTCCTTCATGCTGCAGGGCTTGCCGTCCTTCCAGATGAGGTCGGGGTGACGCTTGATGCCGTCTTTGAGGTCCATTTCAAAGTGACTGCCCTTAATCTGGCAGATAGCTTTGGTTTTATTGTAAACGATTTCGTTGGCTTCGAAGAACTGTGCAACGCTCTCTATGGCGCTTTCTATCTCGCGCATATTAGATTCGCAACGGTATACGTCTGCATTTGCCATGTTAGCCTGTGTGCTCCAGTACAAATAGGCGAGTTCAAGGCCCTGAATGGTCTCCATGGACTGGAGTGCGCGGAACTGTTCGCGGGATTCGTAGCCGAGGTTTTCCCAGGGGAAGGAATCATAAACGATTTTGTCGTAGAGGGTGCAGAGGTTCATGCTTTTGCCTTCACCGTAAGACACTACATATTCGCACATACTCTTGGGGTAGCTTACGGCCTCAACATAGGCGGGGTTACCATTGATGGTGGTGTTTGCCCAGCGGCTGAGAATATTGGCAATGCGTGATTCGGTTTCGGTGCTGTCGGTGATTTCCTTCTCCAATTCAAAGGTGATTTGACGAATATAGTCGTTGTTGAGTCTGGCAAAGTTATTACGCCTGTTGTTGAAATCTGAATAAGATTCATGGCAGAGGAAGGTATATACATCGTCGGTCTTGTGTTCAATGCTGGTAAGCATCTTCGTCATATCGTCAAGTTTGTTGTCAATTTCACCAAGATGTGAGCTGATTTCATTGAGCTTATCCATAGTAGGATCGGACTTTTCCTTGATGCCGAACAGTTTCTTGGCGAAGCCGGTGACTTTTTTCTTGGCGTAGGCCTTGGCGTAGTTCTTTACCTGGTCAAGCGCAGTCTTGGCAATCATGGTGCCAACAGCAGAAGCGGTGACGGTACCGACTACCTTGCGGCGACCGTTTGTGCTGCAGCTAATGTTGCGCATATTAATGTCGTACTTCTCGTTGATTTCGGCCACCTGTGAGGCGGTAACGACGTCAGGGCCGACTTTTTCGAACTCTGTGGGGCCGAGAATGTTCCATTCTTCAGCGGGGACGGTTACCATGGGTTCGGGAGCTTCGAAAGAGGCAAGGTCTTCGTCATCGGTGCAAGAAACGATGGACATGCTGGGAACTGCGATAAGAAGCAGAGCTGCAATGGAGCGGAGGGAAATGTTTGTTTTCATAAGGCTTGAATTTTTTAAATGTTTTGTTTTATATTTATATTAATAATGTGTAAGCGTTGAAGTGAGAAATAAAATTTAATGTTGAATGTTTTTTTGATGTTGCGGATGCTTGTTTTTTGAATCTGGTGCAAAAGTACGGGCTTTTTTTGTTCAAGTTA